>LDAQ01000110.1 GCA_001028025.1 Faecalicatena fissicatena | reverse complement strand
TCAACTTTTGTCCGGCTGATTGTGTGTGTTTCCTCTAACTGCTGCTAAGCTCGCTCTATGTATTCCAGACAGATATATGCTTACGTCTGCACCTCGTCCCGTTCCACGGCAGGCTTGGCTCATCCAGGCGGAAGAAAAAACCCGTTCCACGGAGGGGACTCAGACCGGGGCGGCGGATGTGTGTTGTATATGCGGAAAGTTTTAGATGGCTGGTGCTGATTCCTTGAAATTATAGTTAGGGAATTCTCAGCTTTTTTTATTTTAAAGGAAATCGTAAGCTACGGGCCAATAATAAACTAATTCAAGTACATATCCCCAAGATGCATGTTACGCACAGCCATCCCCATCCGCCGCCCCGGTTCACGAATCCCACCGGATAACAGGTTTTCCTTCCCCTTGGATGCGCCCAGCCAGGCGGAGTGTAAGCGGCAGGCCTTCCTGCCTGTAAGGTCGGTTTAAAACGCCTTCTGCTCTATTAGAACTTCTTCGTCAAGCGGTCAGGATTTTAAACCGACCTTACAGGCAGGAAGGCCTGCCGCTTACACTCCGCCTGGCGTCCCCCTCTCCCGATACTAAAAGCTCGTGATCTAAATGCAGTAAACTGTTGTTTTTTGGGTAATAAATATGCTATACTTAAACCATATGGACTATATGAATTATTAAAAGATAAGTTGAGGTGCTACGATGAGTGAAGAAATGAAAACAGAAGAGTTACAGACAAACGAAGAACCTGTAGAGACAATGGCGGATTATGAAGGACATTTCGATGATGCCAATCCATGGAACAGAGTCATGGACTATATGGAAAAGAAAACAATCCTTCCTGTAAAAGTAGAAGGCGTTGTGAACGGCGGTGCTATCGCTATGGTAGAAGGTCTGCGCGGATTTATCCCTGCATCCAAACTTTCTCTTTCATATATTGAGGATCTGGAGACATATTTACTGAAAGATATTGAAGTCCGTGTGATCGATGTGGATCAGGCTAATAACCGCCTTGTATTATCCGCACGTGAGATCCTGAAGGAAAAAGAACAGCAGGCACGTGCTGAGCAGATTGCCAGCATTAAGACAGGCACTGTTATGGAGGGGACCGTTGAGACTCTTCAGAACTATGGTGCTTTTATCAAGCTTGATAATGGACTGTCCGGGCTGGTGCATATTTCCCAGATTTCCCAGAAGCGTATTAAGACTCCTGGCGAAGTGCTGAAGGTCGGTGACACTGTTAAAGTAAAAGTAATCGGCATCAAAGAAGGAAAGATCAGCCTGAGTATGAAGGCTCTGGAAGAGAATCAGGAAGAAGTGGAAGTAAAGGTGGAGATTCCGAAAAGTGAGAATATTGGAACCAGCCTTGGCGATCTCTTCAAGAATATTAAACTGTAATATTTATCAAAATAAAAAGGCATCTTCCGTATGAAGTATTCATAGCGGCCGATGCCTTTTCTTTTTCTAAAGCTCGATATCTTTAAGATACGGGTTCTTTGTCTCGTAGAATTTCTCCTGCTCAACAGCTTCTGCAATCTTCGTGTCGATCGGCATCTTGCCAAGAACCGGCAGGCCTAAGTCTGCTGCGATCTCATCGATGTGGCTCTCGCCGAACACGCTGATCTCTTTTCCGCAGTCCGGACATTTCAGATAGCTGTAGTTCTCCACAATACCCAGTACCGGGATATTCATCTGCTTTGCCATATTGTAGGCTTTTTTTACAATCATCTGAACCAGATCCTGCGGGGAGGTTACGATAACCACGCCGTCAACCGGCAGGGACTGGAATACGGTCAACGGAACATCCCCTGTTCCAGGAGGCATGTCCACAAACAGATAATCCAGGTCACCCCACATAACATCTGTCCAGAACTGTGTGACTACGCCCGCAATCACTGGTCCTCTCCAGATAACCGGAGTGTCTTCATCATCCAGCAAAAGGTTCACTGACATAATTCTTGTCTCATCTTTTGCGATGCAGGGGAACATTCCGTCCTCACTGCCCTTTGCCATCTCATGTACGCCATACATCTTTGGTATGGACGGTCCCGTAATATCAGCATCCAGAATTCCTACTGTATATCCTTTTTCACGCATCATTCTGGCAAGGGAAGCGGTCACGAGGGATTTACCCACGCCACCCTTTCCGCTGATCACGCCGATTACTTTTTTCACCTGTGAATATGCATTTGCAGGGACTCTGAAATCCTCTTTTTTGCTCTCGCATGTCCCGGCATGTGCACATCCTGAACAGGACTCTTCGCTGCAGCCATTGCTGTACTCATCTGCCATAATACTCTACCTTCTCTTTCTTTCATGATACCAAAGCCGGACCTGTATCTTAGACGCCGGCTCACTGTTCCTATTATAACACACTCTGAAAAAAAGTACACCCGTGAGGCAGAACTATTCGATCTCCCTCGTCACATCCTTCAGCCACTTATAGCTTCGGTATCTGATCCATGTGATGGGCACCTTGATCAGCTCGTCACTCATCAGAATGATATAGACGACCGGCACGCCCCAGTGGAATACAAAGGCGGCCAGAAAGCCGAACAGTATGGAGCAGCCCCACATGGTGGAAACATCCATAATCAGCCCGAACCGTGTATCTCCACCGGACCGGAATGTTCCGACCACCATCGTTGTATTAAAGGACTGTGCAATTACAAAGTAAGACATGACAAAGAACATAAATTTCAGATAACTCTTTGCCGCAGGAGTCAGCGAGAGAACGGCTACCGTAATCGGCGCCGATGCAAGAATGATTACGCCGCCCACTGCTCCCATCACAACACTCAGGAGAAGAAAACGATGTGCATAGGCTTTTGCGTGTTCAAACTTTTTCTCTCCGATCGTCTTGCCCAGGTAGATTGCCGTTGCACTGGAAAGGCCGAATGCCACGACCGTAGCCAGCTGCCTTGCCACCTGGGCCACGGAATTGGCCGCCACCGCCGCACTGCCCATATGCCCCAGAATGGCTGTATTGGCCGCCGTACCAAGGCCCCACATCACCTCATTCATTACAACCGGCATCGCATATCGCAGAAAATCTTTTAACAGCAATTTCTCTGTCCGCAGAAGATACCGGAAGCGGAACTTAATATCCCTGTTAAGCAGCCTTGCATACCCGAACACAAGCACCAGTTCCACAAACCGTGCAGCCAGTGTTCCCAGCGCTGCGCCCTGTATTCCCATTGCCGGGCAGCCGAGCAGGCCGAATATAAAGATTGCATTCAATACCACATTGCAGAGCAGGGAGATCAGATATACGACCGTTGCGACCACCACCCGCTCTACGCTTCGCATGATATACAGATAAACCTGTGTAATCCCCATAAATACATAGGAAAATGCAACAATTCTCAGATATTTAACTCCCTCCGATATAACCGCGGGATCATTTGTAAATATCCGCATCAGAAGCTCCGGAATCAGCAGGGCCGCCACCGTAAAAATGGCAGTGACAATAATCGCCGCCTTCATTCCCAGCCCCAGGATCTTTTCAATTGTCTTCCTGTCGCCCTTTCCCCAGTACTGGGCAGTCAGCACTGTTGCCCCGGAGGTCAGCCC
Source organism: Faecalicatena fissicatena (assembly GCA_001028025.1). Lineage (GTDB taxonomy): Bacteria > Bacillota > Clostridia > Lachnospirales > Lachnospiraceae > Faecalicatena > Faecalicatena fissicatena_A. The sequence goes on along the minus strand of LDAQ01000110.1, from coordinate 47,783 downwards.
AAACAGAAAGAGCACCATAATATACTGCACCTGTCCTGCCAGTGATGCGCCTGAGAGCGCCTTCTCTCCCACCTTTCCCAACATAATCACATCGGCGGCAGTGACACCGACATTGATCAGGTTCTGCAGTGCCATGGGAATTACAAGAGCAAAAACACTCCTGTAAAACTTCCCCCAGTCTATATCCAGTCCGTCGTCTTTGCGTTTAAATAATGTCATATAGTACTATACCTCTCCTCAGTCTGTATCATTTTCTCTTCCAATCTCAGAAAAAATGTTCCCCGCATTACGCGAAGAACATCTTTTCTAAATTCTAACATATATTTTCCCAAAGGTACAGCATTGTTTTTAAGTTTATGCCGCAATTCTTTTCTTTTTTGACAATGCCATAGCAACGCATACAATCGCCGCTGCAAATACCAGCTGTATTCCAATCGACTGCAGTACCTCTGCTCTTACACTGCCTGTAATGTTTCCAAATTGGGAGAGTGTATCATTCACCTTTTCATACCAGTAGATCGGAAGGAACTGAGCCACGGTTTTTACTTCTTTGTTCAGAATATCCAGAGGTACGAAGACTCCGCTCAGGAAACACATCCCCAGTGATATTGTATTGACAATACCGTTTAATGCATTGGTGTTGCTTGTCAGCATTCCCACCAGATAAGCCAGTGCCAGTACCACAAACAGAAGCGCCAGTGAGTTGATAAGATAATAGGGGATGGAACTGCTTTTCAGGAGTTCTTTTCCATAGAGCAGAAAACCTCCTGCAATGCAGACTGCCCACAGAGCGCCGCCAAGAATCCCTGCCGCCAGAAGCGCCTCCAGATTCTGTCTGCGGCTTGATACCGCGCTTGCCTGCATCCTTTTGGGGATATCGCCCTTGCGGAAGGCAGACAGGATATTGCCCAGCACATAGCAGAGGACACACAACAGCAGATATGGAATGTATCTGTAATAGTAGGTATACCCCGGTATTTCACCGGCGTTTCCGTTAATATCCATCATCTTGATACTGGCATCCTGCCGGTCCAGTGCTGAATCAACCGCATCTGACGCGGAATATCCGGCGGCATAGTAGGTTTTTACGCTGTTCAGGAAACTGGTGATCTGCTGATCCACATAGAAGCTGGTATAAGACCCGGGTACTTTCGTCACTTCCAGCTTTTCCCCGTCCTCCAGACATTTTTCTTCAAATCCGCCCGGAATCTTGACGATGTATTCCAGGTTCCTGTAAAACAGGCTCTCCTGCAGCTTTTCTTTGTCATTCTCCATTAAGGTTACATCATGAAACTGTCCCAGGTAATCCTTCACTCCTTCTGCCAAAACACCGCCGTCTTCATCCACGATGCCGATCTGTACGCTTTCGGCACTGTAACTGCCTCCGCCGGTGTCCTTCGTAACGGCCTGAATCATCATTGTAATTCCTAAAAAAATCACCAGATACATAAGGATCAGCCCAATATTTGCTTTTACAATTTTCATATATCCCTTAAATACTGTCATAGCGTTCCCTCCTGACTGCCAAGAATGATCCCAGCAGCAGCACCACTGACATCACGGTTAAGATAATCAGGCTGCGTCTGAACCTGGCCGGATCGTCGTAGACGTTGATACAATAAAATGCATCCGATATCAGTGCCGCCGGATTAATCCGGTTTATAATAGGGCAGTATCTTTCTACGACAAATTTCATTTCTGAGTTCATCAGGCCCGCCAGGAAACTGCATACCATAGAAATTCCTAGCAGAATTCCAATCTTGACGCCTTCTCCGAACTTGCTGATGCTGCTGATAAAAATCCCCATGGAAACCCCGATCATACAGCCTATGAAGGATACGAGCAGCATCTGCGGCATCTCCCCTTTGAACTCCATCTGAAGCACATACCGCAGATACAAAAGCAGTATAATGATATTGATGAAATGGATTCCGAATGAAGTCAGCATCTCTGAAAGGATCAGCTTCAGTTTGTGAGTCGGTGTGACGCATCTTCTGGCCGCCAGAGCCGTCAGATTCGCCTGCAGGGTAAGTGCAGAGCCGAAGCCGATAAAACAGCCGTACAGGCATCCCATTGCAATCAGCGCATAAAAGAACTGCGAATTCCCGTCCGTCGTTTTGCCGCCCAGAGATACCTGTTCCACCATATCCTGATAGTCCGACATCTGGGCTGCCGCATTCTGCAGGCCTTCCGGGTGGTTTTCTGCAATCTTCATCATCGTCTGCTTTCCATCCAGATAACTTTCCAGCAGAGACTGCAGAATACTTTCTCCCATACCTACGCCGCCCACCGTCAGAGTGGGGGTCTCCCCTACATAATAAATACCGGAAATCTTTTTGCTTTTCAGTTCACTGACCGCTTTTTTTTCATCCATGGACTCTACATGGATCAGATTGGAGTCATCCTCCTCCATTGTATCCAGGAATTCCAGAAATTCTTTATCCGCGGCCTGGCCCTGTTCTTCTACAATCGCAACCGGAACCGTCTCAAAATCGGCTTCTTCTATTTTTCCAAATGCAAAGTAAAAGAAGGTGGCCAGGAGAAGCGGAAATACCAGGGGCCAGAACAGCATATTGAAATTATGCAGTTTTACTTTGACATCATATTTCATTAAATGTAACATGTGATCTCCTCCTAGTCTCTCAGTTCTTTTCCCGTGATTTCGAGGAAAACATCGTTCAATGTGGGCAGTTCTGAGAACACCCTGCCGAATGATATTTCATTTTCCTGCAAATAGTTCAGAATACGTATCAGATTATGTTTTGCGCCTGTACACCGCACTGTCAGAACCTGTTCATCATATTTTACGTCAAATACATGAGGGAGAAGGCGGATATCTTTGATCTGATCTGTACCCAGTACGACCGCCTCAATCGTTACTGTTTCCCCTGTCTTAATCATGCTTTTCAGCTCTTCTTTTGTCCCCACTGCAATGCTTCTGCCATGATCCATAATGGCAATTTTCGTACAGATCTGCTCCACTTCCTCCATGTAGTGAGAGGTGTAAATGATGGTGGAGCCCTGCCTGTTCAGCTCCTGTATTCCCTCCAGAATCCGGTTTCTGCTCTGCGGGTCTACAGCCACCGTCGGTTCATCCATGATAATCAGACGGGGTTTGTGGGCAATCCCGCATGCAATGTTCAAGCGCCTGAGCAGACCACCTGAAAGCTTCTTGGGCCGCATCTTTATGTATTCCTCCAGCCCCACAAACTCGATGGCCTCGGCCACCAGTTTTTTTCTCTCCTGGCTGTTTTTCACATACAGTCCGCAGAAATAATCAATATTTTCATAAACGGTCAGCTCGTCAAAGACTGCCACATTCTGAAGTACAATTCCAATCTGCTGTTTAATACCGTAGTTATCCGGGCTCATCTCCTCGCCAAAGATGCTGATTGTTCCCTTGTCGTATTTCAAAAGAGCCAGCATACAGCTGATTGCTGTTGTTTTTCCCGAGCCGTTCGGCCCAAGCAGTCCGTAGATCTCCCCCTCTTCAATCTCCAGGTTCAAATGGTCCAGTGCCAAAAGTTTTCCATAACGTTTTACCAGATTTTCTATTTTTATCATTACAAAGCCTCCTCTGACTTCTTTTATTCTCAGCCGTTTGCCGGCCCTGTTTTTTATGCTCTAAGTATACTTTCTTTCCTCTGTTTGAGGTAGTGTCATACGTCATGATCTTCATGTGACAAATGTCATTTCATCCAGATCCTGCTTTAGCCAGATATAAGCGTGTCCTTTTGGTAAATGTCCGGTGAGGTGTTTCACGGCTCTTTTGTTTATGTTATAATGGGAGCTATAATAAACTGTAATGATCCGCCAGCACAGAAAGAGGTTTATATGAATTTTTTCAGAGACACAGGGCTATTGCTTTTATTTAGCTTTTTTACTATATTTCACGCTTCGCTTGATATTGTCTATGTACTTGCCTTTTTAACGGCGCTTATTTTATGCTGCTCCGATTATTTCCTTGAGCTGGATAAACTTCTCCTTCCTGTTTTAATCCTGTATCTGTTCGTTTCCATACAACTTCCCGTTCTGCTTTGTTTTTATCCCGCATTTGCTTATGTGCTGCTGCGCCACAAAGACTTTATTCCGGCGGCGGCCGGCCTTTGTCTGTATTTCTGGACGTATGGCATCCGGGAAACAGATCCGTATCTTCTCTGCATCGGAATTTTTGGTTTTATACTGGCATTCCTGCTTCAAAGAAGCACGGGGATCTATGAACAGCTGGACACCCTGTTTAAGAGGACAAGAGATGACAGTACCGAACTGAATATCCTGCTTACTGAGAAGAACCACGCGCTGCTGGAAAAACAGGATTATGAAATCTATGCCGCAACATTGCGGGAGCGCAACCGGATTGCCCGTGAGATCCACGACAATGTGGGACATCTCCTCTCCCGTTCCATCCTCATGGTGGGGGCACTGCGGGCCGTCAATAAGGAAAGCGCCCTGTCAGAACCGCTGGAAACCCTGGATTCTACACTGAATTCTGCCATGGACACCATCCGAAACAGTGTGCATGACCTGCATGATGAGGCCATAAACTTAGAAGAGGCGGTAAACAGCCTTCTTACAGATTTTAATTTCTGCACAGTATCTTTCCACTATGATATGAGCAGAGAGATTTCGAGGGAAATTAAATATTCGTTTATCAGTATTACAAAAGAAGCGCTATCCAACATCATAAAACACAGCAACGCTACACATGTAAACATTATTATGCGTGAACACCCCGCCCTTTACCAACTCTTAATCGAAGATAACGGGACTGCTTTTTCTAACACCAGCTCTGGAATCGGCCTTGTCAATATGAAAGAGCGGATCCAGTCTTTGAAAGGCAATATACAGATTCTAACAGACAAAGGTTTTAAAATATTTATTACAATACCAAAGGAGATTTAAGAGATGAATATTCTGATCATAGACGACGACTTTCTTGTGGCAGGCGCCTTGAAAACGATACTGGAGACACAGGAGGATTTTCATGTACCCGCGTGCGGAAGCGACGGCAGTGAGGCCGCCGCGCTTTTCAGGCAGTACAGACCCGATGTGCTCCTCATGGACATCCGCATGAAGGATATGAACGGACTGGATGCCTCTGCAGAGATACTCAAAGAGTTTCCCGATGCCAGAATTCTGCTGCTTACTACCTTTTCTGATGACGAATATATCATCAAGGCACTGAAGCTTGGAGCAAAGGGTTATCTTCTGAAACAGGACTATCAGAACATCGTTCCGGCAATCCGCGCAGTATATTCGGGCCAGACCGTATTCGGGGATGCCATCGTCTCTAAAATTCCTTCCCTTCTGCAGAAGCCGCCGGCCTTTAACTACGCATCCTATGAGATAAACGACAGAGAACTCGAAATCATCCGGCTCATTGCCGACGGGCTGAGCAACAAAGAGATTGCCTCCACACTGTTTCTGAGCGAAGGTACCGTAAGAAATTATCTGAGTTCGATCCTTGATAAGCTGGAACTGCGGGACCGGACACAGGTGGCCGTATTCTATTATCAGCATAAATAAAGAGAAAGGAGCTGACATTCATGCCAATACAGACTTCCGATATGACCCTGGTGCCCGGCAAACAGCTGGAACCTCTTGATTGCATCAACGGTTTTCTTGTCCGCCCGGGATTCTTTAACACCTTTGGTGCAACCATTATCCTCGGCGGAGTTAACTTTACTATCCAATCCCACAAAGCTTACTCCTGCGAGCTTCTGCTCTTCCACCGCAAGGCAGAATCTCCTTTTGCAGTGATCCCGTTTCCTGAACACTATAAAATCGGTTTTGTCTACTCTATGATTGTTTTTGGACTGGACATTGAAGAATTTGAATATGCATACAGCCTGGACGGGCCATACGATGAAAAGAAGGGTTTGCGCTTTGACAAGACAAAGATTTTGCTGGATCCTTATGCAAGAGCCGTCACAGGACAGAGCAAGTGGGGATGTAAGAACTGCTCGCAGCACGGCTACCGTGCACGCGTTGTGCGCAACAATTTTGACTGGGGCAGGGAACGGCAGCCCCAGATCCCCATGGAGGATATGATTATCTATGAGACCCATGTACGCGGCTTTACGAACGACGATTCCTCTCAGACCAGGCATCCCGGCACCTTCCGCGGTCTGGAAGAAAAGATTCCTTACCTGAAGCGGCTCGGCATCAATACCGTGGAACTGATGCCCATATTCGAATTCGATGAGATGCGGGACGCACGTCTTCTGGACAATAACCAGCTGCTGGACTACTGGGGATACAATCCGGTCAGTTTCTTTGCTCCAAATACCAGTTATGCCTCCTCCGTAGAATATAACCAGGAAGGCCGGGAGCTGAAGGAACTGATCAAATCCCTGCACGACAATGGGATTGACGTCATTCTGGATGTTGTATTCAACCACACTGCTGAGGGAAATGAATATGGTCCCAGTTTTTGCTTCAAAGGATTTGATAACCACATTTACTATATGCTTACTCCCGACGGTTATTATTATAACTTCAGCGGATGCGGCAATACACTGAACTGCAACCACCCGGTTGTCCAGCAGCTCATCCTGGACTGCCTGCGCTACTGGGTGACAGATTACCGGGTTGACGGATTCCGCTTTGACCTGGCATCCATCCTGGGCCGCAGCGATGACGGTTCCCCCATGAGCCAGCCCCCGCTGCTGCGAAGCCTTGCTTTTGACCCCATTCTGGGAAATGTAAAGCTGATCGCGGAAGCCTGGGATGCAGGCGGACTATATCAGGTCGGCTCCTTCCCATCCTGGAAGAGATGGGCGGAATGGAACGGCAAATACCGGGATGACCTGCGCAGATTTTTAAAGGGGGATGCAGGAATGACCAGGGCCGCCGCGATGAGAATCCTAGGCTCACCAGACCTGTATGATCCGGCTTCCAGAGGTCTGAACGCCTCCATCAATTTCCTGACCTGCCATGATGGTTTCACGCTCTACGACCTGTACTCTTACAACCAGAAGCACAACGAGGCAAACGGCTGGGACAACACAGACGGCACCAATGACAACAACAGCTGGAACTGCGGCGTAGAAGGCGAAACAGACAACCCCGAGGTCAATGCACTCCGCTTCAGGATGATGTGCAATGCCTGTGCCGTCTTAATGTGCAGCCGGGGAACCCCCATGTTCCTTGCAGGCGATGAATTCGGAGACACCCGTTTCGGTAACAACAATCCCTACTGTCAGGACAATCCCATCTCCTGGCTGGACTGGAGCCTGCTGGAGAGCAACGAAGAACTTTTTGAGTTTTTCCGCTACATGATTGCATTCCGTAAAAGACATCCGGCAATTCGTAAATGCTTAAATCCCAGCCGCACCGGCTTTCCTTTCACCAGCCAACATGGCCTGACTCCCTGGACCCCGGACTACAGTGCCGAATCCAGAACACTCGGCATCATGTTCGCCGGATATGATAAGACTTCTGAAAAAGAGGATATCATATACCTTGCGATAAATCCTTACTGGCGCACGCTGGAGCTGACACTCCCAGAACTGCCCCAGAATTATAGCTGGCACATCGCAGTGAACACGGGGGATCCGGCGCAGGTGACATTCGATGAAGAAACTGCACCGGCGGTGGATGGGACGGTTCTGCTGGGGGGACGATCCAGTATTTGTCTTGTGGGGCGGGTTCGGAATTGAGGGGACGCCTGTCTGTGATGGCGGAGGCAGCTTATGGGGTTGGAGAAATGGATGGTTATGAGGATTGAATGTTATAGAGTTATTTCTGGGTTGTACTCTTCATCTATTATTATAGGTGTGTGGCCGTATTTTAGGCACATACTTAAATTATGGCAGTTTTCCTGGATTAGGAATTCTTTTTGGCAGTATGAATCGTCCAGTCTTTTTTCTATGGCGCTGGCGTGTTTTTTTATGTCTTCGAAGTGATTTTGTATGTAGATTTCGGACATGACCAGGCAATAGTATTGTATTTCTTTTAGATAGCTTTCTTCAAAGTCTTCTTTCCAGCTGAAGGGAATATAGGCACCTTCTACTATGAGGTTCTGGTGGTTTTCTATCGCGGTTTTTATTGTCTCTCTCACGATCGGCCACAGGTACGTCATAAGTTCCTCGTCATCTTCCGGTGTCAGATCTGTGCTGCCGCTTCTAATCAGGCCCATCTTCAATAGATCAATAGAAAAATAAGGATACTTATACTCTTCCAGCAATTTCTGAGCCAAAACCGTCTTCCCTGTATGCGAAGCCCCCATAATCAAAATAATCATATATATTTCCTCCTTTTTGATTCGATCTATTCACTCTCGCCACTACACCGTACCGCGAAAGCCCATCCCCTCTACAGCCGCACTCCCGCCTTGGGGTATCCCAGCTTTGCGAAACCGCGGAATGGCCGGCCTTCGGGCAGACGGATATAGGGGCGGCTGGGAAGCGTGTTTTGGCTGTTAGCTGGAGTAAAGTAAAAGAGAAGAAAAACCAGGGTAATTTTTGTGATTCCGAATCACAAAAATTCCTGGCCCCAGCGCGAGAAGCCATCAGGGCTTCTCGTGATGTGGCCAGGTTGCCCTGGTTTTTTTTCTCTTTTACTTCTACTCCAGCTTGCAGTCAAAACCAGCTTCCAGCCGCCCCTATATCCGTCTGCCCGAAGGCCGGCCATTCCGCGGTTTCGCAAAGCGTCCCCCTCTTCATTCCTCAAATACGTCTTTTACTTTCTCCCTAAACCCTTTTTTCTTCCCTTTTGCAGGTTTACTATTCTCAGTTTTACTTTCCCTATGAGGCTCCATATTCTGATTCAGAGAGTTCCCTGATAATCTGTCGAATTCACGAAGGGCTTCTTTTGCCTCAGGACTCAGTTTTTCCGGGGTCTGGATCACCAGTGTTACATAATGGTCCCCCCGCACCTGAGAATTTCTAAGGGAAGGAACACCTTTTCCTTTTAAGCGCACTTTCGTATCTGTCTTTGTACCTGCCTTAACAGTATACACAACATCGCCATCTACGGTAGGAATTCTTACATCTCCGCCCAGCGCTGCCTGTGCAAATGTGATCGGTACGGTTGAGAAGATGTGCATATCCTGTCTCTGGAAGATCGGATGTCTGGAAACATTTACCTCTACCAGCAGGTCACCTCTCGGGCCGCCGTTTAGACCTGGCTCACCCTTTTCACGTATGCGCACGCTCTGACCGTTATCTATACCTGCCGGGACAATAACCTTAATGCGTTTCTTGCTGGATGTATACCCTGTTCCGGAACAGGACGGACATTTTTCTTTGATTACTTTTCCTGAACCGCCGCAGTTCGGACATGTCTGGACATTCTGTACCGTGCCGAAGAACGACTGGGATGTATAAACAACCTGGCCTTTTCCGCCGCACTTAGAACAGGTCTCAGGAGATGTGCCTGGTTTTGCTCCGGTTCCGTTACATGCTGTACATGGATCCTTTAACGCAACATCCAGTTCCTTTTCACAACCAAAGACCGCCTCCTCAAATGTGATTCTTATACTTTTCCGTATATTGGCACCCTTCATCGGCCCATTGCTCGCCCTGCCGCCTCTGCGGCCGCCCCCGCCGAACAAATCTCCAAATATATCTCCAAATATATCACTGAAATCAGCGCCATTAAAGTCAAATCCGCCGAAGCCGCCTGCTCCGCCGGCCCCACCTTCAAATGCTGCGTGTCCAAACTGGTCATACTGGCGGCGTTTCTCAGGGTCACTAAGCACTGCATACGCTTCCGATGCCTCTTTAAACTTTTTTTCAGCCTCGGCATCCCCGGGATTCATATCCGGATGGTACTTTTTGGCCAGTACGCGGTATGCCTTTTTGATTGCTGCGTCATCTGCATCCTTGCCTATGCCAAGCACCTCGTAATAATCTCTTTTTGACTCTGCCATAACACTCTACCCTTTCATCTGTCTGCTTATTTCTGTCACCAAAAGACTCGTCGCAGCCTTTTTTCATAGACAGTTTGTAACAAAGAAATTCTACGAGGCCGCATTTTGCGGCTTCGTAGAACCCTTCTGCCGACGGATCTTATACTTCTTTATAATCTCCATCCACTACATCATCTCCCTGGAAGCCTTCCGGTGCCGGGCCTGCTTCTGGTGCCGGGCCATCTGAATAGCCTGCTTCTCCACCTGCGCCTGCTCCTGCCTGCTCATACATCTTAGTAAATAACTTCTGAGCGCTTTCCATCAGCTTATCCTTGGCTGCTTTGATCTCAGCAACCTGAGCGTCTGTAGTTTCTTCCGGAGTAGATTTTGCAAGGATATCTTTTAATGCCTGGCAGTCAGCCTCTACAGCTGCTTTGTCTGTAGCATCCAGCTTGTCGCCGACTTCCTTAATTGCTTTTTCAGTCTGGAATACCATACTGTCGGCTTCGTTTCTGGTATCAATTGCCTCTTTACGTTTCTTATCCTGGCTCTCAAAGTCAGCTGCTTCTTTTACTGCCTTCTGAATGTCATCGTCTGACATGTTGGAGCCTGCAGTAATTGTGATGTGCTGCTCTTTGCCTGTTCCAAGGTCTTTTGCTGATACATTAACGATACCGTTTGCATCGATATCAAATGTTACTTCGATCTGCGGGATTCCACGTGGAGCCGGCGGAATTCCATCCAGTCTGAACTGTCCGAGGGACTTATTGTCTCTAGCGAACTGTCTCTCTCCCTGTACAACATTGATATCAACTGCAGTCTGATTATCTGCTGCTGTGGAGAATACCTGGCTCTTCTTTGTAGGTATTGTTGTATTTCTTTCAATCAGTCTTGTTGCAACGCCGCCCATTGTCTCAATAGAAAGTGACAGCGGTGTAACGTCCAGCAGAAGGATGTCGCCTGCGCCTGCATCTCCTGCCAGCTTACCGCCCTGTACAGATGCACCGAGTGCAACACACTCATCCGGGTTCAGGGATTTGCTTGGCTCTTTGCCTGTCAGACGTTTAACTTCTTCCTGAACTGCAGGAATACGTGTGGAACCACCAACCAGCAGTACCTGGCCCAGTTCGGATGCTGAAATACCTGCATCTGAAAGTGCACGTCTTACCGGTTCTGCAGTCTTCTCAACAAGGTCATGTGTCAGTTCATCAAACTTAGCTCTTGTCAGATTCATATCGAAATGCTTCGGTCCTTCGGATGTAGCTGTGATGAACGGAAGGTTGATGTTGGTTGTTGTTGCGGAAGAAAGTTCTTTTTTCGCTTTCTCAGCAGCTTCTTTCAGTCTCTGAAGCGCCATCTTGTCTCCTGATAAGTCTACGCCCTCTTTTGATTTGAAGTCAGCCAGCATATAATCTGTAATCTTCTGGTCAAAATCATCTCCGCCGAGTCTGTTATTTCCTGCTGTAGATAATACTTCGATAACGCCGTCGCCGATTTCAATGATAGATACATCAAATGTACCACCGCCAAGGTCATATACCATGATCTTCTGCTCTTTTTCATTGTCCAGCCCGTATGCAAGAGCTGCTGCTGTAGGCTCGTTGATGATACGCTTTACATCCAGTCCTGCAATTTTACCTGCATCTTTTGTTGCCTGACGCTGTGCATCATTGAAGTAAGCCGGTACTGTAATAACTGCTTCTGTTACCTTTTCTCCAAGATATCCTTCTGCGTCTGCCTTCATCTTCTGAAGGATCATTGCTGAAATCTCCTGCGGAGAGTATTTTTTATCATCGATTGATACTTTGTAGTCTGTTCCCATCTCTCTCTTGATAGAAGAGATTGTTTTGTCTGCATTTGTTACTGCCTGACGTTTTGCAGGTTCACCTACAAGACGCTCTCCAGTCTTTGTAAATGCTACTACAGATGGAGTTGTTCTTGCGCCCTCTGTATTTGCAATGACAGTTGGCTGTCCACCTTCCATAACAGCTACACAGCTGTTTGTTGTACCTAAGTCAATACCAATTATTTTGCCCATAATCATTTCCTCCTGAAATATTTTGATTTTGAATGAGAAATTAGTTTGCTACTTTCACCATACTATGTCTTACTACACTTTCACGGTATGTGTAGCCTTTCTGAAACTCCTCGGCTACGATATTCTCGCCAAACTCTTCATCCTCCACATGCATAACCGCATTATGGAAATCCGGGTTAAACTCATTTCCAACCGCCTCAATCGGCTTTACGCCAATCTCTTCCAGCGTAGTCATCAGCTGTTTATAAATCTTTTCCATTCCCTGTGCAAAAGGATTGGACTGTTCTTCCTCTGGCACAGCTGCCAGGCCGCGTTCAAAATTATCAACGACCGGAAGAATCTTTTCTATGATATCTTTCGCACCTATTTCGTACATCTGGGATTTTTCCTTTTCAGTACGTTTGCGGAAGTTATCAAACTCTGCCATTTGACGGGTAAGCCTGTCAGTCAGTTCATCAATCTTCTCGTCTTTTTTGTCTTTTTTATTCTTTCTGCCGAACCGCTTCTTTTCTTTGCCGGACTTGCTGTCATCATCTCCGCACTCTTCGGCATCTTCAGCGCTCATATCTTCTTCGCACTCTGTTTCTTCCTGTGCGTCTTCACACGCTTCCGGCTCAGCTTCGGACTCAGGCTGGTTTTCATCCTGCTCTTTTTCTGCTTCCATTGCAGCTTTTGCCTTTGCTTCTTCTACGGCTTCTTTCACCATATCTTGTTTGCTCATCTTTTCTTCCACCAGCTATTCACCTTCCTATTCTTTTGGGTCTTTGTAATAAATTGCATCCAACTCATTCTGCAGAGTCTTCAACGTCTTCATGACATGTTCATAATCCATACGCTTTGGACCTATGATACCTATGGTACCCTTCATGCCCTCGCCCAATTCGTAGGTAGCTGTCACAACACTGCAGTCTTTCATGGTCTTCACCGGCGCTTCATCTCCGATGTATACCTGAATTCCATGATTATCTTCACTGGCCAGCGTCTCGGTTACGAGGTCGGCCAGTTGCTGCTTTTCTTCAAATGCACTGATAATCTCCTGTGCACTCTGCTTGTCGCTTAATTCCGGATACTTAAAAATATTCGTGGCGCCGCTTGTATAAATCTCCATATCGTCGTCCACATGTATAATCTCTGCCACTGCATCCAGGACATCACTGATCACCTTGCTGTGAATTCCTGCCTGCTCCTTCAGCCTTGCAATCAGGCCAAGATTAATCTCTTCAATGGACATTCCATTCAGAGTAGTATTCAGCAGCATATTCAGCTTCAGCAGATTCTCATTACTTAAAGTCTCACCCACATCAATAATTTTATTCTTGATGACATTACCGCCCATCACGATCACTGCAACAATCTGTTCTTCATCCACCTGTGACAGCTGTATAAACTTCAATGTGTTCCTGCTGTTGACCGGTGCTGAAACCATAGTCGCATAGTTCGTATTGGCTGCAAGAACCCTGGCTGCCTGCTGCAGTACCTTGTCAACCTTGTCTGTCTTCTCCAGCATGGTATTCCTCAGTTCCGTGATCTCCTGCTCTTTCTCTTCCATCAGCATATCGACATACAGCCGGTAACCTCTGTCGGAAGGAATACGCCCTGCAGATGTATGGGGCTGGAATATGTATCCCAGATCCTCCAGGTCTGCCATCTCATTGCGGATAGTAGCTGAACTCAGATTCAATTCTGTATATTTTGAAAGGGTCCTGGAACCTACCGGTTCTCCTGTCTCCAGATAATTCCGGATGATTGCCTTTAATATGACAAGCTTTCTGTCAGTTAATTCTGTATCTACTGCCATATCAGGATCCTCCTTACTGAATCAGCTTTTTTGTTTATTAGCACTCTTTAGTTTTGAGTGCTAACACCTTACGTATATTAAGATAGCACCCTGGTTTATTTTTGTCAACAGTGTTTATATATTTTTTATACTTTATATACAAAAGAATGAATTCTTGGGGGCAGGGGAAGAGGGGGGACGCTCTATGGCAGGATTGACGGGAAGGGCCGGAGCGGCTTATGGGGATGGCTGGACGGAAGGTGAGACTGGGTGTTTTTTTTAACTTTATTTGAACTTTACATAGGTTTGATTGTATCTTTTCAAAAGAAGTCGTAGAATGTATTAATAATGGTATTTTATTAATAGGAAGAAATAGACTTCGAGATTCAGACTGTTCGGGGCCTTTGATTTTTGCAGGAGGTTTTATGAAGAAATTGTGGGAATTATATTCGACTTTTTTTCGTGTTGGCGTGCTTACTTTTGGGGGCGGTATGGCTATGCTGCCAATGCTGAAACGGGAGGTTGTTGTTAAGAAGAAATGGGCTACGGATGAGGAGCTCCTGGATATTTATGCGATCGGGCAGTGTACTCCGGGTATTATTGCTGTTAATACCTCTACTTATATTGGGTATCAGCAGGCCGGGGTTTGGGGGGCTGTTTTTGGTACTTTGGGAATGGTGAGTCCTTCGGTTATCATTATCTGTCTGATTGCCAGTATTTTGACCCAGTTTATGGATAATCCGATGGTTTTGCATGCTCTGGCGGGTATTCGGATTGCTGTATGTGCACTGATGATTAATACCGTCATCTCACTGGCCAGGACCGGAATTCGTGATAAAGTGGGTCTGCTTTTATTTCTTGCCGGGTTTTTGCTTGCTACTTTCTCGCCTGTGCCTACGATTATACTGGTTATCTGTGCTGCAGGAACAGGTATCTTTGTAAATATTATGAAGGAGAAAAAACGCGCATGATCTATCTTACCTTATTTATAGAGTTTTTTAAAATAGGACTGTTTTCCATTGGCGGTGGTATGGCGACTATCCCCTTTCTTATGGAGCTTACCACCAAATATACCTGGTTTACTACGACAGAGCTTGCGAACATGATAGCCATCAGCGAAAGCACCCCGGGTCCGATCGGTATTAACATGGCAACCTATGCAGGTTTTCATGCCGGTAGTATCCCCGGAGCACTGATCGCGACCTTCGGCCTGGTATGTCCGGCCCTTATTATCATAATCCTTATAGCCAAATTCATGTCCAATTTCAGCGACAACAAGTACGTCAAATCCGCATTCTATGGAATACGCCCCATGATAGCCGCACTGATCGGTTACGCAGTATGGCAGATCGTAGTCATTACATTCGCAGATACAAACCAGGGAGTCATTACGCTAAAATATTCGGCTATCCTGTTGGGAGTCATCATATTTATACTGCTGCAGATAAAACCACTCAAAAACATACATCCCCTCATATGGATCATTGTGGGGGCGGTGGCAGGGGGTGTTTTTCGGGTTTGAGGGGGCGCTGTCCCCTTCCAACCCCTAAAAGTAAACCAACTCCATCCGCTGCCCCCTCCGCCGCTAAACTTCACCTCATAAATTCTATAAATACTAAATTACTTACATCGATTCCCCGCCCCGTTAGTCGAATATGATCCCCATCAACGGTCAGAAGTTCCCCCTCAGTCAGTTTTTCCAATTCTGTCCCATAAACATCAAATATACTTTGTTTATATAACTGTTCAAATCGGGAAATCGAGATTCCTTTTGTTTCCCTTAGTCCAAGAAACATGAACTCTTCTATTTCGTCTGCGGTTGACAGCTGTTCCACGTCCTCTTTTATTTCTTCCCTGCCCTGTACCTTTTTTAGATAGGAACTGATATCCTCTGTATTGTGATATCTTGAGCCTTTAACAAAAGAGGATGCCCCCAGACCGATTCCGAGATACTCTTTCCGCTCCCAGTAACCCAGGTTGTGGCGGCATTCATATCCTTTTTTTGCGTAGTTGGAGATTTCATATCTATGATAGCCGTAATGTAACAGGATCCCTGCGGTCATTTCGTATATCGTTCTTTCTGTGTCTTCATCGGGCAGAGACGGCAGTTCCGGCTTCTCTGTATCTATCACATCCACTGCCCTTTGACCGTCCGGTTCCCCGTACCGTTCATAGAATGGGGTTCCTTCTTCTACGATCAGGCTGTAGGCGGATATATGCTCAGGATCCAGACGGGCGGCTCTGGTTAGTGTATTCTCCCAGCTTGCTTCTGTCTGGCCGGGTATGGCGGATATCAAATCTATATTGATATTCTCAAAACCCTTTTCTCTCGCCAATGTATAGTTTTCCATGAACTCTTCCCATGTGTGGATTCTTCCCAGCATCTTTAATTCTTCATTGTCCGCGGACTGAAGGCCAATGCTCAGGCGGTTGATTCCGGCAGCTTTCCAGGATCTAAGTTTCTCTTCTGTTATGGTTCCGGGATTTACCTCTATAGTAATTTCTGCAGTATCAGCGAGACGGAAACTTTGATGCAGGGCGGCAAAGATTTCTGTAATCTGTTTTGCTGTTAACAGGGAGGGCGTTCCTCCTCCAATAAATACTGTCGTGACCCTGTACGGTACATAATATGTTTCTTTGTATCCCTGTATTTCCATGAGCAGTGCATCCACATATTCCTGTCTCGCGGCCTCATCGGCAGGCGCAGAGAGAAAATCGCAGTATGCACATTTTCTCACACAGAAGGGGATATGCAGATACAGCTCCAGTTCTTTCTCCATTTTATTTATCATCCAGCTTCAGCACGCTCATGAAGGCCTTCTGTGGAATCTCTACGTTGCCCACCTGGCGCATACGCTTCTTTCCTTCCTTCTGTTTTTCCAGAAGCTTTTTCTTACGGGAAATATCACCGCCGTAACATTTTGCGAGTACGTCCTTACGCATTGCCTTAACAGTCTCACGTGCTATGATCTTACTGCCTACAGCGGCCTGGATCGGGATCTCAAACAACTGACGCGGAATCTCTTCCTTCAGCTTCTCGCACATCTTCCTGCCTCTCTCGTAAGCCGTACTGCCATGCACGATGAAGGAAAGAGCATCCACTTCTTCTTTATTAATAAGGATATCCAGTTTCACAAGTTCTGACTGTACATATCCCAACATCTCGTAATCAAAGGATGCATATCCCCTGGAACGGGACTTCAATGCATCAAAGAAATCATAAATGATCTCGTTCAGCGGCAGATGATAATGCAGAACCGCACGCTTCTCCTCAATATATTCCATTCCCTGGTATTCCCCGCGGCGCTCCTGGCACAGGTCCATAATCGCACCGATAAATTCAGAGGTCACCATGATCTCGGCTTTTACGATCGGCTCTTCCATGTATTCAATCTCAGCGGGATCCGGAAGGTTTGTAGGATTTGTCAGTTCGATGACATCCCCGTTTGTCTTGTATACCTTGTAGATAACACTGGGAGCCGTGGTCACCAGATCCAGATTGTATTCTCTCTCCAAACGCTCCTGAATAATCTCCAGGTGCAGCAATCCCAGGAATCCGCAGCGGAATCCAAATCCCAGCGCAACAGAAGTCTCCGCTTCGAACTGCAGGGCGGCATCATTGAGCTGAAGCTTCTCCAGTGCGTCTCTCAGATCGGGATACTTTGCTCCGTCCGCCGGATACATACCGCAGTAAACCATGGGGTTAACCTTTTTATATCCTGGCAGCGGCTGTTCGCAGGGACACTCTGCATTGGTCACAGTGTCACCCACACGGGTGTCTTTTACATTTTTCAGGCTGGCTGTAATGTAGCCTACCATCCCCGCACTCAGTTCCTCGCACGGAATAAACTGGCCTGCTCCGAAATATCCAACCTCCACAACATCTGCCGTGGCTCCTGTAGCCATCATACGGATCGGCGTGCCTTTCTTTACGCTCCCCTCTTTTACGCGGCAGAACACAATTACTCCTTTGTAGGAATCGTAAAGAGAATCAAAGATCAGCGCCTGCAGCGGCGCCGATGCGTCTCCCACGGGTGACGGGATCTTCTCCACAATCTGCTCCAGTACATCTTCCACATTCAATCCGGTCTTTGCAGAGATCAAAGGTGCATTCTCTGCGTCAATTCCGATCACATCCTCAATTTCTTCTTTGACCCGCTCTGCGTCTGCACTGGGAAGATCAATTTTGTTGATGACCGGCATGACATCCAGGTCATGGTCCAAAGCCAGATATACATTCGCCAGCGTCTGTGCCTCCACGCCCTGTGCGGCATCTACTACAAGGATCGCTCCGTCACACGCGGCAAGGCTTCTGGACACCTCGTAATTAAAATCCACATGCCCCGGTGTGTCAATCAGGTTGAAGATATACTCCTCCCCATCCTTTGCTTTGTATACGGTACGTACCGTCTGTGCCTTAATCGTAATTCCCCGTTCTCTCTCCAGATCCATATTGTCCAGCACCTGAGACTGCATCTCACGGCTGGTCAGCAGACCCGTCATCTCAATAATCCGGTCTGCCAGCGTAGATTTTCCATGATCTATATGTGCTATAATACAAAAATTGCGTATCTTACTCTGATCTGTTCCTGACACTTTTATTCCTCCAATCTTTCTCTATCTCTTTGACACGGATGAGTATTTTACAATGAACAGCTCTACCGCCAGAACATCCGTCAGACGTCCGGTCTTTACACGCTCCTCAATATCCGCGCTGTCCTCCATAATTGCGCGCAATTCGCTGCTTTTAAATTGCTTTGCCTGATCCATGTATTTCCCTGCTGCAAAAGGATGCAGCCCCGCCTTCGATGCAATCTCTTTTCTGCCATACCCTTTCTTTAGCAGGTCCTTTACCTGATGCAGAATCCGATACTGCCTGGTCATCAGATACAGAATCCGCATGGGCGGCTCTTTCAGCGCTACCAGCTCATAGTAAAGCTCCAGCGCCCGCTCCTGCTTCTTATCCGCTACCGCATTGACCATATCGAAAATATGGTTCGAAATCTGTGTTACACATACCGCATCCACGTCTTCCGGCAGAATACCGTCCTTTTCCAGCGTATAGCAGAATAACTTTTCCAGTTCCTTCTGTATGTTTTCCATATCTGTGCCGACTTTATTCAGCAGATAAGTGACAGTAGACTCGGATATCTGCTTATTTTCTTTTCGCACCAGCCCCAGAACCCACTTCTTCAACGTCATTTCATCCTGGAAAGGCAGCTCCACAATATGCCCTTTCGCCTTCACCGCTTTGAACAGCTTGCTGCGCTTGTCCACTTCATTTTCTATAAAGATAAAAAATGTTGTGTCGGGCATTTCCTTAATATAATCGGCCAGATCTGCCCCGGCACTTTTAAAAAAACCGGTATTTTCAAATACAAGCAGACGGCGCTCAGCAAAGAACGGCAGAGTTTCAGCCAGATCAATGACCTCCCTGACATCTACGCCCTTCCCTTCATAATAAGCGTAATTCATCGTGTCCCCGTCCGGGAGCATTGCTTTCGTAAACCGGTCCTTATACTGCCTCTTCAGATAATTCTCTTCCCCGTATAGAAGATATATCTGTTTAAATTGTCCTGTTTTTAAATCTTCATTTAAACTCTTCATAACGTATCTATTATATAGGAAAGTTCTCTATTTTGCAAAATATTTCCTTGTATTCTAATTAAAATTAAAATAATAAATTAGCCGCTTAACCTTCGTCTGACCGTTTCCTTCACTGATCCAGTTGAAGATATGTTTCAATTACAGCATCTTCCCCATCCGTCACCAATGTCACTGCACCACATTCCTGTGTCCCGTATATCCGGCTCCCAATCTCCTCCAGTTTTTTCACTGTCTCTTCATGAGGATGCCCATACCGGTTATCAATCCCCGATGATATCCATGCAGTCCGGGGCAGCGTCTGTCTGAGAAACGCGTCAGAGCTGGAATTTTTAGATCCGTGATGTGCCACCTTCAGCACATCATACTGCCGCAGCCCATTTTTTTCCAAAAGTCTCTCGCCATCCCCCTCCACATCCCCGGTGAACAACATATCGAGTTCTCCAAATTCTGCCTCCAGTACCATAGATGCAGCATTTCCGGCCTCTCCTTTGTACGCGGCCGCCGGAGCCTTGCAGGTCAATTTGAAATCGCCTTCTCTCATTGTATCGCCGGCCTCCATCACAGCGACTCTCGTACCGTTTTCCGCAGCCTTTAGGGCCAGCTTCTTCAGCGATTCATCCTGCACTCTTTCCGGCGGCAGAACCAGATTCCTGATTCGGATTCCAAGACGCTGGCTGTCCAGCAGCTCTTCGATTCCATTCATATGGTCCGCGTCCCCGTGTGAAATAAAAACGTAATCCAGCGTTTTAGTGCCCTGGGATTTTAAAAACGGTTCGATCCGGTATTTTCCAACGGATGAAACATCGCTGCTGCCGCCATCAATAAAATACCTGGTTCCCCGGGGGCCGTTTATGTACAAACCATCCCCCTGCCCAACATCCAGCATGGTAACCCGAAGTCTTCCGCCGTTATTATAAGATAGTCTGCAGGCTGTAAATAACATGCCGCAGAGAAATATGACCGCTGCACCTCCCAAGGTCTTTTTGTGAACGGATATTATCAACCAAATGTCAGAACCAGTACCCCCATTTTCTTTTACTGCCTTCAGCCGGTATACCGTGAGGCAGAACATAAATAAGAGAGCATAATAGACCACGATCCAGCCCTTTTCCGGCTGCCCCGATACAATACGACTCATTGGCAGTTCCATGCTTAGAGTGCAGGCTTTCTCATAGAAAATCAGAAGGCCTTTGCAGACCTGAAGCAGTACCGCTCCTGCCCCGCCCAATACAAGCGCCGCCAGGGAGCCGGTAACACCAATACCCAGCACAAGAGACATCAAGGGTATCACAAGAAGATTCAAAATAATAGAATACAAAGGGAACTCAAAATAAAAGTACAGCATGACAGGCAGCAGCGTCAGATTGATTGCCAGACTGGCAAAGATGCTGCCGAACAGTTTCTTTCCCTTCTTTCCCCGTAAAAAACAGAATTCCAGGCACGGATATACTGCAGTGATTCCCAGCAGCGCGCCAAAAGAAAGCAGAAAGCCTGCATCCAGCAGATACAGCGGTTGCCATGCCACAATCACGGCCGCCGCAAGCGCCAGGCTTGTGGGCATGTCGTAGTCCCTACCCGTAATGTCTGCTCCCATTCTGACAAAAAACATGACAAATGCCCTGATGCTGGATACACCGCACCCAATCATAAGCGTATAGGCCAGTAAAAAACAGATCCCTGTTCCACCGGCAATTCCAAAGGACAGACCGGTCCTGCGCAATAATTTGTACAGTCCGATCCCCAGAAAGGACATATGCAGCCCCGAAATGGCGAGTATATGTCCGATTCCGCTTTTCTGGTACAGTTCTTTCAGATCGCTGTCCAGTTCGCTTTTATCTCCCAGCAGAATTGCACTCATGCTGTTCCCGTGATATTCTCCCAGATATTTTATCAAAATCTCCTTCCAGTGTTCTCTTATTACCGCCAGATTTTCCCGTACCGGATACACTCCCTCATCCAATATTTTCATGTCCTGCGCCCTTGCGAAGACATGGATTCCCTGTTTTCGGTAATAGAACTTCTGATCGAAATTCCCCGGATTCCTGGCTTCCTGAAAAGTCTCCGCGGTTCCGGTAAATTGTATGCGGTTTCCAATTGCTGTCTGATGATCTGTTTGGATATAAACAAGAATTTTAGATTCCTGAAAGATTTGATTCTTCAGATGGACAATATTGTCCTTAAGATATAACACTCTGCAGTTCGGCTTCTCTTCTCTGCGGTAGACTGTTCCTTCCAGTACGGCATCTTCCCTGCTGCCGATACTGGATTCCAGCCGGGTAGGTTTCCAATCTGATGCTATATGAAACCCGCCCGCCAGAACAGCCTGTATTCCCAGAAAAAGTACTGCCGCCGCACATAGAGGCCTTTTGATCATTCTCCCTCCGCGTTTTCTACCCAGCTCATATCCCACTGCAGCGGCTGGGTCAAATCAACAGTATCCTTATAGGAAATGTTTTTTTCACCGTTAACTGTGATCTGCACTTTACTCGCCGTCGTCCCCTCCACAAGAGAGTTAACAATGGAGTAAATCGTAATCTCCGGTTTGACATCCACTCCTCCTGTCAGAAATTCGTCATCCAGATTTACATAGCAGATCCCGTCCTTTATCGTAACTCCGAGTAGGCTGACAGCCGGATTGATTGTCGGATATCCGGCATTCTTCTTCGGACCCTTCATCAGCTTCTCTACAATTAATTTTTCTTTAGACATATTGCTGCTGTATTTTACATCCATATGCTGCTCAGTCAGCTTATCGCCTGTCTCATTCGCAAAATAAAGCGTCAGCGTTGCCGTCTGATATGAATTCAGAGAGGATCCTGTATTCTGTACAAAATCATCCTCATTCTGATAGCCCAGAATTTTTCCGTCACTGTCCCGAAGGTCCTCACCGTCCACGGAAAACCACAGAACACTCACGCCGTCAATCCGGATCAGTGACTGCACTACAGCCGCCCTCACCAGTTTTTCCTCCAAAGGTGGAATGTCCCTGTACTGACCGCTGAAATCAAGATACAAAAGCTCCCCCTCCAGCTCACAG
Organism: Faecalicatena fissicatena; assembly: GCA_001028025.1. Taxonomy (GTDB): domain Bacteria; phylum Bacillota; class Clostridia; order Lachnospirales; family Lachnospiraceae; genus Faecalicatena; species Faecalicatena fissicatena_A. The sequence continues at coordinate 25,471 of LDAQ01000110.1, read as the reverse complement.
GTATTGACCTTTACCCCTTTCGGAATCGGTGCAGTATAATCAATATCCTCAGAAGGTTTCGCCAGTTCTTTCAGCATGGCTTCCGCAGCCTTAAGCGGATCTGTCTGCTTGACTTCATAGGTCACCTTCGTAAGGCCGGTCCTGTCACCGTTCAGACAATAAATGAAAGAACGGTCATCTTTTACCGTTGTCCGCTTTGAACAGGCAGCCAGCAAAAGCAGCAGGCAGAAGCAGACAGAAACCAGGCCTGCAATTTTTCTTTTCATATAATACTGCCTCCTTTTAAGCAACATAGGTCAGAGGAATCCTGACTGTGAATGTGGTTCCCTCACCTTCGCTGCTGTACACTTTGATAGATCCCCGGTGCATGATAATTGCGTTTCTTGTAATAGCAAGGCCCAGACCGGTACCTCCCATTTCGCGGGAATGTGACTTGTCCACCCGGTAAAAACGTTCAAATACATGCTGCTGATCCTGCTCCGGAATCCCGATACCCGAATCGGCCACTTTTACATAAAAATATTTGTGGTCCGCATTGAGGGACACATGAACCCATCCCTCTTCCTGGTTATATTTGATTGCATTCTCCACCAGATTTGAAAATGCCAGTGTCAGCTTCACCTCATCGATCTCCGCCGTTACCGGACGAAAACTTTCCAGAACCACTTCCACATTCTTCTTCTCTGCAATCGGCTTCAGCCTCTTCAAGATCAGCTCCATTAACTCGTTGATATTAACGGACTTGATATTCAGGTCCTTGGCAGTCTTGTCCATCTTAACCAGAGACAAAAGGTCTGCAATAATGTCATTTTCTCTGTCGATTTCTTTTGCAATATCCCCCATGAACTCCTGATACAGCTCGATCGGAACATCATCCTGCGCCAGAAGGGAATCTGCCAGCACCTTCATAGATGTCAGCGGAGTCCTCAGTTCATGTGACACGTTGGATACAAACTCTTCCCTGGATTGATCCAGCTGCTTCAGTCTCCCAAGCATTTTGTTAAAAGCATCGGAGAGCTGCTTTGTCTCGGTAAACGTGTTCACGTGGAGCACTTCATCATCATAGCCTTCCGATACGTCTGCAATAGACTCTGTGATCCTGCGCAGAGGCTTTACGATTCGGTCCGCTATAAACAGGCTGATTCCAAGCATCAGAATCAGAACGATTCCCAGAATCGCACTGCCTTTTGTGCTCAGTATCTTCAGACTGTCTTCTATCGTATCCGTTGACACACTGGCCAGCATCACACCCGATATCTCTTCCGTCTCTCCCGTCGTAATCGGGGAGGTCACTTCTATGTACCGGTTCGCCTTGTCATAATAATTCGTACTGCTGCCTTTCATGCAGCGGATAACATCCTCGGATACGATTGTTTTTCCCTCGTCCAGGCCATACGTGTCCTTTATAACACGCAGCTCTTTATCTACAATCATTACCCGTCCATTATATATATTTGTTAACTGCGTTAAACTTGCATTGATAACCTCGGAAGAAGTATCCGACAGATAATTATAGCTGTTCAGCTGATTGCTTAGAATTGTACATTGATTCTGTATATCTGCGGTCCGCAAAGATACTGCCCTCGACTCATATGCCTTTATGATGCCCCTGTATGCAGCTGCACAGGGCACAGTAGACACAACAAGAAGCAGCAGTATAATGCAGAACCGCAGGCTCTTTAGAAATTTACTGTTTATACTAAAATGAAAATCACCCCTGGAAATAATAACCAACTCCCCACTTTGTATGTACATATTTTGGCTCGCTCGGATTCTTCTCTATCTTCTCACGCAGGCGCCTGATATGCACATCCACTGTTCTTGCATCCCCCGGATAGTCGTAACCCCATATCAGATTCAGCAGATTTTCTCTGCTGTATACTTTATTCGGATTCATTGCCAGCAATTCCAGCACATCAAATTCCTTGGCTGTCAGATTGATCTCCCGCTCACCGATGAATACTCTCCGGCTCTCGCAGTCAATCCGCATAGCTCCTTTGACTATGACCGTACTGCCTGCAGGCTCTTCCCTTTTCGCTGTTCTTCTCATGATGGCCTTAATGCGGGCCTTCACTTCCAGAATGTTAAAAGGTTTTGTAATATAATCATCCGCACCGTATTCCAGGCCGAGAATCTTATCCATGTCCTCGCTTTTCGCTGTCAGCATGACCACCGGCATGTCGGAAAATTCCCGGATCTGCTGGCAGACCTGAAAGCCGTCCAATTTGGGAAGCATGACATCCAGAAGAACCAGATCATACTCGCAGTTTCTGGCATATTCCAAAGCCTCCTCGCCGTCATAGGCGCAGTCCACTTCCATGCCGTCCTGTTCCAGGCTGAAACGGATCCCCTTTACTATTAATTTTTCATCATCCACTACTAAGATCTTTTTTTCGCTCATACTCCTCTTTCCCTTAGCTACTGCCCACTGAAAATTCATCCCGCACGGCCCGGAAGTCATAAAAACACCCCGGGCTGCGGGGACAAATATACCTCAGCTGTATCTGTTCAAAACCGTAAACAGATACGCCGCAAGCCCACAAATTCCGCCACTGGCGATGGGTTTGCTGCCGCATGTTCCATGTCTTCACACAGACTGTATCTTTCATGTACAGCCCTGTTTCGAACAGTTACCATCAGCTTATTATTCTGTCTTTTATTTTATTAAATACTCCCTCTTTGATTCCCTCAACCTGCATCAGCTCCTCCACAGTCTGAAATCCCCCGTTCGCTTCACGATAGGAAATAATGCTGTCGGCTTTGGCATCTCCGATGCCGGGCAGTGTCTTGAGTTCCTCTTTTGCAGCCGTATTAATATTTATCTTTCCCTGATTATCCGTTCCTGTTACTTCGGCCGTCTGGCCGTCTACAATCCCTTTTTCCAGTTCCTCCGCCGTCGGTATATATATGCGCTCCCCATCCGTTACTGTACTGGCCTGGTTTAAAGCTTCCCCTGCCGCTGCATCCTTCAAGCCGCCTGCCAGTGCAATCGCCTCATATACCCGCGCATCACCGGCTAATTCATATACCCCCGGAGCATTCACCGCACCGCAGACATAAACAAAAACTGTACCGGATTCCTCCTGCTGTACAGCTTCCTCTGCTGTCTCCTCTGCTTCATTCTGCTCCAGCTCCAACTCTGATAAAGAATCTGCCTTTTCTTTTCCGCACCCTGCCGCTAAAAGTACCGCAGCGCAGGCCGCACAGAAAAACCTGCAGACCTTTTTTACCCATCTGTCCTTCATAATTCCCTCACAGTCTTCAGGCTGTTTGAGAATCCCCTCGCCGGACATTAATATTGTAACGAATAATAGTTTAAATTACAATACATATTTTTACGTTTTTGTTACATCTTTATTAAGACATTATGGTCATTCCCACTGAAATATGGCAATTCCGATCAGTGCGAGGGCAAGCCCGCCGATTTTCCGCCAGTCCAGAGGAGCCTTATCGACACCAAATAACCCCATCAACTCAATCGCATATGCGACAATCAGCTGTGCAATCACAATCAGCAGGGCTGCTTTCGCCGGCCCCAGTGCAGACATACTTTTTATGACTGTCCATGTAATTCCTGCGCCGATCACTCCACCCAGCAGCATATATTTGGGTTCTACCCTGGCAATTGCGGTTATGCTGTCGCGGCCCGTAATAAACCATGCTACTGCACACACGAGAAATGCAGACAGCTGTACCCAGGCGTTGCCGACCCACATTCCCGTCGTCTTTGTCACCTGAGTATTAAAAACCCCCTGTACACTCATCAATGCACCTGATAACAGCGCAATAAAAAAACCAATCATATCCTCATACCTCCTGCAGTTTCTCTTCTGCTTTTCTATAGTATGTCCCAATGACTGGTTTTTATTTCGTGTAAATTATTATTTTCCTCAGTATACAGTGTGTTTTAGGACAGTCCTTCAAGGACTCTCTCAAACCGCTGCACCATCTCGTCGATGTGTTTTTCTTCCACAATCAGCGGCGGAAGAAGACGGATCACATTGCCTTCTGCCTGTATTACCAGCAATCCCTCTTTGATTGCTCTTTGGTTCACTTCTGCCACAGGTCTGTCAAATGCAAGCCCCTGCATTAGTCCTTTTCCTTTTCTTCCAAGAATGCAGTCCCATTTTTCAGTCAGCTCATCCAGGCGCTTAACCAGATACGGGGAGACTTCATTAACATGGTCCAGGATATGTTCCTGCTCAAATATTTCTATGACCGTCTTAACTGCGGTACATGCCAGCGGATTTCCGCCATAGGTTGCTCCATGATCGCCCGGTTTTAGAGAATCATCCGCAACCTCCTGTGTCATGGCGAATGCCCCCACAGGTATTCCGTTACCGATTGCCTTTGCCATCGTGAGAATATCCGGTTTCACACCGAAGCCCTGCCAGGTAAACATGCTGCCGGTACGCCCCATGCCACACTGTACCTCGTCACAAATCATCAGGATACCATTCTCGTCACAAATCTGCCGTATTCCTTCCATGAACTCCTGCGTTGCAAGATTGATTCCGCCCTCTCCCTGGAGGGGTTCCAATATGACGGCACAGGTCTTTTCATTCACCAGGGCCTTCACACTGTCCAGATCATTGAACTTTGCAAAACGCACGCCCGGCACTACCGGTTCGAAAGGCTCTCTGTAGGAATCATGCCCGGTAACAGAAACAGCTCCGAAGCTTCTTCCGTGGAAGGAGTTCTCCATTGCAATGAATTCGTACCTGCCGGTCTTTCTTGTATATGCATACCGCCTTGCTGCCTTAAGAGCACCCTCGTTTGCCTCGCTCCCGCTGTTCGTAAAGAAAACTCTGTCCATGCCTGATATACGGTTCAGTTCCTTTGCCGCCTCTCCGCAGTTCTCATGATAATAGAGATTTGAAATATGGTAGATCTTATCGATCTGTGCTTTCAGCGCTTCGTTCAGCTTTTTATGATTGTACCCCAGCCCTGTAACTGCAAACCCTGCGGCAAAGTCAAGATACTCTTTGCCGTCCGTATCGTAAACATACATGCCTTCCCCATGATCCAGCGCTACGGGAAAACGGTTGTATACATGCAGCAGGTTCTCTTCCCCTGCCTGTATCTTACTGTTCACCATGATAATACCTGCTTTCTTCACCATTTAATATAGCGGTTCCAATCCCTCTGTTCGTAAAAATCTCCAGCAGCAGACAGTGCGGGATCCTTCCGTCCAGAATATGTACCCTGGAAACGCCGTTTTCGATGGCATCAATGCAATTCTGCAGCTTTGGCAGCATGCCGCCGCCTATGTAGCCATCATCCATCAGCTTCTGTGCTTCATCCACCCGCAGCTCGGAGATCAGCGTCCTGGGGTCATCCGGATCTTTGTACACGCCCTCAATATCCGTCAGAAACGCCAGCTTTTCGGCTTCTACTGCACGTGCAATTGCACAGGCAGCATCATCTGCATTGATATTGTATGTATTATATTCATCGTCCATTCCCACCGGGCAGACGATCGGCAGGAAATCTTTTTCCAGAAGGTCATAGAGGATCTCAGCATTGACTTTTTTGACTTCCCCTACGAATCCGATATCTTCGCCATTGGATAGTTTTTTATCTACCTTTAGAAGCCCGCCGTCCTTGCCGCTGATTCCGATCGCACGCACACCCAGCTCTTCCACCAGCTGAACCAGGCTCTTATTTACCTTGCCGAGCACCATCTCCGCCACTTCCATCGTATCCGCATCCGTGACGCGCAGACCATTCATAAAATGAGGTTCCATCCCCACTTTACCGACCCATCTGCTGATTTCTTTTCCGCCGCCGTGTACAATTATCGGCTTGAATCCGACCAGCTTCAACAGCGTAACATCTTCAATAACCTGTCTTTTCAGTTCCTCATCCACCATTGCGCTTCCACCGTATTTTACTACAATAATCTTACGGTTAAAACGCTGAATGTAGGGGAGTGCTTCAATTAATACCTGGGCTTTCTCCAGATATTGCTGCATGTTCTCGTTCATAACATCCTCCTTACTGCGTATACAGTTCTTCCTTAACTGCGGTAATCCGCATTGATATCAATATAACCATGGGTCAGATCGCAGCCCCATGCTGTTGCGCTTTCTTCGCCTTCTTTTATATCTGCTGTCGCTGTCACCTCAGGCTGTGACAGTATCTCGGTGGCTTTTCCTTCGCTGTAAGTGACTGCCGTACCATTTTCTATGATCTGAATTCTGCCTGCCTTGCTTTCAAAATACAGATCTACTTTTTCAGGGTCAAACTGTGCCCCGGAATACCCCATGGCGCATAAAATACGTCCCCAATTGGCATCGTGTCCCGCAATTGCCGCCTTTGTCAGATTTGAGCATACAATGGACTTGGCAAGTACTTTTGCCTGCTCTTTTGTAGATGCGCCTGTCACCTTCACTTCAAACAGAGCGGTTGCACCCTCTCCGTCTCCGGCAATCTTTTTCGCGAGATATTCATTCACCATGTGAAGCGCCTCTGCAAATTTTTCATAATCCTCTGTTCCGTATTTGATCTTATCATTTCCGGCCATACCGTTTGCCAGAAGCAGCACGGTATCGTTTGTAGAAGTATCTCCATCCACGGAAATCATATTATATGTCTCTTCCACATCCCCGCTCAGAGCCTTCTGCAGCGCTTTTCTGGAGATCGCCGCATCCGTTGTTATAAAGGAAAGCATGGTGCACATATTTGGATGGATCATGCCGGATCCCTTTGCCATACCACCGATTGTCACGGTCTTGCCGCCCGCCTGGATTGAGACTGCAATTTCCTTCTCAAAAGTATCCGTCGTCATAATTGCTTTTGCCGCCAGAGTGCCGTTTTCTATCTCACTTTTTTTATCGGCTGCAAGTTTTGTGATTCCCGCTTTTAGCTTTTCAATGGGCAGCTGCATCCCGATGACGCCTGTAGATCCCACCAATACTCCGTCCGCTTTCACGTCAAGCGCATTTGCCGCTGCATCCGCGGTCTCCTTGCAGTATCCGTATCCTTCTTCCCCGGTGCATGCATTGGCAATCCCTGAATTCACAATCACTGCCTGGGACTTAATTTTGCTTTCCACTATGCTTTTATCCCACTTTACAGGTGCTGCTTTCACTACATTCGTCGTAAATGTGCCTGCTACTTTACACGGCTTTTTACTATATATAAGTGCCATATCTGTCCTGTCCTGATACTTGATGCCGGCTGCGGCCGACGCTGCCTCAAATCCTTTTGCTGCGGTGACTCCGCCTTTGATAATTTCCATTCCCGATTCCTTTCCTGTGTAATTCTTTATTACACACTGCTTATTTTTTATAATCATATTCTGCTGTTACTGTTCATTAAATGCAGTAATGTTTTCTACGTTCAAGACAAAGTCATAATAATTCAAATCCAGCCTCTCGGTCCACCCAATCGTGTTCCAGAATGCATTTCCCACATCATTTTTTGTAAATGCAATCAGAGACACTTTGCTGATCTCCTCCCTGCGCAGCTCTTCCATCGCCTTTACAACCATGGCCTTGCCAATACCACGCCTTCGGTATGCAGCATCCACACATACATGATAGAGGCACCCTCTCCGTCCGTCGTGCCCGCACAGAATGCTTCCTACGATGCGGCCGTCTTCTTCTGCTACCACGCTTGTTGTGGGATTCCTTTTCAGAAACCTGCCAACACCTTCTCTGGAGTCATCTATGCTCCTCAGACCGAACCCCCTGATTTTTTTCCACAGGGCATACACGCCGTCATAATCCTCTATTGTCATTGTCCGTACCATCGTCTCTTCCTCTCAATCTCTTTTGGCACTATCTCTGCCGCCTACGGAAAACTAGGCACCAGTTCCAGCCCTTCCGATTCCTTCAGGCCGAACATCAGGTTCATATTCTGTACCGCCTGGCCCGCTGCACCCTTAACAAGATTATCTATAGCGCCCATCATAATGATACGTCCGGTCCTGTTATCAATCTTGAAGTTAACATCCACATAATTGCTTCCTTCCACCCACTTCGTTTCCGGGCAGACTCCCTCATCCAGAACACGGACAAATTTCTCGTCCGCATAATACTTATCATAAACTGCCTTGACTTCCTCATAAGTCACATCTTTTAAAAGCTTTGCGTACTCCGTAGCCAGAATTCCCCGGTTCATCGGCACAAGATGAGGCGTAAAATTCAGCACCACATCCTCACCCGCCGCATATCCCAGTTGTTCCTCAATCTCCGGCGTATGTCTGTGTGTTGCCACACCATAAGCCTTAATATTCTCATTCACTTCACAATATAAGTTCGGAAGTTTGGCGCCCCTTCCGGCCCCCGAAGTCCCGGATTTGGCATCAATAATCAGGGTACTCATATCAATCAGCCCCTCTTTCGCCAGTGGATAGGCCGTCAATATAGAACATGTCGTATAGCACCCCGGATTCGCCACCAGTCTCGCCTTCTTCACATCTTCCCTGTTGATCTCACAAAGCCCATATACCGCTTCCTCAATAAACTGAGGACTCTTATGCTCAATCCCATACCACTCTTCATAAACAGAGACATCCTTAATTCTAAAGTCCGCGCTCAGATCAATAATCTTAACCTTAGACAGAACCGCCTCACTAACCAGAGAGGCACACAACCCCTGCGGTGTGGCAGTAAATATAACATCCACCTGTTCCGCCAGCTCATCCATATTATCATCCATGCAGACCGCATCCACAATCTGAAACATATTCTGATAAACATCTGCATATTTTCTGTCTATATAACTTCTGGACCCATACCAGATAATTTCTGCATCTTTATGTGCCGTCAAAATCCTTACAAGCTCCCCGCCCGCATATCCTGTAGATCCGATAATTCCCACTTTAATCATATGTATAACTTCCTTTCCCGCTTCTAGTTCATAATCATATACTACTTTAACAATGAAGTAAAGAGTTTGCCCGATTTCTCATAGCAAATACATGCCGACAGTAAAACGCTGTGCTGTAGTATACATTCTCACCATGAATATGAATAACACTTGCATAATTATACGTCTAAAATGTATATTATGCAAGTGTTATTCATAAATTATTTTACTTTCTGTATTTGCAAAACACAACTGTTATACAATTAACCATTTACTGTAACCTTTAAGTTCCATCAAGCGAATTCATACGCTGCCACGATTCAGAGTCCCCCAGTAAATGAACTATTCCTGCCGGCCGGATGTACCAGCTAAGAAACCGTGAAGCATGACCCCTGCCGGGAGCATATCTGCCATTTTAAAAGTCCTAGAGTTTACGCTAGAGGCCCTTAAGGAAGAAACATAGAAAATAGTGGGCAGAATTTGTCGTATCACGGCAAATTCTGAAGCGGCCTAAGCCCCGAAATTATCAAATTTCGGGGTGCATGCCGCTGGACCGCTATTTTCTATGTTTCTTCCTTTAGGGCCTCTTACGTAAACGGAGCGGATTTTTAAAATGGCAGATATGCTCCCGGCAGGGGTCATGCTTCACGGTTTCTTAGCGTCCCCATCCTCCACAGCCTTTATTTTCTGGTCTGCCCATTCCCAAATATGATATATTTTGTCGTAGTCAGCGCTTCCAGCCCCATAGGTCCCCGTGCATGCAGTTTCTGTGTACTGATACCAATCTCCGCACCAAAACCGAACTCAAACCCATCCGTAAATCTGGTGGAGGCGTTCACATAGACCGCCGCGGCATCAATCTCATCCTGGAAGCGGAGCGCATTGTCATAGTTCTCGGTTATAATAGATTCGGAATGGCCCGTATTATAAGTATTAATATGCCGGATAGCTGCATCCAGAGAATCTGCCACTTTTATGGATATCACTGCGTCCAGATACTCCGTTCCCCAGTCGTCTTCCGTTGCCGGTACGATATCCTCACTGTACCCGCAGGCCTTCTCATCTCCTCTGATCTCTACATCGTGCATTTTCAGGCGGCTCACTATCATAGGGATTGCCTGGGCTGCCGCATGCTCATGTATCACCAGTGATTCGCAGGCATTGCATACGCCCATCCGCTGTGTCTTTGCATTCTCGATGATGTCTGCCGCCATGTTCAGATCCGCACACTCATCTACATAGATATGGCAATTACCGGTACCTGTCTCGATCACGGGCACGGTACTGTTCTGGATCACGCTGGAGATCAGCCCCGCCCCGCCTCTTGGTATCAGCACATCAATATATCCATGCAGCTTCATCATCTCATACACGGTCTCCCGCCCGGTATCTTCTACAAGCAGAATCAGATCCTGAGCAAGTTTTGCTTTTCTGAGGCCTTCCTTCACGGCATGCACAATTGCCTTGTTGGAGTTAATCGCATCGCTGCCTCCCCGCAGTATAACTGCATTCCCCGTTTTAAAACACAGTCCGAATGCATCTGCCGTTACATTTGGCCGGGATTCATAGATAATCCCGATTACGCCGAGCGGTACTCTCTTTTTCCCTATCCTAAGGCCATTCGGCCTGTTTTTCATAGACAGCACTTCCCCTACAGGATCTTCAAGCTGCGCAATCTGTCTCAGTCCTTCCGCCATATCCTGAATTCTCTGTTCTGTCAGGCGCAGCCTGTCAATCAGAGAACTTTTCATACCGTTTTCTTCCGCCGCTGCGACATCTCTTTCATTTTCCTCTAATATCCGCTCTGTCTGCTGGCATAACTCTTCGGCTACAGACAGAAGGCCGCGGTTCTTCTCCTGCGTACCCAGTGACGCCGCCTCCCGGGATGCTGTTTTTGCCCTGTTACCCAATGTTTCCATATAACTGCCCATAACTGCCTCCTATCAGATTCATTGATACTCCCATTGTTTCCTGTTCCATACGATACTGTGGTTTTGTCTCGTCTTCTCTCTGGTTATCTTTTTTTTGTTTTTTTACCTGCCTGCGGTATTGTGCCCGTTCCGGGGCCAGTTCATTCTCCAATTCGATCCCATGCTCTCTTGATAAAAATAAAGTGCCAATCTTTTTGCCCGCCATAATGTCGTTGATGGCATAAATATTTTTACCGTTGGCGATCACCATGTCTGCACCGGATGCTGTCGCAATCTTTGCAGCACCGATCTTCGTGGCCATTCCGCCTGTTCCCATATCGCTGGAAGCTCCTTTCGCCATTTGTTCCAGCTGTTCATCAATGCCTACCACCGTATGGATAAATCTGGCATTTGGATTTTTCTTTGGATCATCTGTGTAAAGACCGTCTATATCGGACATCAGGATCAGCAGATCCGCATCCACCAGTCTTGCCACATATGCCGCAAGCGTGTCATTGTCTCCAAAGTTACCATATGAAAGTTCATCCACAGATATGGCATCATTTTCATTTACAATCGGAACCACCTTCATGCGGAACAGCTCATCGAAGGTCTGGCGGGCATTCTTGCGGCACTCCTCATTTGTGATGGATTCCTTTGTTAAAAGAACCTGTGCTGTCAGCTGGCTGTATTCGTTAAACAATTTTTCATAGATCATCATAAGTCTTCCCTGTCCGACCGCCGCACATGCCTGCTTGGCAGCTTCGGTCTCTGGTTTCTGCTGAAGTCCCAGCACATTTCTTCCGATTCCCACAGCCCCGGAAGATACCACGATTACCTCCCTTCCTTTGTTGCGCAGATTAATCAGTATCCTTACGAACTTTTCCAGCTTATCCAGATTAATATTTCCAGTCTCGTCATACGTAATCGTAGTCGTCCCTACTTTTATTACTACTCTTTTCTTATTCTGCAGAATCTCTTTTCTATCCATAATGTTTAACCTTCCTCATCTTCCTTTTGGTTCCCTCCGGGACACACTTTACGGAATGCCTTTTGGGATTTGCCGATACATTTTCAGGATGATAAAAGGAGAGCCGGATACTTTCCGTCTCTCCCGTTCAATAGCTTAACTGTGAGCTTTCATGCCCCGGAAACATCTCCGGTTTCCCACAGGCCCTCCACAGAAAAAGGATGGAAGCATATAGCCATACCTCCATCCTTTGCATTCTATCCATATCAAACGATCAGCACAACGATATCCTCTTTACTGTCATTATTCATTTTTATACTATGCGCATACCCCAAGGGGACTTGGAACGCACGGCACAAAAACAACGCTGTCAGCAAGCGGCAGAGTCTGATTAAACTGATTCATGATGTCAAGACTGTTATGTTTTGCTTTCATCACTAAAACTCCAATCATTCGTGTGCGTGTTAGTTACTCCTGTTTTGTCTTATTTTACTCACATTTCCTGATTTGTCAAGGAATTTGGGGCATTTTGTCCTGTCCCCAAAACTAGAAGGCAGTCTAAATGAACGCCAGTCTATCGCCGTATCTTTGCTGTTTTCAAGGTGTACTCAAAAATGATTATCTGCTTATAAGTTTTAAAATTTTTTCCTATATTTTCCTGATCGGATGCCGGATCACTGTCTTTAAGTTTTCCGGTTTTGTCTTTCTGGGATCCCCCAGATAGATCTCATGATGCCGCCTCTCATCCGTAATATCAGTCATATATCCGTTGTCCCGGATATATTCTTCCAGCTTCATGATCGTAGCCGGCTCATCATCATAAGGACCCAGGTGCATAACCTGGCAGCACAGGCCCTCTGTGAACCGCTCCAGCCTGGTTGCGGAAAAGTCCAGTTCCGGCTTCTTCTTTCTCAGCTCTTCTTTGGCCCATTCAAAAACTTCCTCTGTCACAAATTCCGGCTGGCGTATCATAGAGGTCCAGCAGAACTTGTCTTTGTCCGTGATATTCAGTCCATCGAATTCCGTTCCTTCCACACTCCAAAAACCTTCCAGCGGCGGCACCACATATTCAAAATAACCTGCCGGCTGATTTCCTTTCATTTTGCTCATCTTGATCGTATAAGAAAGGCCGTACATGATCTCCATTGCCTGGGCATAGCTTTCTGATGTGTTCGGATTTCCTCTCCCATCCGTCATTATGAAGACCATTTCCGGTATCTCGATAACCGACGGAGTTTTCTTTGGAAAATACAATTCTTTGTCTGTTTTTTTGTAATCTACTTTATCCATTTTTCTTTGCCTTCTTTCCCGCCGTTTTTTTCTTTGGTTCGGGCAGTTCCTCACAGGTTCTCTCGACCAGCTCTTTTAAAAACAGTGTATCTTCCAGCTCTTCCACCAGATACATTCCCGGAGTCCCGCCGTGAGGGGCAGCCGGCTCTGCATCCGGCAGCATCTCATGCCCTGCCCGGGTCATTTTCACATAAAACTGGTTGTCCTCCACTGTTCCAAAAAATTTGCCGTCCCGCCAGAGCCCGTACTCGCCGAACAGTTTCTTATAGGTGATACTGCCAGCTTGGTCCAGCTGTCCGGTCACATACTTTACATATTCTAAACTGGATGCCATTTATTTCACTCCTATATACATATGAATTTCCGCCTGCTCCATATCGCTGTTCTGGTATTCCTCATAATCGCACACATATGTTCTGGGCAAATCCATGTCCCATAGCTGCTGCCAGAATTGTGCCACCGCCTCGTGCAGATCTCCTTTTACAATGAATCTGGCGTATTTTCCTGCCGGAATCACGGTAACCAAAGTTCCTTCCGGTAATTCACCATTTCCGTCTGTTTCACATGCCACTGTTATAGTATAATCTCCTTTTTCATCTTCCGAATACTCCGAATAAATTCCCAGAGCCTTGTCATTTACCTTCCCCGGGATCATCTCATAGATGCCCTCCCCATAAAAACGCTGCCAGAGCCCTCCGATCACGGCTCCCATATCAGGAGACGTATTGTTCGTTCTGGCAGCCAGTCCTGCTGCTTTCTTTTCTTCCATATATAAGATTTCATATTCCATTTTCATTTCCCTCTTTCTTTTTTTATAGCTATGAGCACTTAGTGACCGTCCTTTGGTCACTTACGTGCGATGCATGAAAAATAGTTGGCAAGGTGTTTTCGAGCCTTACTATTTTTTATAATAAGAGTTTAACATACAGAACATGACATCTATATGTCACATTTAGAGAACAAATTAATCTTTATATTTTTCCGTCATGCGCTGAAGCATTTCCCGCATCTCACCGCGCAGGCCGGCAGGTTCCAGAAGCTCTGCCCTGTCTCCAAAGCTCAGAAGCCATCCAAACACGCTTTCTTTGTCCATGAAGCCAAACTGGAAAAGCAGTCTTTTGTCAGGCTGCACCTGAAAACTTTCAATCCCATATTCTTCAATCAGCCGCCACTTCATGGACGGCTCAAGCAGTGCTTTCACCTGCAGCCGCGCGGGAAATACCGCCTCGTTCTCGATCCGGAACTCGGGCAGGCTTCGCCCTGCAAACCGCTCCCCTGCCGCTTTTAACTCAAGCATCCGGTTCAGCTTAAACATCCGGTAATCCTCTCTGTCAAGGCAATATCCCCATACATACCAGGAGGCCCACTGAAAGACAAGCAGATATGGCTCGATCTCCCTGCTGCTGTCGCCGCCCGGGCCATAGTAATCAAAGAGTATCTTCTCTTTTCTGTCGATCGCAGACTGGATCAGTTCTATTTTGGGCGCCAGCGACACCTTATACCAGGAGGACAGGTCGATCACGATATGCTGATTTGATTTCAGCACGGAAGAATTGCCAACGGACAGTTTGTCCATCAGCTGCTGGTACCTGCTGCTTCCGGCTACACTGTCCAGACTCCGAAGCCCCGCCAGTATGGCCTGCATATCCGAAGAAGTAAGCAGCGTCCTGTCGATCCGGTAACCTTCCATAATGGAGATGCCTCCCCCGCTTCCCTGTGTTGTCACCAGCGGTATGCCGGCCTGGCACAGTGCCTCGATATCCCGGTTGATTGTCCTCCTGGATACCTCGAACCTTTCCGCCAGATAGGGGGCCGTTACCTTCTCCTGCTGGAGCAGGATGGATAAAATTCCAATTAGTCGATCTATCTTCATCTATTTTGTGCTCCTCTGTTAAACAATCTTTACGCCCAGCAGCTTTGCCATCTCCACCGCCTGAAACATATTAATCTTCATTCCTGAAACTTCCCGGTATCCATCCGACACCATAATGCTTTCAATTGTACTGTCCGAAAAGTCAATCCCTTTGAGCAGTGTCCTGAAAAAATCAACTTTTGTGAAATCACATTTGGAAAATCCGGTCTTTTTCAGCTTCACCTCCGAGAAAAATGCCTCCCGGAAACCGCACATCTCCGCCGTGCAGCCTTCCCAGAGGCTCTGTCCGAAATTGGCCATGTTAAGCTGCGTATCCAGAAAACAAGTTTTCTTTAAAACAGCGTGGTCAAACCTGCTGCCGTTTCCTTTGCATTCGATGATCTTACTATCTTTCCAATAACTTCCGCTGAATATACAATTGGAAAAATCGCATTTTTCCATCTGCGTGCGATAGAATCCTGCTCCCGAGAAATCGCAGTCCACAAACCTGCACCTTTCAAACGTTACTGCCATGAATTCCACTTTATGTATGTCCGCACCTGTCACTGTCTCATCTTTATAATTCCGGTTTTCAACCGGCATCTCATCCTGTCTTGCATATGCAATTTCTTCTGCTAATATTTTATCTGTTCCCATTATTCCTGACGGCCCATTTCCTGACTCAAATGGTATCTTGCCTCCTCTGCATTCTTTTTTTCTGTGTACACTGCATATGTTGCATTACAGTTTTCATTTTCCCCGATTCTGCCCAGCATCTGATTATTCCTTGTAGTATGCCGTACAATCTTTGACCTGTAGGGAATCTTATGACGGCTCAGAATCTTTTCAGCCCGGGAAAATTCTCTCATGTCCATTGTAAAGAATACCTCTGTTCTGTCCCACAGGGGGATCCCGCTCATCAGCCAGAACGCAAACGCAGTCACCAGAATCAGTAAAACCGTTGCCATATATAAGGTTGTGAAATCCCTTGCATTTCCAGCAATAAATACGCTGGTGGGGCCATCTGTGCCGCCGATTATGGACACAGAAGAGTTCCTTTTACTCTGCAGCCAGATACAGATACCGCTGAACACAATCCCCACACCAGTCAATACACTTAAAACCCACAGTATAATTTTTCTTACTTTGCCCATCACATTCCCTCCTGTGTTACTCCCATTCCACTATCCCGATCGCTGCTTTTATGCGCCTGGCAGCGTCAAGCGTCTTTTCCTGTCCTTTAGTCAAAATAAGTTTTCCATCCCGGTGTATGATATGCCTCAAAGCACATGATGATCTGCTCTTTTATATTCTTTTCCTCTGCCAGAACTGGCAGTTCATCTATTTCAAAATACCTGCTGTCCACAGTCTCCAGATTTTCCTCAAACTGCCCGCCGGTCACTTTGCAGAGGAGGAAAATCTTGCATACCCGGTAGACATAGAGCGGCTGATTGTGCTTTTCTCTGTCCTGGACAGCAATCACCATCTCGGCCGTCACATCCAGCCCGGCTTCTTCTTTGACCTCTTTCACAATATTTTCTTTCACAGACAGACCTACATCCACCCAGCCTCCAGGCAGAGACCAGGTACCGTTTGCTTCCTGCACAAGCAGAATCTTATCGTCCTTAAAAATTGCGGCCCTTGTATCCAGCTTCGGAGTCTGGTAGCCCTTCTCATCGCAAAAGATATCCTTCACCTTATCCAGCGGGATCTCCGTCTGAAGACTCAGCATTTCCGCGGAAATTTCACGTATCCGTTCAAAACGTTCGATATCAAATTTGTCTTTACAATAATACAAAGCCCCCTGCGCGATGCTCTGCAGCTCAACCGCCCAATCCAGCCACTTTTCTCTGTTATTCATAGGATCTGGCCTCTTGATAAATTTTATAAACGTCTTCCGCTTCCAGCGCCTTCACACAGCCGACAGTTCTTCTGCCCCAGAAACAGCACTTCTCCGCCATCTCTCTCAGCTGTTCGTCCGTAGGATCCAGGCCAAGCTCTTTCAACGATGCAGGCATATTGATGGAGCGGTAAAAATCTTCCATGGCTTCAATTCCTTTTAACGCAGTCTGTATATCATCTCCACAGTCAGCAGTCCCCATGACATTTACAGCCAGCTTTGCAAAACGCCCGGGCCTTTCCGATACTACGTATCTCGCCCAGCTGCCCCACACTGCCGCCAGACCTGCGCCGTGTGCAACGTCAAACATGCCGCCCAGCTCATGTTCGATCTGATGGGAAGCCCAGTCTCCTCCGTCTGTACCGCATCCGGTCAGTCCATTGTGGGAAAGGCTTCCCGCCCACATGACTTCCGCCCTTGAATCATAATTCTCCGGATCTTTCAGGAGAATGGCCGCATGTTTCATCACCGTACGCAGCAAATGCTCGCTGATTCCGTCCGTCAGGTCCATGTTTTGTGAACGGTTCAGGTAACGCTCCAGCGTATGCATCATAATGTCCACGCAGCCGCTCATGGTCTGGTATTCCGGAAGCGTCATCGTCAGTTCCGGGTTCATAACCGCAAAACGTGGCCTGCCATACTGACTACTGTATCCTCTTTTTATCCAGCCCTCTTCATTTGTGATTACAGAGGAATCGCTCATCTCTGAACCTGCCGCCGCGATTGTGAGGACGGCTCCTATCGGAAGACACGCCTCTGCCTGTCTCTTCCGGTCATAAAAATCCCATACATCGCCCTCATTCGCCACGCCATATCCGATTGCTTTTGCCGAATCAATCACGCTGCCGCCGCCTACGGCCAGGATAAAGTCAACCGCTTCCTTTTTACACAGTTCAATCCCTTCATATACTAGAGACAGATGGGGGTTGGGCACGACACCACCCAGGGTAATATATGCGATCCCGGCACCTTCAAGTGACCGGCAGATCCGTTCCAGAAGCCCTGTCCTTTTTACACTTCCGCTGCCGTAATGCACCAGAACTTTGCTGCAGCCGTATTCCTGTATCAGCTTTCCTGTCTCAGCCTCTGTCCCCCGGCCAAATACAACCTTTGTGGGAGTATAATATTGAAAATTCTCCATGTTCCTGCTCTCCTTATTCTCGTTTGATTCTAAATATTTGATACAGTTTATTCATTTACAATGTTAATCTGGCAGACTTTCATAGCCTCCAGCGCCTGTCTGTGCGTTTCCGGCGTTACTCCTGCGCAGCAGGAAGCATCCACAATCAC
Organism: Faecalicatena fissicatena; assembly: GCA_001028025.1. Classification (GTDB taxonomy): domain Bacteria; phylum Bacillota; class Clostridia; order Lachnospirales; family Lachnospiraceae; genus Faecalicatena; species Faecalicatena fissicatena_A. Next base: position 7,442 of record LDAQ01000110.1, on the reverse strand, counting down.
CGGAACCTCGGGCATATATGCCTTCAATAGCAGTGCATTGGATATCACACAAATATCCGTGCACACGCCGATCAGGGTAATACTCTCAATCGGTTCCTGATACTTCTGATACGCCGACAATACCTGCCCCAGGCCGAGACTGCCGAATGTCGGTTTATCAATGGGCTGTTCCGTAAGAAGTGCTTCGATATCCGCATGAATCTGCCAGCCCTGTGTGTCACGAACACAATGCACCACTGGGAGCTTCCTGCCTTCCTCGGTATCCAGGTAATCTTCCCCATGGGTATCCCTGGTTGCCAGAACTCTGCCGTCAAATCTTTTGATTTTATCTATTACTCTGGGTACAATCGCCTGTGCCTCCGCTGTTCCCAGTGCTCCGTCAATAAAATCATTCTGCATATCAATCACTGCCAATATCTTCATACTCTGCCTCCTCTTCTTACTTCTCATTTGAATGGCTCTTTAAGTTATTCGTGAAGTTCCAGCGTCAGGCCGTCCGGCTCACTGCCTGCAGGGAAATAAATCTATGACCTTTTCCTCCTCCACAAGGCATTCCAGTCCTGTAATGCGGAACCTGCCGGACATGGAATCCCTCGCCTCTTTCCAATACGGTTTTGAAAAACAGGGCTGCATGTTGCCGCCGTACCTGCTCTTCTGTTCTGTCCTCTTCCCTGCAAAGAATATGGACACAGGTCCTGACTGGCCGCCAATTACAGACACTGCCCCCTTCTTTGTACCTGTCGATATATAGGACATAGACGCATCAAATTTTAGCTGTTCATCTTTCCCCAGGCCGGGCACGATTTCTGCCGTTGCAAGAGTGTATTCCAGCCTGCCGTCAAAAACTTCAGGGGCTCCCATATTTTGCACATCATAAATATAAACCCTATGGCTGACACCTGTCACCGGATGGATAAACTGCATACAGTGTTCTTCTCCCGGTGCTGCCATTGTTTCCTGATCCAGAACATATACCTCATGTTTTCCGGCTACTTCCATCTGAATTCTATTCAATGAATCTAAAGTAAAATCCCGTTCTGTCTCTGCGCATACCCGCTGGCAGAAGAAGCTTTCTGTACCGCCCAGATAATCGGAATAAGCCTCTTTGATTTCCCGGATCGCGCTGTGTTCCTCCTCTTCCCGGATCACAGGCAGATATCCCGTACTGCTGTAGGTTAAATGCTGTTCCTGTTTCCCGTTCAGCCAGATTTCCTTCAGGCACACATCCTGATACGGATTGTCCTGACTGATTTTCTGTATCTGTATATCGGAAAGTGTGTCCGCTTTTTTCTCCAAATCTTTGTATTTCTCATAATATTCAGTAATCGCTTTCTCTTCCACTATCGTCAGAATATCAAAAACAAGCCCCTGCTGAAAGCAGTATACTGTGGGGACATAGCGCGTCAGTCCCCCATCCTTAAACACTGCATCTATATCCCGCCGGACTTTGCATGGTTTCCGGCCTTTTGTGCACCACAGGGATGAATCGAAATATACCTTCATATAGTCTCCTGTCCTCTCCAAAACACTTTATATTCCTTTGTCATTATTGTCAGTGAAATGACTTTATCTCCGGGTAGTATTCAAATTCCGCTTTTCCAATGATCGCATCTCTGGAAAGAAACTTATTCAGCCAGTATCTGGAATCCCAGGAATTAGTACGGTTATCGCCCATCATAAAATAGGAACCTTCCGGGATCTCATAAGGACCGAAATCCTCATAGGATACTTCCCTTATATAAGGTTCTTCCAGCATACCCCCATTAATATAGACTGCGCCGTCCCTGCCTTCGATCTCTTCCCCCGGCAGTCCGATAATCCGCTTCATATACTCCGTTTCGCCATCATCCGGATAATAAAAGGATATGATATCACCTCTCTGTGGATCCTGGAACAGGTATGCCTGCCGGTTGACAAACACACGGCTTCCGGTCATCACCGTATTCTCCATAGAACCAGAGGTAACCTGCGCATTGGTAATCAGCGTCTTATTCAGCAGAACAGAAAAGGCGGCGGCAACTATAATCACCTTGGAGTATTCCAGTATCTCATGTACAATCTCTCTTCGGGTCCACACTTTTTTCTTATCTTCTTTCATCTTCATTCTCCTTTTCCTGAAATATCATCTGCAAGCGCTCCCGCATTCTCCGTTGCTGTCGCCCAGCTGGTACAAAACCGCACTGCGCTGTGCTCATCATCCACTCTATGCTGATAACTAAAAACATACTTCTCTTTCAATTCATCAAGCTTATCATCTGGCAGAATCGTAAACACCTGATTGGTTGTATTTTCAGTCAGAAGCGGATATCCCGCCTTCCTGCAGGCATCCCGGATCTTATCCGCCAGTTCATTGGCCCTCCTGCCAATTTCAAAATACAGTCCGTCTTCCAGAAGCGCCAGGAACTGCAGCCCCAGAAGTCTGCCCTTTGCCAGCATCGCCCCCTTCTGCTTCATAATATAGCGAAAATCCTCTTTCAGTCCCGGATTTGATATCACCACGGCTTCCCCGAATAAAGCGCCCACTTTTGTTCCGCCGATATAAAATACATCACACAGCCCGGCTATTCCTTTCAGATCCAGATCATTACCTGCTGCGGACAGTCCATACCCCAGTCTTGCCCCATCCATAAAAAGGTACAGTCCGTTTTTCCTGCACACACCAGCCAGACCCTCAAGCTCAGCCCTTGTATATATCGTGCCCATCTCCGTGGGATTCGAGATATATACCATCTTCGGCTGCACACAGTGCTCAAAACTGTCATCCGCAATATGGTCTCTATATGCCTCCTCTACCTGCTGTGCCGTGATCTTCCCATCCCCCGAGGGAAGCACCAGCACCTTATGCCCGCATGATTCAATGGCCCCCGTCTCATGCACATTAACGTGTCCCGACTCCGCCGCCAGGACCCCCTGGTGCGGCCGCAGCGCAGCCGAAATAACCGTAACATTCGTCTGTGTCCCCCCAACCAGGAAATGAACATCCAGCGTATCGTCCCCGCAAAGTTCTCTTATAATCTCCCTGGCCCGTTCGCAGTACGGATCTTCCCCGTACCCGTCCGTCTGCTCCATATTCGTCTCTAAAAGCCTGTCCATCACCCTTGGATGGGCGCCTTCCGTGTAGTCACAATTAAAAAAAAGCATCTTCCAGTCTCCTTTAATAAGTAATAGATAAATAGATTATACTACGCCTCCCCCGCTTTTTCCATCCTTTTGAACAGGTGGGGGGATGTTTTGGCGTATGGGGGGCGCCTGTGAGAAGAGGAAGCCCTGCCGGGACGGGGAAAGAAAATAGAGTGGTGCCCGAAGGCGGGGCATTTGCGGAGAACGGCTAAATGGAAAGCCTGCCGGATTTTGAGGCATCAGAGGCATTCACTGCATAATCTTGATGATTATGCAGCTCAGGCCTCTTTAAAATCGGCTTTGTGAGCCGATTTTAGCCTCAAAATCCGGCAGGCTTTCCATTAAGCCGTTCTAACCGCGCATTCTACGCCTTCGGGCACCACTCTATTTTCTTTCCCCGCCCCGGCAGGGCTTCCTCTTCTCACAGGCTGTGTTCATCCAGGCGTATGGGAAAACATTCCGGGTGGGGTGTTCACGGGAGAGGCGGATTGAATTGGATAATGCGTGACGTACTTTTTGGGGGTGATAGTGAATGGATTGTTAGTTTGTTTGTTTGTTGGTTGGTTGGTTTAACATTTTTTAACGTTGATAACCGTGTTCATAAAAAGCAACACAACGGTATGGGGGACAGGGAGTTTCGGGCAGACGGTTCGGATCCACTGTTACCGGCTTGTACTCCACCCGGAGAGAGTGTTTTATTCCCGATTGGATTAACGTAGCTGTACGGAATCGTGATATGGCTCTTTTGGATGCGTATTTAGGGGATTACTGCCACTTTATCAAAATGAAGGCCAGCATATGAACTTCCAACAGGACTTCCAGTCCTGTTGGAAAGACGACTTAGCGAGAATGCATCCTGCATTCTCGTGTTTGTCGTCGGTGTTCATCATGCTGGCCTTCATTTTGATTAGTGGCAGTTATCCCCTAAATCCGCATCCAAAAGAGCCATATCACGATTCCGTACAGCGGCCCCCCATCCATTCGCGTACAAGTCCGCTCACTCCGCCTAAAGCTTTTTCTTGTTGAATATGATGCATGACAAGGTGACGCAGAGGAGGGTTCCTACGCATGCAATAATTGTGGGCTTCAGGAAGAGGCCGGTCTCGATCTGTCCCTGCAGCAGCGGGGTTCCTTCAGTTATGAGCTCCAGTGGGTTGAATTCTTTGATCTTTGGGAGCATGTTCAGCAGAAACTGGAGGACTACTGCGATGCCGGTGAACAGGAGACAGCCGTAGGAGTTTCTGCACAGGACGCTTCCCAGGATTGTTATGGCCAGCAGGAAGATTCCGAACAGCCATGTCGCCGCGATTGCCACGGACAGGCCGGACATGTTGGCATCGGATCTCCAGTAGAACCATGTGTATCCGTAGGCCGCTCCAAAACACAGCAGATAGGCTCCGGTCCAGAGAAGAGATGCGGCCGTGAATTTTGCCAGGACTACGGTTCTTCTTGGGAGGCCTTTTGTCAGCATGTGAATCAGGGTGCCCCGGGAATACTCTGAAGACATGATTCCGCCGAAAAGGATGACTGCCACAAACAGACCCAGCTGTGAAATGTTTTTAAAGAACTGCATCCAGGAATCCAGCGCCGTCGGGGCGGATACTTCAATCTCCATTCCCGCGGGCATGAACTGGCTGATGATTTCGGGCATGTATTTGGCTGCCAGCGGGCTCATGATTCCAAAAAGTAAAAACACCAGGCCCAGGATTAAAAGCTTATACGTTCTTGTAAATTCTGTAAATTCTTTTTTTGTAAATGCTGCATATGCTCTCATTGTATTGCCTCCATAAACAATCCTTCCAGTGACGGTTCCAGTATTTCCAGCCTGGAGGGCATGATCTGGGTCTCGTTTAGTCCCCTGATAAGCTCGGACTCTGCCTGCTCAATGTCTGCCGCCTCTATAATAACCTGGCAGCCCTCTTTTTTCGATGCAGTCAGAAGCTTTCTGAAAACAGGCTCTTCTATAAACCTCTTTAAATTTTCTTTTCTTTCAAATGCTATGAGCAGCGCGTTTTTCCGGTGCCTATCCCGTATTTCGTCCAGCCTGCCTTCCATAACAGTCTTTCCGTTGTTTAAAACTGCTACTCTGTCACAGATTCTTTCAACATCCGTAAGGACGTGGGTGGAAAATATAACCGTTGTCTTCTCTCTGACCTGTTCCATAATATCCAGCACTTCCCGCCGTCCCACAGGATCCAGCGCTGAGGTTGGTTCGTCGCAGATTAGCAGCTTCGGCTCATTGAATAACGCCTGGGCGATTCCAAGACGCTGCTTCATTCCCCTTGAAAATCCACCAATTCTTTTTTTAACCCCTTTAAGGCCTACAAGCTCCAGCAGTTCTTCGGACTTGAGCCGGATCTGTTTTTCTTTCATCCCTGTAATCTGTCCGCATAGCCTTAGATATTCCACGGGCGTCATGTAGCTGTAAAACTCCGGGACATCCGGCAGGTACCCGATAAACCGATTTGCCGCGTTCTGCCCGTATACAGACTTTTCTCCAAGTACACGTACCTCCCCGCCATCCGACTGCAGAAGTCCGAGCACGATCTTCATTGTTGTTGTTTTCCCTGCGCCGTTTTTCCCGAGAAATCCAAAAACCGAGTGCTCCGGCACAGCAATGGATAAACCGTCCAGAACCTGGTGGGAACCAAATTTTTTCTTCAGGTCTTCAATTTCCAGTACATTCATTCGTCTTCCCCTCTTCCAAATGCAAAATAAATAATGGGCCCTATAATCTGAATAAACACCACTATTACAATCCAGACCACTTTATTGCCAAACCGGTAGTTCGGATGGCGCAGCACATGAACAAGTGCTGTCACCATTAAAATTAATTGTATAAGAATTACCGGAAGCAATATCGGTAAATATTCAAATAATGTATTCATAAATCTGTTCCTCCTTTTTCGCCGCTATACTTCGGCTCTTCTAAAAAACCAACTGATAAACCCGAATGTCCTGATTTCCGCAGGATATTTTATGTTCCATTCACTGCCTGCCCCTGGATATCCTTTCACGTTTTCCTGTAGAAAGAGGAATCCCCGGGCCGAATCCTGCTGTTATTTGCTTCTGCTGTATTCCTCCAGCCTTTTTATAAGCCGTTTATAATGCATATTATCATTCAGGCATTCAAACAAAGGATTTGCCGCGATTGCCTGGTAAATGCTCTGGCGTATGGCTGCATCGCCGCGGGGAGCATCCCGTCCCAGTGCCAGTCCCAGGAGCCATTCATCTACTTTGTCAAAGTAACTGTCTCCATGAAGCTGCAAAGGTATTTCCTGCATGTAAATGCAGTCGGTATAACGTTCCAGCATTTTTACAGCTTCCTCCGTTTTTCCTGTGATACAGTAATACTGGGCGGACGCAAAGTACACCTGAACGATTGTATTAAAATGCAGATAATCCATATTAAATATGTCTGCTACTGCCAGTGTACGCCTTATAATCTCTTCCGTTTTCTCAGAAGCCTCTGTCTGCCATGCAATATGCATAGAAGCATCAGCAATCAGAAACAGCAGATGCTGGTACATCGAGATCTGTATCGCCTGCACGGCTTTTTCCACATTTCCTCTGAGCTGATATGCCTGTGCCTGCATCTCCGTTTCCTGGGAGACCGGATGTATCTCTTCACCCAGCATATCCAGGATCTCCTCTGGCTGTCCCGTCATAAGATAACATCCGCCTTTCAGCATTGCCGCATTCTTTGCAAGATATACGTCTTTGCTCTCCTCAGTTATACGGTCAAGCAGTTCTATAATCTCATCCATAACCTCCTGAGGGTTTTCTGCCATCGGATAATGATTCATTAGAAGCACCGACATCTGCATCAGCAGAGGGAAACAGGAATAATATTTTTTAATATACTCATCGCACTCTGCCTTCACCGCCTTAAAAGGTTCCTTCTCAAATCTGTCTGCAAGCCGGCGGTAAAGCTTTTTAATATCCTCCTTCACCATCTGAGGCTCATATCCAATCAGATCATCCACACTGAGATTAAAATATGCCGCCAGCACCGGCAACAGCGTAATATCCGGATAGCTCAGCCCCTTCTCCCATTTATTCACCGCCGGAGCCGACACCCCAAGATACCTTGCAAGCTCCTCCTGCGTCAGCCCCTTCTCCTTCCTCTTACACCTGATCATTTCATGTATTTTCATATCCGCCTCCTACAATAAATTATGATCTATATAGTATTTCCTATTTCTCCTACAGAATAGCAGAATAAATACACACCCACAACAGACCATTCGTTAAATTCTATAAATATTATTAACTGGTAGTTAATTTGTGGTTGGGGGGACGCCTGCATGGAACGGGGCGGG
>LDAQ01000011.1 GCA_001028025.1 Faecalicatena fissicatena | reverse complement strand
TCGTCGCTATATCCCGATTTAAAAATTGAAAAATCATCTGGTTTGTGAGATAATTACCTGAATGAAGTTTATGATTCTTATAGTAGGGCTACATTGAGTGAGGGTGAGACGATGGAACTGATTCAAGAGATTTATGAGTATCTTCAACTGGGAAAGGCTAAAAAGGTAAAGGCCTTAGTGCAGGAGGCTTTGGCAGAAAATTTGGATCCGAAGGTGATTTTGGATGAAGGGCTTTTGGCAGCAATGATGGATCTTGGGCTGAAGTTCAAAAACAATGAAGTGTTTGTTGCTGAGGTGCTGGTTGCGGCTAATGCTATGCATGCAGGGATGAATGTACTTGAACCAAGGCTGTCGGCCGTGGGGGCAGAGCCTGTTGGCAGGGCTGTTGTGGGAACCGTCCAGGGAGATTTGCATGATATTGGTAAAAATCTGGTAATTATGATGCTTAAAGGGGCTGGTATTGAAACTTATGATCTGGGAGTCGATGTGGAGACAGCGGCGTTTATAGATAAAGCAGAAGAAACGGGGGCTGATATTATTTGTATGTCCGCTCTGCTTACTACGACTATGATCAGGATGGAAGAGTGTACGGCGGAACTTCAGAAGCGGGGCCTGCGTGAAAAATATATACTGATGGTAGGAGGCGCACCTGTTACAGAGTCCTTTGCAGAAAAAATCGGTGCTGATTATTATACACCAGATGCAATGAATGCAGCAGAAGTGGCCAGAAAAGCAGTTTTTAAGAAAAAGAAAGGACAGCATTAGCAGTGCTGCCTTTTCTTTTAATCCGGTGCTTATTCCAGAATTTTTTTATTTTTCTGCATTTCCTTTGCTCGGTATTTTATCTTGTTTTTATACATATCATCGTCCGCCTGTTTGAGCGTTGTGTCTATTTCTTTTCCTATTATCATATCAGAAGCATCCCATCCAATGGAAAGAGTGAATGGATACTCACAGCTACTGTTCATCGTTTCAATTTCTTTTTCCAGCTGTGCAGCATAGTCTGGCAGTCCAGGGAAAGGAGCTTGGATGAAAGCAACAAACTCATCGCCGCCGATGCGAAAGACTCTTCCATGATCCTGAAAGACCTTTGAAATACAAGCGGCGGCCTGTTTCAGTATGATATCTCCTGCTTTGTGGCCGTAAGTGTCATTTGTGACTTTCAGATTATTCAGGTCAAAGACATAAAATACCCCGGGATAAGGCAAGGCACGGCTCCGCAGCTCACTCATAAATTCTTCAAATGCAAGCCTGCTCTCAACTTTCGTTAGAATATCGGTGTAGGCCAGTCTTTTTAGTATTTTATGTTCCGTATAATCATTAACAAAATTCAGCATGGCTTTTGAGCTTACATAGATCATGACAGCAATAAATATGATAAACCCATAGCGGTAGAAACGGCTGTTGTCTGCCTGGGGATTCAGATAAAACTGTATCAGCGACAGTACTGCCGAGAAAATCAGCAGGATCAGAGAGATCAACAAAGGCCTTGCAAATTGGGACGCATTGCCCCGAAGCCTGCGTATAAGGAATACAAGCAGCACAATGACATTGAGTACGATCAGACTGTGTGTAATTACAAGCATGCTGACAAGGCTGACATTTCCAAATAAGTATAAAACACCCTGAACCATTACATTCAATAACAGAAGGCATTTCATACGTTCCAGTACCCTGCGGTTGTCCAGACAAAGCGTGCTGGTGATGGAGAGCATAGGCAGTGGAAGCGCCATAAAGCAGAAAAAAGAAACAACACAGGCCGCAACGGTATTCCCCCAGAATAGCTGGGGAAGTTGTGAGTCAGTAAAGATCCATAAAACTGAAAGCAGTGTAAGGAGAGAAAGCTCGCCAAACACGGAGTAATTGAAATCCAGTTTTCGGCACTTCTGCCATAGAAAAACAATAAACAGGCAAAGGCTCGCAATAAGCATAAGAGACAGGCTGACAATCAGCTCGGTATGCGAATATAGGTAATTCGTGACATAGGAGCTGCCTGTACCGACCATAATTGTTTTGATCCCCATACTGAGATACGAATGCGGCTGAAATACCTCTACGGAAACGGTTTGTCCGGAGTAGTCCCTGTCCAGTGGTATCTGGCAGATAAAGTGTCCCGTCATATCAGCGGGCAAATCAATGGAATCTGCAGAGTAGTTGTAGAGGCAGGTACCATCAATATAGACTTTTATGTAATTGAAATTATTTTCGATAAACAGATAATCTTTGTCAGTCAGTTCGGGCAGTTCCCGGTGGATTGTGACGGGGGTATCACTTTTAAGGCGCCAGGAATCAAGCTCAGGAATATCGCTTTTTACTCCGGAACTGTCAAGCGTATACCAGCCTTCTGACAAACGGGTTGGCTGGCTTGGGATAAAACGGCTGTCAGGCAGATTCTCTATGTGCATGGTGCTGTAGATCACATATAAAAAAACCAACAGCGCAAGTAGTAACATGATTTTATATAGACAATGTAATTTACAGGCTGTTTTTTTATTCATAAGGTATCCTTTCTTTAGAAAAGAATATAATTAATTTATTATACCATAAACACAAAAACAGCGAAAGAGTTTGTGTGTCTGGTGAGGAATGTAAAAGTTTGAAAAGTTTTAGTTGAAATTATTTGAGAATGGAGTATAATGATTCTTGTAAAACCTGGAAAGGGGAGCTTGCACATAGCAGGCTGAGAGTAAGCTGTATTGCTTAGACCCGTAACCTGATTTGGATAATGCCAACGTAGGGATAAAATGAACTGCATTTTATGCGGATATACCTTATTTTGGTGTATCCGCATTTTTACATTTAAATAACGATACACAGGAGGTAGGTACCATGATGAAGGAATGCTTTGACAGAGTAAGAGAGCAGACACCACTTGTCCATAATATTACCAATTATGTGACAGTGAATGATGTGGCGAATATCCTGCTTGCATGCGGCGGCAGTCCGATTATGTCAGATGAGCCAGAGGATGTGGTGGATATTACATCTATCTGCGGAGGGCTCAACATTAATATCGGGACGCTGAACCAGAGAAGTATCCGCAGTATGTTTCTGGCAGGACAGCGGGCAAATGAGCTGGGGCACACGGTGCTTCTGGATCCCGTGGGGGCAGGAGCGAGCGGGCTTCGGACCAGCACGGCAAAGGAACTGATGGAAAAGGTAAAGTTTGATGTGATCCGCGGAAATATTTCTGAGATTAAGACGCTGGCTCAGGGGAGCGGTACGACAAAGGGCGTGGATGCCGATGTGGCAGATGCCGTTACGGAGGATAATCTGGAGCAGGCAATCGCATTTGTAAAAGATTTTTCTAAGAGCTGCGGCAGCATTACTGCAGTAACAGGAGCAATTGATTTGGTCAGCGATGGCGATACATGCTATGTTATCCGCAACGGAAGATCTGAGATGGGGAAAATTACTGGTACCGGGTGCCAACTGTCGGGTATGATGACCGCATTTGTTACGGCGAATCCGGATCATAAGCTGGAGGCGGCTGCGGCTGCGGTCTGCGCCATGGGACTTGCGGGAGAGACTGGATTTGCGCGGATGCAGAGCGGGGATGGAAATTCCACATTCAGAAACCGGATTATTGACGCCGTTTATAACATGACAGGCGAAGAACTGGAACGAGGTGCAAAATATGAAGTGCAGTAAAGAAGAACTACTGCTCTATGCAGTGACAGACAGAAGCTGGCTGGGAGATTCAACGTTATATAAGCAGGTGGAGGAAGCACTGGAGGGAGGCGCCACTTTTATCCAGCTGCGGGAAAAGAACCTGGAGACAGAGGTGTTTATGGAGGAAGCCAGAGAGATCAAAGAACTCTGTAAAAGGTATCGGGTTCCTTTTGTAATCAATGACAGTGTGGAGATTGCCCTGGACGTGGATGCGGACGGGGTACATGTAGGCCAGAGCGATATGGAAGCGGGAGATGTGCGCAGAAGGCTGGGAGAAGACAAGATCATCGGTGTATCCGCCCAGACGGTAGAGCAGGCGCTTTTGGCGCAGGAACATGGGGCTGATTATCTGGGAGTCGGCGCTGTCTTTCCAACCGGATCCAAGGCGGACGCAACAGAGGTCGATATGGATACAGTTAAGGCTATCTGCAGGGCCGTAGATATCCCGGTCATAGCAATCGGCGGCATCGGTGCGGGCAATGTTATGGAGCTTGCAGGCAGCGGTATTTGTGGAATCGCTGTGATCAGTGCACTCTTTGCACAGCCGGATATTAAGGCGGCGGCACGGGATCTGAAAGCGCTGACAAAAAAGCTGGTAAATGTATCCCCGGAGGAATCCCGTAATACGTGTCCTGCGGGCGGATCTGCGGTTTCACCGCAGAATAAGGTATACCCAGGGGCATCCCGTAACACATGCCCTGCGGGCGGGTCTGCGGTTTCACCGCAGAATAAGGTATGAGGCCGATACATGGGGCAGTTTTTGATGTAGACGGAACGCTGCTGGATTCCATGGAAATCTGGGAGAATCTCAGCGAGAGATATCTGGAATCCCTGGGCGTGAAAGCGGAGCCTGGACTGAGCCGGATCCTGAATACAATGAGCACAAGGCAGGGGACGGAATATCTGATTGAACATTATGGGCTGAAGCTGGATTTACAGCAGGCCATAGCGGGAATTAACAAAATGCTGTACGGTTTCTACAGCTGTGAAGCCCCTCTCAAGGAGGGGGTCCGGGAATGCCTGGAAGAGCTGAAAAGCCGGAAGATCCCCATGATCGTTGCGACATCCGGGGATCGGGAAAATGTAGAGGCGGCATTCGCAAGGCATGGGATTCTGCCCTATTTCCAGGAAATTCTGACTTGCTCGGAGATGAATACAGATAAGACGAGTCCGGATATTTTTATGGAAGCGGCACGCAGGATGCAGGCCGCCCCTGAAGACGTCCTGGTTTTCGAAGATGCCCTGCACGCTTTGGAAACGGCAGGAAAAGCAGGATTTCAAACTGCTGCCGTCTACGATAGATACAGCGCCGGGCAGGAAACGGAAATCAGAGTAACTGCCGATTATTATTTGCATTCATTTCTGGAGTTAAGCCAGATTATGGGTAACTGGTATGAATCATAATAAAGGAAAAGAAATCATAAGTAACTCAAAAGGTATATATAAATTAGAATAAAATACAGGCAGCCAAAAACAGGCTGCAGGCAATTAAAACAGAGCATACTCTGGCAAACAGAGCTCAGCGGCAGGCTGGGGGCACCACTTTCTGCCGCTCTATAAAATTAATGCAGACATGAAGAAAGGAAACAGAGATTATGAGAACAGCATTAACAATCGCTGGAAGTGATTCCAGCGGAGGCGCCGGCATCCAGGCAGATATTAAGACGATGACAGCAAATGGCGTATACGCCATGAGTGCAATTACCGCTCTTACCGCTCAGAATACGACCGGCGTAACAGGAATTATGGAAGTAACACCAGAATTTTTAAAGGAGCAGATGGACCGTATCTTTACAGATATCCGGCCGGATGCAGTGAAGATCGGAATGGTATCTTCTTCCCTGCTGATTGAGGCGATTGCAGACAGGCTGACACAGTACCAGGCAGAACATATTGTTCTGGATCCGGTTATGGTAGCTACGAGCGGTTCCAGACTGATCAGCGAGGGCGCTGTGCAGACACTCAAAGAAAAGCTGATCCCTCTGGCAGAGGTGATTACTCCTAACATACCGGAGGCAGAGGTTCTGTCCGGCATGCAGATTCTGTCTGAGGAGGACATGGAAAAAGCTGCCGCAGCGATCAGCAGCAAATACCGGTGTGCAGTGCTTTTAAAGGGCGGACACGAGTTAAATGATGCAAATGATTTGTTATACAGCGGTGACGGATCACGATGGTTTTACGGGAAACGGATCGATAATCCCAATACACACGGTACCGGCTGCACACTTTCCAGCGCCATTGCGTCCAATCTGGCAAAAGGATTTCTGATGGAACAGGCAGTGGAACGCGCAAAAGAATATATATCCGGGGCACTGGGAGCAATGCTGGATCTGGGTCAGGGCAGCGGTCCGATGAACCACGGATTTGCGATTGAGGGCTGCTTTACAGAAGAAGCGTCTGATTCAGAAAAGGAGGTGTGCTGATCATGAAAACAAAACGTACATCGATTTTTGAAAACGGTCTGATCTGGTTCGGAGCAGGAGTATCCATTGCAGAGATTCTGACGGGAACCTACCTGGCTCCGCTGGGATTTTCCAAAGGGCTGCTGGCAATTGTGCTGGGCCATGTGATTGGCTGTACCATGCTGTTCCTGGCAGGACTGATCGGTGCAAAGACGAGAAAGAGCGCCATGGAAACGGTTAAGATGAGTTTTGGGCAGAAGGGCAGTCTTTTGTTCTCCATACTGAATGTACTGCAGCTGGTGGGCTGGACGTCCATTATGATATATGACGGTGCGCTGGCGGCCAATGGCGTTATGAAGACCGGTGCCTGGGTATGGTGCCTTGTCATAGGAGCACTGATTATCCTGTGGATTGCCATCGGGATAACCAACCTGGGTAAAATAAATACAGTGGCAATGACGGCCCTGTTCATTCTGACATTGATTTTGTGCAAGGTGATATTCTTCGGCGGCGGAACACCTGGCATGATAAGTCCGGAGGGGATGACCTTTGGAGCAGCGGTGGAACTTTCCGTAGCCATGCCGTTATCGTGGCTGCCATTGATCAGTGACTATACCCGTGAGGCGGAAAAACCAGTTAAAGCCACCGCAGTCAGCGCAATTGTCTACGGCATTGTGAGCTGCTGGATGTATACCATAGGTATGGGGGCTGCTATCTTTACAGGAGAAGGAAATATTGCCTCCATTATGGTGAAGGCAGGACTGGGAATCGCAGGGCTTTTGATTATTATCTTCTCCACTGTAACAACAACGTTTTTGGATGCATATTCCGCGGGTGTTTCCAGCGAATCTATTATTAAAGGAATCAGCGGAAAACAGGTGGGAATTGTGGTGACTATCGTTGGAACTGTAGCAGCGATCGCATTCCCAATGGACGATATTACAGATTTCCTTTATCTGATCGGTTCTGTATTCGCTCCAATGATTGCCATTCAGATAGCAGATTTCTTCCTGCTGAAAAAGGACGAGAGCAAAAAAGCTGCGAATGTGCCTAATCTGGTCATATGGGTTATTGGATTCCTTACATACAGAGGGCTGATGCATGTCGATATGGCTGTAGGCAACACGCTCCCGGATATGCTGATAACGATTGTAATCTGCTTTGCAGTCCGGAAGGTTGCACTAATGAGGAAAAACACCTATAATATAAATAGCGAAAATCCGTAGTAAACTGCGGAAAAAAGAAATGACCGGCAGTCTGGAAACAGGCTGCCGGTTAAAATATAATGAGGTGAAAAAATGAGGATAAGTGCAGCATGTATTCAATGTATGGTGGATAAGCAGTCGGAAAACATTAAGGATTTTGAGGATGTGCAGATAAAATCAGCATATCTGAAGGAAGTCCTGCGGATTATTGGAAACAGCAGGGAAGAAGACACGACTCCCGTTCTGTCGGAATCCGTGCAGAAGGCGTATGAAAAATACTTTGGAGAAACGATGGATTACGGTCCGATCAAGCATTCCTTCAACCAGAAGATGCTGCTGGCTGAGGCCGCCATCAGAAAAGAAATTGAAGGGGCCGAAAACCCTCTTTCCTGTGCCCTCTCATTTGCAAGAACGGGGAATTACATAGATTTTGGCGCCCTGCGGGAGGTCAAAGACTCTGTTCTGGACATGCTTGTGAGCGAAGCAGGAAAAAAACAGGTGGACGAGGAAACTCTGAAACGCTTCGTAAAAGATCTGGAAAAGGGTGGAAGTCTGGTATATCTGACCGACAACTGCGGCGAGATCGTACTGGATAAGCTACTGATGGAATTTCTGAAGAATCAGTACCCTAATCTTCAGATCACCGCTATTGTGAGAGGTGAGGCAGTACTCAATGACGCCACTTATGAAGACGCCAAAGAAACCGGCCTGACAGAAGTGGTGCCTGTAATAGGCAACGGAACCGGGATTGCGGGGACATCTCTTAGGGATATCAGCCAGGAGGCCTCCCGGCTGATTCACAGTGCAGACGTGATTATATCCAAAGGCCAGGGGAATTTTGAGTCTCTTCATGGATGCGGCCTGAATATCTATTATCTCTTTCTGTGCAAATGCGATTGGTTTGTTAAACGTTTCCAGATGAAGAAAAACGGAGGAATCTTCATTCACGAGAGTACGCTCGGGTCGGACGGAATATATATCGTAAGGCAGAAGTAAAAGAACCTTTGATCAAACCATAAGGAAGGAGATGAGAAAGCGGAATAAATCCAAAATCTGGTAAGCCTTCCTAAACTGCAAAAAGAGGAAAATGAGGGATGGCCCCATTTTCCTCTTTTTGCAGTTCAGGAAGGCTTCCTTCCCCGGTCGCGTTTCCTGCGGCGCATTTGCTTCGCTCTGCGCCCCTTTTCAGAAAAAGCGCCCTTTTAGTCGTATTTTTCCATCCACTCATTCAGGAGTGTACAGTACTTCTCATTCTCTTCCACAAAGCACATATGTCTGCATCCGTCAAACAGTTCCCAGCGTGAGTTCGGGATCAGATCATACATTGTTTTAGCTACAAGCGGTGTACAAAGATCATTTGTACCGCTGATAATCAGTGCAGGTTCTTTTATATCCCCGATCTTGTCACGGTATTCCCATCCGCCCAGGCTGCCTGTCGGATTGTATTCATTCGGTCCCCAGCCTGCTACATAAGCCTCTGTTCCGGATTTTTTCGGACGGCGCAGGCATTCCGGTGAATCTTCTGTTACTGCACCGGCACAGTGAAGCAGCATAAATCTGTCATTCGCGGCCAGATAAGCGGGATCATCAAAATTGCCGGTCTCTTCAGCCTTTGCGATGGCGTCCTGATCCTCCTGTGACATGAATCTGATCATGCGGTGCTGTTCATGAGCCCACAGCTCAGCTGCAGGAAGTGTACTGGAAAGAATAACAGACTTCACACCCTGTGGTTTGTAATCACAGAGATATTCGATAGCAAGCATTCCTCCCCAGGATTGTCCAAGCAGATGCACTTCATCCAGACCGAGATGCTTTCTCAGTTCAATCAGCTCGTTGTCCCATGTCTCGGAGCACCATAACTCCGGATGACCGTCTACATAAGAATTACCGCAGCCAATCTGATCGTAGGAGATGATTGCACGCCCTTCTTCTGCAAGCCTGTCCAGTACTTCAAAATAGTTGTGTGTGGATCCGGGTCCGCCGTGCATTAAAACAAGCGGCTTCTTGTTACCTTCACATTCCCCAACGATGCGGTAATAAGTTTTGTACCCCAGATATGGCATATAACCTTCAATGACTTTCATATAAGTACCTCCTTGCCGGTTTACGGCTTTTTTAAATACGTTTCAATTATAACAGACTTGGCAGGGACTTTCAATTCATGGTTTATAAGATTTTTTGCAGGGGGCCGCCTGCGGCTCCCACTCCGTCCGGCGTCCTCCCCCCCTATGCAACCTCAAATTTACATCATTTTCTTCAAATGCTACATCAATTTGCTTGTGTTTACATGGTACCCATCCTATAATTTGAACAGGATAAAACAGCGGCAGCTGATCCGGTCTTGTCGATACTTAATCATTGTTACAGAAAATCAGAAAGGCAGGGGAACAGAATGAGTTTTGAGGAAAATTTACAATTTTATAGAAGGAAGAGAAAAATCACCCAGGAACAGATGGCGGAGGAACTGGGGGGGATCCAGGCAGACGATTTCAAAGTGGGAGGCAGGAGTTTCCCGTAGTTAAAGATACCACACTCAATATAACAAACCCACGCTTATACAGTATCAGCTATAATAAAATGAAAGGACAGCACTAAATACAATAGGAGTAAATAATACAATGATGTCAGAAAATAGTTTTGTGGAGTATTCCAATACAGAGGTGGAGAATGATAACCGTTCAAAAATAGTTTGGGGAGGGGTTTTGGAGACTGAAGGGAGCACTTGCTTTTAGTGTTTATTTGTGTTATGATATATAAAATGAATAAGAAAAGAACCGTCTTTAAGAAGGGCTTTTAGTATTACACTGTGTGGTGTTGTATGAAGAAGTCCTTCTTTTTTTATAACCCATAGGGGCAACAGTCCTATGCATGAATGTGTAGGTTTGCACAAATAAAAATACATTTCAGGAGGAAGAACAAATGAATGATATTATTACAGTAAACAAGAGGGACTTTACAGTCAAAGCAAAACAGTTAAGACGCTCCGGTATTGTTCCGGGAAGTGTTTTCGGAGGTTCACTGCCGGATTCCATCTCCCTTCAAATGGATGAGGGAATTGCACGCAGATTGATCCGTTACAAACGAGAAGGAAGCAAATTAAAGCTTGACCTTGACAGACAACTTATTCCGGTGCAGATTAAGGAAAAAACAATAAACACACTGAACAATGAAATCCTTCACATTAGTTTCCAAGCTCTAAAGGCGGATTTAAAAGTCAACAGTGTCATCCATATTATTCTGAAAAACACAGAAAAAATTACAGAATCGCTGGAAGGTATGCTATTAGAAATTCCTTACGCTGCTTTCCCCGAAGATATGATTGACACCATCACAATTGATGTTGACGGAATGGCGGTAGGCACTGTTATCACTGTCGCTGATATTCCGGAACTGATGAGTGAGAAAATTGACTTGCAGGTCGAAAAGGAAGAAATCGTTCTGCGAATTAGCGATAAAAAGCACTCTGCCGTGAAGGCTACAGCGCAAGAAGAACAATAATTGTAACTTCTTGAATTTGATATAGCAGTATTGCATAAAGAGCTTGGACTATCTCACTGTTATAGGTGCAGATATTACAGGCTTTTTTTAATTCAAAATTAGGAGGAGAAAAATGCAAACACAGTTACTTGGGCAACCGGTTAAGCATATATCGTTCGGAAAAGGAATCATAACTGAAATTTCCGCTAAAGTTGTTACAATACACTTTTCGCAAGGGGAAAAGAAGTTCTTATATCCACAAGCGTTTTCAAAGTTTTTAACATTGAGAGATACGGAAAAACAGAAGGAAATCAATGCTAAATACAATAAGATGCTACGGGACGAGGAAGAGGCTCAAAAAAGGGTATCAGAAGAACAGGAGAGACTTCATCAGCTTCGAACCATGAAAATCATCCCCAATTCTCAAGCGGTTTTTAATGTTGCTTTTAATGAGGCTCAGAGTATTATTGAGTGCAGCACTATTTCAACAGGATGTTATCTGAGTGGTCATTCAAAAGGTGAACCGAGAATTCCTAAAAAAATAAATCCGAATTCAGTATGTTTGCTAACAGGATTACCTGAAAGCAAAGAAGAAAAGGATAGATATATTCTTGGAGCATTTATGGTAGGGGATAATTTTTGGGGCAAACATTGTAGAAACGGAATTGTAAACGGACATGAGAAGCATAGAGTCTGCTTGCCGTCCGATGTTCGGTTGCCCTATTGGAATTATTTTGAACATAGTGAAACATTTCCTCATTGGGGAAATGTCCCGTTCAAATATTTTGCAAACAGTACAATGCAGAAAATTTTACTGAATATGATTGATTTGTTAGTTGATACAGAACAGGAATTAGCGGTAAAAGAGTTCTATCAATATTTTTGCGAAATCAATCGCTTACCCATTGAACAATCAAAGATAGGGGAAAAACTATGAGATGGATAACAGATTTTTTGACCGGTTCGTCACCCTATGTTTATTTTTTTATTTTCTTTGGCAAATTAATGGAGGTGGCGTTGGCTTCTTTGCGCTCGCAATTGATTCACAAAGGTCAGCGCCTTCCCGGTGCTTTAATTGCATTATTTAATACACTTTTTGGTTATGTATTACGGCTTCTGCATTAGCGGATTTTGACGATGCTCCGTTAAAAATTGTTGTTCTTGTATGTGCCTTTGCAATGGGAAATGTGTTGGATTCTGTCATTGAAGAAAAAATAGCGCTGGGTTATTGTACGATTACCGGAATATTTATAGAAAAAACGGTAGCTCTGAATGCCGCCGATCCTGATGTTGTGGCTACAATACAGACTATGTAGCAAGTGAAAAGTGCCACTATTTCAAATACAATGAAATATATCTCGTTAACATAAGAAGCAGGAGGAAAATTACTTTTGAATATTCATGAGGTTATAGAAAATATTGACTTGTTACTACAAGAAGTTACTTTATTTTCCGTTATTGTACGGCTTGGTTTATCTGTTTTGATAGGTGGAATTCTCGGAACAGAGCGTGGGCTTAGAAATCGCCCCGCCGGATTTATGACATATGTATTAGTATGTATGGGCTCAACATTAATCATGCTGACAAATCAGTACATAGCTACTATAAATCCTGATACCGATCCAACGCGTTTTGGAGCACAAGTAGTTAGTGGAATCGGCTTTTTAGGTGCAGGTACAATTATCGTTACAAGGAAGGATGAAATACGAGGGTTAACAACTGCTTCCGTACTTTGGGTTGCTGCCGGACTGGGATTAGCTGTAGGAGTTGGATTTTATACCGGAGCTATTGTTGGCTGTCTTTTTTCTGTTTTTGCACTCATAAGTCTAAAGAAAATTGATATTTACATAAAGCGGCACGCCAAAAGTATGGAAATTTATCTGGAATACAGTGCGGAGTTCTCTATGCGCACTTTATCTGAGTTTACAGAAAAACAAGGATATGAGTTGTTTAATATGCAGCGAGGTAATGTGAAAAGTCTAAAGAAAGAGTTGGGAACACTTATTTTTTCTCTTGATCTTTTTAAGAGAACAAACCACCAAGAAGTATTAGA
This sequence comes from Faecalicatena fissicatena, assembly GCA_001028025.1. GTDB lineage: Bacteria > Bacillota > Clostridia > Lachnospirales > Lachnospiraceae > Faecalicatena > Faecalicatena fissicatena_A. Next base: position 1,500 of record LDAQ01000011.1, on the reverse strand, counting down.
ACGCCTCCATTCGATAGAAGGCGTGGAATATGTCAGAGAAATTGCCTAACATAAAATTCCCAGAAAGGAAACAGAAATGTCTGTAGAAATACAAAGTATATCCACAAAAGTTAATATGGTGGAAGATTCAGAGGAAATGGATACTGTAAAACATTATTTAAAGCAGGCGGGGAAGGCAAAATTGCTTAATAAAAAGGATGAATACGCATTAGCGGTGCGTGCTAAGCAAGGCGATGATGAGGCTAAAAACAAACTACACGGACATCTATTTCCCCAGCAAGGGCGTCCACATTGCCATCAATGACAATGTGGACACCCTCAACGGAGAAAGCGAGCTTGCCCCGTTCTTAAACATCCTGAATGAAATGCCACGCCCGTCAGACCAGCAAAAAGGTCAAGGCAGCCATGCACACAAGGTTTGCCAACGGCGCACATTACGGAGCCTATGCACCGCTGGGCTATGTGAATGCAGCAGGAGCGGTTCAGTAAAAAGCACCCTTTTATCCGGCCATTTTATCCGGAGGAAGTACAGGAAAGTTTCGAGCGGCGTTTTCCAATTCTGATTGCTTCCGGCATCGGTATTATACTGGCCGGAGTGGTTTTCCAGATGATGAGCAGCAAACTTCCTGTGCCGTCCGGATATACAGCAGACCTTTATATGCCGGTATTTATTCTAATAGCCGCGGTTGGCCTGTGCATCATATTATATGCGGGAATCCAAAAGGAGAAATATGACCTTGAGGGTTATAACCGAAAGAATAATAAGAGCAGGAACAACCAGAAAGCAGCTGCCAAAATCGGATTGTGGTGCGGATGCATCATGATGGCTGCAGCGGCGATATTTCTGGCTGCCGGTCTTGGGTTTGACATGTGGGCAAAATGCTGGGTTGTTTTCCCGATCGGCGGCATTCTGTGCGGAATCGCAGTGCTGATTATCCAGGGAACTACAAAGGACGATTAGGAAATACATTGCATAGTAGATGGATATGCAAAAAAGTAGTTTTTATAATACTGCCGTCTGCAGAAAAATGCAAGCTGCCAAACAAGGTCCGCCAAGTCATAGAAGGGAATATCATGTACAAAAAGCGAGTGTTTTACTTGTGGAAGAGAAACCTGTTTAGAGCACAACATAAGAATCAGATTGAACTGGTTACACGGGATATATTTAGAGCTGATTTTTAAATAAGTACCAGATTTTACATTGAAAGCCAGTAGGTATCTCCTAAAAGAATCTTATAATAACCTCCCAATATAAAATACTTCCGCGCTCCCCAATTAAGATCCACTTCCCCCGTCAGGGTCCCTCCCGGATTTTTTCCTATACAAATTGGATGCGCTCCCCGCCTGTCCGCCAACGGCGCGTCCCTTCTATTCAAAAAAATTTTCCCCGCCCCGTAATAAGTTTGAAATATGTGAGGGGTATGATTGGTTTGTAAGGAGCAATACTTCTTTACGCAGCAAGCAATTTGAAACTATAATTAGGTAATTGCGAAACTCTAC
>LDAQ01000109.1 GCA_001028025.1 Faecalicatena fissicatena | reverse complement strand
AAGAACATACCTGTCCTTTCAAAAATGCGGACACGGACCTAAGAAATTCCAGGCGGGAAACAGCCGCGAAAATGGAGCACAGCTGACACATCGCAAGAAATCCGATGATTTCTCGCGCTGGGTCAGCCGATTTTTCGATTCGGAATCGAAAAATCTCTCCATTTTCGCGGCTGTTCCCCACCAGGAATTTCTAAGGCCCGCTTTAGCGTTTTTGAAAGGACAGGTATGTTCTTAGGGCGGTTTGCGGCTATCCCTTCATGGAGCTGGTGCTTCCAGTGGGAGGGGATTTTTCGTTCCTTGGGTGGGAACTCAAACGGGGGCAGCGTATGGAGATTGGATTGGTGCTACTTTTATGTCTTCAGTACGTTTTTGACCCGCGTTTATACTTTATGAGATTGGATTTACTTTTAATCGGTATTCAAGTCTGTTAAAAAGACTGCTGGGGATATAGACGTTACGTCAATTCTATTCCATCCGCTGCTCCGGTCAGAGATCCCACCGGCATCCCTGTCATAAAGCGTCCCCATCCGCGCCGTGCCCAAAGCACGTTGCTAAATCTCTTTACTTTGGGTGAGAAGGTCGTATAATAGTGATGGAAATGTTTTTTTGCGCTGGAGGTTAGACAAATGATTAATTTAAAAGCAAAACAGCAGATGTCGGAATCTATGGTGTTGGCGGTATTATTGACGCTGGCGGGAGGATTTCAGGATGCATATTCGTACAACTGCAGAGGGAAGGTGTTTGCCAATGCCCAGACCGGGAATATTGTATTGCTGGGGCAGAACCTGGCACAGGGGAACTGGGGGACGGCGCTTCATTATCTGATGCCTCTGGCTGCCTTTATCGGCGGGGTATATGTGACGGAATGGGTACACCATTTATATAAAGATTACCAGAGAATACACTGGCGGCAGATTGTCCTGATTGTGGAGGTGGTCTTGCTTGCTGTGGTGGGGATTCTGCCGCAATCTTTTGATGTACTGGCTAATGTACTGATGTCTTTTGCCTGTGCCATGCAGGTTAACAGCTTCCGTAAATTCAGGGGAATTCCCTGTGCTACTACCATGTGTATCGGCAATATGCGAAGTGCCACAGAAATGCTCTGCAGGTATCATATTACAAAAGATAAGACGCTGAGAAAGAAAAGTATGCATTATTATTTTGTGATCTTGATATTTGCTGTGGGAGCAGCGGTGGGGGCAATTATGAGCCGAACCATCGGGCTGCATTCAATATGGATAGCGGGGGGACTGCTGGCCGGAGGATTTATACTTATGTTTTTGAGGGAGGGGGAAGGGGGGAGGCCGCCTGTCTGAAGCGGGACTTCTGCCATTCTTCGCCGGGTTATCTGCCACTCATAATCTTGATAACAACTGAAAACTTATTGCTGCGCTATAGCTATAGGAAAATCATAATGGCGGCAACAATAATTGCGACTCCGCCAGCTATGCGGTTAATTGTCAAAGCAGAATCAGATGGTTCCGCATTTTTGTATCTCCACCCATACTGCAAATACCAAGAGTTATAAGGCGAAGCAATATTAAATATACCAACTGCAAGTAAGAAGATAACTATAAAAAAATTGCCGGAACTAGATTCTTTCGGTGCTTTTTCCAAAAGAACATCGCACAATGTATCACCATCTACGTAACGGTTTGCGTCATAATCATCGCTCCAACCACCACTGCCATTGGAAGAATACCTTCCACTTTCTTGCCGCCACCAGTAAGTAGAACCATCCGGGTATATAATGCTAACTACGTATGAAGAAGAATTACCGGAGAACGAATACTGATAAGAATGTGTTCCATTGGAAATGGTATTATTTACAGTGTCGACTACATAGCTTGTTCCATTTTTATTAATTGTATATGTTGTACTTGTGGAAGAACAAGCACATAGAGATACGGCTATTAACATGGACACCAAGAAAATGAGCAATTTTTTCATACCCCACCTAATAAATGAGCTAGCCTATTGCGCTTTGTAAGCACAGACTTTGTTTATTAGCTATTTTAGCATATAACCGTAAAGACTTCCACCAATGAAACATAGGTACCCTTTAAGAAAAAGAGAGAGGGGTTGTTATCTCTGTTATTTTAACCTGATATGTTATGGATTGGCCTGGATCGAGGAATTTTAGCATTCCGGTCTGGCGCATGATATTACGGCCATCAGGATAGCAGTTCCCGCACTCGAGGCCGAGGACGTAGTCGCGGATGCCCATCATTTTCCATTGGGTGAAGCCGTCCAGTTTTTCGGCATCAAATTCGATTTTCAGGCCCTTGTTTCGTTTGGGCTGATAGATGGAGGCCTGGCCGGTTTTGTCTTTGAAACGGTGGTAGTAGCATCTTTCGGTGTAACCTGCCTGGGGCTTATCTATCTTCAGGCAATTTTGGATGTCTGCGGCGGCGTGGTCGTCTCTGGGCAGTACTTCCCGGGCGGGGATTTCCAGAATGCTGTCTTCGTCCAGAAGGGGATATCCCATGTTCATGTGGTAGAGGATCTCAAAGGGCTGTTTCGTGTCGCCTGTGTTTTCTATGGTATCCTGAACTGTAAATGTGTTTTCCTTTAGGCTTACACAGATTTCACGGTGCATTCTGAGTTTGCGTCCGAAGAGGGTTTCGTCCTGGATCCGGGCGCGTATGATGAGGGACTCTTTTTCTTCGAACCAGTATGCCTGCTCTGCCGGGGTATTGGCTATGGAGCCGTGCAGGGGGAGGATCTCTCCTTCATCCTCACAGGGGTTTCCCACGGCCTGCAGACCGCAGGTTGTTAAAAAGCCGGCGGTAAAGGATTTGAGCCAGTCGGAACCAGTGGCCTGATAATATACGGGCGAAACATAACCGCAGGGGGAAAAATAGGACATGTTGCATCCGTCGAAACTGAGCCGGGAGATATCCGCTGCCCGATCCAGGGAAACCGTCATCTCCATGCCTTTGCCGTTACGGACGATAAGCAGGCGCATTCCGTCGCCCCGGCCTCCTGTCAGTCTGTGTTCTTCGATCCCGTACAGCTGGGATTCACATCCGATATATGGGTTCATATAAATTACTCCTTTCATGGGTTCCGGGCTGAAAAGCTCTGCTTTCAGCCCGGATAATCTTCTATAGACTTTTTATCTTATGAAACAAGCGGTCTGACTGCCTGATACAATTTCCGGTACCGCTCGTATATTTTGCAGTATTTTTCATGCATCAAAGGATCAGGAGTATATACTTTGCGTGTCTTTACCATTGCATTCTGCGCGTCCTCCAGATCCCGGAAACAGCCCGCCGCGATCCCTGTAAGCATGGCGCTTCCCACGGTGCCGGCATCCAGGGTTTCCAGTGCGGTAATGGGGACGTTCAGCATATCCGCTTTCATCTGCATCCAGACTTCTGAGCGGGCTCCGCCTCCTGTGGCGTGAAGCATCTTAAACTTTACGCCGGATTCTTTTAAGTATTCCATATTCAGCATCATCTCGTAGACAACGCCTTCCATGCAGGCCCTGTAAATATCTCCGGCAGTATGTGCTGCCGTGAGTCCCACAATGGCACCCCGGGAGCCGGTATCCATATAGGGGGTGGCGGCCCCGGCAAAATGGGGCAGAACCAGCAGTCCCGTGGGGCTTTCGGATTCTTTTTCCAGCAGCTCATTTACGGAAATCCCCATTTCTGAAGCCAGCTCTTTTTCCTTTTTGGCTATTGTATCCACGCACCACTGGATCAGGGCGCCTCCGGTATAGGAGAAGGCGTAGCAGACATATTTTCCGGGGATGACGTAAGGAACAGCCGAATAGTTGCCCCGGTACATATCCTCCAGATTTGGCAGTCCGTCATAAACAGGAGTCAGACACTCCACGGTACCTGCCCCGTCAACTGCTTTGTCGGAACTGAACACCCCGGCGCCCACGGCCGCTGCAACCTGATCATGGCTGACGGCTACAATTTTTGTGTTTTCGGCCAGTCCGGTTTTTTCAGCGGCCCCTTTTGTTACGGTACCTGCCAGTGTGCCGGTAAGCACAGGCTCTGACATCAGCTTCATATCTACCCCTGCGGCATCGAACAGCTCACTGCTCCATCTAAGAAATGTGATATCAAACCCCATGGTTCTGCTGGCCAGGGAATAATCAATTTTTGCTTCCCCGGTGAGTGCATATATTACGAAATCTTCCATTAGGAAGATGTGTTTTGCTTTGTTGTAGATCTCGGGATGATGTTTCTTCATCCACATGATTTTCGGAAGGCTGTACATCTCATGGGGCTTCAGGCCTGTAATGGATGCGATGATTTTCCCTCCCAGTTTATTTTCCAGTTCCCGGCATTCCTTCGCACCTCTTGGATCTGTATAGAGCATGGCCCGGTGAAGCGGTCTGCCTTCCCCGTCTGTCATAACGAACGTTTCTCCAAAGCTGGTTACCCCGATGCCTGAAATATCCGGAAACTTGCTGCTCATCTGCCGAATGACGTGATAAACACCTTCCAAAATGGCTTCGGCATCGGTCTCATGTTCACCGCTCCCTCTGGAAACCGGATAGTCCTGATATGACTTGTCCAGATATTCTCCGTTTTCATCAAATACTGTCAGCTTACATCCGGTTGTCCCGATATCCAGTCCGGCTATCTTCATATCTGCCACCTACTTTCCTGAAAATACTGTCAGTGCTTTTAAAACATTTTCCTTCATTGCCTGTATGCCCCAGCGTACAATATCGTGATAGTATACCGGTTTTTCTTTGCTCTTTTCCGCGATTGCATAGTACATGATAAACTCTCTGCCGTCTTTTTCAATGGGCATCTGATTCATGTGGAAATGACTCTCGATCTTTTCGCCGCCGGCCTTTGCCATATATGTATAATAATTGATTTTGCGGACACCTTTTTCAATGACTGTGCGGTAGTCCTCCTCACTGACGCCGCTGCCGCCGTGCATGACGAGCGGGACATCAACTCTCTTTTTAATTTCATCCAGGACATGCATGTCCAGTTTGGGTTTGCTGAGGTACAGTCCGTGTGCGGTTCCAAAGGAACAGGCCAGCGCATCGATTCCGGTATCTTTTACAAAGCGTTCGGCATCCCGCGGGTTGGTATATACCTGTTTGGGTTCCTCACCGGAGGGCTCCTCATGATAGCCCAACTCCCGTTTGCCGAGAGTCCCGATTTCCGCTTCCACGGAGGCCCCTTTCTTGCGGGCCAGACTGACGGCAATACAGGTATTGGCTACATTTTCCTCGTAAGGAAGTGCAGAACCGTCGTACATGACTGACGTAAAACCAATGTCCAGCACCCGGTTCAGGTAGTCCAGGTGCTCTCCATGATCCAAGTGTACGCAGACCGGAACCTTTGCGTCCTCGGCGCACTGTACCATGACTTTTCCAATGACTCTGAGAGGGCTGATCTCCTCATGCACTTCCGCATGCATTATGATAACAGGGACGTCCAGTTCCTCCGCAGCCCCGATGACTGCCTGCACGCTCTCCAGATTCGGTGTGTTAAAAGATCCTACCGCTATTTTTCTTGCCTCCGCAATCCGCAGTATTTCTTTCAGGTTTACAAGCATAATAATACCTCCAAATTTTCTTTCTATTATAGTTTTCCGCCCGATGTAGCGATACCTTCGATGAACTGTCTCTGGAAAATCAGATACAGAACAATCATAGGGACGCTGGCAATCAAAGATGCAGCCATCAAATCCGGATAATTTGAGGCATACTGCCCCTGAAGCTGTGCGAGAGCAGAGGAGAGCACCTGAGAGCTTTTTCTTGTGTTTACAATCATTGGCCACATCAGATCTTTATAAGCGAATACTGCGGTGAATATGCTCAGCGCAGTAACAGCTGATTTTGTCAGAGGCATAAAGACGTATAAGAAAATCTGCCCTATATTGCACCCGTCCAGCCTGGCGGCCTCCTCAAGGTCATTCGGAAGCGACATAAATGCCTGCCGTAAGAAAAAGGTTCCAAAAGTTGAAACAAGTCCCGGAAATACCAGGGCGAATATGGTGTTGGTCATACCCAGATCTGAAACCATCTGATACTGAGGGATCACAAATACCTGTCCGGGAACCATCATCTGCAGCAGAACAACCATGAATGCAAATTTCTTTCCTAAAAAGTTTAAGCGTGCCAGGGCATAGCCGGCCATAGTAGACGTCACAACTGCACATACGATTCTTAAAAGAATAAAGAGGATTGTATTTGCGTATAACTTCAGGAAATCCACGGTATTTGTAACTCTGATAAAGGAATCCAGCTTCCACTCTTTCGGGAAAATAATAAATGGGGCCACTTGTGTTGCTTCGGCATTGGTTTTAAAAGCTGTTAATATCATCCATAAAAATGGGATAAGCATTGAAACAGAAACGATAATCAGGATGATATGAATAAGCAGTTTATTTTTCTTGAATATTTTCTTTGTTTTCATCCTTTTCCTCCTAGTTATACTGTACCCATTTCTTCTGTGCAATCATCTGGATCACCGTTACTACAAGTATCAACAGCAAAAGCAGAACAACCACCGCAGAACCGTAGCCTACATTTTTGTCCATGAACGTGTACTCGTAGAACAAATAGGACAGTGACCGTGTTTTGGTGAAGGCCGGATTACTTCGGTCTATTACCATATATATAATGTCAAATACCTGCAGTGCGGCGATGACTCTGGTAACTGCAACAAAAAAGGTGGAAGGAGATATCAGCGGTACCGTGATGCTGAAAAACTGCCGGATACCCGAGGCACCGTCAATCTCGGCGGCTTCGTAATAATCTTTGGGGATTTCCTGCAGCCCTGCCAGAAACAGTACCATATTGTATCCAATGACGGACCAGATTCCCACAATGGCCAGTGAATATATGGCTATATTGGGATCCGAGACCCATTTTACATTTGTTCCGAATATGTGGTTGATCAGTCCGAACTGAGAATTATACAGCCATTTCCATATCATCGCGATTGCAGCCGGTGCGGCAACCATTGGAAGGAAAAGAATCGTTCTGTATATGGTTCTGCCCTTTATTTTCTTGTTCAGAAGTACTGCAAGCACCAGGCCGAGGGCTATGGAAATCGGAACTTCTACAACTCCGTATTTTATCGTGTTAATCAGTGCCTGCCATACATCCGGATCGTGTATTAATCTTTCAAAATTGTCCAGTCCGACAAAGATGTTGCTTCTGCCGAAATCCCCTGTTTTATACAGGCTCTGTTTTATGGTACTGAGGATCGGAAATATATTTAATATAAAAACGCCGACGATTGTCGGTAAAAGGAAGGCCCATCCCCAAAGGAACTCGCCTCTTCGCCTGCGCGCATTCAGGCCCAGTTTTTTAGATTTTGTCATGCTTTACCCTGTGACCAGGCTTTTCTGAACCAGTCCTGATTCGAATTCTTGGGAGATCAAAAGCTTTTCTGCATATGGCTTGGAGTACTCGTCGCTTTCCAGAGAACCATTGCGGATTGTAAACATCAGCAGGCCTATTTTTTCATAATCTCCATGTCCAAAGTCTGTGATATCCCAGCCCAGCATATTATCTTTGATTTCTTTATAACGCAACCTGGATGAAACCAGGATCGAAGAGATTGAAACAGAACAGGGGAGATTCTCAATGAGTTTTGAACCAAAAGAAATAGTAAGTTTTAGAATATATAAATAGAAAGAAGACAGGGACAAGATGAAACGATCAGAATTAAATAACATTATAGAAAACGAAATTGAATTTATCAACAAAATGAATTTCAAGCTGCCTCCATTTGCATTCTGGGATAAGGAGGAATGGGCAAAAAAAGACTGTATCCTCAACGCTTTGAATGTATTTTGCAAAAGTACTCTGTACTGCAGTAACGTCCGGATAAAGCTCGGAGATCTTAGCCAGTGTTTCTTTCATTCTGGGGTTTGCCCACATATGGTCAACACCGTTGAGAATCAGCAGCTGCGGTGCGATGGCTCTTTTGCGCTCGTCGTTATCTTCAAAGATTACATTGAGCTGAGTCTGCAGTGAAGGCAGGATCACCTGGTCACCCAGTGCAGGAATCCCGATGGCTTCCTCTCTGTCAGATAATGCCATACCATTGTTGTAACTGTTTGGCATGCAGCATACCATGACCTTTGTGCCGTCTGTGCCTTCCAATCTCTTTGTACCGTGCATAACGGATGGCGGAATTCCTGTACTTTATCCAGTACGGCTTCATAGCCTCCGTCATGGGGAAGAAAAGCATAGCGGTAGGAGTGTTCTCCAATCATCTGGGCCGCGTTCATTTTGAATTTATCCCCATATCTCATGGCACCCACATGTAAGTGATCTACGGCTCTTATTAAAGTGATGGATACGGTGCGGCGCATCGGCAGTACTTCAAATTCTGTAATGCCGTCTCCCGCAATGGCAGCCCCTGTAGTCTGGTCTGTAATGCCGCAGAAATCAAACATGGGATGGTAGCCCACATAAGCTTCATTGGAGCCTGGTTCAATATCATTCACATTTTCCGGCTGAACCGGGCGGGTGATTACATCAAATGGCAGACCGGAATAAGTCTCATCACTGTCGATATCCGTTGGAAATGCCACGCGCAGGCGGTGGTCCTTTGCCTGATTATAGATGACTGTTTCAAACTCTACACTGCGGCTGTCTTTCCCAAGGATCACATCGGTAACAATCTTTGTCTCAGCAAGCTCTGTGCTTCTGGACTGTTCGTCAGGTGCAATGCTTTTTGGTATACGGAATACCTGCCTGATTCGGATGATCCCCTGGCAGGCATTGTTTTCGACAATTTCCAGATCCAGGTCCCTGCCTGAGCTGACAAACATGGCATCCCCGACGGGCGGGATATGCATAAAGCCGCTTCTTTCGAACATTACGCTGTATAGAAGCCTTTAAAAGTTTTATGATTGGCATGAGAAAACTGCTCACGCCAATCATAAGTAAAAACAGATCCTGGCAGATTTTAAAGAGGAAACCGGAATTGATACAGAGATTCAGGTCATGGGCTTCAACGAATACTGGACGCTGCTTGAAGCCCGTTTCTTCGAGAAAACGATTGTCCGTCCTGTCATCATTCACCTTGGAGACTTCTCCGACTAATACGGTTCCATGTCCTTCTTCTCCCCAGAAGCTGTGATACAGCCCCGGCTGAATGGTAATGCTTTCCCCTGGCTGAAGGCGGATCGTGCTGCCCGCCGGAACGGTGTCTGTGAAACCGTCTTTATAGACAGTGACCTCTGAGGTTTCATCCAGTGTTTCGTCCTTGGTGGCATTGTAGACTTTTACAATGAGGTTGCCCCCGCCTCTGTTAATGATATCCTCCATTTTCTGCCTGTGGAAATGATACGGAGTCACCTGGTTTTCGAGGAAGAATCTCTGGCGGATTATAAGGCGCCAAAGCAGAATCTGGGGTTAGAACATTCCTTTATTAATATAGAAGGAACGGTATTATTCTCAGCATTAAAACCGGCCGAGGATCAGAAAGGAATGATTCTGAGAGTGTACAATCCTCTCACCGCAAAAACGGATGCCGCGATTCAGCTGAATGACAATAACGGCGGTTATTCTGTTGAAAAAGTCACAGGAAATCATGGCTGAAGTAGGTGAAGTCGGCCTGTTCCAGTCCGGAAAAGCAGCCATGGTTCCGTTTGGTTCCTGGATGATCGGCGATTTCAAGAAAAACGAATACATGCTGGAAAACACAGATGTTGTAGAACTTCCAAAAGATGCAGAAACCGGAAGACGTGTGTCAATCTACAACGGCATCAGCTGGGCCGTTTCAGCGAATACCTCCATGCCGGATGAAGCATGGCAGCTTGTGGAATATCTGGGTTCTAAAGAGGGACAGGAAAAACAGGCTGAACTTGGCATTACATTAAGCGCATACAAGGGAACTACCGGGACAGCCGTTCGGCATCCCCCTTGCACCAATGAGATGTGTCATACCAAACTGTTTCATCATCTGGGGCAGCTGAGCGTGGTATCCAAACATGTCGGGCATGTAATTAATGGAAGCCATTTCCATGGTGTCTGCGTACTTTAACATCTCTTCTTTTCCGCGGAGCAGGTTGCGCACCTGCGCTTCGGCATCGGACATATATACGTTTGGCTGTGTATACCAGGGACCAAGCAGAAGTCTGCCTTCGCTGATAAGCTTACGGACTTCCTCTTCACGCTCGGGACAAACTTCAAGATAATCATCGATCATCAGCGTATGTCCGTCAGCGATAAAATACTCAATCGTGTTGTCATTCATCAGATCTAAAAGACGGGACATCATCTTTCCCAGACGATACCGGAATTCTTCAAAAGTAAAATACCATTCTCTGTCCCAGTGAGTGTGAGGTACAACATGGGCTAAAAATTCTTTTTCCATATCCTCTTTTCCTCCTTGATTTTTAAATATCCGTAACTAGTTATCGTGTTCCAAATGGATTAAATTCATTATACGTGTATCGATACACGTTTGTCAATTATGCAATGTGCTACATTAATCTGTGTCGTTTTTAGTGATAATATACAGTTTTTTGTTTTTGATTGACTTCTCCAAATTAGTGAAGTATCATATGAATCACCAAAGGGTAAAAAACGATAATTAGGGGGGATTCTCTTGGCTGTTATAAAAGATGTTGCTGAAACCGCCGGACTTTCTGTCTCGGTTGTGTCTAAATATTTGAAAAATCCCGATAGTGTAAGACCGGATACAAAGACCAGAATTGAGAAAGCAATTAAAGAATTAAATTATGTACCAAGCGCCCAGGCACAATCGCTTCGCACCGGCCGGACAGGCATGATCGCGGTCATCAGTCCGAATGTAACAAACCCGTTTTTCGCTGAACTATTCAGTATCATCCAGTCGCAGGCGGCCAAGGTGGGGTACATCGTTGTCTTACAGACGATTTCATCAATCAAGAAGACGAATGACGAACCGAATGAACGTTTTTCTACGTTTTCATCACTTATACGGCATGTGGACGGTATCATTGTCTGTTTTCCGGATGATGACAACGTGATCTCCTTTCTAAGACACCAGTGGAAGAAGCAGCCTATAGTTGCCCTGAACTGGAAAGCGGACAAGAAGGCAGATATCAATCTTTTAGTCGATGTCGAAGAAGGGATTTATAAAATCACCAATTATCTTATTTCCATAGGGCGGAAGTCAATCGGATATATAGGGGCGCCCGAGGACAGTGTCACGTCCAGGTCAAAGAAGAATGGATATCTCAGGGCAATGGAAGAGAACCGTCTGGAGATCCGGCCTGATTTTATTTTCCATGGGCCGTACAATGTGGAAACGGGGTATTTCGGCACTCAGAACATGTATCAATCGTCAGAAAGACCCGATGCAATCGTAACGGAGGCGGATATTTTTGCGTTCGGAAGTATCAAATACTGCCACCAGAACAGAATAAAAACACCCGATGACGTGGCTGTGACTGGTTTTGATGATCTGCCTATGGCAGCCATGTCACATCCTTCATTGACGACCATTTCACTTCCCATTAAAGACATGGGAAAGCAGGCTGTAGAATGTCTGTATTCGCTGATTTTCAAAAAAGAAATCGATCCATCCGGCCTGAATCCTGACTATCGAGCCCAGATTGTCATCCGGCAGTCTACGGACTTAAACTATGACAGCGTGAATGATATCAGGCGGTAGTTCATGTGGCAGTTTATGTAGCAATTCACGCAGCAATTTAGGGCGGGAGCTATGTGGCGGGCAGCGTTACATAATTTTGTGTTTTGTGTGAGGATGAACGAAGAACGTTTTAACAATTAGTTTATTTATAAAGACAGGAGATACCGGCAGTGGGCCGGTATCTCCTGTCTTTATTTTCCTGTGGTTGTCTTTTAAAGGCTGATTTTATAATGATCCAGCCAGTAATTGACCTGGAGCATATAGGCCAGCATCTGGGGACCGGCCATGAGCTGTCCATACCATGGTTTTCCGTAGTCGGACGGGCTGTTCATAAATGCGTGGACTTTTTTTGTATCCAGCAGGGACCGGATCGGGGCATTGGGATCAGCCAGGACTTCTTTCAGCTGGTCACCAAGCAGGTTTTCATATGCGGGATCGTAGGTCTTTGGGTAGGGGCTCTTTTTCCGCCAGAGGATTTCTTTTGGGAGGAGTCCTTCCCCTGCATGCCGGAGAAGGCCTTTTACGATGCCGTCCGGGCACTTCATCTGCCAGGGAACATTGAAGATATATTCTACGATCCGGTGGTCTGCCAGGGGAACCCGGGCTTCCAGTCCGTTGTACATACTGGTGCGGTCCATCCGGTCGAGCAGGGTAACCATGAACCAGCGCAGGTTGAGCCAGGCGATTTCACGGCGTCTTTTTTCTTCCGGTGTGTCTTCTGCAAGGAGTGGTGTCTCGTGGATTGTTTTCTCATAAGCGGCATGGGCGTATTCTTCCATGTGCAGGTCCTGGATCAGGCTGTCATCCAGGAGCGTCTGTCTGGGCTCCATACTTCTGGACCAGGGGAAGGCATCGGTCTCAAAAGCCTCCTTGTTGTGGAACCAGGGGTAGCCGCCGAAAATTTCATCCGCGCATTCTCCGGTCATGGTCACCTTGTTGAAGTCTTTCACCTGGGAGCAGAAATACAGCATGGATGATTCCACATCTGCCATACAGGGCAGATCCCTGGCATCCACGGCTTTGTACAGGCAGTCCAGCTGGTCCTGATTGGAGCATTCCAGATATCTGTGGCTGGTGCCCGCAAATTCAACCATCTTATCCACATAAGGCCGGTCCTGGCTGGGCTGGAAGGAGTTGGACTGGAAGTAGCGGTTGTTGCCCACAAAATCAAAGGAAAAAGTGTTCAGCAGCTTTCCCTGCTTTTTCAGTTCTCTGGCACAGATTGCGGTGACCAGGCTGCTGTCTACGCCGCCGGACAGAAAGGTACTGATGGGAATGTCGGAGAGCATCTGCTTCTTGACTGCATCCTCTACAAGCCATGCGGTTTTCTCGATGGTTTTCTCCATGGAATCCTCATGGGGGCGGCTCTCCAGTTTCCAGTAGAATTCCTCCGTGCAGGAAGTTCTGTCGAAGGTGATGCACTGGCCGGGGAGGACTTCCAGAACATCTTTAAAAACGCCTTTGCCGTATGATTTGGCAGGCCCCAGGGCAAAGACTTCACAGAGTCCGCTTGTGTCCAGCACCGGTTCAACGCCGGGATAGGCAAACAGTCCTTTGATTTCCGAGGAGAATACAAGCGTTTTTCCTGTCATAGTGTAAAACAGCGGTTTAATGCCAAGCCTGTCGCGGAACAGGTAGAGTTCCTGGGGAACAGAGTCCCACAGTGCAATGGCGAAGATGCCGTTCAGTTTTTTGATATAATCTTTTCCGTGGAGCATGTAACCTGTCAGAATGACTTCTGTATCGCTGGATGTATGAAAATCGGCGCCCTCCAGGATGAGTTCTGCCTTCAGCTCCGCCATGTTGTATATTTCCCCGTTAAATACAATCGCACATTCACGGCCCTGCGTCCTGCGGATCATGGGCTGATGCCCGGTCTTCAGGTCGATGATCTCCAGCCTTACATGTGCCAGAGCACAGATCGGACTCAGATAAGTACCCTCATCGTCGGGCCCTCTGCGCTTCTGGGCGCGGTTCATTTCCTCCAGTATATGTTTCCACTTTAGTTCCTCTGTTTTGTAATCCATGTAAGGGTTAAAAAATCCGGCAATTCCACACATTTTTTCTTCTCCTTTTTCATATAAATGTCATATCTTCTTCCAGACAATTCAGATTATGACAGGGTGCCCTTCGCTTTACTGGATGACAGGCTGATACTGGCGTCCTTCTAAAGCGGCTTCCAGAGCGGGAATGAGAAGCTCCGTGTGTGCGATCATGGAGTTTGGTTTTTTCTTCGGATTATCCTGGCCGAACGGGATGAAATAGATATTTTTGGCGTTCAGCAGAAGGCCGATATTTTTCATGTTCATGCCAAGGGCATCGTTGGTGGAAATGGAGATGAGAAGCGGTTTGTTATTCCTGAGGTGGGCCTTTGCCGCCATCAGGACAGGGGTATCGGTGATGCCGTTTGCCAGTTTGGCAATCGTGTTTCCGGTACAGGGGAAGAGCACGAGGATATCCAGCAGACTGCCGGGGCCGATCGGCTCTGCTTCGGATATCGTCATCATGGGATGGACCCCCGTGATGGCTTCGGCTCTTTCGATAAACGCTTCCGCTCTGCCAAAGCGGCTGTCAATGCTGCTTGAGGCGTCGGAAAAAATGGTCTGGACCAGGGCACCTTCGTCTACCAGACTCTGAATTCCGACAAATACTTTCTCATAGGTGCAGAAGGAGCCGGTCAGGGCCACTCCAATGGTTTTTCCTTCTAAAGACATATTCAATCACTCCTTATTTATTTGAGTCAGTTCTTCTTGGGAGAGCAGGGATTCGATGGTTTCTTTTACCGCCTTCGCCGAGGAGGAAGGGGCATATTTTCCGGGCAGTCCGGGACACAGAACCGCGTTGACTCCAAGCTTCTGCGCCTCTTCATAGTCGACTCCGCCGGGGGCAGATGCAATATCTATGATCGTGGCGGAACTTTTCAGATTGCCAAGCACCTCCGCAGTAACGACCGGGGCAGGGATCGTATTAAAAATAAAATCAAAGCTGCCCGTGCGTTTCGGTAAAATGTCCAGGGTTACGGAACCGTCTGCCGCAACAGAGGCCTGGGCACATTCCTGCTCATTATCGGTACAGACAAAGACATGACAGCACATTGCCTTCAGATACTGGACAAGTGTGCGGCCGCATTTTCCATATCCCAGAACAGCACAGCTGCTCTGGCGGAGATTCTGGGGGCTTCTGGAAATAGCCTCGCACAGGGCGCCCTCCGCGGTTGCAATCGTATTGTAGTAAGCGAGGGAAGTGTGTTCCATCAGATCATGAACAGAGACACCTTTTTCCAGCGCGGCATCCCTGAAGGCTTCCGGGATACAGCCCGAAAAGAAATGGCATCCGGGGCGCAGCGCGGTGAGCAGTGCATCCAGATGCAGACAGCCGTCCAGTGCGTTCTGACTGATATCACGCCCATTTTTGCTGAGCGGAATCGGACCGATAACGCACCGTGACCCGGCACAGGCTTCTTTCAGCCCGGAAACTCCGGCTACAAAGGCGGCATCGGAGTATCTGCGCTCATCCGGCGCTGCCATCAGGGCATAGTGACATACACGGTTCTGATGGTGGGCCAGTTCCTCCGCCAGATATACCTGCCGCATATCTCCGCCGATGACCGCGTAATCGTATTGGGGATATTCCATATTGAAACTCCTGACAAAATACAATTTTAATTATTATATGCAGAGAAAAAAATATGTTACTATTCACGGGCCTATGGGCCGTGCATAGTAACGGTATCTGGCTCATTTAAAGTCGCCTGCGGTGGGGAGCCAGATGCCCACCCCCATCACTTTATTGGCGCGGATGCCGTGCAGCGGGGCACACGGTCCCGTGAACAGCATTAAAAATATGTGCTATTTCTATTTCTTAGATGGAAAATAAAGGCGTGTTCAGTTATAATAAAAAGGTATGGGGCCGCAGGATATACTTTTGGCCTTGCATTCATGAGCCGCATCCGCATACAGAAGAAACCGTTTACAATAATTTGTATGCCTGACTCATCAAAAAAATATGGAAAAAACGAACGAATATATTATGAGCCGGAATCCACAGGGGAATCCGATCCCGGTTCATGGTATAAGAAAGAGAGGAAAACAAATGAAACAGGACATGATTGTTATTCTGGACCTGGGAAGTACCAACAATACTGTGCTTGCCCGTCAAATCCGCAGCCTTGGCGTATACAGTGAGATTCACCCTCACGATATTACCGTGGACGAGCTGAATGCACTGGACAATGTAAAAGGAATTATATTAAACGGCGGTGAAAACCGCGTTGTAGACGGACAGGCAGTCGATGTCAGCCCGGCATTATACGAGTGTGGATATCCGGTAATTTCCGTAGACCACCCGACCGCAAAATGTGAAAAGCAGTACGACGAGCTTCCGGATGATGAGACGATGAAAGAGTTTATCTTCGACCAGTGCAAAGCAGAGGCAAACTGGAATATGAAGAACTTTATTGAGGACCAGGTTGAGCTGGTGAAGCGTCAGGTTGGGGATAAGAAAGTCCTCCTTGCTCTTTCTGGCGGCGTTGACTCTTCTGTAGTAGCGGCCCTTTTGATCAAAGCAATTGGCAAGCAGCTGGTATGTGTTCATGTAAACCACGGACTGATGCGGAAAAATGAGTCCGAGAGCGTAGTGGAAGTCTTCCAGAATCAGCTTCATGCGAATCTGATCTATGTGGATGCAGCGGACAGATTCTTGGATAAACTTGAAGGAGTTGCAGATCCGGAGGAGAAGAGAAAGATTATCGGCGGGGAATTCATCCGCGTATTTGAGGAAGAGGCACGGAAACTGGATGGAATTGAATTCCTGGGACAGGGGACTATTTACCCGGATATTATTGAGAGCGGAACGAAGACTGCAAAGATGGTGAAGTCTCATCATAATGTTGGGGGATTGCCGGAAGATCTGCAGTTTGCACTTGTAGAGCCTTTGAAACAGCTGTTTAAGGATGAAGTGCGTGCTTGCGGTATCGAACTGGGACTGCCGGGAAGCATGGTATACCGCCAGCCATTCCCGGGGCCGGGACTGGGCGTGAGATGCCTGGGGGCTATTACGAGAGAACGGCTGGAGGCTGTCAGGGAGTCGGATGCTATTCTGAGAGAAGAATTTGAGAAGGCTGGACTGGATAAGAAGGTTTGGCAGTATTTTACGGTTGTACCGGATTTTAAATCTGTGGGGATGAAGAATCATGAGAGATGCTTTGAGTATATGGTGATACTGAGGGCTATTAATACGATTGATGCTATGACCGCTACGATTGAGAAGGTTGACTGGGATGTGCTGGAGAAGATAACCGAGAGGATATTGGGCGAGGTGGAGAATGTGAATCGGGTTTGCTATGATATGTCACCTAAGCCGCCGGCTACTATTGAGTTTGAATAGTATCAAGGTATATTATCTGATTTAGATTGGAGTAGAGAAAATAACGCTGTTTAACGAAAGAGGAAAAATGGATAGGATAATACAAAGTTATTTGGATGATTTTTTAAAATCTCAACAAATAATAGAAAAAGATATAAGTAAACAATTTGAATTTTTTTCTATATATTGTGTTATTGCACAACAATATGCAGAAATATTTGATTTAAATGATATTTGTACAGGAGCAGGGGGGGACTGTGGAATAGATGGAATTGCAATATTAGCTAATGGTACAATGATTTCATCAAAAGAGGAAATTGATGATTTGCTTGAAATAAATAAGGCTTTAATAGATATTACATTTATTTTTATACAAGCTAAAACATCTGTTTCATTTTCTGCAAGTGAGATAGGTACATTTGGTGCCGGAGTACTAGATTTTTTTGAAGAAGATCCTCAGTTTGTTAGAAATGAATTCATACAGGATAAAAGTGAGATTGTAGAATATATTTTAG
The DNA here is from genome assembly GCA_001028025.1 of Faecalicatena fissicatena. Classification (GTDB taxonomy): domain Bacteria; phylum Bacillota; class Clostridia; order Lachnospirales; family Lachnospiraceae; genus Faecalicatena; species Faecalicatena fissicatena_A. The sequence goes on along the minus strand of LDAQ01000109.1, from coordinate 1,770 downwards.
ATAAGGCGGTTTACATAAAAGGAAAACCGAAATGCTTATTATATTATGTCACAACGGGCAAATGGGTTGATGATCAAAATTGTAAGGCGCGTATAGCAATGTCAGAGTCTGATTTGCAAGAAATCGGAATATTTAATGAGGTAGTGTTTGTGCCAGTAGATGCGGATACATTGCAAAAAATGTATCGTAATACGATTGATGTTGTAGAGAAAGAAATTACTTTTTCAGAAAAAATTCTGTTGCCGGACATAAGCTCAGTGACTCAGGCATATCTAGGATATGTTGATGTTGTTGAATATCTAAAATTAATTATTGGAGATAACTCAGAAATAAGAAAAAGTGTTTTTTATGATAATGTGCGTGACTTTCAGGGGGAGAATGCTGTTAACACGGAAATTATGGAAACAATAAAAAAGGAGAGTAACAAATTTATTTTATATAATAATGGAGTAACTATCATTTGTAAAAAGCTAACAACTGTGAGAGATAAATTTACGCTAACTGATTATCAAATAGTTAATGGTTGCCAAACAAGCCATGTCATTTTTTATAATAGGAATGCTATAAGTGATAAGCTTCAAATCCCTGTTAAAATTATTGAAACAACTGATGAGAATACTGTTAATAGTATAATAAAAGCGACAAATAGACAAACAGAAGTATCCGACGAACAATTAGCTGCTTTAAATGAGTTTCACCGCAATCTTGAAGCGTTTTATAATACGTTTGAAGGTCAGCAAAGATTATATTATGAGCGACGATCTAAGCAATACAATTCTGCCGCAGATATAGAAAAGGTACGGATTGTTTCAATTAATACTCAGATTAAGGCTGCTGCATCAATGTTTTTTGACAAACCACATTTAGCAAGTAGATATTATGGAAGACTTTTTAAGTCTGTAGACGGTATATTTAATAAAACGCATAAATTATTGCCATATTATACAGCAGCTTATTTACTGTATAAATTAGAGTTCCTATTTAGAAATAAAACGGTTCCCATGGAGTATAGAAAATATAGATTTTTTATTTTGATGCTGGTCAAATATGATATAGCAGAGGTAAAAATCCCCATGATGAATGCGAATAAGATGGAAGATTTATGTAATAAGATTCTGCAGGTTGCAAATAATAATAGCTTATTGGTAAACGAAATATTAAAAGTTATTGATGCATTAGATAAGCATTTATCAGGTAAAAATGATGCGGAAATGACAAAATCGGCAACATTGGTAGAGCAGTTAAAAGGTGAGTATGGCTATCATTAGTATAACGCAAAGTAGATACCTTTATGTTTGGCTAAGCGTTATACTCGTCACGAATTAGTGGCGATATTTTGGAAACAGAATATTAGTAATTCAAAATAGAAGATGCAATTGAAGTAAAAACAGACGTGTATTTGCACGGAACTGAAACAAATATATTTTACAATACAAAGTCCACCCCGAGTTTGAGTAAAGAAAATTTTGTCATAGATTAATTTATCCGGCAGGTAGTCTTTAAGATTGCCTGCCATGTATTTAATTATGGGTTATGATCCTGTTAAGTTGTATACGGTAGACCATGAGTACCGTGCTAGTTTCCTCGCTCCATGAGATAATAACTCCAGAAAACTACAAGTTTTTTAAAGGAGTTAGTACCATGGATAAAATCACACATCAGGTTCGTGCAGAGCACTGGACCAAGATCCTGAATGAATGTATGAATAGCGGGATGTCAAAAACCGCCTGGTGTCGGGCAAACGGGATTTCTGAGAAGCAGTTTTTTTAC
>LDAQ01000108.1 GCA_001028025.1 Faecalicatena fissicatena | reverse complement strand
TGTGTTTCGCAATTACCTATTCTATTCTGTCTTGATCTCTTATGCTTTCCCTGCTAAACTGTTCTGGAGGTGATAATCGTGAAACATCCGTTTACATATGAAATTATATACAGCAGCCGTAAAACGCTGGCCATACAGATCACTGCCGAAGGCAACGTCAAAGTCCGCGCCCCCCAGAACTGCCCCAAATCATCCATCGACCGCTTCCTCAAAGAAAAAGAGGCCTGGGTTCTCAAGTACGTGGATAAAGCAAAGCAGCATCCCCAGCCGTCCTCACAGCCGCTGACTGCAGGGGAGCGAAACCACTATATCAAGATTGCAAGGGATATCTTCGCACAAAAGACCTCCTACTATGCATCCATCATGCACGTCTCCTACGGACGCATCTCCATCCGCGAACAGAAAACCCGCTGGGGCAGCTGCTCCAGCAAAGGAAATCTCAACTACAACTGGAGGCTGATCTTTGCTCCGGAAGAAGTTGTGGATTATATCGTTGTCCACGAGCTGGCACATCGGAAAGAGATGAACCATTCCCCCGCATTTTATGCCATCGTGGAAGCTATACTTCCCAATTACAAAGCCTGCCAGAAATGGCTCCGTGAAAACGGCGGTGCGCTTTGGAATAGAGGGGGCAGCAAAGGGGTCTGACCCCTTTGCCGGAGGGGTCTGACCCCTTTGAGCTCACTCTTTCATTAGAAACTTTTCCATTTCCTTGTCATATCTGTTTTCTTACAATCTTGTACTCATCGCCATGTCTGTAATATGGACATTCATGAAAATCTCCTTTTACAAACCGCACCATCTCGTCTTCATCCAGATTCTGCATACAGACATAGCACTCGTAATCTTCATCATATTCATAATTCATACAATATTCGCAGTTTGACGCCTCACGCTTTTTCAAGTGTTATCCTCTCCTTTTCTAACCTAAATTCTCAAATATTCTTTAAATGCTGATACAAATAGGAGACCGGAAGTCCGACCACATTATAGTAATCCCCCTCTATCCTGTCAATATAAGCCGCAAATGCTCCCTGTATACCGTATGCACCAGCCTTATCCATCGGCTCACCGCTTTTTATATAGGAAAGAATCTCATCCCGATTCATTTCATGTACATACACTTTTGTCTCGGATGCCTGATTTTGAACCAGCCGTTCTCCTGTCTCATCGTAACTCAGTATTGCCGTCCCCGTAAACACCTGATGAGCTCTGCCCTGCAGGTTTGTCAGCATCTCAAAGGCTTCTTCTTCATCCCTTGGTTTTCCCAATATCTGATCATCCAAAACCACTATTGTGTCTGCCCCAATTATGACCATATCCTTCAGTTGGCGCTTGGCTTCCAGTTCTGATGTCACATTCTCCGCTTTCATCAACGCCAGTTCTTTCACAATCTCTTCCGGTATTGTACTCTCATAATACTCTTCTTTATTACTTACAACCACCTCAAACTCCAGCCCGATCTGCGCCATCAGCTCTCTGCGCCGGGGTGATGCCGAGCCAAGTATAATCTTTTTCATAGCTTACAGCCTCCCATAAAATTCAATAGCATTATTGTACCACGGACATTCCTCCTGCGAAAGACTTATTCACCCTATGGAAAATATCTTCAGCCCAGAAATATTCTGAAATTATACAGGCTATCTCACCCCTCAACTCTAATTATCGAAATATTTTAATTTATTATCGTTCCTCATTAATTTATTATTGACATCCCATAATACCCATCATATAATCTAATCAACAAAAGAATTTTTCTTATCATCCCACTCTGCAAGCAGAAAGGAGCACACTAATGAATGAAAATACCGCCACTGCCGCTTATAAACCACAGCACCTGGAGATTACCAGATTCCTGTTCTACATTGTTTTCATCGGAATTGCCCTTCAGGCCGTTTGGCTGCTCGTACACTCTTTTTACTTTGGCATCCTTCCCGATGCCTCAATCAATCTTGTAAACACAGGGAATTCATACTTCGCCCAGGGTCTGTTGGGAACTATGGATATCTCCTTCAAAGAACTTTGTTTTAACAGTAATGTTACAAATTCCAGGTTATTTCTCATCTCATTCTGCATTGTGGAATTCCTGGTTCATTCCTTGCCATTGCTCTTTATTATGCTGACCGGAAGAAGACTGTTAACATCACTGTCACATTCTCACTCTCCCTTTACAGCAGAGACAACCGCCTGTATCAAGAGAATCGGACTCATCATGCTGTTCATGGGACTGCTCAGTAAGCTCATTTTCCAGGCAAGTATGAATATTATTAATCTTCACAATCTAAACTTTGAGAATCCCTGGGAATTCCACTGGATATTATCAGGAGTCATTACGATACTGCTGGCTGATATCTTCGAAAGAGGATGCCACCTGCAGCAGGAAGTGGACGAGACATTATAGGAGAAATATATATGGCAATTATTTTAAGACTGGACCGGGTAATGGCAGACAGAAAAATATCTCTCAAGGAACTCGCAGTCAAGGTAGGTATCACCAATGTTAACCTTTCCAACATGAAAACCGGCAAGGTAAAAGCCATCCGTTTTTCTACCCTGGATGCCATCTGCAAGGAACTGCACTGCCAGCCTGGAGATATTCTGGAATACATAGAGGATGAGCCCGCACCTGCATTCCCTGCTGTTCCAAAGCTTCCAGAAAATTCATACCCAAAGGGCACACCGTAATTCATGTCCTGCGGGCGGGTCTGCAGCCAAGCCGCAGAATAAGGTATAACGAAAAACCTGCCCGTGGAGCGCTTCAAGAACGGAATAACATGGCGCACATAATACTTTAAGAGGAGAAAGCAATGTTAAAAATCATAGTTTCCCCGGCTAAGAAAATGAATCTCATAGACGAATATTTCTTCCAGCTCACAGAGCCGGTATTCCTGAACGAGACAAAATATCTGCATACGCTTCTGAAGAAAATGCCCCTCGAAGAGCTGCAGACCCTGTGGCAGTGCAGCGATAAACTCGCCGCACAGAATTATGAGCGCCTTCACGCATATTCCCCGGATCACGCCTCCACACCTGCCCTTCTGGCTTACGAGGGAATCCAGTACCAGTACATGGCACCTCAGGTTTTCTCCGATACACAGTGGGACTATGTCTCCGCCCATCTGCGGGTCTTGTCCGGATTTTACGGAATCCTGAAGCCAACCGACCGAGTCATCCCCTACCGTCTTGAAATGCAGGCCCGGCTGAAAACCCAAACCACAAGCGGCCTCTATCAGTTCTGGAACAACAGACTCTATACCGAACTGACCGGACACAGCAGCGACCCGGGTCCCATCCAGATTCTTAACCTGGCCTCTGCCGAATACAGTAAAACCATTCTGCCCTTTGTTAAACCGCCCCACTCTCAGGTGACATGCATATTCGGCGAGAAAGTAAACGGAAAGGTGAAAATGAAAGGAACGCAGGCCAAGATGGCCCGCGGAGAAATGGTTCGGTGGATGTCAGAACATATCATTGAAGATGCCGAAGATATACGCAGCTTCGAGAGGCTGGATTATCGTTTTCATCCAGAGCTTTCCTCGGAGACAGAATACGTATTTTTGAAAAAGTTAAAAGGGGTCTGACCCCCTTGCCATAGGGGTCTGACCCCTCTTGCCCCAGGAAATTTATTCGTTTCCTCTGCTAATCTTCACCGTGCAGTAAGAAACAGCTGCCAGGGCAAACAGCATAATAATACCGTCTATCCTCACAATCCAGTCGGAAAGAGGGCTCACAAATATATTAATCCCCATTATAAGCAGCGTAATGATCAGTACTGCCAGACTGATAATCTGCGCTTTTCTCATACTTTTCTCCTCTCCAACTCCCGCTGTATCAAATTTCCGCTATCAGAACCGCCCGGCACGGAGCCCCGTCGCATCCCCCCAGTTTCAGTGGCTGGGCACACAGAAAGTAGTTTCCGCACTCTACCTTCTCCAGATTCAGCCCTTCCAGTATCGCCATGCCGGCTCCCAGCAGGATCCTGTGCACCCCGGCCGGTGCATCCGGCGGCCCCACGGTCTGGCTTTCCACTCCGGCCAGCTCCATCCCGGCCTCTGCAAAAGCCTCTGCCGCCCCCTCTGTAAAGACAACACGGCCTTTCCATAACACCTTCTTTTCTTTCCCGTCTATCATCCGCCCCGCCTGCTTCCCGTCCAGAATGCCGTCGAATTCCACAACGCTGCATTTTCCCATTACCTGTTCCAGGGGAAGCTCATCAATGGCCTTTCCCTCGTCCAGAAAATGTCTGGGAGCATCCATATGTGTTCCATTATGGGCGCACATTTTCAGATAAGTCAGATTACACGCATCCCCGTTTCTTACCTCCAGCAGACGTTCATACTCCGGCGCAGGGTCTCCAGGATATACCTCCGTGCCAAACAATTCCCTTGTAATATCATACAGCTTCATACCGATTCTTCCGCCTCTTTCCTTACTTTTGCGATCAGCCGCCTCAATGACTCCCGGAAATGCTCGTCATCTTCCGGTGTCCGTTTCTTCGGCCCTTTGAGATGGTTCTTCCTGGATTTTCTTCTCACCTCTTTGGCAATGTGCCGCTCAAACATCATCTGATCGATGTTTTCCGTGGTATACCATTTTCCGCTCTGGTGAATCGGGAAAACACCTTTGCCAAGGCACATGGATGCCACACCGTAATCCTGAGTCACTACTATATCGCCTTTTACCGCCAGTGTAACTATTTTAAAATCAGCCGAATCCGCACCCTTTTCCACCGTTACAACCCTGCTGTATGCTGAATCGAACAGGTGCGCCGTGTCACAGACCAGGGTGACCGGAATCTCATTCTGCCGCGCTTCTGCTTCCACAATCCCGATCACAGGGCAGGCATCTGCATCTACTATTATTTTCATTTTAACAATTCCCCACAAATACATTTTTCAGATATTTTCTGGCTGTCTCAGCAAGCTGGTACACCTGGTGCACCTCCGTTGCCCTGCAGTCTTCCCTCACAACCCTTGCCGTATCACGCACATAACCCAGCCCACCAGCGGCTATTCCCATGGTGCTCCCTCCTTCTGCTTTTTCTACTTTTTTATTTTTATAGTACCTGTTTTTTTCCGGTCTTCTTATCTGCAAAATCCTGCCATACCTTCTCCAGCTTTTCCGGTTCTTTCATCAGCATCCACCCCCCCAGTGCCATGCAGGATGCCACATACAACATCCCCTTCTGCCCGATGCTCATCCCCGCCTGGGCGGTGGCAGACCAATGATGGAGAGGGGTCCCTTTGCACATGACGGCCGCGCTGAGCATGACCGTCGGCACCGTATGGCTGACATCTGACACATCGGTTCCAATCGACAGAATTACCGGTTCGTCCTCCAGAGGCTCCAGCCCGGTAAAATAAACACCGTCATTTTCAAGGCCTGCCGCCTCGCTTATCTTCTGGGCGAACTCGAGCTCCTCCTCCGTATGTTCCGGGAGAGGGATCTGCTCCATAGCCTGATAAAAAATTTCTGCCAGTGTTCTGTTCACCTTCATCTCCCTGTTTGAAGTCACAAGTTCGATCTCGACCCTTGTCCCTGTCATCAGGGCTGCGCCCCGCGCGCAGTCATCCACCCTGCGGGAGGCATCCTCTGTCCGGTCCCTTTTACTGGAACGGATAAAGTAATTGGTAGACGCATAGTCAGGCACAATGTTTGCAGGCCCGTCTGTGTTGGTATAGGTATAGTGCATCCGCACATCATCCGCCACATGCTCCCGCAGATAATTAACCCCCACATTCATCAGTTCCGCGGCATCCAGGGCCGAGCGCCCCATTTCCGGATGTTTGGCAGCGTGGGCCGCCGTACCGTAAAACTTATAATTCTTCACATCCTGAGCCTGCCAGATATCGAAACTGACCCGGTTTCTGTCAAAAGGATGCCAGGTAATAGCAGCAGACAGATCGTCAAAGACACCTTCCGCATTCATTTTGATTTTGCCGATCACTATCTCTTCGGCCGGACAGCCGTACACCCGGATGGTCCCCTGCACGCCCTCTCTTTCCATCTGCGCCTTCAGCGCACAGGCGGCAGCGGCACAGGCCGTTCCCAGAAGATTGTGCCCGCAGCCATGTCCCGGGCCGCCGTCTGACCGGTATTCACAGACCGGTTCCTGCCCAAGCCCCGGCAGAGCATCGTACTCCGCCAGGAATCCCAATATGGGCTTACCGCTGCCCCACTGTGCAATAAACGCTGTTTCAAACCCTGCGATATTCCAATGGATAGAAAACCCCTCTTTTTCCAGAAAATCAGCCAGCCGCCTGGAAGAATAGAACTCCTGACCGGACAATTCCGGATGGCGGAAAATATCATCCGCTGTTTTTAACATCTCCTGCTCATTTTGTTCAAACCATTCTTTCCATGCATCCGTATTTCTCATACTGCCTCCCAAAAGTCTTTTTGGATATCGCGCGAATCTGCCCGCGGACCTCCGCCTAAAATCATTACCGCTTATATCTGCTCCACTATACTGTACTGCAGATATTCGTACAGCAATCGGCTTCCTTCCTGTATTTCCGGAGGGAGAAGCGCCCGCGCCACCATCTTGGGCTCTGCCGTCGGATCTGTCTCATCGGTTCTTCTAAGCATTGCGTAATCTCCGTCAATTTTTTCTACTATATAAAAACATTTCAGCATATTTTCTTCCTCCTGTTGTAACAGTTCAGACAAGTCTGAACTGCTACCTTCTGTTATCCTTTCTCTCAGTATATATCCCAACAACTTCATTACTAAATTGTGTTTTTCTTTCTGCTCTCAAAATAAATAAACTGGTCAATGGAATCCAGGATATCCCGGAATTCTTCTCTTGGCGCAAGCTCAATATACTTTGTCAGCAGCTCCTGTTCCTGCTCCCTGTATCTCCCGTAAAAAATATCATACAGATTGTGGCCCCGCATATATACCCTGATTTCCTCCATATGCATTTTCACGTCCTCCACAGTCTCAAACTCTCTTCCAAGCACCTCCACGAGCTTCCTTCCGCTTCGGATTCTATAGAGGTATTCTTTCCATTTTTCCAAAAATATCTCATAGAATGCCTCCTCGGTCTCTATAATGCCAAGCTCTGCCATGATCTTTGGATTCAGGAAATAATTTTCAAAGGAATAGTAATGCAGAATCAGCACATTCCGGGGTGTGACCCGGGGCAGCTTATCCACGTCCTCCGTATTTCGCTCTTCATAATAACGGCAGAGCTGCCTCTTCAGCTTTTCCGGATCCTGCCCGTCCCCGTCCCGGATCATCAGGAACTGATCCTTCAGATAAATTTGGTTCATATACTTCAGATTCGCATAAGTCTTGATATTCGTGCAGCTGTTCGTCGTAACAATGGCGATTCTGGAGAGATTGCCCTCCTCATCATATGTCTCAGAATAATATTTTTTTATCAGCAGGGGCAGCCGGCTTTTATCCTGCTTCCCCTCCACGATAAATACAAAATTGACGTTCATCAGGTCATTGGCCGTGTACCCCAGATCTTCCAGAATCGCACTGATATCCGTCTGCTCCCGGATAGCCGAACAGCCATCCTCATCCAGCACGACCTGCCGGATCTGTCTGCTGCTGAAGTTTGGAAGCAGATTCGGAGAATGAGTGGAGAACATTACCTGATTTTTCCTGGACAGGCGGTACAATATCTCCCCCGACACCTTCTGCAGCCTGGGGTGAAGAAAAATCTCCGGCTCCTCCACCATGATGATACTTGGAACCCGGTCTTCCCCCTCCGTGTAAGTTTCCAGAAGAGACAGCATATAGACACTGCGCATCCCCTTCCCCATCCGGGAGACTGGCCAGTTCGTATTTTTCTCCCTGCCGCGTATCTCTGCGGTCACGAGAAGCATCCGCTCCACGTCGCGGTTCATAGAGTAAATGATCTCCTCCTGCCCTCCATTTTTCCGGAAATTCTCGTTCACTTTCCGCGCGAAGTCATTGAGATTGAGTTGGTAAAGTTTATAATCCAGCAGCTTTGCCGTCTCAAAAGCGTTAAGTTCCTCCGGTTTTTTCTGGTTGATCAGACCGATGCACGCAAAGCAGTGATTACAGATCTTTGCCTGATCAAAAATGCAGCAGTCCGAGCGCATTCTTTTCAGAAGTGCATCTTCCTGCAGCATCAGCAGATCTCCCTGCAGCTGATTCAGATCCCGCTGGGTGTCCATGTAGTATATCTGCGGAAACACTTCCTTAATATAGGCATTATTCTTTTTTACACCGTCATTAAAACGTATACGTCCATCTTTATTAGCGATAAACTCAAAGGTCAGAACCCCCTTATCGTCGAAAGAGGGCAGCTTTTTCCTGAAATCCTCCTTCCACGCCTCAAAGCGTCTGTACTGACTGACCACCCCGTTTTTCTGGAGACGTACCAGGTCTTCTTCCAGAAATTCCAGGGAAACAAACACCTCAATATTCGAATTATTCTCCTGAAAGTCTTCCGGCTGAATCTGATAGGAGCCTCCCACCGCACGGATGGCGTCCAGTACAGCCGTCTTCCCTGTATTATTCTGTCCTACCAGTATCAGGGCGTTATCGATATCCTCAATGTACATGTTCCGAATATATTTAAAATTTCTGATTCTCAGGCTGGTTATCCTCACAAAAGAACACCTCCCTTTTCGTTTCTTTTCTATATTTATGCACCTGATACTGCACTTAATCTTTCTGTTCTTTTCATGACTGTATTTTAACACATACCTGCTTATAAATCCACTTACCAGAAAAAGGGAAGCCTTCCGCCGGCATCCCTCTTTCTTTGTCGTAATCTTTTTATTTAAAACTAAAAAACTATTACTCATTTATCAGTTATCTGTCTTCTGTTATCTTTTATCCCTCTGCCTGCTCATCTGCGGTCTTTTTTCTGGTCATAATCAGCTTCATTACTCCAATCGACAAAAGAATTACTGCAACCATCACGATGCTCTGCAGCTGACTGTATCTGGATCCAAGGACCACCGCAAAGATAATTGCAAGTCCAAAGGGCAGAATTGCTGCTTTAAAATTCTTCACCAGTACAGGCAGTACCATGGGACCGAGCAGTGCCGGGAACATATTATCAAATGCCGGTGATATCACGGGGTTGGACAACAGCGGAGCAACAAGGGGAGCTAAAAACAGCATACCTAAAAACACAATGAATGTAGTTACAAAGGCAGAAGTGGCAACTGCAATGATCGAAACAACGCGCCCCTTCTCGCTCCCCTCTTCACACTCCACAACACGCATAGCGTTCAGAGCAGCCGGCAGCTTCATATTTTGGACATTTCCCGTGGAAGATGCCAGGTAGACTGCCCCGGGGCCAATGACAGGGGCCATGGACAATTTCTCACAGAGCCCGGTGATCCCGAATATAACCGCAATCGGAGCCGAAACCGTAAATACCTGTTTCCAGTCCAGCTTTATGCCAAATATAATCGTAATCCCCAAAGGGACAGTTATAAACAGGATGCCAACCGCCAAAGTTGTCAGAATACCCATTTTATGTATTTTGTTATTAAACTGATCATAACTCTGCATTTTATATTCCTCCCATTACATTTGATATGACACATGCACCGGCCATTCCGGCGATCATGCTGACTGCAAACGAAAACTCTTTCAAAGTTTTCCATTTTCCGGACAAATATTCCAGCAGGAACATCGTACCGGCAGATATTAAGATTGTAAGAATTGCAACAACATTTTTATAATCCACAATATACGGCGCGGAAAATGTAGCCATCATGCCAAGAAACATGACCGAAGTAATCATTGTCCCCAGCGCTTTATTTCCCGCACTGATCGTCTGCATTTTCTTATCGTACTTTTTCAGAATCAGTACTGCCAGGCTTGACAGCATAATTCCCAGTGTTACCGCCCACATGATCATGACATATGTTTCAGCAGGAAAGTCTCCTCCGGATATGCTGTCGTACCCGGCCGCCGTAACCGCCATGTTGGCGGCCATTGTCTCATAGGTTGCCGAACCAATGACACTCAGTCTCAGCCACGGAAAAAATCTGCCCAGGGCCGGCATTAGAATAACATAGCTGATAATAATCGGCAGGGACGGTACAATGGAAAATAAAGCACTGCTCTTAACAATTTTCTTTCTGTCTGCCTTAGATATGCCTATTTCCTCCGAGCGTCTCCAGGCAGCCCGGAAAAACAAAGCAGACTGCACCATAACAAAAATAATGACTATACCGCATAAAACGGCCATTGGAACACTGTTTGATATAAAAGAATAGATTTCACTCATACTTTGCCTCCTGATCAATACCACCGGACAGGACTGTTTTTCTGCATGCCGGTCAGTTTAAAAATATACCGTTACCCTCGCAATATTGCCGGCTTTATACCTTTCGGAATTAAGCTTTCATATGTTTTACCAGCCATAGTTTTTATAAAATCCGCCCTGGCATCTTCTGCCAGCCTGGGTTCCTCCATTATTTGAATCGCTGTAGCCGCAAGCACTCTGGCTGCAAAGAACATCCCTTTATGTGCCAGCGAACTTTTCCCCTGTGCAACAGCCTGCCAGGAATGAGGCGAGGTTCCCATTGCGTAGCACACCGCGCTGAAACAGGCGGTTGGAATGCACTGGCTTACATCTCCCACGTCATTAGAGCCCTGCTTTATATTTACCGGGGGAATCACAAAATTTGCGATAGGTGATGAAAATGCTTCCTCCGCCTTTTCGCCAATAAATCCGGCGGCCAGGGCCTTTGTACGTGCAATCTCATTCTCATCCGACATGGCCCTGAACCTTCGGGCATATTCATATTCCTCATGGGTATAAAGGATCTCAAAGTCGTTCATGTTCTGATAGACAAGCCTGTTCAGTGCCTTATTCTGAATCAGGTCTGCATAGGCGCAATGAATATCCGTCTCCACCTCTGTTTCCGTCATTTCTGCCGCACCGCGGGCCACTTTATTTACTCTCCTGCAGAGTTCTGCAGTATCAGACATTTTCGGTGCTCTGATGGCATACAGAACTTCTGCTTTTGCAGGTATCACATTCGGTGCTGTACCTCCTGTGTTGGTAATCGCATAGTGAATTCGACAATCCGGCGGGATATGTTCCCTGAGGTAATTACAGCCTACATTCATAAGTTCTACGGCATCCAGTGCGCTCCGCCCCAGATGAGGCGATGTTGCTGCATGCGAACTCACTCCTGTAAAGGTATACCGGATGCGTGCATTTGCCAGGGATGACATGGAACAGACATTAAAAGAAAACGGATGCCATGTCAGACAGATATCACACCCTTCAAAGGCATGTTCTTTTACCATAAATGCTTTTCCGGCCTCTCCTTCTTCCGCAGGACAGCCAAAATATACGACTGTCCCCCGCAGCTTTGTCTTTTCCATATAATCTTTTACTGCAACAGCAGCCTGCATGGACCCGGTTCCCAGAAGGTGATGTCCGCATCCATGCCCAAACCCCGCTTCTGCCAGTTCCTCCTTTACCGTGCTGTCCGCTTTCTGAGACAGCATCGGAAGTGCATCATATTCACCCAAAAATGCAATAACCGGCTTTCCCGAACCATAGCTTGCTTTAAAAGCCGTCGGAATGTCCGCAATGTTTTTACTCACCTGGAAACCTTCCTTTTCCAGACACTGAACCTGTACCTCCATTGATTTTTTTTCATAGAAAGCCGGCTCAGCATACTCCCAGATTTTATCACTGATTTCAGCAAAAATATCCTGTTTCTCATCTACCAGACCACATAAAAGATTCCTATCCATTAAACCTCTCCTTTTCCGCCGTTTTTCCGGATCATCCCGTATTCTATACCCTGCTTACAGGTTTGCAGCAATCTATAAAATAAGGTATACTGCTATTTATAATTAAATACCCTATGCCGGCTTCGGGATGCCTGTTCTTACTCTTATTCTATAGTCACACTCCACCAATTACCAATATGTATCCGGCATGGGGGTATACGTTTTGGTTATTCGATTCACGTCATTTAATAAAGAGGAGAAAAATTATGAATATACAGCAGATTGAATACGCTGTGGAAGCGTCCCGTACCTTGTCTTTTTCTAAAGCTGCAGAGAATTTGTTTGTGTCACAGCCCAATATCAGCAGAGCCATATCTGCTCTGGAAGCTGAACTGGGATATCAGATCTTTTCCAGGACAAACCTTGGAATTGTTCTTACTGAACAGGGAGAATATTTTATTCAGCATGCTGAAATTATTATTGAGCAGCTGCGCCAGATTAAGGGGAGCAGCATCGATAAAAACTGCAGCAGCCTGCATCTTATTTCCTCTTTCAATCATACCGCATTGTCGGAAGCTTTTATCAAACTCTGTAAAGAATATGATAATCGGAAAAGACTGGATTTTTCACTGGCCTCCGGCAATGTAAAAACCGTCATTAATGAAGTGTACCTGAACAAATCTCACATTGGCATTGCGGCTTTTGATGATAAGGCCATGGCCGTATACGCAGAAATAATGCGCTCTAAGGATATTGCCATGCAATTCCTGAAAAAAATGCCAATGAATATTAATCTGAGAAAAGGGCATCCTGCCTTAAAAAACGGCCCCGAAAACATTACCCTGGACACATTAAAACAGTATGCTCACATTTCCTATGATTTCAGCAGAGGGGATGAGTACCCCAGTCTGCTGCACTTTGACTATATAGAAACCATGAAGAATATCTCTGTACATGATAAAGAAACGCGAAGGAAGCTGGTTTCCTCCACAGATGCATTCAGCGTGGGCTGTGTACAGCATCCACAGGCTCCCGATAACGAAAACTGGATCAGTATCAGAATTCCCAATATCTGCTGTAATATTGTTTATATCAAAAGGAAGGACTGTAAGCCGAGTGAAGATGCTGTCAGATATTTAGATCTGCTCCGGGAGGAGCTTGCATTTACAGATCTCTAATCTTGTAAGACATTGCTTCACCGCCCTTGACTGTTGTTTTGTGTGGGATCCATTTGATTCCATGTGGTTTTTAGTTGATTTTCAGCAATAATACATTGCTATTTCCCTGTGTTTGTTGTATAATAAAAGCACTGTATATTGTTTTCCATACTGCAACGCACTTTAATTATAAAGGACATGCCGTGTGCGTTCATTATCTGGAATTTAATTCCTTAGGAGAAGAGAAAAATGAAAAGATCAAAACGTATTGAAACACTGGACCGCCGCCCGGTCAATATGGACGGTTATATTAATGAATGGCCTGAGATGGGCTTTGCCGCTATGAACAGCCCTTATGATCCTAAGCCATCCTTTAAGATTGAAGACGGCAAGATTACAGAACTGGACGGAAAACAACGAAAAGACTTTGATTTTATCGACCAGTTTATCGCAGATTATGCCATCAACATTCAGAGAGCCCCGATGTCCATGACAATCCCCTCCCTGGATATTGCCAGGATGATCGTGGATATTCATGTTTCCAGAAAAGAGATTCTGGAGATCGTAAGCGGCATCACTCCCGCCAAGATGGTAGAAGTTCTGAACTGTCTCAACGTGGTGGAGCTGATAATGGGTATGCAGAAAATGCGCGCCCGCAGGACACCGGGGAATCAGGCTCATATTACGAACCTGAAGGATGATCCGGTTCAGATCGCGGCAGATGCTGCCGAAGGCGCCCTGAGAGGTTTTGCGGAAGAAGAAACTACCATGGGAGTTGCCAGATATGCACCTCTAAGCGCCATGGCTCTTTTGATCGGTTCCCAGGTAGGACGCCCCGGCGTTCTGACTCAGTGTTCCGCAGAAGAAGCAACGGAACTGGAGCTTGGCATCCGGGGACTTACTACATATGCGGAGACGCTTTCTGTATATGGGACTGAAAAAGTATTTATTGACGGGGATGATACCCCTTACTCCAAAGCTTTCCTGAATTCGGCATATGCATCAAGAGGGTTGAAGGTGCGCTTTACTTCTGGTTCAGGGTCCGAAGTCCTGATGGGAAACAGCGAGAAAAAGTCCATGCTTTATCTGGAATGCCGCTGCCTTTATGCCACAAAAGGTGCCGGAAGCCAGGGAATACAGAACGGATCCGTCAGCTGTATCGGCGTGCCCGGAGCTGTTCCGGGAGGAATCCGCGAAGTTATGAGCGAGAATCTCGTTGCCGCACTGCTGGGCCTGGAGTGTGCTTCCTCCAATGACCAGAGCTTTTCTAATTCAGATATGCGGAGAACGGCCAGAACCATGCTGCAGTTCCTTCCAGGAACAGATTTTATATTTTCCGGTTACGCTGCAGAGCCGAACTATGACAATATGTTTGCGGGCTCTAACTTTGATGCGGAAGATTTTGATGACTACAATGTACTGCAGAGAGATATGCAGGTTGACGGCGGACTTAAGCCAGTCACAGAAGAAGAAGTCATTCATGTGAGACGCAAAGCCGGACAGGCTGTACAGGCCGTGTTTAAACAGCTGGGCCTTACCCCTGTCTCCGATGAACAGGTGGAAGCTGTCACCTATGCCCACGGAAGTAAGGATACACTTCCCCGGGACGTTACTGCTGACCTGATGTCGGCGGAGGATGTGCTGAAACGAGGCATCACCGGTGTTGATGTCGTAAAGGCTCTTGCCGAATCCGGTTTCCAGGATATCGCTGAGAGTGTGCTGAGCATGCTGAAGCAGCGTGTTGCAGGTGACTATATGCAGACAGCAGCTATCCTGGACAGGGATTTTCATGTGCTTTCCGGTGTCAATACACCGAATGACTACATGGGACCTGGTACAGGTTACCGCGTAGAGGGCGAACGCTGGGAGGAAATCAAGAAGATTCCTCATATTATCAATCCGCAGGATATATAGGAGGAAAGAGCATGCAGATTAATGAAGATTTAGTAAAACAGATAACAGATGCCGTCCTCGCCGAGATGAAGCAGAAAAAGAGCCCGGCAGCTCCGGCGGCTTTGGTCCCTTCTATGGCAGGCCGCGAACGAATTAATGAAGAAAAAACATCTTACGCCTCTTACCCAAGAGCCATGAAAGGAACTGACCCGAAAGAAGTTGTGATCGGTGTCGGAGCCGCATTCCAGAAAGAAATCCGGAAAACCATCTGCGGCATCCCGCTGGATGATGTTCTTAAGAATGTGAAAGCGGGGATTGAAGAGGAAGGCATGGTGCCAAGGGTCGTAAAGATTCTGGATACTTCTGATGTATGTTTCATGGCACTGGAGGCCGCCAAGTTATCCGGCTCAGGCATCGGTGTCGGTATCCAGTCCAAAGGAACGACCGTTATTCATCAGAAAGATTTATACCCGCTTTCCAACCTGGAGCTTTTCCCGCAGGCACCGCTGATGGATCTGGACACATACAGAAAGATCGGCAAAAATGCCGCCAAATACGTGAAAGGGGAACAGGTTGTACCGATTCCCTGTACCAATGACCCGATGTCACGGCCCAAATACCAGGTAAAAGCGGCTCTGATGCATATTGCAGAGACAGAACAGCTGGACCCTGAGGTTGGAATTATCGAATGGGAGGTAAAATAGATGCAGTACCCATTAGGAGAACATGAAAAAGAACATATAACATCCAGGACAGGCAAAAAACTGACAGATATTACCCTGGATGAAGTGATGAAAAACCACGTGTCTGCCGACGATATCAAGATATCCAAAGAGATTCTCAAGGCACAGGGACAGGTTGCCAGAGAAGCCGGCAATGATCCCATGGAGAAGAATTTTGAACGTGCAGCTGAGCTCGTGGATGTACCTGATGATGTTATTTTAAAAATGTATGATAAGCTGCGCCCGAACCGCTCTACCAAACTGGAGCTGGTTATGATGGCCCAGGAACTTCTTGAAAAATACAATGCCAGAAACTGTGCGCGTCTTGTAATGGAGGCCGCAGAAGTTTATGAGAAAAGAGGGATTCTGCTTTGAGTTATATCGCTGGAGTTGACATTGGGAATTCTACAACTGAAGTCTGTATCGGAGAAAGTACGCAAGGTGGCACGATCCATTTTCTGACCAGTGCTTCCTGCCCCACAACCGGGACAAAAGGTACTGTTGCGAATACCCATGCCATCAAGGCGGCATTGAAACAGGCCATGGGCAGAATCGGAAGGGACGTCGATGACATTTCCCTCATCCGGCTTAACGAGGCGGCTCCCGTCATCGGCGATACCGCCATGGAAACCCTGACAGAAACAATTATCACCGACTCTTCCATGATCGGACACAATCCCTCCACCCCCGCTGGTGCCGGACAGGCTGTGGGCGAGATTCTCCTGATCGAAAATCTGTCCAGGGGTGTCCCCGGTACGCCTTACATCGTGGCTGCACCCAGCTCCTATTCTTATGAAGAAGTGGCTGCAATCCTGAACCAGGCGGAAGGAACGCTGGATATCGCAGGTGTGATCCTGCAGGCGGATGAGGCTGTCCTTGTGGAGAACCGCCTGCACAGGAAACTGCCGATTATCGATGAAGTAGCCAGAATCGACAAGCTTCCGGACAGGGTTCTGGCGGCAATCGAGGTTGCACTGCCCGGTCAGACCGTACGCATGCTTTCCAACCCCTACGGCATCGCCACGCTTTTACAGCTGAATGCAGAAGAGACTCGTACTGTCACACCGATTGCCAAGAGCCTGATCGGCAAACGCAGCGCTGTAGTACTGAAGACGCCCGGCGGGAATGTACGTGAAAATGTGCTCCCGGCAGGAGAGATTTATCTGGATGCAGAACACAGCGCATCCGTTAATCTGGATGAAGGCGCAGAGAAAATCATGCAGGCGGTATCTGATGCCGGAAGCATCCGCGACATCAGCGGACAGCCGAATACCAATGTAGGCAATATGCTTTCCCGTATCAAGCAGGGCATGGGCGAACTGGACAATACTCCGGATGCGGATATCCACATTACAGATGTACTGGCAGTTGACACTCTCGCGCCTGTTCTGATCTCGGGAGCCCTGGCAGGGGAAACCTGTCTGGAAAAGGCTGTGGGCATAGCGGCCATGGTAAAGACCCGTCAGCTCCCCATGAGGGAGATTGCAGAAAAACTGAAGCTGGAGCTGGGAACAGATGTGAAGGTTGCCGGCGTGGAGGCCGTTATGGCAAGCCTCGGGGCTCTTACAACCCCGGGAACACAGCTGCCGCTGGCGATCCTGGACATGGGGGGCGGTTCTACGGATGCCGCAGTGATTTCCGAGGAAGGACAGGTCACCATGACCCACCAGGCAGGTGCCGGTGAACTGGTATCCATGCTGATCGAGACCGAATTGGGACTTGGTGACAGGCATATGGCCGAACAGATTAAAAAATACCCCCTTGCCAAAGTAGAGAGTCTGTTTCATATGCGGATGGAGAATGGACAGATGACCTTTATGGAGGATTCCATTGATCCCCGTTTCTACGGACGCGTTATTCTGCTGGCGGAGGATGGGTTTATCCGTATGGAAAAGGACATTCCCATGGAGAAGATCGTCCAGGTACGCCGGGATGCAAAAAGGAAAGTTTTTGTCACAAATGCGTTCCGCGCTCTGAAAAAGGTCGCGCCCGGTCATGATTTGAGGAATATATCCAATGTTGTACTGGTGGGCGGTTCTGCCGAGGACTTTGAGATCCCGGAAATGCTGATGGAAGAATTCGCCGGTTACCGTATTGTATGCGGCCGGGGAAATATCCGGGGTGCGGAAGGCCCCCGCAATGCCGTAGCCACCGGGCTTGTACTTTCATATGCAGGAGAACAAAAATGATCATTAAAAAGCCTTCTATTTTCATATATGTGAATAACCCGGATACCTCTTCACTCCGGAATGTCTGTGCCGGAATTGAAGAAGAAGGGGTATTTTATGAGATAAAAGAAATGGAAACCATTTCACTTGATGAACTGGCGTGGAATGCTGCTAATGACTCCATGCTCGGCTCCGGGATCGGAATGACCGGAAACGGGATCGCTATGCAGATGCGGGGCATCTCAAAGGGCCGCAATATCGAGAGCTATCAGAATCCAGATCCGATGCAGAGCAGGAAACTGGGGGCAAACAGTGCACGGGCCGTCAAAAAACTGGCATTCAAATAACCTGTCGGGATTTTTTACTGCAGCTTAGCTGCAGAATTATGTAAAAAGGGGAGATAACTATGAAGATTTACACAAAAAACGGAGATGCCGGAAAAACTTCTCTTATGAATGGAATCAGTGTCTCCAAATCAGATGACCGGATTGAGCTGCTGGGGACAATTGATGAATTGAGCAGCCATATCGGCCTTGCCAAAGTCATTGCAGACCAGCCTCTGAGTGACCGTCTTTCACAGATACAGAAATCTCTGATTCAAATGATGGCAGGGATTGCGGATCCTCGCAATCTGGATTACCGTTTTACCAAGGAAGAAACGTTTACCCTTGAAGAGGAAATCGACCGGCTGGAGGGACTATTTCCGCGCGCTAAGGAATTCATACTATACGGAGGCTGTGAACAGTCCGCAAGGCTGGATGTTGCCCGAGCTGTTGCCCGAAGAGCCGAACGCCGTTTCCGCAAAGTGGCCCAGAATTACGGGGCAGACAGCAAGGCGATGCAGTATATCAACCGTCTTTCAGATTATCTGTATGTCGCTGCGCGGTATGCAGACTATAAAGCTTCTGCTGAACCGGATGAGAGTATCCGCCAGGAAGTAGTAAAGAATGTAATGAAAAGCCTTGCAAAATAGCAGGGCTTTTTCATTTGGTTACTTATAAACGGATGGGGACGCCTTCTAATGGACATCCCCAATCCATATGCAGGTAAAGATTTTAGAACACAGTCTATTGTCTCATTCTATTCTTCAACAATATTTTTTTACTTCTTTTTAAATACTCTCTTACCGCACCAGTATCCGGCAGCTGCAATTCCAACGATTACCAGTGTTATGGCTAAACCTATCGGGTACTGTTTTTTCTCTACCTTTTCCGCTGTTTTCAGATCTTTGTTCTGATCCACCAGCTCTTTCTCCTCGGGTTCCGCGCTTATATGCTGAACCGAACTTTTGGTCCCGGCCTCAGACAGTTTACTTTTATCATTCTTTACAGTTTCCTGATTATTGTTTCCGTTTACTCCCTGAATCAAAGACGTAATGCCTTCCTGATTCTTTATTCCTCCATTGTTCACATAAGATACTTTCTTAGAAGGCTCTCCCGGATTTCCGCCGGCATCTCCTGACTCTCCTCCCTGCCCATTAGAAGGCTTGTCCGTCTCTCCTGATGGTAGATCCCCAGGCTGTTCAGCATCCCCATCCGGTTTCTCTGTTCCAGGCAGAGACGGTTTTGTATCCGGATCCTCTGTTTCAGGGAGGGATGGATCGGCATCCTGACCGCCCCGGTCACCGCCCTGTTCATCTCCTGCATCATCTGGAATCCCCAAACTCGCGCCGGGCCCAACTTTCCATGCTGCACTGGTTCCGCTAAACGTACTGTCCCCTTCCACCACAAATCTCACATACAGCCCCTGTTCGGCTCCCCGCAATGGGATAGAAAACAGAAAGAGTCCATTTTCAGGAATCGTTGATCCAGGTACAAGCATGTTTGGTCTCTTTGGTAAATATGTAAGGAAATTCTCTCCATCTCCACTGTATTCCACTTTAAGCTTCTCCGCGCCATACGGATAAGGTATCAGCAGCTTGGTGCCTTCTTTTGTCACCTCGGATGCAATAAGAAACATCTTCTCAGGAGGAGTGCATAACACTGTAATTGCCGGAACAATTTCATCGGGATTTAAAAATGTATTTTGAAGTGTCTGCGTATCAAAACTGCCTTTTACGATATCGTATCCCGGCTCCGCCAAACCGGAATCCGGGATATTCCAGCTGACAGGGATGGAAAGCACTGTCTCCTCTTCTGCCCCGGTCTCCTGTACATACATCTCCAGCGTCTCCGGCATCTGCCAGTCAGAAGAAGCGGTTCCCGGTTCAACATAAACCGGCATCCTCGTCTTAGCTGCCAGAATCTTATAAGTGATATCGCCAGCCAGTTTGGGCACTAACACAGAATTTTCGCATTCTGTCATCCCGCTGGCTGAATATACACTGTATATTTCTCCAGACGGATCTGAAACAGAGGCAGTTATTTGACAGCCACGAATAAACAGCTCCTTTTTCTCGTGATCCTGACAGACCCCGTAAGCCGCTGTTCCTCCTGTCACCTGGATACTGCAATTTTCTAAAGCCAGGGGCCCATAAGTACTGATTCCTACTGTCTTACCACTCCCCTCCAGAACAATGTCCAGATTCGCCAACTCTTTGTACGGCAATATGCCATACGAAATTCCGGTTACCTCCCGGGCATCCGGAGAAGTACAGAGTGTAAACTGTCCACGCTGCGAAGGTCCCGCAAGCATTCCGCCCTTTACCTGTATGACAGCACCATCCGAACCCCCATACTCAATTTTTCCCTGCTCAAGTGTAAGCAGCCCATGTCTTACCATAAGCACAGTGAAATATGTTCCTGTGATCTTCAGATTAGGGTTGTTTAAAACAAGGCCGCTATCCACCATGATCAAATGGCTTCCACATTCAATTGTCACATCACCCAGGCCGTCCCACACAATGGGAGCCTCTTCACTGCCCATAGTCAGCTTCAGATCACCCGATAACTGATAAACCGCTCCGTCAATGTTCTTGTTTTCCTCATACCACTGTAAAAACTGCTCTTCATTCTCCAGTTTAGGCGGTCCCCACGCCTTGCAGCTGCTTGTCCGCATAAAAAATGCGCTGAACAAAATCAGCATGAAAAAGGGGATCTTCCATCTTTTTTTCACTTTGTGTACTCCTCTCATTTCATCCTTAATCAAATTATATGTTTAATTTTATCATAATCCATTTAACAATAAAACAACAATAAATAACAACAATTAACAACAATATTTGGAAATTTCCGATTTTATTTGCAAACGGCTTCTGCCCCCTTTAAAATGGAATTAGATACTATGAAAGTTGGTGGGATATGGACAGACTTCTTTTTGTTGATGATGACATTGATATCTTAAATTTAAACCATGCTTACTTTACAGAACATGGATTTGCAGCTGATAAAGCTTCCAGTGCAAAAGATGCCTTATTATTATTGGGGAAAAATGCATACGACTGTGTTATACTTGATATCCGCATGGATGGCCAGGATGGTTTTGAGCTCTGCCGGACACTTCGGGATATTAGTAATATCCCGATTATTTTTCTAACCGTGCTAACGGATGAAGCCTCTCTTGAACAAGGTTTTTTGAGCGGCGGAGATGATTATATTGTGAAGCCGTACCACATGAAAGAGCTGGAGCTTCGAATACGTGCAAGAATACATCCCAGGCTCCATCACAGCAGGCAGGGAGATTTACAGGGGAGTTCCCGCCTTTATATTTGCCCGGATGAAAAGCAGGCTTACATAGGATCCTCTTCTTTGGATTTGACAATAAGTGAATTTCAGATTCTGCAGTTTCTGAGCAATCACAAGGGCATACCATACCGTCAGGAAGAGATCTACGAGGCTTTGTGGGGAGAACGTTATAATACGCATAGTATTCAGGTTTTGATTATGAGGATACGCAGAAAAATCAAAACGCTTTCACCTGAAAAGGAATATATCCGCACGCAGTGGGGAAAGGGTTATGTTTATACGGATTAGGACATGAAATATAATGATTCTTTTGAGAAAATAAAAGCTTTTCTTCATATTCAGCGCAAAAAAGACCCAATCCGGGACCGCAGGGGAAAGAATGCCCTTGGCGCATCCCTGCTGGTTCTATTTCTTTCTCTTGCCGTAATCGGGATCCTTTTTTATATCACCTACCGCTGGGATAATAAGTACACATACACAGGCAGTTCTCTGCACGTCCTTGCAGGCAGATGGGAATTTTACCCTGATCTTAGCCTGGAGGAAAACCGGAACACAGAAGGTGATATCCTTACATCACCTGAGATAATCACGATCGGTCAATTTGGAAATTTTAAATCATTTCATCAGGATGCATCGCCTTTCGGTTCCGCCGTTTACCGAAAACAGCTTTACCTGGAACCCACTTCCGGAGGATGGCTCTTAGAAATGCCTGAAATATACTCCGCAAGCAAAATATATATAAACGGAAAGCTGCTCCATTCATATGGTGATCTGTCAGAAGAACACTATCGCATTCATACACAGAACACGCTGATTCCCCTGCCTTCAGGCAATGTAGAAATCGTAATTGAGGCTTCCAATTACTCCCACTATTACAGCGGCGTGGTCTATCCTCCCATTATAGGCCAGACGGATACGGTTACTCTGCTTATAATCTGCAGGCTTGTATTTTATGCATTCCTCTGCTTCTTTACACTGGGCTGTGCGGTCGTTTCCTTTACCGTATGGTTTAGAAGGCAGACAGATACACTGTATGCTGCTTATGGGCTTTTGTGTCTCTGCTTTTCGGTACATATCTGTTATCCGCTCATCCATTGGCTCGGGATCAATCTGGGAGAACTCTCTTATGTGATTGAGGATACCGCTTATTTTGCGGTTCTTGTCTGTATGACTGCCCTGACTTACCGTCTGGCGGGTTCGGTATGGAACCGGAAGGTTTACATCGCCTGTTATATATTTTCCATTGTTATGACAGCTTTTCCTTTGCTTGCTTTTTATATGCTCTTCCCGCTGTTTCCGCCGTTTATATCCATTTACAGCCAGATCATCGCTCTGTCAAAAATTGTGATGAGCGTCTACCTGATTCTGGCCGCCTTCCTCGGTACGCTTCAGCAGCCACAATATGTCTGGCTTCTGAGCGGCAATGCTGTATTTGGATTCGGCATTCTGGTTGATTATCTCACCGCGGGCCGCTATGAACCGGTACGGTTTGGATGGCAGACAGAATACTGTGGTTTTGTCATGGTTTTATTATTCACCATACTGATCTCGGATTACAACCGCAGGGCACTAATCCAGCGCCAGTATCTGACAGAACATCTGCAGGAAGAAGTGGAGAAAAAAACGGCACATCTTACAGCTATGATGGAAGAACGCAAGCAGTTTCTCTCCGCTGTGGCACATGACCTCAAGGCTCCTGTGGCAGCAATCAATACCTATATAGACTATATCAAAAGCAGCGGCATCGATTCTGACGATGAGCTGCAGCATTATCTGGATGTGATCGACAACAAGTCCTCGCAGATCCAGAACAACGTGCAGAGCCTTCAATTGTTCCACACAGAGACTTCTCATCGCGATCCCGCAGAATTCCTGGACTGCAGTGAATTTCTCCGGTATGTGTACTCCGAGACACTGCCTTACGCTGACGCAAACGGACTCCATTATCAGCTGGAGCTGCCCAAACAGACGTGTCAAATATACGGCCACCGGGAAAATCTGTTCCGTGTCTTTGAAAATCTGGTCATCAATGCCACGGAGCATACACCTATGGAGGGGACGCTGACGCTTTCCGCTGTTTATACAAAAGATGCTGCAAACATTACGTTTATGGACAACGGGGAAGGAATTGATCCGGAACATCTGCCGCAGATTTTCAACTATGAATTCAGTACGAAAAAGAATCCCGGGCTGCGCGGACTGGGGCTTTACTTTGCGAGGATCAGTATTGAAGAATATGGAGGGACTATTACCGTAGAATCCAAGCCCGGGGAAGGCACGGCCTTCCATATATATATTCCGTTGTCTTCTAAATCCTGCTGAGCATAATAAAAGGGCACTTCGAATATGAGGCGCCCTTTTTCGCAACTATTCAAATATATTAACAACATCTCTAATGGGTTTCCCCCATAACAATATCAATATCCACCCGATTTTCCACCACAGCCTCCACAGCCGCCTCAATTCCCCGGGCAATCATTTCCGCCGACATACTCGGCATTCCGTCCGGCAGATCTATCACCTGCTCCGGCAGATACGGTACATGAATAAATCCGCCTCTCATCCCGGAATATTTCTTATCAATCAGATACAGCAGACGGTACATCACATCATTGCACACATAGGTTCCAGCCGTATAGGATATCCGTGCCGGAATCCCTCTGCTTCGTACAGCCGCTACCATGGCCTTCACAGGAACCGCTGCAAAATACGCATTCTCGCCGTCCTCACAGACCGGCTGGTCAAAAGGCTGCTGCCCTTCGTTATCCGGTATTCTTGCTTCCATCAGGTTGATTGCCACTTTCTCTACGGATATACCGGAACGCCCTCCGGCCTGCCCGATGCAGATTACAGCGTCCGGCTTATGTTTCTGAATTCCCGCCTCAAGTATCTTTCCCTCCCTGAAAAAAACCGTAGGAATTTCCATCTTAATTACTTCTGCACCTTTGATCACATCGGGCAGTAATTTTACGGCTTCATATGCCGGATTGATGTCAGCGCCTCCAAAAGGATCAAATCCTGTAATCAATACTTTCATTTTGCTCCTCCTAACCTATAATTTCTCAGTACTTTTTTGCCGGGTATATCTACATCCAGGGATATCCATTACCCGTTCTATTATGTGCGGCTGATACGCTCATCAGACTTCCGGTTCCGGGATGATAATCTTCCCTCTCTCCATAATCATCCGGTTGTCCGCATAGATATCCGGCTTATGCACCACCAGATCAAAATGTCCGTTCGCCTCATGCACACCGCCCAGGGCAATGTTCCGTCCCATGCCTATGTGAAATGTTCCGTAGGCAGACTCATCCTCGATGTAACATTTTCCTCTGCACTTTGCATAGGAATTCAGACCAATCCCTAATTCCGATGCAACATAGATACCCGGGTCTTTAAAATCCGCCATGTACTCTATCAGCTTTTTTCCGGCGGCCGTCCTTTCAATCTCCTGTATGCGGCCGTGTTCCAGACATATCCGAAACGGTTCATCGGGTCTCCCGATATACCCCAGTGAACCGTCGGGTATCAGAATCCCCTCGGTCTCTGTTTCTTCTATGGGGACATACACTTCTATACTTGCTGAGGAGAATCCCCTGCCGTCTCTCACTACCCCGTTAAAAAATCCTGCCGGTCTGTTTCTTTTATACATTTTTAAATCTGTCCCAAGCCCCGTCTTTACCCGGATCACAGAGGATGAATTCAAATACTTCATAATAATTCGTGCCATCATTTTGCTTTTCTTTGTATCCATTCCCATGAAACGGTAGGACAGCATAGACTTTCCGTTATTTGTGGATAATGGGAGAGATAAAAATTTGCTTCCCCTGCTTATGACCCGTTTTGCTGCTTTTGTTGTCACGAGGGAATAGTCTGTGGCACCAACCACGGCACTGTAATCATCAAATACATTTTCATGTTTATCGAAAAATACGCCTACATGCTTTCCCCGCTTTTCCACAACCATCAGATCTGCAGATTTTGTCCGCCTGTGGGCACAATGCCGGAGCACTTCCGCTTCTTCCAGATGGTTCTCGCTTGTCACAATGATTAATTTTTCCCAGGGCTTAAGGCGGAGCCAGTCTTTAATCACAATCATTGCACCTCGTTCTATTTTCCGGTAATCCTGCATACCCGATTTCCTTTCCTGCTGCCTGATTCACGCGTCCCTACAAAAAGGATGCAGCTTATATTTTCTGTCTCCGCCTTATTTCAGCAGAATCATATAAAAAATATGAAAGATAAATATGAGTGCTGCAGGCACCAGCTGACATTTGATCACTCCAAAGCGGTCTTTCATATCAAGCATGGCCACCGGCACGACATTAAAATTCGCCGCCATAGGTGTGCAGAGCGTGCCGCAGAACCCGCAGGTCAGCGCCAGCATTCCAATGGCGGCCGGATCTGCACCATAATTCAGAACAAATGGTGCACCGATTCCCACAGTCATGACCGTGATGGCAGCGAAAGCATTTCCCATAATCATGGTAAATACAGCCATCCCAATTGCAAAAACAACAATTCCTACATTGACGTTTCCTTTTGGGATAAATCCGCCCACAAGACCCGCAATCACATCTCCCACACCGGCCTCGGTAAACACTGCCCCCAGGCTTGCAAGGAGCATGGGAAGCATACTTAGAGGGCCTACCGTTGAGAGGAGACGTTCCGAATCTCTCAGGAAAACCGCCGGCCTGTTCTCCCTCGAAAGAAACATCAAAATGATAATAGAAACTGCAATCCCTGCACCTACTCCGACTATGGCGCCCAGATCCGGAAGGAAAATGGCAAACAGAATTGCAAATACTCCGATGGACAAGGCCGGAATAAAAATTTTCATTCCGATATCGCGGTACTTTTTATCCGTATACTCTTCTGTTAAAGACTCAATTTTTCCGATTTTCACCTTTCTTAAGATAGCCGGAACCGTCATTAGAATAATCAGCACACCGTTGACCGCTGAAGGAATCCAGCGTCCAAATGCCAGTACGATCCCCAGAGTGCACCAGAATACTCCGGTTCCGAGACGGGAGGGATTTTCCTTGTCCAATACATTTTTGATACCCGTGTAAAATGTAATCAGGCCCATAATGATATAGATAACTTCCAGGAGTTTTGTACCAAGCGTAACATCCTGGCTTAAAAAAAATGTCATGAACTATTTCCCCCTTACTTTTTATCCCCATAATATTTCCTGTACAGTTTTCTGTCTTTCAGAAAATAGTAGACGGTTCCTGTTACAATTGCAAATATTCCCACCGGAATCTCTACCTTTGCCAAATCGATGAGCGATGTCTTATACCCCAGCGTTTCCAGTGTGGACTGCACCAGCAGAGCGCCCGAGCCGCCGACAAACAGCACCTGACAGAAAAACCATGCAATATTTTCCATACCGGAGGCCATCCCCTTTAGCCATTCTACATGCTCTTCATGGGGTTCTTTCCCCCGCGCTTCAATCGCCCCTGCTGCCATGGGCATAACGATGGGCCTTACAAAGCCCGCAACGCCGCCAAAGCTGACATTAAATGCCGCAAAAATTCCACGCATGATTCCGTAGGCTCCAATGACCGCACCGGCGGATGCATTCCTGATCTTACCGATCAGACTGGCCGCAGCGGGCTTCAAACCATTGCGCTCCAAAGTTCCGGTCACCAGCATGATTAATATAAATATTGCCATATTCCGGTTTGCAATAAAACTCGTTCCCAGCGTCTCCAGCAACCCGATGACACCCAAATTTCCCACCAGCGCCGTTACGATTGCAGCAATCAGAATGATCAGTATAGCGTCCAGTTTTAATGCAAATCCAATAATAACAATTAGAATTCCAGACAGTTTGATTAGTTCCATAAATCTCCACCTCGATATGCAGCCTCAGTATAAGCCTCATTTAATTTCAGCACTGCGCCGGATGATCCGGCTTTGGCACTGCATTATTTATATTTTGGGTCTATTGGCTTATTTTTACTCAGAATTCATGAATTATTTTTTAATGAGTTCACCGGGCAGGCAAAAGTCTTTCATCCTGGACAGGTTCTTGTAATATAGAATTTCCTTGGAATTTTCCTAACCACAAAATAGCCCCAGAATTCAACGGTTTACAGTGAAAAATTGTTTTATAACAAAAGAAAAGGACATGACCATACCTCCCTGATACCGCCATATCCTTAAAAATGGGTAACTTTAACTCACCCTCCATATTCTTTTTTGAAAATGGAAAACGGCGGCTTGAAATTCAATATTTCAAAACCGCCGTTAGGCATTTATATTCTTTTTGGCGCATGAACACATACAGCCACTGAAACAACGTTTTTTTATTTCCCGTTGGGTAGTCTTTTCTATTAGATTATGATTATAATTTTCTTCCGGCACCTATTTCAAAGTGATATTTTACAATTCCAAAATCCAGCTTTGTATAAAAACCTTTGCCACAATCTGCATTGATTTTACTGTCGGGTAGTAATTCAAAGAAAAACTTCTGTTGGTTCATTGCAGTTGGTGCAAGAAGTGCGGCTTCCATGCCATTCAAAAACCATTCGGGCATATTCGCTGTATGATTACAGACTTCCTGTAATGGCTTGTTTTTATGCGCTACTCCTTGTGTTACACCATAACCGAGAGCAATCAGGCATATTTGTTTTTCCCCCTTGCGGACATCTGCTTTACTCCTACCATGGGTCATTGCTACCCAACAGCTATTTAGACCAAACTCTTGTGCTTTCAAAACAAGTTTCTCACCGTAATACCCTAATATTTCATCCAGTTTCGGAGATTTTTTACCTACAAGTGCGATGTAGTTTTTCACCCCAGTAAATTTGCCATAATGCGCCATCATGGAGTCAAAGCATTTTGGCTCATCATAGAAAATCTGAATATGCAATCCCATTTCACCGTTGATTTCTTCAATCAGATTATTCAACGCAGTTCGCTTTTGCGGCTCAATCGCAGTATCAGTGTATTGCCGGACACTGTGCCGCTGTTTCATAATTTCCAACATTTCCATTATTAACTTACCTCCAATTTTATTTTTTTATTGTGAAATCATGGTTGATAAATACGCCTTTATGGTATGAAAATATCAATCTTTACCTTATCTACTTTCACCTCTTCTATCCGGCAGTTCTTTTGAAATTTTCATAGCTAGCTGTAAGGTAGAAATCAGTCGTTCAAAAGCTTCCATTTCCGGGTCGAAGTAATAATAATTTTTAGTTCCCTCTTTGCGTACTCTGATTATTCCAGCATCTTTCATAATTTGCAAATGATGAGAAACAGCCGGACGAGAAAGGTTCGTTCTTTCTGTAATGTCACCCACTCGAACACCATTGCAATTTCCCATTTTCATCATCTCTAAAATGAGATGTTGCCTTGTTTCGTCACCAATAGCTGTCAACATCTTTGCAGAAGCGGAGAAACTTTCTGCCAAAGCATAAACTTTTTCATTTAGTTCCAAACACCCCCCCCTTCGTTCAAGCACTTAAACCATCAATAGTGTAACATAGAATTTTGCAAAATGTTCATTGGTAAAGAAAATCGAGACGATTGATTTGATTACATTTTGACATTTCTAAAATTTCCCCGTAGTAGGAAGCAGAAAAATTTATTAAAAAAATTTACTTCGGCAAAATCGCTCTGTATGGTGTAGCAGGTAATGAATTATATTAATTCTAATAGTCTCTGCGATTACACCGCCTGCTCTGCCGCTGCTCCATTTCCAGCTCTCTCTGCCGGGCCCTTTTGCGCTCCCATCTGCGCCGCTCCCGCTCCATCGTCCGTACCGGGGCCAGTATGGTCCAGCAGCAGATACGCACCGCCATGATTCCAAAAAAGACGCCGATGCTGTCGATTCCCACGTCCTTTACAGAGGGGCCGCGGCCATCCACGAAGGACTGATGGTACTCGTCCCCGCAGGCAAAGCCCACACAGATCAGCCCTGCAACCAGCATGAGTCCAAAGCCCCGCAGGCCGTAAACATAAAATGGCAGTGATACCGCAACCGCCAGAATAAAGTATTCTGTCATATGGGCAATCTTCCTCACTGGATATTCAATCTCATATGCCTTCTCCTCAATCTCCCATTCCTCCATATTCTTCTGCAGGACTTCATTTCCGATTTCCACAATCTTATGACTTACCGTATAGCTCAAATTGCCGGAATCTGTACCCGTCTGGGCAGAGAAACTGAAAATAACATACATCATTGCAATTGCCGGGAGAAACGACAGGGGTTTTAATATCATCAAAATGCACTTTTTAAACATTTTATATCACATCCTTATTATGTAGTAAAAATTATTTTACTATCATACGACGGTCTGGGAATAAAATCAACCTTTTGCACTCACTAACGTTTTCTTTATATATGTCGATAATATAGCCGCGTCCCATTATGATCCAGTAAAAAAATACTGCACAGCAATACTATTGTCGGATGTTTAAGGCTGTTAGTGTTATGAACGATTTATCTTAAATATAGTTAACTGAACTTAGCCAGAAGGAACTGTACTTTTTTTGTGCGTAGCATTGAACTTCTGCCGGATGAATTAACTGATATCAGGATGCTGTATCCCAAGGCGGCTGCGAAAATAGTCATTTGGGGTAGAGTAATAAAGCGAATAGTGATAGAATAAAAACAGAATATTTAGATGAGTTATAATAGCACCGCGCGGAAATTACAAGTGCCATTAAGAAAATATATAGAACAGGAGACAGAGTGATGAGCAAGCAATTAACAGAACAAAACGTATTGAGAAAATTGGGAATCGAGATTTCCGACACCTGACTAAGGACAAGGTCATTACAATGGCATCAATGTTGGACAAGATGGATCCCGTAGTTGCTAAGAAAGCAATCGAGCAGTTCCCCAACTTTTCAGATACAATGAAAGATATTCTGCATGATTACAAGGAGTCATTGGATAAAACATTGGAATCAAATGCAGAGAGTGTGAAATCATTTTATGATTCCTGTGATGCTATAATTAGTTCGCTGCAGAAAGAACTGAAACGGGACGACCAGACATTTGAAGAGCGAAAATACATCATTGATAAAATTATGGAAGTTAATAAAATGAAAGGTGACAAGGATTCCGAGAACAAAAAATTTATAGCAACAATGGCTTTATTTGGGGTAGCTGCTGTAGGTTTAGTTGCAGGAGCGTTATCTTCAGCATTGGGTGGAAATACCAAAATGGAAATGCAGGATAATGATGATTTGGATTAAAAGTCGGGAGATAGATATGAAACTCAAATTTAATATAAAAAATAAAGAGGCAAGTCTGGAAGCGGATGTTGAAGGACTTGTAGAGAAGAAAATGGATTATAAGACAAAGGCTCCTGCACGAAAAACAAGGTATCAGATAAAGCAGGAAGAAAAGCGCAAGACCGAAGAAGCAAGAAATAAGCAGAAAATGAAGGTAATCTATATATGCCTTGGTATCTTGGCATTTTTGGCATTGGTCATTGTTATCGGTGTGATTCTTGAACATTAACGAAGGAAAGGCAATGGCAACAAGCAGTAAGAATATTTCAAAGTTAGTATTTTGTAGAATAGATAATGATAAGGTAGCTATACCAATTGAGTATATCTCATTACCAGATGACAGCAAGCTTGCCAGACGATTTGCAAAGCAGTTTGCCGACAGTTAGAAAAATCGAAAGGAAACTGGAGAAATTGTGCAATGATCCGTTGCACAATTACAATTTACTGGGCTAATGATTTAAATTGTTTTACAAACATTATGATATATAATTTTAAAGACTAGGAGGAATCAACATGTACTATTCAACTCATTATATGTCCCCCGTAGGAAATCTTCTGCTTGCCAGCAGCGATACCAGCCTCATCGGTCTGTGGATAGAAGGCCAGAAATACTTCAGAGCCACTGCACCCGAAGCCATGGAAGAAAGAAAAGATATCCCTGTATTAAACGCCGCCAAAGATTGGCTGGACAGATATTTTTCCGGGAAAAAGCCGGCTGTTTCAGAGCTTTCCCTTGCCCCCGCAGGAAGTGAATTCCGCCGGATCGTATGGGACATCCTCTGTGAGATCCCATACGGTGAAGTCGCCACCTATGGAGAAATCGGACGCAGGGCGGCAGAACGTATGGGAAAAGCAAGTATGTCCGGACAGGCCGTGGGCGGGGCTGTCGGTCACAACCCCATATCCATTATTATCCCCTGTCACCGCATTGTAGGTTCCAATAAGAGTCTCACTGGCTATGCCGGAGGCATCAGCAAAAAAGTGCAGCTGCTTCAGCTGGAAGGCGTAGATACTTCACAATTTCTTATGCCGAAAAAAGGAACCGCACTTTAATTTTTATGAGAGACTGTTCTGCAGGATACCCGCGTGACATACTCGTCTTCGGACTTTTGGGTCAGTCCGTCCAGCAGGTAATCCTCATAGCAGTCCCCACATAGCTCCAGTCCCTTCTCCCTGGCATACTCCAGCATCCGCCCGTAAGTACTTGGAAGCTCTTCCCAGTGCCCCTTATGGTAAGCTGCCAGATACGTCCCCGCGGGCCTTTCCTCACAACTGGCACCAGGAATTTTCTTATCTGTAACCACATATGCAGA
This sequence comes from Faecalicatena fissicatena, assembly GCA_001028025.1. Taxonomy (GTDB): domain Bacteria; phylum Bacillota; class Clostridia; order Lachnospirales; family Lachnospiraceae; genus Faecalicatena; species Faecalicatena fissicatena_A. The sequence goes on along the minus strand of LDAQ01000108.1, from coordinate 40,377 downwards.
CTCATAATTATCATATATTTCTTCTATAACATTATGCAGAGATTGTTTGTATCCGATTCCATAGACTCCTTTAATACCAAAAGATTCACATATGTTCAGAAGCTTTCCGGCTTCCATGGCCCAAACCTTTTCATCGTTCGAATTAACCCTGGCTGTAACCGCATAGGATGCGGGCATCTCAATCAGCTCAATCTGTCTGATTTCAACCGCTGCCGCTTCCCGGAGCACTTCCCGTTTCTTCATAATCCATTCCTTTGTTCTCTTCAGCCTTTTCTGCTTCTGTTCTACGATCTTCTGTTCTTTATCCAGCAGTTCAAGCAGATTCTCCGGCGATCTCCGATCCAGGTATTCCCGGATCTCGCTCAACGGCATATCCAGGTCCTTTAAGGTATAAATCACGTCGAACACCTCAATCTGCGCAATCGAATAGTAGCGGTACCCGTTTTTACCTTTTCTCTCTGGGCTGAAGAGTCCGATCTCATCATAATGGAAAAGAGTATGTTTTGTAACTCCCACAATCTTAGCAAATTCCCCCGCCGTTAACGTCCTGCTGTTCTCCATATTTCCCGCCTCCGTTCTATGAAAATACAACTTTATGTTAAATTTTAATATTTTTTAATATTTTTACAATATTAGCTTGACTATCGTGTTACCCTATACTTTATCATAACATGTGCTATAAAACAAACTCATAGAAAGGATGTTTATTATGTCATTATCAATCGCTAAAGATTTCCGTTTTTTTTCACTGCTCAGATTCGCACTCCCGACTATGATTATGATGGTTTTCACTTCTTTATATACGATAGTAGACGGGATTTTTATTTCCCGTTTTGTGGGGAGCAATGCTTTGTCCTCCGCAAATATTGTCTTTCCTGTTATTAACCTGATAATCGCAGTTGGTGTCATGTTTGCCAGCGGGGGTAGCGCTCTGATCGCCAAAAAGCTGGGAGAGCATAAAGAAAAAGAGGCCAACCAGGACCTCTCTTTGATTATTGCAGCTTCTCTGCTGCTCAGTATTATTATATTGGCTGCTGGCAGTTTATTTCTGGAACCACTGGTACGCCTGTTAGGCTCAACCGATATCCTGGTGGCAAACTGTAAAGGCTACCTCGGTGTCCTGCTGTTTTTTGCACCAGCCTGCATCCTGCAGCTGCTTTTCCAGACATTCTTTGTCACAGCCGGCAAACCTCATCTGGGTCTGGTCCTGACTGTACTGGGGGGTATTGTTAATATGATACTGGACTATGTATTCATGGGACCTCTGGACATGGGAATTCAGGGCGCTGCCCTGGCGACCGGCCTCGGACAGGTCATCCCGGCTATTGCCGGACTGCTGTACTTTTTATCCGGCAAAAATGCACTGCGAATTGTGAAACCACGCTTCAGCATGGCGACCCTGCTCAAGAGCTGCTCCAACGGTTCTTCCGAGATGGTCACCAATATTTCCACCGCAGTGGTTACCTACCTGTTTAACATCGTAATGCTCCGGCTCCTGGGAGAAGCAGGTGTGGCCGCGATCACAATCGTGCTCTACGGACAGTTTCTGTTCAACGCACTGTATTTCGGATTCTCCATGGGGGTTGCTCCTGTAATCAGCTATAATTACGGGAGAGGAAACATTCCGCTTTTGCAGAGGATCTTTAAAATATGTACCGGGTTTGTTTCTGTATCCTCAATAATTGCAACTGCAATCGCACTGACTTTATCTCCTTATATCGTGGAGATCTTTACGCCTGCCGGTTCACCAACCTATGAAATTGCCAGAACAGGATTCTTTCTGTTCTCATTCAACTATATATTTGCAGGCATGAATATATTTGCCTCCTCCATGTTTACCGCATTTTCAGACGGACCTGTGTCCGCAATTATTTCATTTGCCCGCACGTTCGTGTTCATCGTCGTAAGTATCCTGCTGCTGCCTGAACTGCTGGGGGTTACCGGAGTATGGCTCTCTGTACCCGCGGCAGAATGCGTTACACTTCTGCTATCCTTCTTTTTCTTCTTTATCAAGAGAAAGAAATATCACTATGTCGGCAAAAAGGTTACCCGGGAACTGGTAAATCAACTTTAATAAACTGGCCCCCCGTAATATCCGCCCCCAGGGCTTATATTACGGGGGGCCTTTGAGTGTACTACTCTCCCATAATCATGACATGACACTTGCGCTCCCGTGAGCGGTTCTGATCCCAGTCCTTGTTATTATGTTTGTTTAAATAGTCTTTTCCACAAAATCAAATTCTTCCTGCATAACCAGTGCAGCCGCACCAATGGCTCCCAGGTCCCGGCCAAATTCAGAACCAAGTATCTGCAGACCCTTGTAATTTTCTTTCAGAGAATTTTCTTTAACACATTTTCTCAGTATCTCAAAAAACGGTTCACCAATCCTGACCATCTCGCCGTAAAATACAATTTTTCTGGGAGCAAATATATTCACAAGCATGCTGAACGTCTCGCCCAGATAACCCGCCACCTGATTCATTAGATTCTGTGAGTCGGGATGTTTCAAAAGTACAGAATCCACAAAAGTCACGATCGTGATTTCACTCAGGTCATTATTCACCATCTCCACGATCTCCCGGAACCGTCCTACTCTGATTCCATCTTTAATCTTACTCACGATTGCATAGTCAGATACCTCCGTGTTCAGGCACCCATAACGCCCGCACGAACATATACGGCTTCCTCCGCTTACTTTTACATGGCCAAGCTCTCCTGGAAATCCGTTGACACTGCTGACCGGCATATTATTGATAATCGGCATAACCCTGGCACCTGTACGGACAGAAATAAACAGCATATCTTCGCATTTCCCGTTATACACCAGACATTTATATGCATAAATCATACCGCTCACATTATTCTCCATATAGCACGGAAGTCCGAATTCCTCTTCGATCATTTTCTTTAGTGGTATATTGTTCCATCCTTTGATATGACTGTACGATATAGCAATCCCCTTCTTTTTATTGCTGTACCCGGGTACGCCCAAACCGATGCCCAGTACTTTTCCCTTTTTTCCATGCAATATGTCCATTGCCTGGTAAATATTCTCTTTCAGCATTGTCAGTACCATATCTGCTTGAGTCTGAGACTCTGCTATTGCACTCCCTTTTGAGTGTATTACATTTCCCGCAAAGTCCAAAACCACACAGTGCATAATCCTGCTATTGAATTCCAGGCCGATGAAGTATCCCCCATCCGGGTTGATCCGCAGCCACACCGGCTTTCTTCCCACTCTTGCCTCCGCACATTCTTCCTCATAAATCAAACCTTCACTCAGCATCTCTTCAATGGTGTTCAATACTGTGGTCATACTATATGCCGTTGTTTTTTTCACATCATACCTGGAAACATCCTTCTGATACCGGATAATACTCAGCATTTTATTGCGCTGATAATATTTACGACTCTCCATGATGGATTCCCTGCTCATAGCCTCAACCTCTCGGATTCATGAATTTTATATGTATTTCGTACCTGTTCAAAAACATGAACAGTAACTGTATTTCTCATATATCATACTCTTAATCCATCCGTCATGCAAGCTATAACGCCTATTTTTAGGGGCTTTTCCAGTTCAGTGCTGCACAATTTTCTTAAAATTATACAATGCTCTACTATCCTTTTACTGCCCCTGCTGTCAGACCCTTTACAAATTGTTTCTGAACGATGATATAGAATACGAGCATTGGTATTGTAATTAATGTCAGCGCCGCAAACAAAGTACCTGGCTGACTGAAATAAGCTCCATTATATTGCTGTGCGATCAGCGGCAGTGTCTTAACAGAATCCTTGGTCAGCGTACACATCGCAAGGAAGAACTCATTCCATGAAGTCAAGAACTGCCAGATGACAATCACCACGATTCCCGGTTTCAAAAGCGGACATACAATCTGCAAAAATAATCTGACAATTCCACATCCGTCGATGACTGCAGCTTCCTCCAATTCCTCCGGGATTCCTACCATAAACCCTTGAAGAATCGTAATGGCAAACGGGATTCCGAGTGCTGCATATGGGAAAATCAGCCCTAAGTAGTTATTAATCCACCCCAATCTGCTGTTCAGCTGTGTAATGGGAACAACAAGACCTGCTATCGGCACCATCAGGGTACATAAAAGGATATTGTAAATCAGAACCTTCCCATGCACATTTTTTCTGGAAAATCCAAACACAGCCATGCTCGCACAAATTGTAACAAGCGCCACTGATGTGACCGTGACAATCACACTTCCCATAAAATTTTTCCATAGATCGGGATTCTGTTTTAGTACGTTAGCATAATTTTTAAACGTCACGTCGCTTATAAACAGCTGCGGTAATCCGATTGTATCCGGTGTCCTAAGGGACATACTTACCATGAAAATCAGCGGAACCATAAAAATCAATGTAACGATTATAAGAACGATACTCCAGATCATCTGTTTTCGCTTTTCTTTTGCAGTCATGGTTTAATCCGCCTCCTTCCTCATAAAGTCACCTGCCCCAAGCCCTTTCACCTGAAATACAGTAAGCACCAGTGCGAACAGTAGAATTACCACAGATAACGCGGATGCATATCCCATCTGCTGATTTGTAAAACCAGACTGGAAAATATAAGTTCCGGGCATTTCTGATGCATGGTTTGGACCGCCTCCGGTCATAGTATAGATCAAGCCGAACGTCTGCAGTGAACCGATTATGCCCAGCATCAAAAGTGATTTGTGTGTAGATGCCAGCGAGGGGATGTAAATATATATAATTTCCTTCCATCTCGTCGCTCCATCTATTTTTGCTGCTTCTTTCATGTCCTCTGAAATCTGGGACATTCCCGCCACATACATAATCATAGACCATCCTGTCCACTCCCATATGTTAGCCATAATACATCCGAAAATTGCTGTATTCGGCATTCCCAGGATATTTACCTGGCCTCCGATCCCAAGGACCGACAGGTAATGTGTAATAATCCCCTGATATGGCTGCAGCATTTTTCCCCAAACAATAGCTACAACTACTACAGACGTAACTACCGGAAGGAAAAACACTGTTCTGAATATGCCTCGTCCTTTTTGAAGCTGTTCTTCTATTATATATGCCAGGAAAAATCCCACGCCCGCCTGAATCGGCACTGTCGTGATAATCCAAAAAAGTGAATTCCTCATAGTAGTCAGGAATACTTTATCCTGAAAAATCCTGATATAATTCTCCATTCCTACAAAAGTCATATTTTTCAGAGTAGACCAACTAAAGAAACTACTCCAGCCTACAAACCCAATCGGATATAAAATATAAAACAGGAAGAACAGTACAGACGGAAGAATAAACAAATACCCTGGGATATTATGTTTTTTCTTTACTTTTGCCTTTACTGTCATGTTGCTCATCTTTTCTCCTCCTTCCGGCCGCATTACTAAAATTGTCCACCATGCCGTGTTTAAATATGGGAGAACCTCTTCCCTGTTAAAAAGGATTTGGTTCTCCCAGTTAAATTCGCCCTAAGACTTATCTGTTCAGTACTAAGAACAGTAACCCTGATACCTATAATGCGTCCTGTGCATCCTGTACAGCCTGGCATCCCTGCTCTGGTGTAAGTTCACCGGAACCAACGCCCGCAAGTGCATTCTGCAGTGCAGTTTCAATCGTAGGTTCTCCGATTCTCTGATTCATTGCACTGTTCAAATCTTCTGAGAAGCTGTTATACTGTTCAACCAGGTCTTTATTTAATTCTGCATTCTTAGGCTCAATCCCCTTGAATGCCGGAAGGTTGTTTACATCATCTACGCATGCCTGGATACCAGCCCCTGAGCTGAATGATTTGAGTGCTTTCCATGCAGCATCCGGATTTTTACAATTCTTTGTGATACCATAACCGAAATCAATTCCGCCTACAGGAGTCGCCGGATTTTTCGCTGTTCCTACAGCCGGCAGATAGAAGAATCCAAAATCCCAGTCTGCAATCGTTGTTGCCGGATCTTCTGCTGTAAATTCCTGACACCACCATGAGCCAAGCGCCATCATCGCTGCTGAATCGGATACAAAAGCTGGTGTTCCGTTCGTATTTGCATCTGCAGACATTGCGCCTGTCTGCACAATCCCATCATCGAACAGCTGCTTAAAGTTGCTCATTGCCTCCACGATAGAAGGATCTGTCCATTTAATCTCTCCTGCCTGCGCTTTGTTAAACATCGTTGTATCCAGCTGGGAACAGAGCATCGTAAACATGTTTACACACTGCCATCCGTTAGCTCCGCCAAAGAACAGAGGTGCAACACCATTATCATTGAGTGTTTTACAAACCTCTTTGAATTCGTCATATGTTTTCGGAATATCAAGTTTATATTTTTCAAAAACGTTCTTATTGTAAACAATAGAAATTACCTGTGCTTCTACCGGAAGAATATAATTGCCTTCATCTCCTGATTTATTTCCCATCTGAATCTGGTCTGCAATCATTTCCGGGTAATTATCTTTCCAGCTGTCACCCCATTCTTCCTGTGCGTAAGAAGAATAGTCCATAAGGTAATCCGCATACTGGGCAGTCAGGGATCCCGGCTGAAGGCCAATAATGTCAGGAAGATTATCTGAGGCAGCTGCTGCCGACAATGCTGACAGATATTCTGGATCGTAGTTATAATATGTAAACTCAATCTCAATATCCGGGTTCTCTTTTTCAAAAGCCTCAATCATTTTGTCACATGTACGTGTAATTGGGGACCATGACCACATGGTCAATTTTGTCTTTTCTGTTCCTTTGTCTTTGCTTTCGCTGCTTTTGGAATCGCTGCTCTTACTGTCTCCGCCTGAAGAGCCGCCGCACGCTGCCAATCCCACAGCCATTGTCAATGCTAACAATACACTCGCCGCTTTTTTCAATTTCATACTTTTTTCCTCCATCTCTTTTACGTGGTTTTCCTTGTTCCGCTGCTTTACTGCAAAACTTTTCCCTTCGGGCAGTATGCCCTGGGGATATATCTCTCTCCCACCACGGGGAGTAGAAATTCTTTCCTGTTACTTTACTCTTCCTGAACGGTTCTCTTTATAAATGTCAAAGAATCTTGCTATTTCATCCACATCCAGCGAATCTTCCCCGCCAAGAATATATTTTGTAATTAGAATCTGTTCTGCTATGGATTCGCATGCTTCCACAACATTCATGGCTTCCTCCACGGTCTTTCCTACTGCAAGGCTGCCGTGATTTCCCAGGAGTACGATTCTGTAACCCTCCGCAAAATAAGGCTCTGCCATCGTCATAATGAACTTTGTTCCCGGCGCCCCATATGGCGCACATGGAATCTTATGGAAGTTTCCCATCATTTCCGGAAGTGCCGTTGTCTCTACATCCAGCCCCGCCATAGAGAATGCAGTCAGTACTTTCGAATGGCTGTGAACAACTCCGCCCACATCCCAGCCGTTCTCTTCACAGATATCATAAGCCATGCTGTGCATAATGATTTCCGATGTCTCTTTCATCCCAAAGATGCGCTCTCCATCCGGATTCACAACTGCAATCTTCTCCGGTGTAAGAAGCCCCTTATTTTGTCCGGTTGGCGTAATATAAATTTTACCATCCACTTTTGCAGAAATATTTCCTGCAAAAGAATTCACCAGACCTTTGTCGTCCATGCGCTTCGCTACAGCCAGTACCTGATTTACCACCTCCTCAGATATTCCCAGTTCCTTCATTTTTTCCTTGTAATTTTCGCTCATTCTTCTTCTCCTTTTTCATGCATGATCCTTCATGTATTATTTGCAGATACCTTTTTCTTTCATTTTCTGCAAATCTTCCTTCCAACGTTCTTTTTCCTCCGCGTGAGGCTGATATTCCTTCATTTCAAATGAATTTGCAGATAATTCCCGGATCTCCTCAATGGTTGTCACTTCCCTCATAGAATACATCTGTGTCAATATATTACCGGCCAGTGTTGCATATGGCATACCTCCATAAACAGGCATTCCTAATGCATCGCTGATGAACTGCATCAGTACATAGTTCCGGCTTCCGCCATTAACTCCCGACACTTTTTCTACCGGAATCTCAAGCTCCTTTTTCAAATACTCAATACAATACATCACTTTCAATGCAATACTTTCAAGTATACAGCGGACAAATTCTGCATCCGTCTGTAATATCTGCTGCCCGGTTCGCTCCAGATAGGTATTTATTTTCTCTTTTGCGTTGCCTCCCGCATTGTTTAGCTGTGTGTCGTCGGTATCCACATACACCCGCTTCGATTTACATGAAAGAGCCATATCCATCATTGTCTCATACTCATATTCATTTCCCTCGGCTTTCCATGTTCTTCTCAGTTCATTCAAAAGCCAGAATGCCGCGAAATCACGGTATAGGATTTTCCTGTCTTCTATAACTCCCGCATTTTTAAATCCACCTTCATATGCCTTATCGTTGGCTATGCTGCGGGAAAGTTCGATTCCCATATTAATATTAGTTCCAATGCTTAAGTACACCTGGTTCATACCAAATCCCGGGATTCCCACAACCGCCGACGCTGTATCATGTCCCGGCACTGCTATGACCTTCGTTTCACTCGTCCTCGTGATGGAAGCAATTTCCGGAAGAACGTGTCCTTTCACCGTTCCTGTATCGGTAATATCCGTCAGCATTCTTTCCGGTATGCCCAGCTGCTCAAATACCTCCCACGCCCAGTCATCCTGCTCCGGCTTCATTAATCCCGATGTTCCTGCAATTGAACGTTCGGTTGATATCTCCCCACAGAGAAAATATCCCAGCAAATCCGGCAGAAAAAGCATCTTATCTGCCAACTCTATGATCTTGTCCCCATATTCTATGTAAGAATAAAGCTGAGGCAATGTATAGGAGCGATTGGGCTGACATCCTGTGAGTTCAAACAGCTTTCTCTTTGATAGCACTTCGTAGGATTTCTCCAGGGACTGTTCTGTCCTCAAATCGCGATAATGATAAACCGGCTCCAGGAGTCTCCCTCTCTTATCCAGAAATCCATAACTTGCCCCCCACGTATCAATACCGATCGTGGCCGCCCCCTGCTCTCTGGAGTAAAAGTCAAGTCCCTTTAATATGTTATTGTAAAGTGCAAACAGATTCCAGTATAGATTTCCATTCAATGACATCGGCTGATTTGGGAAATCAAAATAATCTCCAATCTCAAGGTGTTCTCCATCGAAGTATCCTCTCGCCATCTTTCCACCACTGGCTCCCAGGTCTGCCGCAATACATATCTGCTTCTTCATTGCCTTCCTCCTGTTTAATATTTCCTTTTCGATAATATTATTCTAACTAATATTAAGTTATATGTCAATATTCAAAATTTATTTTAAATATTTTTAGTATATATGCCCAGTATTATTATTGTTTTCGATATAATAGAGTCCTTAATTCTTATTTTTTTTTATTAAATTATACAAATATAAGATTCCAAAATAAATTTACTACCTTTTCCAAAAAAATACCGGACAAGTCCAGTTCCATGCTGTCCTGGAATTGACGGAGCAGCCGGGTGGCAGGCGTAAAATAGAAAAGCTGCATCAGATCCCTACTGTCGTTGGTCTGTACGCCGGACATAAAGAAAAAAGAGGCCAACCAGGACCTCTCTTTGATTATTGCAACTTCTCTGCTGCTCAGTATTAATATATTGGCTGCTGGCAGTTTATTTCTGGAACCACTGGTACGCCTGTTAGTCTCAACCTATATCCTGGTAGCAAACTGTAAAGCCTACCTGGGTGTCCTGCTGTTTTATGCACCAGCTTGTGTCCGCAATTATTTCATTTGCCCGCACGTTCGTGTTTATCGTCATAAGTATCCTGCTGCTGCCTAAACTGCTGGGGGTTACCCGGGAACTGGTAAATCAACTTTAATAAACTGGCCCCCCGTAATATCCGCCCCCAGGGCTTATATTACGGGGGGCCTTTGAGTGTACTACTCTCCCATAATCATGACATGACACTTGCGCTCCCGTGAGCGGTTCTGATCCCAGTCAATAAAATAGATATACCCCACCGATCCGATCATCAGGCTGCCCTCCCGCAGGATAAAGGTTTCACTGGCCCCGAAAAATGAGGCACGGATATGAGCGTCTCCATTCAGTATTGTTGCCGGGTCACAGGGATACTGAGGGTCGTCCAGCCCCATCAAAAAGTCCAGATGTTTCGGACCCGGATACCGGTACTCCATATCCTCTGTTCTTTCTCTCGGAATAATGCGGTCCAGTATGCGGTTCAAATCAACCTGCAGAAATTCATCCCCGTTAAAATCCGTATCATGAACATATTCCTCAAAGATAACAGAGCACGTCGTATGCGGTGACTGCACCACGCACATACCATTCTCTATCCCGCTGGCTGCGGCGATGGCACGCACCTGTTCTGTCACATTGTGATAGGAAGGACGTGAACCGTTAGACTGTACAATAATCGTATCCTGGTAAATTTTCATTAATCTCTCTCACTTTCTGTCATTTTTTGCCCGTACCAGAGCCTCAATCATCTCATCAAGAGCCTTAAACGGGTCCGGCGCCGCCACGATGCCGCTGGTACCGCCCGTGCCGTCCGCCCCCGACATAATTGCCCCATACACATCCTGACCGGTACTGATTCCTGCTGCCTGCAAAACAAGCGTCCCGGGGGAAACCGTTTTAACTGCCTCATTTGTGGCCGCCATATAATTCTGATCGCTGACCGTACCGGTTCCGATCAAAGAGGTTGGCTCGCAGACCATAATATCCGGATGCAGCATAGCCAGCGCTTTGGCCTCCTCCACAGTATCCGCGCACACGATCGTCAGAATGCCCAGCTCATCGGCGCGTGCCATCGCTTTTGCCAGCTGTGCAAACGGCATCGCATGCTCTGCATGATTGAGGAATGTTGCCTTCACGCCGATATCGGCCAGCGCCTCGGGCAGCACATGCCCCATTCCGCTGCCCGGATGCAGACCATCCATATGCTGTGCTGTAATAATCAGATGTTCCGCTTCCTGGCTGATCAGCCGCAGATCCACCAGCTGGCCGGTAAAAAATATATCCACATCATACTGCTCCGCCAGCTTATCTGCATACCGCGCCAGTTCCAGCGCCTGTTCCCCATAGACGTATGCCTTGGGGTTTATAACAAAAAACGGTGTCCGTATTCTATACTTTTCCATCATTCTCCCCCTCAGTTCCCGGCAAACACAGAATAGTAATGTTCTAATACATCTGCCATTCCCCTGTTGGCCGCCCGCTTAACTGCAAGATAATCTGCCGCGGAATCTTTCTGGATCTGCTCCATAGCTGCCGTCAGAAAGTCTGTAAATATATTGATTTTAGAGATCCCCTCAACCGCACACCGGTGCAGATTGTCATCCCCGGTACCGGAACCGCCGTGAAGCACCAGCGGAACCTGAATCTTCTCCGCCAGCTTATGCAGACAGTCAAAGCTCAGCACAGGACTTTTCAGATTTTTATAAATACCGTGTACCGTACCGATAGAAACCGCCAGTGAATCCACCTCCGTCTGAGCCACAAATTCTGCGGCCTCCTCAGGCATTGTATAAACAGATTCGGAATTCTCGAATGAAGCAAAATTATCCCCCTGCCCCACATGCCCGATCTCCGCTTCCACCGTCACATTACTGTCATGCGCAAGCCGCACGATCTCACTTGTGCACCGCACATTTTCCTCAAAACTCTTGTCTGACGCATCAATCATGACCGAGGTGAATCCCAGTTCAATTGCACGCCCGATAAATTCCCGGTCCATCCCATGATCAAGATGAAGAGCCACCGGTACACTGGACTCTCTGCCCAGCAGACATCCAATCGCTGCGGCCTCCTCCAGTGACAGCATATTCTCCAACGCCTGTGCATAAGAAAGAATCAGCGGTTTCTGCAGCCTTTCCGCAGTTTTAACAAATACACGTGCCGAGTCAAGGTCAACAAAATCCGGGGCCGGCAGGGCATAGGTTCCCTGCCTTGCATTCTCCAGCATTTCCTTTGTGTTCACTAACATTCTATATCTTCCTCCTGTTTCCTTATTCATTCGTCAGCCCGTCTGCACTTCGCAGGCGTCTGGCCGTTTCTTTCAATCCTTTAATTAATTCTCCAACCTTTTCATCTGTCAGTCCGCATCCCAGTGAGAGTCTGATCCCGCCCCGGGCCCATTCTTCCGAAAGTCCGATAGCCCTTACTACATGGGACGGTTCCACACTCAGCGAATTGCACGCTGATCCCATAGAAACCTGAATCCCCGCCCTTGCAAGCCAGAATAGCATCCCCTCTGCCTCTATTCCATAAAAGGACAGATGAAGAATGGAATCCGCACTGCATTCCGGGGGACTGTCAATGCGGATTCCATCCACCACTGCCAGTTCCTGAATGATCCGGGTTTTCCACCGTTTCATATCGGCTCTCATCGCTTCTGCACGTTCTTTCAGACGCTGTGCCGCCGCACCCATACCGATAAGTGCCGGCACATTTTCTGTTCCACCCCGCAGCTGATGCTCCTGCTGCCCGCCGTGCTGCATCGGACAAAGCGGCACACCTTCCCGCACGTACAGAGCACCCGCACCTTTCGGGCCATAGAATTTATGTGAGGACAGCGTCAGCAGATCAATCCCTGCCGCCTCAACATCAATCTCCTGCGTCGTCACGGCCTGCACGGCATCGGTATGGAACCAGGCCCCTCCCGCATGTGCAATACGCGCCAGCTCAGGAATGTCCTGTATGGTTCCCAGTTCGTTATTCACCCACATAATGGATACCAGAAATGTATCCTCTGTCATTGCCGCCTGCAGATCGTGGGGATCTACAATTCCCCTTGAGTCAACCGGCAGCCGGGTAACCCGAAAGCCTCTCTGCTCCAGCCATACACAGGTTTCCAGGAGTGCATGATGTTCAATGGAGCTTGTTATCAGGTGACGCTTATGCTGGCCTGCATGCAGGGCCGTACCCAGAACAGCCAGGTTATCGCCCTCCGTGCCGCCGGATGTAAAAATAATCCTCTCTGCGGGAGCTCCGATCAGATCTGCTGCCTGTCCTCTTGCCCGCTCCACCGCCCCATGAACCTGCCGCGCCTGAGGATACAGCGCCGACGGATTATAAAAATACTCCGTCAGGTAGGGCAGCATTTGTTCTGATACCATAGGATCCAGCGGCGTTGCAGCCGCGTAATCTGCATAAATCATGCGCTCGCCTCCATACATAATAAGCCGGCAATGCTGCCGAGCAGCTCCTTTTCACCCACATGGTTTATAAACGGTTTGCCGCTTATGACAGGACACTGCACATCCTCAAAATAGGGGAACATCTCAATGATCAGATCGTAGCCCGGGCGGACATAAGACGTCTCCCACAGGTTCTGGATCGTAACCGCCACCGTCACTCCTGCCGCAGCACAGCGGGCCTCTATCTTATCTGCTGCAACCAGCATAGTTGTACCACACAGGCCGCCCGCGATCAGTACTTTTTTCACAAAATGTCCCCCTTTCCCTCACTATGACTCCGGATATGTCTCCCAGGCAGCAAATATCCGGGCAAATTCTGCCGGTGTTTCCGCCGCCTTCAGATCCCTCAGCAGGCCCACGCGTGAAAAGCACTCCATCAGTTCCTGCAAATCCTCAAGATGTGAATCCGCTCCGGAAGCATTTGCAAGCATAAATATCAGCTCTGCCGGAAGCTTCTCATCGCTGTCCGCCATGTTGCCAAACTCAACGGGGCTGAGAAGGCGAACTGCACTTACTCCGGTCCGTAGCACATCCCCGCTCTTGGCATGGGGCAGCGCTGTAATCACGTCATCTGTCGGCAGCCCGGTGGGATAAGACTTTTCCCTTTCCAGTACATCTTCCACATATTGTGTACCTATGTATCCATTTCTGTACAGGCAGTCCGCAGCCAGGCGGATCGCCTGTTCACTGGACTCGGCACTGCAGTCCAGCAGAATATTATTTTCATCTAATACAATCATTTCATCCTCCAGTTTTGAATCTGTTATCCAATCAGATTGAACAGCCATACAATCAGCCCGCCCAGAGGATCACCGCCCATATCAAGGCTGGAATTCTGGATAGACGCGTCTGCCAGTCCGAGCATTCCCATAGTCTCTGTATGAATAGGTGCCATGGCCGAAGCGATATAAAATACAGGTATCGACCATACCAGTAGGAACAGCACAATACGGAAGACATTCCCTTTGAGCTGTGCTGCGCAGGCTCCGCACCAGTATGGGATCAGCGCCAGAGACGCAATCGGAAGCAGTGCATTTCCCGGCAGTACCATTGCCAGTATTATAATAAGAGGATACAGGATTACGGCCGCCGCCATAACGGACGGATGTCCAAGCAGTGCTGCGCAGTCCACGCCCACATACAGTTCCCGTCCCTCGAACTTTTCCTGGACAAATTCAGTGATCGCATTGGCAACAGGTATTACGCCTTCGCATAACACAGAAACTGTCTTCGGCAGAAATACCATCAGAACACCAATCTGGAAGCCCAGGTTCAGAACCGCCCCGTACTGGTAGCCGGCCATAATCCCGATAAGAATCCCGATCACAACACCCATGACACCAAGTTCACCGAAAACGCCCATCCTTTTACGCGTGTTTTCAGGGGAGGCATCTATATCTCTCAGACCCGGTATTTTTTCTATCAATGCATTAAATGGTTTTGCCACAAGTCCGATCAGATTCACGGTACACGGAACAGCAATTCCCGGCATCCCATTGAATTCCTGGTAATCCTTGGCTGTCCAGTCTGCAATGATGGAACCGACCGCAAGAAACAGCACACCCGCCAGGACACCCAGCGTAATATTGCCTCCGGTAGCCGCCCAAACGAAACCGCCCACCACATTGCCGTGCCAGATGCTCCAGATATCCGTCCACATCGTCTTTGTAAGCTTCAGCACGATCATCAGTGCATTAACGGCAAGAATTCCAAGAATAACCAGTGCAAGGCCAGGCCATGCAAATGCGATTCCGGAGCTTCCCCACCCCAGGTCTGCCACATTGAGATTCGTATCAAACCGGTCCGAAAATGCCTGTATTGCGGGTGTCAGCTGCGCAATCGCCGCATTGACGATTACATTCAGCCCCGCCAGTCCGATGCCTGCATAAATGCCGCCGCGGAGGCTCTTTGAAAAGCCGGCCCGAAATACAAGACCCAGAATAAACAGTACTGCCATGACCAAAACAGAGCTTCCCAGGTTAGACAAAACACCGGAAACCTGTGCTACTATATTTTCCATATCCCCATTCCTTTCTCTATTTGAATATCATTGTCAACGGTTATCCTTCATATATCTCGTTCATTTTGTCAAGTATCTGTGCACAGAGCTGCAGCTTTGTTTTCTTGGAGCCGATGACAAAGCTCATCCCCTGGATGCCCGGGGCATTAAAATTAGGATCAATCTGCGTCATCCATACGACCACCATATTTTTGCGGCCATTGTATGGGTTAATGTCTCCGATCATCGCATGAATCACCTCAATATCCTGTACATTCTCGGACTCCAGATACTCTTTGATTTTGTTTTTTGCGTTGAGTGACGTATTAATTCCGCCGCCGCATACACAAAGAATCAGTTTACTCTCAGCCATAATGTTTCTCCTCTCTGAACATTTTTATAATTGATGACTGCCAATGGGATAAATCCCGTAACTCCTGCCGACTTCGTACATATGTAAGAAATTTTCAACCGGCACATCTGTCTGGAAGTGATTGGATGGTGAAAGAATATAGCCGCCGTCCTTTGCAAAAGCATCCAGACGTTTCTTCACATCCTTCTCCGTATCTTCCTTTGTTCCCGGCAAAGCCTGCTGGATATCCACTCCACCGTGGAAGATCAGCCTGTCTCCGAATTCCTTCTTCAATTCTGCAGAATCCATGTCCTTTGCCAGCGGCTGCAGTGCACTCTGGATATCCACCCCCATTTCGATAAAATGCGGCATCAGCAGCTTAACGCTTCCGCAGCTGTGCAGGAAAATCTTAATATTAGGAGCCGCTTTTCTGCAGGCGTCAAACAATCTTCTGTGAGGCTCCAGCATAAATTCTTCAAATAAGTCCGGTGACATAAAAGGTGCATTCTGCGTACCAAAATCCGAAGAAAACTCCAGCCATTCAATATATGGCCCAACCGCTTCCAGATACCATACATTCAGCTCAATCAGAAGATCCGTCACTTTGTTGATCAGAGCCATTGCAAAATCGGGATCTTCATACATATCAACCAGGAACTGTTCGATTCCCCTGAGATACTGGCACATTTCAAAAATAGTTCCCGATGTGGCTGAGGTAGCAGTAATAGCAAAATCTGTATTCTCATACCAGTCTGCCGCGCGCTCACGCAGTCCCCTCACTCTTCCCTCATCTCTCATAACCGGCCAGTGATATGTTTCCAGATCCTCAATCTCTGCATCGGCCAGGGGATGGTATGACAAGGAGGGATGAATTCCAATCAGCTTACGCCCTACGCCCCACTCATCGATAATATTGCCGTCATCGTCTTTATAACTTTTAAAACTATCCGGCTTCCCGATGTTGATATGACGAAAATCTGAACCGATCAGATCGCTGATGCGGTAATCTTCATATTCTGAGGTTGACCCCGGACGAATACGTTCCCCCAATTCTGTGTATCCCAGATATTTGGCAGCTATTTCGTAAAACTCGGTATTCATACGGCTGTCGGTTCCCCACAGATCCATCGGTACCCGATCCGGTATCTCACGCCTCAGAACAGCCCTGACTCGTTCCCTGCTATTCATAATAACTACTCCTTTCTTAAACAGCTTTCTTCGTTTTTTTCATATTAGCATTCGTTTGAACATAAGTCAACATTTCCAATAATTAATATTGCACATCTGTTCAGTTATGTGTATAATATAGACAATGAACAGTTGTTTACACACGATTTATAAGAAAAAAAGCATAAATGCACTGATATACTCAGGGCTAAAGGAGGAATTTTATTATGGAGCACAGTCAAAAACGAAAGGATATTATTAAGGCTGCCAAATTATACTATTACGGGAACATGTCACAGCAGGAGATTGCCCATCTGATGAATATTTCGCGCCCCAAAGTCTCGCGTCTTCTCACAGAGGCACGCCAGCTGAACATTGTACAGATCACTATACGGGACCCCCGCATGTCCCTGGAACAGAATGCGGATAAGCTGAAAAAGCATTTTAACCTGCGTTTTGTGAGTGTCGTTCCCAGTGCCGTCAACGAAGAAGCCACAAAGGTAAATGTGGGGCGCGCTGCTTCCGATTACCTGAATTCCAATATGCAGGAACATACAAAAATAGGCATCTCCTGGGGTACAACTCTGTGCGCCTTTACCCGTGAATTCCAGGCCAGAACCTCTTTTCCAAATGCAATGGTGGTGCAGCTGGTGGGCGGTACATACAGCCAGAATCTGAATATTGATGCCCGTGAACTGGTCAAAGTGATTGCCCACAAGCTTCAATGCAATCACAGTATTCTCCAGGCTCCCCTGATTGTAAGTGACCCGGCACTCAGGGATCTTCTGATGAAAGAACCGGCTATCCTTGAACATTTCCGTCAGATTCACTCCCTGGATATCGCGTTTGTCGGCCTGGGCAGTTCCTACTACAAGGACTCTATTGCCTACCGTGCCAATTACATTGAAGAGAACGAAGCCAGAAGGCTCGGCGAACTCGGTCTGGTCTGCGACATCTGCGGGCACCAGCTCATGGAAGACGGTTCAGAACCAGATACATTTCTGAGCAACCGGGTGGTAGGGGTAACTATGGAAGAACTGCATCAGATCCCGACTGTCGTCGGTCTGTGCGCCGGACATAAAAAAACACAGCCAATTCTGGCTGCGCTGCGGGGACGCCATATCAACGCCCTGATTATTGATGAGATCGCCGCGATTTCTCTGCTCACGGCTGAGCAGATATTATAGCTCCATTTATAGCAGAAAGGCAGGCCGCACCGGCAATATGACCGGTGCGGCCTGCTTCTTTTTAGTTTGTTTTAAAATTGGGCCAGATCCCGAAAAACCTTTGCGCCTGTAAGTGCCTCGCAGGTATTGCAATACACCGCATAAAGCTTTTCATATATGGCGGCCTGCTCCGGGTCCGGTTCATAACGCCGACGGACATGCACCATCTCCCTGGCGCCCTGCCCAATGGATTTAAACGCCCCCACTCCCGCCCCGGCGCTTATGGCTGCGCCCAACGCGGCGGCATCGCTGACCTCCAGAGTCTCGCAGGGCAGATTGTAGACATCAGCCTGGATCTGATTCCAAACTTCGGACCGGGTTGCCCCGCCGACAATCCTTACATGGGAAAATTCCTGTCCCATACTCGGAAGACTGCTCAGAATATCCTTTTGTTCCAGTGTAATTCCCTCTACACACGCGCGTGCCATACATGCACGGTCATGGGACAGTGTAAGTCCGATAAATCCTCCGCGGGCCGATGCATCCCAACGCGGAGCTGCGCTGCCTGCAAAGTAGGGCAGCATGAGCAGGCCTTTTGCCCCCGCGGGCACCGAACTAATCATCTGGTTCAGCGCATCATATGCGTTACCACCGTTTTGTTCTGCATTTTGTTTTTCTAAAGCGGCAATCTCATCCCGAAACCAGCGGTATACACCTGCCGCCGCATTCTGAAGGCCCTCGAATGTCCACATGCCATGAATCGCATGGCTGGTCACCATTGCCTGTCCCTTCGGATCCCGATAGCAGTCCTGGAGCAGTGCCGTTGCCAGCCCTCCGGTCCCCAGAGAAACGGATACCGCGCCGGGTGTAACAATCCCAGCCCCAACTGCCGCGCTGTTCTGATCTCCGATTCCCACACAGATTGGCATTCCCTCCGCAAATCCCGTCAGTGCGGAAGTTTTTTTCGTGATCCGCCCAACCAGCTCTCCCACCTGCCGGATCTCTGGAAGCAAAGAAGGGCTGATGGAAAACGTCTGCAGCAAAGCCTCATGGAAGCACAGCTTCTGGTTATCCCAAAGCCCCCAGAATCCCGCCTCCGGCTCGTTTCCGTAATAGCCGTCCACTCCCAGTGCCCGCAGAATCAGGTCCTGCAGCTGGCATACTTTGTGCACCTTCTTCCACAATTCAGGCTGATTCTTACGCACATGAAGCAGCTTCGGCAATATCCATGTGGCACATAGCGGCAGGCCTGTTATCTCGTAAAAACGTTCTGCCCCGAAAGCCTCCTCAATTTCCTTCACCTCATCCACAGCACGGTTATCCAGCCAGGAAATCATTTTCAACGGAGTCCCGGCCTGTGACATCAGTACCGCACAGCTTCTCTGCGCCGATACACTGACACCCTGAATATCACATACATTCACTGCTGTACTGCGGATTGCTGCGCGGCATGTCCGGTATACTGCCTGGATGAGCATATCCGGGTCCTGCTCCACCCATCCCGTTTTCAGATACATACATTTATATTCTTCATACGCACTTCCCATTATGGTGCCCTGCATATCAAAAAGTATCACCTTGACGCCTGTGGTTCCCACATCAATACCTGCTAACATCTGTTTTCCCATGGTCTTTCCTCCTGTACAAATAGTCTAAAGTTACCATAGCATCGACAGAACATAATTACAATATTGATACACTTTTCGCTGCACAATTGTTCGCCTTTTTAGGAAGGTCTGTACAGGGATTTATTATTCCCTGATAACTTTCCTATAAAACTAAAAAAGAATGCTGCCTTTCTGTCCCGGCAGCATTCTTTTTCACAATTCTGGCGGTTTCCTTCTCCACCTTTAATTTTATTTTTACAAAAACTGCCTTCCCACCTGGGCAACGATGAAACATACCAGAATCCCCGCCCCTGTCGGTATGACCAGCGCTGCCAGAGTCCACTTCCAGCTTCCCGTCTCTTTTTTAATTGTCAGCAGTGTTGTGGAGCACGGCCAGTGCATGAGGGAAAAGAGCATTGTACACACTGCCGTAAGCCAGGTCCAGCCATGATTTACAAACAGGTTCTTCATTTCTGCAAGACTGTCGAATTCCACAAGACTCCCCTGCGCCATATAGGCCATAATTATGATAGGAACCACAATCTCATTCGCCGGAAGTCCGAGGATAAAGGCAATCAGAATAACACCGTCAAGCCCCAGCATTTTCGCAAATGGGTCCAGCATGGATGCACAATAGTTCAGAAGGCTCATATCCCCCACGTTAATATTTGCTGCAGCCCAGATAAACAGGCCTGCGGGAGCCGCCACCACAATTGCACGGCCCAGTACAAACAGTGTTCTGTCGAAGATGGACCTTACAATCACTTTGCCCACCTGGGGCCTGCGGTATGGCGGAAGTTCCAGTGTAAATGAAGACGGCACACCTTTCAGCACGGTTTTTGACAAAAGCCAGGAAACCAGAAATGTCATGCCCACACCAAGCAGTATAAATGTGGTAAGCAAAAATGCAGATAAAAGGGATCCCCCCACCCCGCCTGAAATGCCTGCAAAAAACATGGTAATAATTGCAATCAGAGTTGGAAAACGCCCATTACAGGGGACAAAACTGTTTGTAAGGATGGCAATCATCCGCTCTCTCGGAGAGTCTATGATCCTGCACCCTACGACACCAGCAGCATTGCATCCGAAGCCCATGCACATGGTCAGCGCCTGTTTTCCACAGGCACAGCATTTTTTGAATGGTTTATCCAGATTATAAGCTATTCTGGGAAGATATCCCGCATCCTCCAGCAGTGTAAACAGAGGGAAAAATATTGCCATAGGCGGAAGCATAACGGATATCACCCATGCCAGCACCCGGTAAACTCCCAGAACCAACATGCCATGGAGCCAGGATGGAGCCCCCATAAACTGAAACAGCTCTGTCAGTCTGTCCTGTACCCAGAACAGTCCCTTTGCCAGAAGTTCAGAAGGATAGTTTGCCCCGGTTATCGTCATCCACAGTACTGCCATCAAAAGGGCCGCCATAAGCGGATATCCCGCCCTTCTGCTAGTAAGGATACTGTCGATTTTCCGGTCCCTGCTGTCAGAATGCTCCTTTGTGCAGGTGACCGCTTTTTCGCAGATCCGCTCTGCAATATACATTACTGAAGAGACAATCTCTTCCTCCAGCCTCTTCTTATCTATATGATTTTTCTGCAGTAATTTTTGTGCCTCCGGCAGTGCTTCTTTCAGGCAGTGCTCCCGGCAGATATCCCGCTGCAGGTATCTGCGGATGCTTTCCCCCAGCGCTTTGTCGTAATCCAGCAGCCGAAGGGAAAGCCATCTGCTGTTCAGACATCCGTTGCATGAGGAGGCACACGGCATCTGTATCCCCTCCAATACTACATCGACCGCAGACTCCACCACCCCAATAGCTTTTTCCAGGACGCCGCAGTATGGAATCACATATCCGGTTCCGGCCGGGCAGCTTACAGAGGATGCCTGAAGTTCCTGCCTTATGTTTTCGGCGCTACGCATCATATCGTCCATTGTCTCAAGCAGCTGCTCCCTGCCCTTTCCTTCCCGCGCCACCATACCGATAACAGGTACTCCCAGCTCCCGGGAAAGGATATCCAGATCCACATAGATCCCTTTTTTCTCCGCTTCATCCAGAAGATTCACACAGACAATCACTTTTCTGGTAATTTCCAGAATCTGAAGCACAAGGTTGAGATTCCGCTCCAGGCAGACTGCGTCACAGACTACAACTACCGCATCCGCATCTCCAAAGCAGATAAAATCCCTGGCCGCCTCCTCTTCCGCGGAGTGGGCCAGCAGCGAGTACGTCCCCGGTATATCCACCATTTTATAAGAATATTCTTTCGTCTCACAGTGTCCGGAGGCATTTGTGACTGTCTTCCCCGGCCAGTTTCCCGTGTGCTGGTGCAGATTTGTCAGACTGTTGAAAACGGTACTCTTTCCTACGTTTGGATTACCTGCTATGGCAATCACTTTTTCGCGCCCCATCTCAGGCACCTTCCATCATTTGAACGAGAATATTTCCACAGTCTTCCGATCGGATCGCGATGACCGCGCCGCGGATTAAAAATGCCCCCGGATCTCCTCCGGGACTTTTCCCTACGCATTCAACTTTTGTTCCTCTTACAAGACCAATGTCCAGAAGACGCCTGTGGATGCTGCCATCTGCCTTCAGCTCCCTGACCACTGCTTTCTGCCCCGGCTGTATATCGTTTAAACAGGTTTCCTTCTTCATAAGCGCTACCGCCTTGTCATAAATTTTAGGATAAGGAAACTTTCTTTCCTGGTTCTATAATATTAAATATTCAGGATTATGTTACACATTGGGAAGTAAATTTCAGAGGACCTCTTTGGATCATATGCAGGCACAGCGTTCTCAGCTCATCCTCTTTTCATAAGCACCGTTGCTCTGTCATAGAATTTAGGATCAGGAAACTTTCTTTCCTGATCCTATCCGTTTGCCGAGAATCTGTAAGAATACTGCACTCTGGCAAATTAATTTCAAACAACTTTATAGGCTTACGAAGCTTAACAGGAGAAACAAAATAATGGACAATAGAAATGGTTTTTATACTCAGAAGGGCTATGAACTGCATAATACCGATGATCTTACTGCATCCATGGAAGATTATCTGGAGATGATCTGCCGGATGCTGAAGGGACAGGATGTTGTAAGAATCCAGTCATTATCGGAGAATCTGCACGTAAAACCATCCTCCGCCTCCAAAATGGTAAGTGCGCTGAAAGAACGGGGGTATATTTCTTTCCAGAAGTACGGTTACCTGACCGCAACCCAAAAGGGACTGGAGATTGGGGAATATCTGCTATACCGCCACGATGTCCTGCACGAATTCCTCTGTCTGCTCAATCATTCCGAAAATGAGCTGGAACAGGTGGAAAAGATTGAGCACTTTATAAACCGGGAGACCGTCACAAATCTTCAGCTGCTTCTGGAGCGGCTGAAATCCTCCACCTCTTTTTTCCAGTAAACTGCAAACTGAGTATCATCAATCCGCTCCACAAAATGCTGTTTATACTGCAGAAACTCTTCCAGATCCATCAGTATATGATAGAGGACCGCCCGGTTCTCGAACTCCTCACGGCTGTGGGGAAGTTCCTGGGATTTCATATCCTCAGCCAGCGCGTGCAGACGCGCCAGCTGCTTTTCAGGGCGGTTCATCTCCGTAACGTAATTTTTCAAATAATAGATATAATCTGCCACTATTACAGCCTGTTTTGGAAGCGTCTTCAGCTTTTCCATTTCCAGATGAAGATGCTGAAGCGCGCCGCACTGTTTGGCCCGCATTTCGAAGTAAGAACTGTAATAACTGGTATGAGACCTGAACGTATTATTCTGATATACGTAGGCCTGTTCTATAAATACCTCCAGCTTTGCCTCCAGGTAATCCAGCTTTTCCCAAACAATTTCCTTCCTGTCCTCACTGGACAGAAAAGCTGCCAGTTCTTCCAGAATATTAGAAAAATCCTGCTCCGTAAAGCGCATATTTTCTATGATTCTGCTCTTCTGCACCCCATTATTCTGAAACAGGTTTACAATGACGGCTATGGCAATACCTAAAAATACAATCAGAAATTCATTTGCAATAAATGTAACTGAAAAGTTGCGTGTAGCCAAAAAGTGAGTCCCTATAACCGCATTTACAGATGCTGTTACCCTCCAGCCGATCCACTCGCTTATCAGAACCAGAAAAAATACGAAGATCCCAAATGCGGCGCCGTCGCTTTTGATGTGGCTGAACACGGCCCATGCCAGAACAGCGGCCAGAATAAATGTCAGAATACGTGCTGCCGACAGCCTGAGCGTTTCCCATTTTGTAGTCAGTATCGTAAGCAGTGTTACCATCCCCGCCGATGCAGCGAATTCCAGACGCAAAAGGGAAGCCGCATACATGGCTGCGCCGCTTCCCACTGCAATTCTTACCGCTTCAATCAGGACTGCCCCTGTTTCTTTTCTTTTTCCCGGTTTCATAGAGCTTCCCCTTTTCACTTTCCTGTCAATGGACTGCCAGATCGTATACTGGAGTTTTACTTTATATCATATCCCATTTTCTTACTTTTATCTCTTTTATGCAGATAACTCAGTAGAATATATATGACTTCACCTGTCTGGGCAGTATCCCATATGTTTTCTTGAATTCTCTGGTGAAGTTCTTACTTTCATTATATCCTGCAGCCTCTGCAGCTTCATATACCGGAAAGCCCTGACTTAATAAAGAAAGTGCTTTTTTCATACGGTACTGTATTAAAAACTGATGGGGTGTCATTCCCATACAGGAACGGAACAACCGTATGTAATACTGTGGGTGGTATCCGCTGACTTCACTCAGCTCCTGAACTGATATCTTCTTATCCACATTTTCCATCATATACAATACGCTTTGTGATATTTTTTCCTCCACCGTTTCAAAAACTCCTAGCAGCTTTAAATACTCTATGATGGATTTTGTTAAACTCTCCTGCAGCATGGACATAGACTCCCCCTCACACTGTCGGCAGCTCTCGGTAAAAGCCTCAAGCAGATTAAGAATAATCGGATGTTCTGCTGGATGGACCTCACGTAATTGTGATATCACATAAGGAGCTATATCAACATGCAAATACAGGCATTTCAAACGATCTTGCTGGTTTTGATTCATTTGATAAGGAATTTTATTTGGAAAGCAATATAATGTATCTGGTGCTAACTTCTTTTTTTCAGCATTAGATTCATATACCACATCTCCCTTCTTAACATAATAAATTCTTGTATATATGGACGCTTTCTGTTCCATAACATACCATGACTT
The DNA here is from genome assembly GCA_001028025.1 of Faecalicatena fissicatena. Lineage (GTDB taxonomy): Bacteria > Bacillota > Clostridia > Lachnospirales > Lachnospiraceae > Faecalicatena > Faecalicatena fissicatena_A. The sequence goes on along the minus strand of LDAQ01000108.1, from coordinate 15,681 downwards.
CGGCACTTCCTGGTATCCGCAAGTTAATAACATATTCTCCCTCCGTCTTAATGAGTATACATATTCCTCCCCCGGCAGGCGGGCATGTATACCTTAGTTTCTCTTTATTTTACCATATACAAAATACAAAAAGTTGTTTTTTGAGTGTTTTTTGTTACTATTTCAGATTTCACGCAGCTGCATTTCATGCTATTTTATAGGCAGGAAACACCTAAATAAACTTCATCTATTTTACAGGAGGTAAAAAAATGAATCTAAAACAGCATGACATCGACATCCTGAGGCAACTGGCAAAAGAATATGCGGAAATAGCAGCACTTCCCATCCAAAAAGAAAAAATGGAACTTTGGAAGTCTTTCAACCGCCATGATAATACAAGGCCCATGGTTACGATCAGCCAATTACCCTGGAATGAGTTAAACTATGACGGCTCTCTGACCTGTGTAACAGAGAACGGCTTTCTGCGGGATATTGAGACATCTCTGCGGAGAACAATCTATCAGTGGAAACATTTCCCTGTGGATATGGTGGTTGAACCCATTCTTACCATTCCTTATTGTGCTCATAATACGGGTTATGGCCCGACTTCCCATGAGGATAATGCCTGTACCGATATTGACAATACTGTCATCTCTCACAGCTATCATAACCAATTGAATAGTGAAGACGATCTGGAAAAAATAAAAGATATGCAGATTACGCTGGATAAAGAACAGTCAAGAGAGTGGAAAGAGGCTGCAGACTTTATTTTTGACGGTATTATTCCCGTCCGTCAGGCAGGCGGTGTCGAAATACGTTTACAGATTTGGGATGTCCTGGCTGAACTCATGAATGTGGAGAGTGTATATTTTGATTTAATTGACCGGCCGGAATTTATTCACTCCATTATGGAAAAGATGACTCACTCTGCACTTGCCGGCATCCGGCAGGCGAATCAACTTAAGCTGTTCGATGCTTCAGCCAATCTCTGCCACTGTTCAGGAATATATACCGATGAACTGCTTCCCGGCTTTGGGGCTGGAAAGGTAAATGACTCTCATCATTCATGGGGATGCTCCATGGCCCAGCTTTTTACCTCTGCCTCACCTGATACAACCAGGGAGTTCGAAGTCCCTTATGTGTCACAGATCGCCAGCCAGTTTGGCATGTTTTATTACGGCTGCTGTGAACGGCTTGATGACCGGTTAGATATTATACAGCAGATTCCGTCTGTCAGAAAAATATCCTGCAGCCCGTGGAGCAATAAAGCAGTCTTTGCGGAACGCATCCGAAAAGATATCATCATGTCAAACAAGCCATCACCTGCATTCCTTGCATCCCCTTCACTGGATCTGGAGCTTGTGCGCGCTGATTTGCTTGAAACATATCAGGCTGCATCTTCTAATCAGGTAAAAGTGGAATTTCTGCTGAAAGATATATCAACAGTTAAATGGAAGCCAGAGAGGTTAACACAGTGGGCCGATTGTGCGATGAACCTGGTACAGTCCTTATGACCATGCATTCTGCACTTTCAGCCTTACTGTGAATATAATCTGTTTTTCTTCATAGGATGCCGTAATGCTTCCTTTTTGTGATTCTGTTATTGCGCGGGCTACGGACAGTCCAATGCCGTATCCCCCGCTCTTTTGTGTCCTGGCGCTGTCGCCTCTGTAAAAGCGGTCGAAAAGTTTTTCCGGCTCGACTTCCGGGAGAGTATCACACGTGTTTTTTATATTTAATGCAACAGTATTTTCTTTTCTTTCCAAATAAACTTTTATGTTTCCTTTCCGAGATGTGTATTTTACCGCATTATCCATCAGGATCGTGATAAGCCTTATCATATTATCTCGGTTCCCGTGCACTATGATATCTGGCTGGATATTTTCTTGTATTATAATTTCTTTGAGGGATGCCGGCTCATAGAAAGACGGCAGGATCTCTTCCAGCAGACTGCTCAGTAAGATATCTGACGAAGGAAGCTTTACTCCGCCTTCATCCATTTTCGCCAGCGCCAGCAGATTCTGCATAAGTCCGTTCAGACGTATTGTCTGTTCCCGGATGTTGCGGCTCCATTTATTTTCTCCATTGTGCAGCTCCATGGCATCTGTATTTGCCATAATTATGGCCAGAGGTGTCTTGATCTCATGGCCGGCATCTGTTACAAACTGTTTTTGTTTTTCTATGTTTTCCGCGATGGGAAGAATCGCTTTTTTAGAGAGAAGAATGACGAGAACCAACATAAGGCTCCAGCACAGCATGCCGATGAATATTGAAATCCCCAAGACCATGAGAATGGAATGCATCTGTGAGGATGTATCCAGAAAAATGACGACACTGCCTTTTCCGTCCCGGGATTCTGTTATTTTATAACGAAATTGTTCTGTTCTGCCTTCCGTATCCCCGTTTTCCCGCGCTTTATCCGCCATTTTACCGGCCTCTTCTTCTGTTACAGAGGCAATTTTACTAATATCCGTCTGCACAACTTCCCCGTCCGAATTATAACGTACCATAAAATACCGGGCCGACATGGCGGTATCTTCATCGATCGGCTGATCCAGGAATCCCGGCCTGCCTCTCTGAGGCATCTCCTTCTCTGTCATTTCCCTCTGCATGGACGGAGCACCGCCATTATCAGCCAGCATTCCCAGCATCCGTTCCATCTGTTGGCCGGATATCCAGCAGTATATGCCATTAATTGCTCCAAGCAGTACCAGGATCAAAACAGTAATTGCCAGCATCGCGGTTGTAATAAACTTTTTCTGAAGTGTTCTTGTCATTCTTTTACCTCAAGAGTATATCCAATGTTCCGTTTGGCCTTTATTTCCACGTTAGCGCCCAGGGCTGCCAGCCGTTTCCTCAGATAAGAAATATAAACCCAGACTGTGCCCAATTCGGCTTCTGTTTCATATCCCCAGACTTTTACGAGCAGCTCCTCTGAGGAAAGGTACATCCCCTGGTTCAGCAATAGAGTTTCCATCAGACGATATTCCAGTTTCGCCAGTACAAATGTCTGCCCGTTCCCACTCAGTTCGTAACTTTTCTGGTTCAGATAGATATTACCACATGTAATAATATCGGGAGTGAACTCTTCCCTGCGGCGCAGCATAGCACGGATCCGCGCCAGAAGTTCCCCCATGGCAAACGGTTTAGGGAGATAATCATCCGCACCAAGATCCAGCCCCTGAATGCGGTCCTCCACCTCCGCCTTCGCAGTCAGCAGCAGGATGGGCGTTCGGTATCCCTCCCTGCGCAGACAGCCCAGCACCTCAAGCCCGCTCATTTTGGGCATCATAATATCCAGGATAATCCCGTCATACTGGGCCGAACGGGCATATTCAAGAGCCGCCTCTCCGTCATACACAGCGTCTACAATATATTTATGGTAAGTCAAAATATCAACAACCGCCTCTGACATGCTGATCTCATCCTCAGCAAATAATAATTTCATCATCATCACCTCAGTATCAGTTTACCACACAGGAGTAAATGACAAGAACACAGGGCTTTGCAATTTGTCAACCTCTGGTTGCAATGCCCAAAATACGCTTGCTATGCGCTGTAATTCTCCATTTCTTTGCTTATACTTTCCTCGCAGGAACGCATTGCAAGGATCGTTTTCTCAAACAAATCATTCAATTCCCAGCCCAGACGCTCTGCTCCCTGACGTATTACATCTCTGGAACATCCGGCCGCAAACCGTTTGTCTTTGAACTTCTTTTTGATGCTGGATACTTCCATGTCCATTACGCTTTTGGAAGGGCGCATCAGTGCTGCTGCTCCGATCAATCCTGTCAGCTCATCCGCTGCAAACATTACTTTTTCCATCTCATGTACCGGCTCTACATCGCTGCAGATTCCAAAGCCATGAGAACAGATAGAATGAATCATATCATCTCCCACACCGCCTTCTTTTAAAAGCTCCGGCGCTTTCTGACAGTGTTCCTCCGGGTAAAGTTCAAAATCAATATCATGGAGCAGCCCGGTTACTGCCCAATAGTCCGCTTCGTCTGTAAACCCTAGTTCCCCGGCATACCAACGCATAACACCTTCCACAGTCAGTGCATGCTGAATATGAAACGGCTCCTTATTATATTTCTTTAGCAACTCAAATGCTTCTTCTCTGCTAATTTTACTTTCCATAACCCTTTCCGCCTTTCTTCTCCTTAAATTTCATTTTATTCTTTCAAATGCCAATGGAAATTTCTTTTTCCCAAGGCTTTTGATTCGTATAACGCAGCATCTGCTTTATGGTATAAGCTTTCAAAGCTTTCTCCTTCTGCACCTGCCCTTGCAATCCCGATCGAACAGCTCTGCTGCATTCCTATTTCCGAAAACACCTGCCCGATCGCTTTTATAAGGTAATCCGCCTGACGGTCTCCCTCCTCGTCACTTCTCACGCCGGGCAGGAACACCATAAATTCATCTCCGCCCATCCGGCCTGCTATCTCGGAGGCCTGCGCAGCGCTCTTTGCCAGGACTCCTGCCACCTTCTTCAGCAGCTCGTCCCCTACAAGATGGCCCATCTCGTCGTTAACCCGTTTGAATTCATCCAGGTCGATCATAAACATCAGACCGCCGGTCCTATCCTCAGTCAGCATTCTGTTGATATGCTTCTCTGTATATTTACGGTTATATAGCCCCGTCATGGAATCCAGCTGAATACTTTTCTCCAGGACCTCACTGCGGCGCAGTGCTTCTTCTGCAATATCAGCAAAAGTCTTCGGATAATACTCGCCCTCATGCTGATATATATATGGAACCGAGTGATGCAGGCTGTCAACCAGCAGACTCCCATCCGGCTGTCTGTGAACTTCTGCCGTAATTCTGGTGTCCATATGAATGATGACCTGTTTTCCCTCTATGTCAGACTCACTCGCTTCAAACTCTCCATAGACAACACAGGAATTTTCTGTAATCTGTTTTGCCTCAAACCACTCATTTTTTATAATAAAATCAATATCCTTTGCCTCTTCCTGATCTTTTTCCAGACCTTCCTTAAGAGATTCAAGATCGGTGTAAAATTCATGCTTACCGGTTCCAATCACCAGAATCCCCGGTGAAAGATACTGGAACATCGATTCAATTTTAACAGCCCCTCTGGATACATAACACTCCATCAGTTCCTTTATCAAATGGCAGGCTTCTCTGCATAATGTATCATTCATATTCTTTCCTCCATTCATTCATATGACTATCATAGCACAAAGCGATCGGCATTGTCGATAGCTTAAACTCAAAGGGGTCAGACCCCTTCTGCAGGGGGGACAGCCCCCTCTGCAAAAGGGTCTGACCCCTTTGACCCTGCTTGTCTAATTTATAACGATCTCTTTTATCTGCAGTCCTTTTGTATTTCTGAACCGCAGTGTCAGTTCATACTCTCCGGCTGCCATTTTGATTTCGCTGTTTTGCTGTACTCCATCCGTAACTGTTACAAGACCGGCTGTTTTTCCGCCCAGCAATACTTCTATCAGTCCGCTTCCTTCGGAAAGAATCCATATACTGTTGTATTCCTCTTCACTCTTCACATACCGGAAGACGGCTTCGTCTCCATCGGATATATGTGTCAGTTTTTCACAATACCCTGCACCCGGATTCTCTTCTGCACCGATATATACAGTCCCCTTGAGACCGCAGGCCTGATATCCCATAATTGTCTCTCCGGATCCGAATGGTTTTCCCGCCCCCTGAGAAGTCATCTCGACTTCATCAATTGTTCCATCCGGATTGATGGTAATGGGCTCAATACATAGTCGTCTGTACTGCCGGCAGCCCCGGGAGCTGCGGTGATAAAATACATACCACTGTCCATTCATACATTCTATAGAACCATGGTTATTCCAGCTTTCCGGATCACAGCCATCATTATCTATGATAATTCCCTGGTATTCAAACGGGCCCAGTGGGGACCTGCCTGTCGCGTAGCCAAGAGAAGTTGGCTTTCCCCTCTCCATATCTGCATAGACATAATAATACGTATCCTTTATCTTTCTCATAGATGACCCTTCATGGAAAAAATGTCTTTCTTCCGTCACCAGATGATCCACAATATTTTCCTGGTCAAATGACATCATATCCTTATTCAGTCTGACACCATGGGAGAACAATTGTCCCCAGTAGTAATAGGCCTGTCCGTCATCATCTATAAAAACAGCGGGGTCAATCCCTCCGCATGGAAGCTGTACCGGGTCCCCAAACGGACCCTCCGGGCGGTCAGATACTGCCACACCTTCGCTGTCATCAGATGCACAAAAGTAAAGATAATATGTTCCATCTTTATAAATACAGTCCGGAGCATATAAAAATACCGGCTCTTCTTCAGCCGGCTTCTCCTCCTTCTCCACCCCGTCATTTCTGCAGGAAGTCTCCTCCAGAATCCTTTTCATGAACGGTGTCGGATGGGTCAGGTCGATTCCCGGATATTTAGGTGCATCCGGATCATTTATCCATGGAATCATTCCTCCGGTTAGCGCTTCCTCATGAATAACCCAGTTCTCCATGTCAGCAGTCGATACAACATAATACTTATCACTGCAATATTCATCCTCTGTGTCATCAAAGCTTCCATAAATATACAGTTTTCCATCCGGCATAACATGTCCTTCCCCGTCCGGAATATGGACATCCGGCGGCAGGACAGGATTTCTTCCATTCTTAAATTGTCTCATGGCAGCGGCTCCTCTAAGGGGTCTGACCCCTTTGAAGGAAAAAAGAAACTTAAAAGTGTCCTATTTTTCCTTTGTTCATTTTTCTCAGCATATCCAGGGAGATGAATCGAAATCCGAGATAGCTGACCTGATTCTCAGGTTTGTTTATCTCCCCCTGCCATTCTGCTAATATGCCTTCATATTCCCTCCTATTCAGCCGATTCAGCCTTTCGCTCTCTTTCCCGATCGGAATCCAGCTGATCCGCGCGAACGGTTCCAGGTTAAACAGGGCAAGTACTGCATCTGATACGATTAAATAATCACGAGGGGATATCCCGCATACTTCTCCTAGCTTTTTCATTTTATCCAGGTTTTTAGTAAACATTCTGTACAAATCAGGCTCATAATAATTCATCAGCATGATATTATTTTCATTTTCGAGCAGGTCAAGCATGGTATCTGTCTGCTGAGGGTTATCAGATACATAAAAAGCCTCCTCATTCAAATCACAGCTCAGCCTGATTTGGTCCATTACCGACAGTAACTTTTCCCGGGAGCTGCATTCACATATATATGTAAGAAGACTGCTATCTTCTTTATATCTCATATCCACATATTTATCAAGATGTTTAAAATGATTTCTCAGATTTCCCGTCCATTTTTGCTCGCCATAAATCTGCAGCAGATAATTTCGCAGCCCTAATCTGGTCATTTTGGTCTCTACTTTTTGACTGACTGTTCCACAGTCCACGAGCATATGGTAAATCTGTATTCTTTTTTCTTCAGAATCTAAAACGGGCCAGATATTCACTGCAAAAACCATTATATTTACTCTGCCTTTCGTCTTTTGATATGTTCTTGAAACATTTTATACTGCGAAAAAAACCTATATGGATTCCTTACTTATTTCAACTTAAAATTATAACTTAATCTTCCGTTCTTTGTCAACTATATCAATACTTAATCCACCTATCAAATACATATACTATAGTAAACTACAATTGGGAGGTGTAAAAATGGTATATTTTGGAAACACGCTCAAGACTTTACGTTTGCTAAATAATTTAACTCAGGCTAAGCTGGCACAACGGCTTGGAGTTACTAAATCCGTAATCAGTGCCTATGAGACCGGACTGCGTATGCCCTCCTATGATATTCTAATTTCTATATCACAAATCTTTAAAGTTACTACCGATTATCTGCTGGGACTAGAGAAAAAGCAGGATCTCGATCTGTCAGGTTTGACAGCAGATGAGATCCAGGCTTTGACAGATTTAATAAAAGCAATGAAACGTAGATCTGGGGACTATAGTAAGTAGATTGGGGGATGGGGGACGCCTGTCCAAAATGAGGCGCGGGATACCGGTAGGATGAGGTGCTTCCCTATTTTAATTTCATGACGAAGGCAGCGGATTAGGCCGGCTTTACGGAAGCACACAAAGATTGAGACTTTTATAAGTTGCTTTGTCGTTTTGCTATTGAAGTGCTGCGCAGCCCTCTATATAATCAATGGTATAACTAAGATTACGAACGGGGTGGTTATGTGTTTCGGATTGGTGAGTTTTCACGGTTGACACAGGTTTCCGTAAGGATGCTCAGGTATTATGATAAAATGGGGCTTTTGGCTCCGGCGGAGATTGATCCATGGACAGGTTATCGAATGTATTCTGCGGCGCAGATTCCTGTTCTGAATAGAATTGTATATTTGAGGGACAGCGGATTTCAGGTTGCGGAGATTGCAGCTGCTATTAAGAGCAAAAATGATGCTTTTATTATAGAACAGCTGGATCAAAAGTATCTGGAAGTAGTAAAAAATATCAAAGAGGAGCAGGCAAAACTGAAGAGGATTGAGACTGCCAAAGATCAGCTTCTTCATGGAAAAGGTGATCTGCATTATCATATTTCTATAAAACCCCTTCCCGGCTGTCATGTCCTGTCTTTGAGGCGGGTGATTCCTGATTATTATGCTGAAGGCGGACTGTGGAATGAACTATCGGGTTTTGCTGAGCATAATCGGATTGATCTGTCCGGTGAAACATTTTCGATCTACCATGATGACGATTACAGAGAGGAAAATGTAGATGTAGAACTTTGTGCTGTTTTAAAAAAAGAAAGCTTGACAACGGGGCAGGATATGGGCAGCTTCTCTTTCCGCCATACCGAGCCGGTTTCCGCTATGGCCTGCACTATGGTATATGGCGAATTCTCTAATATCGCAGGGGCCTACCTTGCTTTTGCAGAATGGCTGCAGAAAAGCACCCGGTATAAGATGTCCGGGCCAAATCGTCAGATCGTACACCGGGGTCCATGGAATGAAGAATGCCCGCAAAAGTATTTAACAGAAATCCAGATTCCTTTAAAAAAACTCCCCTGAAAAATCAGGAAAAAACGTCCTGTAATTAAATTTGCAGGACATTTTTTTATGATTTTTCTTGACTCTCACACGGTGTCAGGGGTTACCTTGTGCTTACGAACCAAATCCCCCTCAGCAGACTGCCGTACATGAAAATCACGGTACATCGCACCGCGGGATATTGGCTCCCACTGGCAGGTCTGCACTCCGTTTCGACCGCTGCCGTACAACACTGCCACATATAACGACGCCAACTATGCAGGCAGGCAAGTCAGTGGAAATCAATGACAAATGGAGGAAATAATTATGTCAGCTTATGAAGTAACCCCAATTGGAACCATCAAAAGCAGCGAAAGCAAAACCTTCCTGAAACTTGCTCCCGAATTCATCCCGGCACTGCAGGCGCTGGATGGATTCAGCCACATCAACATTCTATGGTGGTTCAGCGATTTTGACACAGAGGAATTCCGCTCGGAGCTGAAGACAGAACAGCCCTACAAAAAATCACCGGAATTCATGGGCATTTTTGCTACAAGATCACCTGTACGCCCCAACCCGATTGCCCTGTCCACCGCAGAGATCATTGGGATTGATTACCAGAACGGTATCGTTCAGATTGCGTACATCGATGCCAATGACAACACACCCCTGCTCGACATCAAACCCTACACCCCAAGTCTGGACAGAGTGGAAACTCCAGGAGTTCCGGCCTGGTGCAGCCACTGGCCCCAAAGTCTGGAGGAGTCCGCCAGTTTCGCCTGGGAGAATGAATTTAACTTCTAACAGCTCATTTCCAGTGGTTATCACGCTTTCGATAAAATATCTGCATCTCAAAAAAGCACCCGGGAACCTTCCTTCCCGGGTACTTTCTATATCATGTTTGTATCCTGTTACTAATGAATCTTTCTTATCTGAGTTTCTTTCTCAAAACAACCGCGCCTGCAATTCCTGCCAGACCTGACATAGCCAAAACCGCCAGCAGTATAAAAGAGGTATTATCTCCTGTTTTTACAGTCTTCGTAACGGAAGTATTTGTTCCAGACGACTGCTGTGTGGGATTCTTACTGCCCCCCTGACTTCCGTTATTCTGATTGCTATTACCGCCATTCTGGCTGTTGTCTCCACCGTTCTGATTATGATCTCCTCCGTTCTGGTTATCATCATTTCCGCCATTATTTCCAGAGTTATCATCAATCTTAACCAGTTTTCCCATAGCTGCTTCCAGCGCATTTACTGCCTGATCCACGGCTGCCTGGTCTGATACATTCGGGTCTTCATTTAATGCATTCGCATTTTCAACAGCTTCTTTAAATGCTTTCAGGCTGTCCTTCGTATATTCCGCTTCTTTGACCAAGGAGGCCTTTGACAGTGCCATAACAAGTTTTGTCTTATCGGCACGTTCCTTCACCTGACTTAATAAAGTATCGAGCGTACTCAGAACCTGGCTGATATTCTCCTCATCGTCCGCACCCGCATCTGCCAGCGCTTTCGCAGCATCTCTCGCTTCCTGAAGGCCTTTCAGGCTGTCCGGTGTATAACTTTCTTCTTTCGCCAGTACCGCATCCGCTTTCGCAATCGACTCATTCAGCTTTGTCAGCAGCTCTGCGGATTTCTCAGTCAGCTCCATGGCAGATGTCTCCAGTTTATGGATCGCAGCATCTACTTTTTCAGCTTCCGTCTCAGGGTTATCTGCCTGCTCACTGATTCCCGGCTCCATGTTTTCTTCCTGTGCCGCTTCGAGTTCATTCAGCAGCGCTTCCGCTTCCAGGCGTGCCGTCTCAAAGCCGGCCCATGAGCTTTCTGTGTACGCAGACTGATTTAATACTTCCGCTGCCTGCACAGCCAGCTTAAGTCCTTCTGCATTTACAGTATCCGGATTTAGTCCTCCCATCGCCCTTAACGTTCCAATTGCTTTTGCAGCCTTCACATTTGTCTTTACAGTGCTGTCTTCCAGAAGGCTTCTCAGTTCCTCCTCAGCCGTATGAAATGCCTCCAAAGCCTCTTTCGAAGCATTTGTGGTGTCTGCCTCTGCCGCTGCCTGCAGAACCAACTCCATATACTTCTGTATTTCTGCTGCCTGGAGAGCATCTTTTGCTGTCTGAAGCTCTGCATAGGCTGCCTCCACAGCTTCCTGGTCTGCCGTGTCACTGTTTATGATCTCCCAGGCCTTCGTGCGGGCAATATCCAGTGCTTCATAACTCTCTGTGGTATACCCTTCACCGGTAATTCCCTTTACCGTCTCATAAAGCTCTTCAAGCTGTGTTTTATCAACCTCTGGTTTTTCCTGCTTTTTCTCCAGACCGTCAATCGCATCATTCAGTTCCTTTGTCACTGCATCAATTTCATCCTGCCCTGTAGTACTTGTAACTTCCATCGCTTTCTGGAGTGCTGCCATCAGCCTGGCTATACTTTCCTCCGTACAATTGGCAAGCTCTTCATTGCTGATAGATATCGCCCTGAAGATTGCCTCGTCCAGCTTGCTGCGGTCTCCCGCCTTCACTTCAATTGAAAAACTCTTTGTCTCCGTATTTCCTGCAGGATCTACTGCCGTATATGTCAGCTGATAGGTTCCCGCTTTTTCCGGCTTGAATGTCTTTTCCTCCGTCTTGCTGCTGTCGCCGCCAAGTCTGAGAATTTCTGCGCCCTCCGGGTCTTTTACAACAGCGGTCAGTACTGCAGTTGTACTGTTGTCCGCCGCCTGTGCCGCCGGAACCGTATAATCTACATTCAGCGTACCTTCAGACCCAGGTGTGGATGCGAACTGAATCACCGGTTTTGTCTTATCAATCGATGTCAACTCTCTGTTGGCAAGCATAGATACCTGTTTTGCAGTCAGCGCTTTACTGTATAACCGTGCTGTTGAGATTGCCCCAACCATAGGAGACTGCACGCTTCCATTTGATCCGCTGTCCCCGCCGATTACATAATACTGTGAGCTTGACGGAGGAGTCTTCACATTTCCGGAAGCTTCTTTGGATGCAATCTTCTGTCCATTCAGATACAGGGTCACCTTGCTTCCGTCATAAGTAATGACGCCGTGGTTCCACTCTCCGTATTTCAAAGCACCTGTAGCAATCGGACGCTTATAGGAACCACCGATATGCACCCATGCCTCCAGGCTTGCGGACTCATCGTCATAAGGCGGGATTTCAAAGCCGATACCCGCAGACTCCATGTTTGCAAACAAATCCACATAACCGCCGGAGAATTTATCTACTTTAAAGGTAGATTCAATTGTAAAATCATCATTTGTTTTATCATACTGCTCCGCTGACCAGTCTGTCAGAAAAGCCTCCTCCGTTTTTCCAGTGAACTCTGCCACATATTTTCCAAGCTCTTCATCCATGGAAATATTGCTTCCGTCACTGCCGTAAAACGTGTTTCCAGATTCCGAATGATCTGATATGGAGCCTTCCGAGAAATCAACATCCAGCAGATCCGCTTTCGGCACACCGGAAACCATATCGTCGAATCCAGGTTCTGATGAAGACTCGCCAGTGGTTTTAAACGTCTGTGACAAGTAATCTTCGCTCATTTTCTGGTATGCATCGATGGCATAGATTCGGACTTCGTAAGATGTTCCTCCCTCCAGATCCGGTGCCACCTGTGTGATCTGTTCCGGCATGGGCTGCAGATAATAATTGGACCATGTTTTAAAGGTCTTCACAACCGCCTGGGTATCGGTATTGATGAATTCATATTTGTAGGAATGCACCAGATCCCCCACATTATTTTCCGGTATTTTTGCCTGGTCAAATGTCAGCTTTGCCGAATCATCCTTAATCTCACTCACTGTAAGTGCCGCGCTGTCCTCAAAATACGGCGCCGTGGCAGATTCTGCCCTCTCATCCGTATACGGAAGCGTTTCATTCACATCAAATGTCCATGTCTGCGGGATCCATTTGTCTGCAAGGAAATCATAGTTCTTAATGGTTACCCGGCTTCCGCTGGCCTCAACTACAAGCCCCTGCGCAATCTGGCTTGCATTAGGGGGAACAGATCCATAGATCATCCCCGTCTCCATTTCCATATAGGAAAGCGTAACCGTATTCACTGCAGTATAGCCGCCGTCCTGCCAGATACTGGTAGGCATATTGTTCGGACTGTGGATATGTCCGGAAAATGTAACCGCATGCGGGTGTGATTTAAACACTTCATCCAGACCGCTTCCGTACCATTCTGTAGAAACATAGAATGTATTTTTAATCGGATGGTGGAAAAACACAAAAATCGGCTTGTCCGGAGTATCCGCTTCCGCCTCTGCAAGCTGCTCTTCCAGCCACTTCACAGCATATGTATAATTTCCGCCGCCCTGGGTCGTTCCCTTCCCGGTCTCCGGATCCAGCTCGCTGCTTCCCGGACTAAGCGTAATAAAATGATATCCGTTTACGATCTGATGGTTATTTGGCTTATTTCCTGTTGTCTTTGTAAAATAATCCGCGCTGTTGTTCTCATGGTTCCCCATACTTGCTATCAGCGGTATACTAAGGTTTTCGTTAATAACACTTCCCCATGCGTCATATTCACTGGCAGAACCACCATCCGTCAGGTCCCCCGCTACAACCATGCTGTCCAGCCCCGCATCACTGAAAAATGAGGCTGCTTTTGCAAGCCTGCTCTTTTCTGTTGCCTTATCCTGCCGCACATGAGTATCGGAAACCACTCCAAAACTGACTTCCGCACCGCTGTCAACGATTTCTGCGGCATCCCCCTCCGAAGTAATAAATCCATTTGCTTCCATCGGCTGGGTTTCTGTCTCCCCTGCCGTTCCCTGAACCGCTGCTGTATCTGACGCACTGGTATTTGCCGCTGCATTTCCTGCCGTATTCCCCGCAGCATTTGCTACAAGAAGCCCGGGAGCCGACATAATGCTTGCCGATGCAATTGCCATGGCCAGCAGCCTTTTCATCATCTTCCCTTTCATTTCTCTGTTTTCTCCTTCTGATAAGTTATTCTTTTTAATGTGAATTCCTTATCAACAATAAAGAATAGAAATCAGAAGAGCATCATTACGCAGTTAAGCCCTTGTTAATCTTTTTAAGATAAAAATAAAATATTTGTATAATTTTTTAACATTTACTTTTTCCGCTTATAGAGTACTGACGCAACTGCCGAGGTAATCGGCACCGTCAGAATCACCGCAATTGTACCCGACAGCCCCTGCCCCACCTCAATCGCCAGAAAATCGGAGCTGACCAGCTGGTGGTACTTAATCCCATATCCCGTCAGCACAAGCAGTGTGCTGAGCCCGCTTCCTGTAAAGGCCAGAATCAGCGTATTGCTCATCGTCCCGATCATGTCCTTTCCTATATTAATACCGGACCGAAACAGCTCCCGTCTGCTGAGCTGCTGATTCGCGCTTTGTACTTCAAAAATTGCCGAAGCGATGGACATCCCCACATCCATCACAGCCCCAAGCGAAGCAATAAGCACACCGGCAAACAGAACCTCTGCAATCTGAAGGTGCGTATTCTTTGATATCAGTACCATAAACTCTGTCTCATCCGTATTGTACCCGGACACATGAAGCACCGCCGCAAACAGGGCAAAAATAATCCCCACCAGGATCACACCAAGCGCCGTCCCGCAGATTGCAGCCAGTGTCTTTTTGCTGGCCCCGTTCAGCAGAACCAGTGCGGCAGCCGTGGTGATAATCACAGTAACAATAGAGGCCATGACTGGAGAATATCCAAGATAAATAACCGGAATCATCCACATCACAATCACAAACAGTGTAAATGCCAGCCCCAGAATTGCTCTCATCCCTTTTCTGCCCCCAATCAGCAGCATAAAAAAGCCAAACACAAGCAAAATCCCGTAGATTGCCGGGGACCGGTAATAATTATAGATCACAAAATATGGCTCCGTATCCTCCGGTTCATCCTGTGAAACAATAACCCGGGTTCCCGGCTCTGCATAAATATTGCTGGCCGCGGTCAGGTAATTCTCTGTTTCTACAATCCTGCCCTTATATTTCCCGCTGAGCATCTTAATGCTGGCATACTGCAGACCCAGATACCGCCCGCTGTCCGTTTCATCCACCGTCAGCTCATCATTTTTCACTTCCGTTACAATTCCTTTTTCATAAGTGATGTTTGTATTGTTGTAATGCTGGTACTTATCCTGAATGCCCTGGTTCCATACCAGCACCAGTGTGATAAACACTATAATGAACAGCATCGCAATACACTCTGCACAATGCTGTTTTAACCAGCCGCTCTCCTTTTTGTTTGTTGCGTTTTTATTTGCTGCCTTTTTATCCGATTCACGTTTTAGCTTTGCCATAAAACCTCGTTCCTTTCCCTGTCCTTTAAGAATTTTATTCTTCTTATAATAGGGGAGAAACGTTAAGGGCATATGAAATTCGGATTAAAAAAGAGATAAGCGGTAAATCTGCCGCCTATCTCTATATTCTTGATCTCCCTGAACATTTGCAAGCCCAAAACACGAAAAAAACCACCATCCCCGAGACTCCAGCTTCTCAAAAACAGTGATTTCCAACTGCGCGATCAGGGGTTCGAACCCTGGACACCCTGATTAAGAGTCAGGTGCTCTACCAACTGAGCTAATCGCGCTTATCTATTGTACTTTCGTCGCCTTTAACAGGTGACGCAAGTAGTATTATATATTAACAGAAAAAAAAATGCAAGTACTTTTTCAAATTTTTTCAACAATTTTCTCAAAATGTAAATTTTCAAAGTAAAT
>LDAQ01000107.1 GCA_001028025.1 Faecalicatena fissicatena | reverse complement strand
TAATAACTGTCAAAGACGGGATTATATCATGAAGAGCTGTTCTTGTCAGTATCAAAGCCACCAACCTATATGCACACCTGACCAATATGATTATTGCCAGTTTATAAAGATAACATTTATAATAAAACCGTAAAACTGTTAGAAAAGAGATAAGTATTATGTAAAAATAGAAAGGAGGAATAACGTCAATGGGAAGCAGTAAAAAAAAGAATCCTACGACGCGATTTCTAATATGCAGTTTCATTGGGCTGTTGATCTTTAGTATTGTTATTTTCAGCCTGCTCGGAATTTATATGAATCGAAAGAGTGAAAAGACCATTTACGAAGTTGGAGAAATCTATATGTCTGGAATGAATGAACAAATGTCCAGACACTTTGAATCTGTAATTAAATTGCGCTTTGATCAGGTCGAAGGGATTGTTTCCGTTGTTTCAACAGAGAACAATGACAAAGAGACTCTATATGAGGAACTTGTTTACAGGGCACAGGTCAGGGAGTTTGACTATTTAGCACTTTGTTCTGACAAAGGAGAATTTGAAACTCTTTATGGACAACCAATACAGCCGCTTAATCCGCCCCCTCTTGTAGAAGCATTAATACAAGGGGAACAAAGAGTTGCCATAGGGAGTGATACGGATGGAAATGAAGTGGTATTGTTTGGCGTCGAGGCTGATTATCCTATGCAGAATGGAGAGAAGAGCGCTGGCCTGATAGCGGCCGTTCCTCTGGAGTATATCACCGAATTTCTTTCCTTAGAGGACGAAGGGCAATTGATGTATTATCATATTATCCGGCCAGATGGCAGCTTTGTAATAAGAAATCCAAACACTGAGTTATGGGAATTTTTTAATCGGTTACAAAAACAATTTGATCCTGCAACTAACAAATCATCTGCAGATGAATCTCTGGAAGAGTTTGGCAATGCGCTAAAGGATCATAGAGAATATGCAGCAACACTAGAGGTAAATGGTGAAGAACGACAGCTTTATGGGATACCATTACCTTATTCTGAGTGGTATCTGGTTGCGGTAATGCCTTACGGTATACTGGACGATACCATAAATAACCTGAGCAGTCAGCGTATGATCATGACGTTGTTGTCCTGTGCTTCTGTTTTAATTATTCTGACATTGATTTTTCTTCGGTATTTCTCTATGACCCGTTGTCAACTGAATGAACTTGAGATGGCCCGTCAGGTGGCGCTTGAGGCAAGCAAAGCCAAAAGCGAATTTTTAGCGAATATGAGTCATGATATCCGAACACCTATGAATGCGATTGTAGGTATGACTGCGATTGCGACAGCCCACATGGATGACCGGGAACAGCTACAGAATTGCCTGAAAAAAATTACATTGTCGGGTAAACATCTACTGGGGCTGATTAATGATGTTCTGGATATGTCTAAAATTGAAAGCGGTAAATTGACTTTAACAACAGAGCAGATTTCTTTAAAGGAAGTTGTTGAAGGAATTGTTAATATTATGCAGCCACAGGTCAATGCAAAAAAACAAACTTTGGACATACATGTTGAAAATATCTTAACAGAAAATGTGTGGTGTGATGGTATACGTTTGAACCAGGTTTTGCTGAATCTTTTGTCGAATGCGACTAAGTATACACAGGAGGGAGGTTCCATACGATTATCCCTTTTTGAAGAAAAATCTCTAAAAGGAGAAAACTACGTCCGAATTCATATCAATGTCAAGGACAATGGAATCGGTATGTCACCGGATTTTGTGAAAAAGATATACGATTCCTATAGCCGTGCGGATGGAGCCAGAATACATAAAACAGAAGGTGCGGGTTTGGGAATGGCAATTACAAAGTACATCGTGGACGCGATGGAAGGAACTATTGATGTACAAAGCGAACCTGATAAAGGCACAGAATTCCATATCACACTTGATTTAAAAAAAGCTGCTGAAATGGATGTGGATATGGTGCTCCCTTCCTGGAATATGCTGGTAGTTGACGATGATGAATTATTATGCAAAACAGCCATAAACGCACTAAATTCCATTGGAATAAAAGCCGAATGGACGCTAAGTGGAGAAAAGGCTATAGAACTGGTAATCCAACGCCACAATAAGAGAGAGGATTATCAGATAATTCTATTAGATTGGAAACTGCCTGGTATGAATGGTATCCAGGTTGCAAAAGAGATAAGACACAGTTTAGGTGATGAAGTACCGATCCTGTTGATTTCTGCATACGACTGGAGTGAATTTGAAACGGAAGCCCGTGCCGCGGGTATCAGTGGTTTTATTTCCAAACCATTGTTTAAGTCAACCCTATTTTATAGTTTGCGTCAATTTATGGATGGAGAAGAATCGCATGACCAGACACCTGAGCATAAGATTGATCTGTCCGGACGCCGCATCCTGCTTGCCGAGGATAATGAACTCAACTGGGAGATCGCAAAGGAATTGTTGTCCGACCTGGGCCTGGAACTGGATTGGGCAGAAGATGGCCAGATATGTCTGGATAAGTTTCAAAATTCACCGGAGGGATATTACGATGCTGTTCTTATGGATATACGGATGCCACATATGACAGGATATGAGGCTGCAAAAGCAATCCGGGGACTGAATCACCCGAATGCTCTGTCTGTCCCAATTATTGCTATGAGTGCGGATGCTTTTTCAGATGACATAAAGCATTGTCTGGAGTGCGGTATGAATGCCCATATAGCAAAGCCCGTCGACGTCATAGAATTGGCTCGTTTATTAAAAAAATATTTGATATAGACCTGGCCCTAAAAGCGCGTGTCTGATGGCACGCGTTACTATAGTTGCTGTCACTTTCAACTGGTTTGTCCTTGTCACTTTTCAAAAGTCCCACTACTAGTTTCAAGTAAAAGGTGATACAATAAAAAGAAAAGGTTTGGTGAAGCTTATGAAACTGACTTTTATTGGAGCAGCCCATGAAGTGACAGGGAGCTGTCATCTGCTGCAGGCGGCAGGAAAGAATATTCTGGTTGACTGTGGTATGGAACAGGGCCCAGACTTGTATGAGAATCCGGGGCTTCCGATTCCGGAGACGGATATTGATTATGTGTTTTTGACCCATGCACATATCGACCACTCGGGTCTGCTGCCTTTAATTACGAAGAAAGGATTTAAAGGACAGATTATAACTACTTATGCAACTGCGGATTTATGTAACATTATGCTCCGTGACAGCGCGCATATCCAGGAGTTCGAGGCAGAGTGGCGGAACAGGAAGGGCAGACGGGCAGGACAGCCGGTGTTTGAACCAATTTATGTGCTTCAGGATGCGCTGGATGCAATTGAGCTGATTGTACCGTGCCAATACCAGGAACGTATCCGGATCTGCGATGGCATAGAAGTACGTTTCACGGATGTGGGACATTTGCTCGGTTCTGCAAGTATTGAGGTATGGATTACCGAGGGAGAGACTACGAAGAAGATTGTATTTTCCGGAGATGTGGGTAATACAAACCAGCCGATTATCAAAGATCCGAGTTATACAGAGACAGCCGATTATGTTGTAATCGAGTCCACCTATGGGAACCGTGTCCATTCCACGGAAAAGATCGATTATCTGAAGGATTTTACAAAGGTGCTGCGGGAAACTTTTGAGCGTGGCGGCAATGTGGTGATCCCTTCTTTTGCAGTGGGCAGAACTCAGGAGATGCTGTATTTTATCCGCGAGATTAAAGAAAAGAATTTGCTGAAGGAATATCCTGACTTTGAAGTTTACCTGGATAGTCCGCTTGCAATTGAAGCCACAAAAGTTTTTACCAAAAATATGCGTGAATGCTTTGACGAAGATGCAATCAAGCTGGTGAACCAGGGAATCAATCCCCTGATATTCCCGGGACTGAAGACATCTACAACCAGTGAAGATTCCAGAATGATCAACTTTATCGAAAAGCCGAAAGTTATCATATCTGCATCCGGTATGTGTGATGCAGGCCGTATCCGCCATCATCTGAAGCACAACCTGTGGAGGCCTGAGTGTACGATTCTGTTCGTAGGATATCAGGCAAACGGTACTCTGGGCAGAAGACTTCTGGACGGAGATAAGAATGTCAAAATTTTCGGTGAGCCGATCGAAGTACACGCCCGGATAGAAAGCCTGCACGGGGTTAGCGGCCATGCAGATATGAACGGCCTCCTGGACTGGCTGGGAGGATTTAAAGCACCTCTGGAGAGAGTCTTCGTTGTTCACGGTGAAGACAAAGTGACAGAAGAATTTGCGGAGACGATCCAGGAAAAATTTGGATACCCCGCCTGGGCACCGTTCCCGAGCGGCCAGATCGACCTGTTAACAAACGAAATTCTGAGCGAAGGAGTCAAAATACCAGTCAAAGCGAAGAAACCGTCCCAGAAGAAAGCAGACGCGGCATTCGAAAGGCTTCTCGCAGCAGGCAAGAGACTCCTGGATGTTATCTATAGAAATCAGGGGATCGCTAATAAAGATAAAGCCAAATTCGAAAACCAGATAAACAACCTCGCAGACAAGTGGGATAGCTGGGAGTAGGAGAAGGAAGGAGTACGCTGTGCCCGATTGAAAAGAGCAGAGCATCCCGGGAACCGGACATAGGGGTGGCTGGAAACGGGTAAGGCAGCAAGCTGGAGTAGAGTAAAAAGTAAGGAAAACCAGGGCAAACCTGGCCACATCACGAGAAGCCCTGATGGCTTCTCGCGCTGGGGCCAGGGATTCTTGTGATTTGAGATCACAAGAATCACCCTGGTTTTCCTTACTTTTTACTTTACTCCAGCTAACTGCCTTACCCACGCTTCCAGCCACCCCTATGTCCGGTTCCCGGGATGTTCTGCTCTTTTCAATCGGGCACAGCTGGGTGCCTCCTGCCGGCCGTCCCGTTCACCATCCCGGACAGGCGTCCCCCCATCCGTTCATTCGTACCTCATTCTCTAAAAACTCTTGACTTTTGTTTGTTTTATGCTAAAATTATCGTGACATGCATAGATACAATCTTTCTATCATGCAAATATAGGCCTGACAGATTTATTTCTGTGAAAAGCTCATCGGACAGGGCTGGCCGCTGCCGCGGGTGGCGATAGCGCCACATTTATTGATCGAGTTAAAAGCTCAGTTTTATAAGTTGGTTACTTTATAACCTGCAAATGCATACCACTTGTGAAATGTTCAATAGAGGAGTAGTAAAAGTATATTTGCTGTATAGACTCTGATAAGAGGACAAATTGATTGTATACGCTGTTCGGATAGTGTATCTTCCTGTAGGGAAGGTATATTTTCACCTATAATGTATATGACAGGTAGTGTTGCTTTTGCACACTGCCTTTTTATATTACATAAAATTACAGGAAATATTTTACGGTTTTTATCTGTAAAATTTGAAGAAATCGTTGATGCACAGGAGAAAAAAGAATGGATAAAAAACGACAATTACAGGCACCGATTTACAGCGCTCTGGAGCGTTTCCGCAAGCAGCGGGTCGTACCTTTTGATGTGCCGGGCCATAAAAGAGGCAGAGGGAATCCAGAGCTGGTGGAACTATTGGGAGAAAAATGCGTCAGTATAGATGTGAATTCCATGAAACCGCTGGATAATCTCTGCCATCCGGTTTCTGTGATCAAGGAAGCGGAGGAGCTGGCGGCGGATGCATTTGGCGCGGCACATGCTTTCCTGATGGTGGGAGGTACAACCTCCTCTGTACAGAGTATGGTTCTGTCCGCCTGCAAAGCGGGGGAGAAGATTATTTTGCCCAGAAATGTACATAAAAGCGTGATTAATGCACTGGTACTTTGCGGCGCTGTTCCGGTGTATATAGATCCAAAAGTAGATAAGATGCTGGGGATTCCGCTGGGAATGGAGCTGGAAGATGTACGCCGTGCAATTGATGAACATCCTGATGCAACGGCCGTCTTTGTCAACAATCCAACCTATTACGGCATCTGCTCAGATATCAGGAGTATTGTGGAGCTGGCGCACAGCCGTGGGATGCTTGTGCTGGCGGATGAAGCCCACGGGACACATCTTTATTTCGGGCAGGGGCTGCCCTGTTCGGCTATGGAGGCGGGCGCTGACATGGCGGCTGTCAGCATGCACAAGTCCGGAGGGAGCCTGACGCAGAGCTCCATTCTGCTCCTGGGGCCGGGGATGAATGAGCGTTACGTGGCTCAGATCGTCAATCTGACACAGACTACCAGCGCGTCATACCTGTTGATGGCCAGTCTGGATATCTCAAGGAGAAACCTGGCGCTGCGCGGAGAGGAAACATTTGCAAAGGTAGCAAAGATGGCAGAATATGCCCGGGAAGAGATCAACGGAATCGGAGGATATTATGCCTATGGTTCAGAACTTAAGAACGGGGGCAGTATTTTTGATTTTGATGTCACGAAGCTGGCTGTCTATACGAGAGATATCGGCCTGGCCGGGATTGAGGTCTATGATCTGCTGCGGGATGAGTACGATATCCAGATTGAATTCGGCGATATCAGTAATATACTGGCCTACATCTCTATTGGGGACCGGCTGCAGGATATCGAGCGTCTCGTGGGCGCACTGGCTGATATTAAAAGGCTTTACCGCGAACCAAAGAAGAATGTGTTTCTGGCAGAATATATTGCGCCAACCGTAGTAACTACGCCGCAGCAGGCATTTTACGCGGATAAGGAGAGCATGCCTATAGAGAAGACAGCAGGAAAAGTGTGCGGGGAATTTGTGATGTGCTACCCGCCGGGAATACCGATCCTGGCGCCAGGTGAGCAGATTACGGAAAAACTGATTGACTATATCCGGTTCGCGCAGGAGAAAGGCTGTTCCATGCAGGGACCGGAGAGCCTGGATCTTTCCAGGCTGAATGTACTGAAGGAGGTATGAGATGGATTTTTGGGTAAGTGAGATGCATACCGGAAATGTAAAGATCTCGATTCGTGCGGAAAGGCAGCTGTTCAGCGCGCAGAGCGAATTTCAGCGTCTGGATATCTTCGAGACCCCTGAATTCGGAAAAGTGCTGACCTCGAATGGAAATGTGATTTTTACGGAGAAAGATGAATTTATATATGATGAAATGATCGTCCATGTGCCCATGGCGGTGCATCCCCATGTAAAAAATGTGCTGGTACTGGGCGGCGGGGACGGCGGCGTGGCGAGAGAGCTGTCTTATTATGAAGAAATAGAGCATATTGATGTAGTTGAGGCGGACCAGCTGTTTGTCTATGCGTGCAGGGAACATTTCCCGGAGGACGCAAATGGGCTGGATGACAGCAGGGTCTCCATGTATTACGAGGATGGATTAAAATTCCTGCGGTCCAGACAGGATGCCTATGATCTGATTATCAATGACTGTACAGATCCTCTGGGGCATGCGGCGGGACTGTTTACAAAAGAGTTTTACGGAAGCTGTTTCCAGGCACTCCATGAGGACGGGATCATGGTATATCAGCATGGCAGCCCGTTTTATGCGGAGGATGAGGAAAGCTGCCGGATTATGCACCGGAAAGCATACCGCAGTTTCCCTGTGAACCGGGTCTATCAGGCCCATATCCCGACCTGCCCGGCAGGATACTGGCTGTTCGGATTCGCATCGAAAAAGTACCACCCGCTCAGAAATCTGGATGCAAAAAGGTGGAGAGAGCGGGATATTAAGACAAGATACTATACGACAAACCTGCACACAGGAGCTTTTATGCTCCCCAGATATGTGGAAGATTTATTAGAAGAGGAGGAAGCTTAATATGAGCAGAATATTAGTGATCGGATGTGGAGGCGTTGCCTCTGTTGCAATCCAGAAATGCTGTCAGAATGAGGCTGTTTTTACGGAGATGTGCATTGCAAGCAGGACAAAGGCAAAGTGTGATGCCCTGAAAGAAAAGCTGGAGGGCAAAACTGCTGTAAAGATTACAACCGCCCAGGTGGATGCCGACCATCCGGAGGAAGTTGCGGCGCTGATCCGGGAATACGAGCCGAAAGCAGTCCTGAACCTGGCACTGCCATACCAGGATCTTGCCATTATGGAAGCATGCCTGGAGTGCGGCGTACACTACATCGATTCCGCAAACTACGAACCCGAAGATACGGATGATCCAAAGTGGCGTGAGATCTATGAAAAGCGCTGCAGGGAGAAGGGATTTTCGGCATATTTTGACTATAGCTGGCAGTGGGAGTACAATGAAAAATTCCGGGAGAAGAATCTTACGGCACTGCTTGGTTCAGGTTTTGACCCCGGAGTGACAAGTGTGTTTACCGCCTATGCAATGAAGCATTATTTTGATGAAATCCACACAATCGATATTCTGGACTGCAATGGCGGAGACCACGGTTATCCGTTTGCCACCAATTTCAACCCGGAGATCAATCTGAGGGAGGTTTCTGCAAACGGAAGCTACTGGGAAGATGGACACTGGGTAGAGACGGAACCTATGGAGATAAAGCGTACCTACAATTTCCCACAGGTGGGGCAAAAAGAGATGTATCTTCTGCATCATGAGGAGATTGAATCTCTGGCAGAGCATGTTCCGGGTGTAAAGCGTATCCGTTTCTTCATGACTTTTGGAGAGAGCTATCTCACCCATATGAAATGCCTGGAAAATGTAGGGATGCTCTCCACCAGTCCGGTTGCATATGAAGGGAAAGAAATTGTGCCTATACAGTTTCTGAAAGCGCTGCTTCCCGATCCGGCCACCCTTGGACCGCGCACGAAGGGCAAGACGAATATCGGCTGCATTTACACCGGGGTGAAGGACGGTCAGGAGAGAACCATATATATCTATAACGTGTGTGACCACGAGGCGTGCTACAGAGAAGTGGGAAGCCAGGCTATTAGTTATACTACGGGTGTTCCGGCGATGATCGGGACGGCACTGGTTGCTTTGGGTATCTGGAACAAGAGGGGCACAGTGAACCTGGAAGAGCTGGATCCGGATCCGTTCATGGACATGCTGAACCAGTATGGTCTTCCATGGGTAGTAGAGGAAAATCCTGATACTGTCGGGTAGAGCATATCCGCGGAATAATGTATATGTGAGGAATTAATATTGAACAAGAACTTAATGAGAACAGAGGAACTTAGAACGCCGGTTTATCTGGTGGATGAAGCAATACTGGAAAACAATCTGAAGATACTCGCTAAAGTGCAGGAAGAGACCGGCAGCAGGATTCTGCTGGCTCAGAAAGCATTTTCCATGTACCATGTCTATCCGATGATCCGGCATTATCTGGCCGGAGCCACGGCAAGCGGTTTGTATGAGGCACGGCTGGCCGCGGAGGAGATGGGCGGGGAGAATCACGTGTTTTCACCTGCCTACACAGCAAAAGAGATGCAGGAGCTGTGCGGGATCTGTGATCATATCAGCTTCAACTCCATAGCGCAGCTTGAGCGGCACAGGGCACTGTGGGAATCAAACGGTGTCAGTGCAGGACTTCGGATTAATCCGGAGCATTCTACCCAGGAGGGACATCCTATATACGATCCCTGCGCGCCGGGGTCCAGGCTTGGAATCCGCAGGGAACTGTTTCCCGGGAAGCTGCCGAAGGGCGTGGAAGGGCTGCATATCCATACCCTCTGTGAGCAGGATGCGGCTCCGCTTGTGGAGACATTTGAGGCAGTGGAAGAGAAGTTCGGGGAATACCTTCATCAGCTGAAATGGCTGAACCTGGGAGGAGGACACCATATTACCAGGCCGGGATATGATCTGGATATGTTAAAGGACCTGCTCTGCCGCATACGGGATACATACCAGGTTCAGGTCTATCTGGAGCCGGGGGAGGCGATTGCACTGAATGCCGGATATCTGATCACGGAAGTCATGGATATTGTGGAAAATGAGAGGCCGGTTCTGATACTGGATGCATCGGCCGCCTGCCATATGCCGGATGTGCTGGAGATGCCTTACCGGCCCCCTCTGAAAGACAGCGGTATGCCGGGGGAAAAGCCCGTTACCTGTACTCTGGCCTGCAGAACCTGCCTGGCGGGGGATGTGATCGGGGATTACAGCTTTGATATGCAGCCTGGGATCGGAGAGCGGCTGGTGTTTGAAGACATGGCGATCTATACGATGGTGAAGAATCATACATTTAACGGTATGCCTCTGCCGGATATTGCACTTCTCAGAAAAGACGGGAGATGCGAAGTTGTAAAACAGTTTGGCTATAAAGATTTTAAGGAGCGTTTATCCTGATGAATAAGTTGACAACGCCGCGGAAAGACGGTTACTATATGCCTGCGGAATTTGCTTCCCACGCGGCATCGATTCTGATCTGGCCGGTGAGGCCGGGAAGCTGGGGAAGGGATCCAGAGAATGCCAGGGCGGCATTTTTAAACATTATCCGCGAGGCGTCTGTGAGTGAAAAGGTTTACCTGCTGGCAGACAGAGAACATGAGGAAGAGGCAAGGCGCGCGGCGGGCCGGTATGCGGAAGTGCTGACGATGGACAGCGATGATGCATGGGCGCGGGATGTGGCCCCTACATTTGTTACCAATGGCCGGTGCGTGCGCGGGATCAGCTGGAGGTTTAACGCCTGGGGCGGTGAAGTGGACGGCCTGTATGCATCCTGGGACAAAGACGATGCGGTTGCGGAGGCAGTTCTGGACAGGCTGGGATATTCCTGCTATGATGCAGGCGAATTTGTGCTGGAGGGTGGTTCCATCCATTCAGACGGTGAAGGGACTCTATTAACAACTGAGAGCTGCCTGTTGAGTCAGGGGAGGAATCCGCAGCTTTCGCGGGAACAGATTGAAGAAAATCTGAAAGAATACCTGGGGGCAGAAAAAATATTATGGCTGCCGCGGGGAATCTATATGGATGAAACGAATGAACATGTGGATAATGTCTGTGCATTTACTGCACCGGGAGAAGTAGTGCTTGCCTGGACAGATGACCGGCAGGATCCTCAGTATGAGCTTTCCAGAGCCTGCCTTGATTATCTGGAACAACAGGTGGATGCCAGAGGGCGCCGCCTGACTGTACACAAACTGCCTGTACCGGATGTGCCGGTGAGGGTCAGCAGGGAAGAGCTGGATCAGCTTGTATTTGAGGCTGGGGAAGATATCCGGGAAGCAGGAGAGAGACTGGCTGCAAGTTATGTTAATTTTTATTTTACCAATGATTCTGTGCTGGTGCCCCAGTTCGGAGGAGCAAATCGGGAAAGCGACAGACGTGCACTGGAGATTTTGAAGGCGTTGTGCCCGGGGCGCAGCGTTATAGGGATAGACAGCAGAGCTGTTTTGCTCGGCGGAGGCAACATTCACTGTATTACCCAGCAGATTCCAGAAGGAGAGAGAAAATGAGTGAGACTACGGCTGCTGTCATCCAGATGCAGTGTACTGCGGATGTACAGCATAATATAAAAACAGCAGAACGGCTGGTCAGACAGGCGGCAGAGCAGGGCGGCCAGGTGATTCTGCTTCCGGAGCTGTTTGAACGGCAGTATTTCTGTCAGGAGCGGCGGTACGAGTACTACGGCTTTGCACTTCCGCCAGAGGACAATCCGGCGGTGTGTGTGATGCAGGGGCTGGCGAAGGAACTGGAACTTGTGATGATTGTCAGTTTCTATGAAAAGGCACAGAACACATTGTATAACTCTGCAGCAGTGATAGATGCGGACGGCAGCCTGCTGGGAGTATACCGGAAGACACACATACCGGACGATCATTTTTATCAGGAAAAATTTTATTTTACACCAGGAGATACTGGATTTACCGTATGGGAAACCAGATACGGCCGCATTGGGGTGGGAATCTGCTGGGATCAGTGGTTCCCGGAGACTGCCAGATGCCTGGCACTTAAGGGGGCAGATTTGATCCTGTATCCGACCGCCATAGGAAGCGAACCAATTCTGGAGTGCGACAGTGCAGGACACTGGAGAAGAGCCATGCAGGGGCATGCGGCGGCCAATATTGTGCCGGTGGCGGCTGCAAACAGGTTCGGGCTGGAAAAAGTGGAGCCGTGCCAGGAGAATGCCGGACAGAGCTCCAGCCTGGAATTTTATGGCAGCAGTTTTATTGCGGATGAGACGGGAGAGATCCTGTGTCAGGCAGGAAGAAGTGAAGAAAAGGTTCTCTGTGCCCGCTTTGATTTCGAAAAGATCAGGAAAGAGCGGATGGAATGGGGACTTTTCAGAGACCGGCGTCCGGAATGCTATCGGGAGATATAGAAGAAAATCTATTTATATAAATAAACGGAACAGCTTCGGGTTAAAACGGTCCGGAAGAATCCGTATATGAAGTACAGCAGGGCTTTCAAAAGATGCGGCAGGCATTCGGGGAAGTTCTGCTGTTTTTATTAGAAAATTTCAAAGGCATCTGCTTTACGGATACTTTCTTTTGTCAAGGTCTAAAACTTTTTTTAATTTCTATCATCTTCGAATAACCCGCCTTCAGATTGAGAATGATTTTACTAGACTAAAATTTTCATCTAGGAGGATTTTTATTATGGCTCTGAATAAAGTAGAATTATGTGGGGTAAATACGGCGAAGCTTCCGCTTTTGAAAGAGGAGGAGAAGGAGGCTCTGTTTACGAGGATCAAGGCGGGAGATGAAGAAGCACGGGAGGAATATATCAAAGGCAACCTCCGACTGGTCTTAAGCGTAATTAAGCGGTTTTCCAACAGCAATGAGAATGCGGACGACCTCTTTCAGATTGGCTGTGTGGGACTGATGAAGGCGGTAGATCATTTTGACCCGAACAGGCTGGTCAAGTTTTCTACTTATGCGGTGCCCATGATTATCGGAGAGATCCGGAGATATCTGCGGGATAATAATTCCATCCGAGTCAGCCGTTCTCTGCGGGATACGGCATATAAGGCAATATACGCAAAGGAAGGCTACATGAAGAAACATTTGAAAGAGCCCACTGTGCAGGAAATTGCCGAGGAGATTGGAATCTCGAAAGAGGATATTGTGTTTGCACTGGATGCCATACAGATGCCTATGAGCCTGCATGAGCCGGTTTACAGCGATGGAGGAGATACGCTCTATGTGATGGACCAGGTCAGCGACAAGAAAAACAAGGAAGAAAACTGGGTGGAAGAACTCTCCCTTGAGGCCGCAATGGAACGCCTGAATGAGCGGGAACGCTATATCATTACTTTAAGGTTTTTCGAGGGAAAAACACAGATGGAAGTTGCCGAGGAAATTAAAATATCACAGGCTCAGGTGAGCCGTCTGGAGAAAAATGCACTCAAGGTAATGAAGCAGTATCTTCTGGGATAAAAAATAGTAAGACCCGCAGCTGAAAAATATATAGAAAACCTTGTATTTATGGTTGAAATTTCCAGCACTTCATACTATTATAAACGTAGACTGAAGGAAGGTATGGAGAGGAACCATGTATAAGATATGCATTTTTGATTTAGACGGGACTTTAACAGATACGTTGGATTCTCTGACTTTTTCTGTAAATGAGACATTGAAGGAGATGGGGATTGCCCCAATTACCAGGGAACAGTGCCGCATGTTTGTAGGAAATGGGTCAAGGGTATTGATGGAGAAAGCGCTGAATGCAGGCGGGGAGGACAGTTCAGACCGTCTGGACGAAGCAATGGAGATATACGGCCGAATATTTGACGCTAACTGCACATATCATGTAATACCATATGACGGGATTTTAAAGCTCCTGGAAGAGATGAGAGCCGGGGGCATGTGTCTGGCAGTGCTGTCTAACAAGCCTGACAGGCAGGCTGTCCATGTGGTGGAAGAGATTTTTGGAAAAGATATGTTTCAATGGATTCAGGGACAGAAAGAGGGCATACCCAGAAAGCCGGATCCTTATGCAGCCCTGCAGATTGCGGGGCAGTTTGGAGCTGAGCCGGAAGAGTCTTTATACGTAGGCGATTCAGAAGTGGACATTGCAACCGGGATGGCGGCAAAGATGAAGACCATCGGGGTGTCCTGGGGCTTTCGGGGAAGGGACGCGCTTGCTGAGGCGGGCGCTCGGCATATCGTAGATTCTCCGGAAGAGATTTTGAATCTGATTACTAAAAAGGGAGGGAGAAAGTCATGAACGAATACGATGAGGAATGTCTGCTTACGTTTCTAAAAAAGCAGTCTCAGCTATTTGATGAACCAGTGGCTGAGACAATGGAGGAAGCGGAGGCTTTTCTGGAAGACTGTATGGCCGCAGTAGTGGATTCCCTTAAGGAAGTAAGGGAATATTTCGAGGAAAGCGGGATTGACGTAGATACGATGTCAGACGAAGAACTGGAAGAGGCTTCTGAAGTCTTTGCACTTCCAAACGGTCAGTATCTGATCGTAGAAGGTTAATTCCATACATTATTCTGCAGCTGTGCTGCAGATCCGCCCGCAGGGCATGAGTTACGGTGTGCCCTTTGGGTATACCTTATTCTGCAGCTGTGCTGCAGACCCGCCCGAAGGGCATGCATTACGGTGTGCCCGTTGGGTATACTTAGGAGTACAAAAGCCGCAGCATCATTTCACTGCGGCTTTTTCTGTGGCCTCTTTTATGGCATCCAGAATGACCTGAGATGTATAGGGGGTGTCATTTGAAAGCGAGATATCCTCCAGGGACTGTTTTTCATAGACCTGATCGGCTATATCTTCTATCGCCGGCTGAATCAGCGGGAACATCGTTGTCATTGCCTCATCCAGATTGGAAAAACGGACGGAATTGATATGGGATTCGTCCACCGACACTTCCACTTCCAGGTTTGTATTGTTTAAAGTCAGCGTTGAGGTGTAAACTCCCGGAGTATACTGCTTTTTTGCATCTGCACTCTTATCTTTCCCTCCGGGGCGGAACATGACAATCAGAAGAATGATCAGTAGAATGCCAAGTGCCGCGAAGACTGCCGTATAAATGATTTCTTTCATATGCAAAACGATGATTTTTGTTTTGGAACCCATTGAAGAGACCTCCCGTGTTAGTCAATTTTACTTCCCTGTAATGGGCAGGTAAGGAAAACTGTCCATTGCGCTTTTTATAAGTGTATGACGCGAAGGTAAAAAATATTCGCGGCTTTTGCGTGACAAATAGAATGGCATCCTGTAAAATGGATAAGAATGAAGAGGTGAGAAGTATGTATATCATAGCAGGTCTGGGAAATCCGGACAGACAGTATGAAGGTACAAGGCATAATGTAGGATTTGAAGTGATAGATACCATTGCATCGAAATATAATATAGCAGTGGATACAAAAAAGCACAGAGCTTTTATCGGCAAGGGAGTCATAGGCGGCCAGAAAGTGATTCTGGCAAAGCCTCAGACATATATGAATTTAAGCGGGGAAAGCATCATCAGCCTTGTGGAGTATTATAAGATAGATGAGGAACAGGAACTGATCGTTATATACGATGATGTCAGCCTGGGAGTCGGGCAGCTGCGTATTCGTGCAAAGGGCAGCGCAGGCGGCCACAACGGGATCAAGAATATTATTTCCCATCTTGGGAGCGAGGTGTTCCCGAGGATTAAAGTCGGGGTCGGCGAGAAACCACCGAAGTATGATCTGGCAGACTATGTACTGGGACATTTTACGAAAGCGGAGCATGAGCTGATGGAAGCGGGCTATGAGAATGCGGTACATGCCGTGGAGATGATAATATCCGGTGAGATTCAGGCGGCAATGAATGAGTATAACCGGAAAAAGAAAGAAGAGTAGAGAATATGCAGGCTTTTTTAGCACCGCTTGCTGAGCTGGCGGAATACAAGGAGATATTCGGCAGACGAAAGAAGGACAGCGGGGTTCTGCAGATAGCAGGCTGTGTCAATTCCCAGAAAACACATTTGATGTATGCACTGAGCGATGGTTGTTATTATAAAATCATCGCTTTTTCCAGTGATGAAAAGGCGAAGAAGGCTTACGAGGAATACCGCTTCCTGGATGAGAATGTGTACCTGTATCCGGCCAAGGATCTTTTATTTTACCATGCGGACATCAAGGGGAAATATCTGATCAAGCAGCGGATGGAGGTTGTGCGGGCGATTCTCGAGGCGGAGGAAAAAGAAAGCCTGGATGACGGAGGAATTACAGTCATCACAACGGTGGACGCTTTTCTGGACGGCATGCCTTCTCTGCAGGAGATTGCAAAGCGCAGGATTCATGTGCAGGGGACGGGAACCCTGGACTTTATAAAACTGCAGGAAAAGCTTTCCGCTATGGGATATGAGCGGGAGGATGAGATTGAGGGCCCCGGCCAGTTTGCCGTCAGGGGAGGAATATTGGATGTGTTTCCTCTGACTGAGGAGCTTCCGGTTCGTATTGAGCTGTGGGGTGATGAGGTGGATTCCATCCGAACCTTTGACGTGGAAAGCCAGCGTTCCATTGAGAACCTGGATGAAGTAGATATCTATCCTGCCGCGGAATTTCTTGGAGAGAGCGGGAAGTGCGTTTCTTTCCTGGATTATTTCCCAAGGGCGAAAAGTCTGTTGTTTCTGGATGAGCCTCCTCGTCTGATTGAACATGTGGACGAAGTCGCGGAAGAATATCAGAACAGCAGGAGAAACAGGGCAGAAGCAGGAATGCAGGAAGAAGAGGAGCCGGATGTTTTTTCTACAAAGGAGATTGTGGAAAAAATGAATCAGTATTACGGGATCGGCCTGACTACGCTGGAGTCCAAATGCGGCGGATTTCATGTGCGGGATACCTACAGTCTGCAGACGAAAGGGGTTAACCCTTATAATAACAGCTTTGAGATGCTTACAAGAGATTTGAAGCGCCTGAAAAGAAACGGCTACCGGGTCATTCTGCTTTCCGGTTCTAGAACCAGGGCGAGACGGCTGGCCGAAGACCTGCGGGATTATGACCTGAGCAGTTTTTACAGTGAGGATATGCACAGGGAAGTGCAGTCCGGTGAAATTATGGTTGCTTACGGACATGTTGCGGAAGGGTATGAATATCCCATGCTGAAATTTATGGTGATATCCGAGACGGACATTTTCGGCAAGCAGAAGCGGAAAAAGCGCCGCAGGACGTATGAAGGCCAGAAAATACAGAATTTTTCAGAGCTTAAAGTAGGCGATTATGTTGTTCATGAGAATCATGGCCTGGGAGTATACCAGGGCATAGAAAAAATCGAAGTAGACAAAGTAACAAAAGATTATATGAAGATTTCCTATGCGGGCGGTGGTGCACTGTATATTCTGGCTACTCAGCTGGACCTGATCCAGAAGTATGCAAGTGCCGATGCGAAGAAGCCGAAGCTGAACAAACTGGGCAGCAGCCAGTGGACGAAGACAAAAAGCCAGGTCCGCAGAGCCGTCAGGGCAGTGGCAAAGGATCTGGTGGAGCTTTATGCGGCAAGGCAGGAGTCGGCCGGGTTTGTGTATGAGCCGGATACGGTGTGGCAGAAAGAGTTTGAAGAGATGTTTCCTTTTGAGGAGACAGAGGACCAGCTGCAGGCGATTGCAGATACGAAGCGGGACATGGAGAGTAAAAAGATCATGGACCGGCTGATCTGCGGCGATGTGGGCTACGGGAAGACCGAGATTGCAATCAGGGCTGCTTTTAAGGCGGTTCAGGAAGGCAAACAGGTGGTTTATCTGGTGCCGACCACGATTCTGGCCCAGCAGCACTATAATACATTTGTCCAGAGGATGAAGGATTTTCCGGTGAGGGCGGATCTTCTCTGCCGGTTCCGCACGTCTGCTCAGCAGAAAAAGACGGTGGAGGATCTGAAAAAGGGGCTGGTGGATATCGTAATCGGTACCCACAGAGTCCTCTCCAAAGACGTACAGTTCAAAGACCTGGGACTACTGATTATTGATGAAGAGCAGCGTTTCGGAGTTACCCATAAAGAAAAGATCAAGAAGCTCAGAGAAAATGTGGATGTGCTGACACTGACAGCAACGCCGATCCCCAGAACTCTTCATATGAGCCTGATCGGCATCCGTGATATGAGCGTTCTTGAGGAAGCACCCATGGACAGAATGCCGATTCAGACTTATGTAATGGAATATAACGACGAGATGGTTCGTGAGGCCATAGAGAGAGAGCTGTCCAGGGACGGGCAGGTATACTATGTCTACAACCGGGTCAGCGATATTGCGGATGTGGCTGGCCGAATCCAGAAACTGGTACCGGACGCCGCCGTATCTTTTGCACACGGGCAGATGAATGAACGACAGCTGGAAAATATTATGTATGATTTCATCAACGGAGATATTGATGTGCTGGTGTCCACAACGATCATTGAGACAGGACTGGATATTTCCAATGTAAACACCATGATTATCCATGATGCCGACCGTCTGGGGCTTTCGCAGCTGTATCAGCTCCGGGGGCGGGTGGGACGTTCCAGCCGGATGGCGTATGCATTTTTGCTGTACCGGAAGGATAAACTGCTCAAAGAAGTGGCAGAGAAGCGCCTGGCAGCCATTCGCGAATTTACGGACCTGGGTTCCGGATTTAAGATCGCCATGCGGGATCTGGAGATTCGGGGAGCCGGCAACCTTCTTGGGGAGGAACAGCACGGCCATATGGAGGCCGTGGGATACGACCTGTACTGCAAGATGCTTAACGAAGCGGTGAAGCAGTTTAAAGGGGAGCTGGAGGAGGATGTATATACCACAACCATGGATCTGAATATCGACGCTTATATACCGGAATCCTATATTCCGAACGAGTATCAGAAGCTGGATATATACAAGCGAATTGCCAGCATTGAGAATGAGGAAGAGATGGATGATATGATCGAAGAGCTGATCGACCGTTTCGGAGATATTCCGAGAAAGGTACAGCAGCTTTTGAATATTGCAGGACTGAAGGCACTGGCCCATTCTGCGTATGTGACTGTGGTAGAGCAAAAAGGGGAGGCTTATCAGTTTACAATGTATGAAAAAGCAAAGGTACAGCCTCAGAAAATACCGGGGCTTTTACAGGCCTACAGCGGGAATCTTTTATTCAAGGCGGATACTCCTCCTTATTTCCTGTATCAGAAGAAAGGACACAGCGGCAAAGAGAAAGATGAGAACGTGCTGGAATTGGTGAAAAAGGTGTTAAATGATATAAAAGGCTTGTTAGAATAAGAAAAACAGGCTATAATAATGAAGTTAAAAAGTACGTAGGAGGATGTTATGGGACAGTTCAGAAAAAGAGTGATGATCATGGCTGCGGCGGGCCTTTTCGCTGTATCTTCACTGACAGGGTGCGGTCGTTCTATGAATAACGATGCCGTAGTTGCTGAAGTCGGAGAAGACAAGATTGCACTAGGAGTTGCAAACTTTTATGCAAGGATGCAGCAGGCACAGTATGAAACATATTACGCAGGGATGATGGGAACCACCGGCGAGGCCATGTGGGCACAGGAAGTGGAAGAAGACAAGGATTATGAGGATACTACGAAAGCAAGTATTCTGGAAGCACTTGAGAATATGTATCTTCTGAAGCAGCATGCGGCCGACTATAAGGTAGAACTGACCGATGATGATAAAAAGGCCATTAATAAGGCGGCAGAAACTTTCGTGGAAGACAATACACTGGAAGATAAAGAAGTTGTATCCGGTTATGAGAAATATGTCAAGACATTTCTGGAGCTGGCTACAATCCAGACAAGGATGAATGCCCCTATGAAAGAAGGCGTAGACGAAGAGGTTTCCGATGAAGAGGCGGCACAGAAGAGCATGCAGTATGTGCTGTTTTCCTATAATAAGACGGATGCGGACGGCAATTCAGAGGCCATGACCGATGACGAGAAAGCAGCTCTGAAAGAGACCGCTCAAAAGTTCGCAGACGATCTGAAAAACAGTGATAAGAAGGATCTGGAGGCAGCAGCTTCCGAAGCCGGTCTGGAAGTACAGACGGCAACCTTTGATTCCGAGTCCACTTCACCAACGGCAGATCTGGTAAAAGCTGCAGATGCCCTGGAGGAAGGCGGTGTTACAGGCATCGTGGAATCTGACAACGGCATATATGTGGCAAAGCTGACCAGCAATCTGGACAGAGAGGCAACAGATGCCAAGAAGGAATCCATTGTGGAAGAGAGGAAGCAGGAACAGTATGATTCTCTGGTGGAACAGTGGAGAAAAGATACAGAGATCACAGAACATAAAAAGGTTTGGAAAAAAGTAAAATTTGACGAGCAGGGCGTGACAATAAAAGAAAGCGAAGAAGAGAACACAGAAGGTTCCGACACAAAGTAAAAACGGGAGTCAGCGAACGGGCTTTAGTCTCGGGCGCGGATGGGGGACGCTCCATGACAGGGATGCCGG
>LDAQ01000106.1 GCA_001028025.1 Faecalicatena fissicatena | reverse complement strand
ACAGAATTGGTTACACTACCCAAAGGATTTCAGGCTGGAGGAGTTTCACCGCCGCCCTGGTCCGGGATTTCGCTTCCTCCCCCGCCTTCACCGCCGCCTTGGTTACCGCCGCCTTCATTGCCGCCGCCCTCATTACCGCCGCCTTCTGGTGGTGTGACGGTTCCGCCGCCTTCACCATCGCCTTCGCTCGGTTTTTCGGGATCTTCAGTTTTCTTATCCTCATCTTTCTTCTTATCTTTGTCGTCTTCCTCTTTTTCTTCCTTTTGCACGACATGTCCAGGACAGCTCTGTGATGGAGCGGTTCCTTTTGCAAAATATTCGGTCAGAGGCGGACAGGATGAGGTTGCCAGTAATCCTGTCTGTGTACAGATTGTCTTCTGTTCAACAGAAGTCGGCATTGAGAATTCTTTATACTCCAGGCCTTCATGGACACGATCCATGATGTTCTTCCACATGACTTCATGCCACGCCTGATCCATATTGCTCATCGGCTTGTTGGAATCGTAGCCGCCCCAAACGGAGCATGTGTAATATGGTGTATATGCAGAAAGCCAGAGGTCAGTACTGTTCTCTGTTGTACCGGTTTTTCCTGCTGCAGGCATATTGTACAGTCTTGCGGCAGTACCTGTACCGCGGGTAATAACATCTTGCATTGCACTTGTAAGAAGTGCAGCAGTAGAATCTTTAATAACCTGGTGAGTAGCAGGTTTTGTGTTGTCAAGCAGCACATTGCCGTCTTTGTCTAATACCTTTGTGTAGAGGATCGGCTCTGTGTAGGTGCCGTTATTTGCAATTGCCGCATATGCAGCAGTCATTTCCAGATTGTAGACACCGCGTGTGATACCGCCGAGTGCTGTGGCCTGCGCCACATCAGTGAATCCCGGATAGTTGTCATCATCGTAATTTACCAGACTGGTAAATCCAAAGTTCAGCAGATAGTCATATCCTGTCTGAGGACCGATGGCGGTCAGTGTCTTAACTGCGCATACATTCATGGAATGTTCAATTGCATAGCGCACGCGTGTGTTGCCGATATACTGGTGGTCCCAGTTGTTGACCGACTTCCCGTTTGAATAGCTGTACGGTTCATCCTTAATGGTAGTAGCCAGTGTGTATCCTGCAGAATCCATCGCCGGTGCATAAGTTGATAAGATTTTAAAACAGGAACCGGGCTGTCTGGCAGAATCGGTTGCACGGTTCAGGGAGAGACTGGTTGTCTTTTCTCCCCGGCCGCCTACGATTGCCTTTACCTTGCCTGTATACTGATCCATAACTACAACAGAAGTCTGAGGCTGCGGGGTGATGTCTTTATTCTCAATCACGGTATCGCCCTCGGCAATGCCCAAGGTGCCCTTGTACTCCTCAATTGCCTGATCAGCCTGTTCAGGGGAGGAGAATACCAGTGGGAATTCCAGGCCCCATGCATTACGGATATATTCCCCCAGCATTTCTTTACTGTAGTTTTCAGAAGTTCCATCGGGATGTGTAACCGTTAGTGCATATTCAAGACCATATTCCACTGTGTACGGATAATTGTTCGGATTGGCAACTTCTTCATCACAGATATTCTGGATGGAAAGATCCTGGGTCGCTGTGATCGTCAGGCCGCCGCTGTAAAGTGCGTTGTACGCCTGCGTCTCGGTATAGCCCTTGCGCTCCCGGAGATCGTGGATGATCTGCTGTGTCAGCTCGTCAATAAAATAGGAGAAGGGAGTATCATCCGAAGCATCCTGGGAGGTTGCCTGAATCCTGTCGTATACAGGGTCGGCTTTTGCCTCGTCATATTCTTCCTGGCTGATATAGCCCTGATCCAGCATGTTTTTCAGTACCTTGTCCCGTCTCTCTGCGTTTGCTTCCGGAAAGTTTACCGGGTCGTAATCGGTAGGATTCTGTGTGATACCCGCCAGCACGGCACATTCAGAGAGATTTAGTTCAGATACATCTTTATTGAAATAGCGCTTTGCCGCAGTCTGTACTCCGAGACAGTTCTGGCCCAGATTGATGGTGTTCATATAGGCTTCTACGATCTCTTCTTTGCTCATCTGCTTTTCAATCTCAACAGCCAGATACTGCTCCTGGAGCTTTCTCTCCAGCCTGTCATAAAATGTTTTCTCTTCGGTAAAATTCGGGAATACGTTGTTCTTGATCAGCTGCTGCGTCAGTGTACTTGCACCCTCGGAGAAGTTGCCGGAGGTCAGGCCGACTACCCCGGCTCTCATAATACCCTGCAGGTCGATTCCGTTGTGCTTGTAGAATCGTTCATCCTCAATTGCTACAAAAGCATGTGTCAGATTGATCGGAATCTCATCGTATGTCTTATAAATACGATTGGATCCCTTCTGGCGGAACTTGTCCAAAAACTGGCCATCTTCAGTGTAAACAAAGGAAGTGGCTCCGGAGGGTTTGACATCGTTAGGAGTCACTTTTGGGGTGTTATCTATAATTTTTTTGACAAACAGACCGACTCCTGCGGCCCCGATTACTGCAATCAATAGAACGCAGATCACAAGAGCTTTGAAAAAACGGACGCCAACCCGCTTCTTTTTCATATTCTTTTTTGAAGAGATATTCTTCTTTCTCTTATCGAGATTTTCTTTTCCGTAATTCATGAATCATATCCTCCTTTAATCATTCCACTCATTATATCAAATTTACCTGGTTAAATAAAGAAAAAATAGGAAAACTTCATATTTCTAAAAAAATCTTAATAAATTCTTGTGGTTTTCTACAGTTCTGTTATATTCTATTAATGATTACTAAAGAAATCGAGGTAAAGCCGATGAATTATAAAACAGTATATCAGGGAGCCACTGCAGAAGTTGTCGAAAAAAAGTCGCGTTTCATTGCAGATGTATTTCCCGTCTCCACCAGTGAGGAGGCAATGGAATGCCTGGAAAAAATAAAGAAACAGTACTGGGATGCCAGGCATCATTGCTGGGCCTATGTAACCGGAGTCGAAAATGTCCAGGAGCGCTGCAGCGATGACGGAGAACCAAGCGGAACAGCAGGTAAGCCAATTCTCGAGGTCATTAGGGGACAGGGCCTGCATAATGTGCTGATCGTTGTCACCAGGTATTTTGGAGGCACACTGCTTGGAACAGGGGGCCTGGTGAGGGCGTACACAGCAGCATCAAAAGAAGGCCTGTCTCACAGTATGATTATAACCAGGATTTACGGTTTTAAACTGAAAATAAGCACAGATTATACCGGACTTGGAAAAATCCAGTATCTGCTGGCACAAAAAGACATCCCGGTGCTTGGAACCGATTATACAGAGTCCGTGGAAATAACAGCGCTCGTATCACAGGAAGAAGAGAAGCAGATTACAGCAGAGATCATCGAAGGGACTAATGGGAAAAGCCAGATACAAAAACAAAAAGAGTGCTGGTTTGCGGCAGTAGAGGGGGAGGTTGTTGTTTTCGATTGAAGGGGGCCGCCGCCGGAACCGTACATAACCCCGCTTCCCCGCAGCCCTATGTACGGTTCCGGCGGCTGGGTGCATCAAGGCGGAACGTCTCCTCTGCTGCGCGGGAGGGAAACCGGCGGGGGAAGGCGGATGAAGCTTCTTGGGAGCTGCGTGGTGGGAGGGGAAATTTGGAGGCATGGAGCGCAGGAGTTTATTGAAACTCTGTTTTTCCTGGTAGTGTAACCAATTCTGT
>LDAQ01000105.1 GCA_001028025.1 Faecalicatena fissicatena | reverse complement strand
GGCGTTTCGCAAACGCCTAGAGGAAGATATAGAATGAAAGGAGAGATATTGCGATATGGAGATGCTAATTAACGGACAGCAGGTGAAAGCAGCAGACGGAAAGGTAATTGAAATTGTGAATCCCTTTACCGGAGAATTACTGGACACGGTTCCGTCAGCCGGGAAAGAGGATATTGACAGGGCAATTCAGAGTGCGGCAGAGGGACAGAAGGACTGGGCCCGCATCAGAGTGAGAGACAGAGGTGCGGTCCTGATGAAGTTTGTAGAGCTTGTGAAGAGAGACAGGGACGATCTGGCAAAGACGCTGACATTGGAGACGGGGAAACCGGTTTTTGATTCCTATGGAGAGATCGATTCTGTGGTCAATACATTTACCGGCTCCGTGGAAATTGTAAAACACCATTATGGAAAGACGATGCCTATGGGCATTGAGGGCGGATACGACGATGACCTTCAGGTGACGGTCCACGATCCGCTGGGAGTCATTGCGTGTATCGTACCGTTTAATTTTCCGGCAGCGCTCTGGGCATTTAAGGCAGGTCCGGCACTGGCAGCGGGAAATGCCATTGTCGTAAAACCGGCATCCTATAACCCGCTGTGTGTACTGAAACTGATGAATCTGCTTGTCGAGGCCGGGGTGGATCCGAGAGTTGTTCAATGTGTCACCGGTCCCGGATCTGTGATCGGCAGCTGGATTGTAGACAATCCGCTGATTGCACAGGTGAACCTGACAGGCGGCGTGGAAGCAGGGAAAGAGATCGCGAGACGTGCAGCAGAGAATCTGACAGACTATAAATTCGAACTGGGAGGAAATGATCCTCTGATTATTATGCCGGACTGTGATATGGACCTTGCCGTGAATGAAGCGGGGGATAAGACGAGAAATGCCGGACAGTGCTGTTCCGGTGCCAAACGTTTTATCGTACATAACTCAATCAAAGAAGAGTTTGTTTCCCGGCTGATTGAAGAGCGCCTAAAAACAGTAATCACCGGAGATCTGATGGATATGAAGACTGATTTCGGAACACTGGTAAGCGAAAAGGCGGCAAAGGAAGTAGAAAAGCAGGTTCAGCACACGGTAGAGCAGGGAGCAAAAGTTGTCTACGGGGGCCGCAGAGACGGCGCATTTTACGAACCGACTGTGTTGGTGGATGTTACACCGGATATGGACATTGCCAAAGACATGGAAGTATTCGGACCAGTA
Organism: Faecalicatena fissicatena; assembly: GCA_001028025.1. Classification (GTDB taxonomy): domain Bacteria; phylum Bacillota; class Clostridia; order Lachnospirales; family Lachnospiraceae; genus Faecalicatena; species Faecalicatena fissicatena_A. The sequence goes on along the minus strand of LDAQ01000105.1, from coordinate 10,162 downwards.
TTCCCAATTATCGGATTTGATACACTGGATGAGGCCATTGAGATTGCAGAAGGTTCCAGCTATGGACTGAGTGCCGGCATCATCACAAATGATTTCCAGGATGCCATGAAAACAGCGGCTACACTGCGTTCCGGTATGGTGGCAGTCAATGGCTCCGGCGGTTTCAGGGCGCAGGAACTTCCGTTTGGCGGGGGAAAGAAAATGAGTGGCAACAGCAGGGAATGCCTGTCATCCGTACTGGAAGAAGTGACGCAGGAGAAGTCCATTATCTTCCGTTATGCGATGAAGAAATATAATAACAGGTAAGAGTCAGGAAGGACTGGTAGAAAGTATGGAAAAAATGAAAGGCATTTTTCCGGCGCTGGTGACACCGCTTCGGGAGGACGGAAGCATCGCACAGGATGCGCTGGAAAAGATAATTGAAGTGAATCTGCAGAAAGGCGTGACAGGATTTTATGTGGGAGGCAGCACCGGAGAATCCTATCTCCTTTCTATGGCGGAAAGAAAAGAACTGATTGAAAAGATTGTCGGGATTGTCAATGGACGGGGAAAAGTCATTGCCAACATCGGAGTCTTTGCCACCTGTCACGGAATCGAGATGGCGAAAACGGCCGAAAGCCTTGGCGTGGATGCGATATCCGCTGTGCCGCCATTCTATTTCAAGTTTTCAATGGATGAATTAATCCAGTATTATAATGATATCGCAGAGGCGGTATCCGTGCCGATGATCGTATACAATATTCCGGCAATGTCGGGAGTCAGCTTTTCTTCCGAACAGATTGAAAAACTGCTCTCCAATGACCGGATTGCGGGAATGAAACATACCAGCTTTGACCTGTTCCAGCTGCAGAGAGTGATCCGTGAGTATCCGGAAAAGTCCATTTTTATCGGGCACGATGAGATATTCCTGTCCGCATACAGTATCGGTGCAGAGGCGGCGATCGGCAGTACATTTAACTTTATGGCTGAAAAATTTGTGAAGATGGCAGCGCTGTTTAAAGAGAAAAAAATGGAAGAGGCTCTGGACATTCAGAATCAGGTAAACCAGGTTGTGGAAGTACTGTCAGAGATCGGCGTTTTCAAGGGAATTAAAGCTGCCCTGGAGCTTCAGGGAATTGACTGCGGAGTATGCAGAAAACCGTTCCAGCCACTGAAGAAAGAACAGATTGAAAAACTGCGGACAGTTATGGAACTCACAGGCTGTCTGTAAATCCTTAAGATTCAGGAGGTGCGCAGAAATGCTTTTATATGCGGATAGTGCAGATGTTACAAAAATCAGAAAAATGGAAAAGCTCGGAATTTTGAGCGGAATTACTACAAATCCTGTAATTGCGGCCAGAGAGCTGAAGCCGCTACAGGAAGTGATTGCAGATCTCTGCTCCAACTTTCCGGGATACCCGGTTTTTGCCCAGGTGAACAGATCCTCTGTAGAAGAGATGATATCGCAGGCAGAAATGTTTAGCAAGATCAGCCCTGACGTGGTCGTGAAGGTACCGGCATGCGAGATGGGGCTGGAGGTTATCACAGAGTTAAAAAAGGATCCCCTGTTTACCGCCAAACTTTGTGCCACTACGATTCTTACGGCAGCCCAGGCGCTTCTGTGTTCGATGGCGGGAGCCCATTATGTGGCGCCTTATGTGGGGGATATAACTGCCTTGGGATATGACGGAATGACTACGGTCAAAGATATCATATGCGCCCTGGAAAAAACGGATACAAAGGTTCTCGCGGCTGCTGTGGAGCGGGCGCAGGACATGGTTGAAATTGCAAAGATGGGCGCGGATATCCTGACGGTAAGCCCGGATGCAGCCCTGAGTATATTGCAGAAGCCGCAGCCGGTTACCCAGTGGTATCTGGATCTGTTCTCAGGAAAACAGCCTTAGAGAAGGCGGGAGGGCATATGAAACAGGAAGAATTATTTTTAACGTCAAAAGATGTAAAATTTCGGCATACCGGTTATATAGTGAAAGATATACAAAAGGCAGCAGATGCTTTCCGGGCCTGCTTCCCCATGATGGATGAATGGAAATTCTGTACAGCGCGGATGAGCGAAGAGGAAGTTCTGGACGGGCGGGCCTGCCATTTGATTATCGGACTGTCCCGGATAGGAACCCATGCAATTGAGCTGATCCAGGCGCTGGAAGACTGCCCGGACTGTTATCATATGCAGGCGCCGGACGGGATTAACCACATCGCTTTTATCTATCCGGATGAACTCTTTGACAGTGTGCGGGATATGCTGCTGGCAAATGGTTATGAAGCAGTGTTCGCTGCACACCAAAAAAAATCAGGTGAGAAATGCTATTATTTTCAGCATAAGACACAGCCTGTTTTAATAGAACTTAATAATATGGAACCCGATGATCCTGAATATGACTCGCTGGAAATGGCTATGAAGATGGATCGGTGAGGGAACGCGAATAATAAGATCCTCCTGCTGTTTTGGTGACGGCAGGAGGATCTTTTATTTGGTCAGCTCAGTTTCCGGAATTCCAGCGGCGTCATTCCCATCCGCTTTTTAAACATGGCAATAAAGTGGCTGGAATCCGGGAAGCCTACGCGGTGCGCAATCTCCTGAACCTCCATCTGTGGGTAAGTAAGCAGGAATTCTTTCGACTTATTCATCCTATAGACTGTCAGATATTCGTAGACAGAACATCCGAGAAAACGTACGAATAACCGTGACAGGTACTGCGGGGTAATATAGACCAGCCCGCACAGGTGCTGCGCAGTGAGTTCCAGGGAATAGTCAGTTTCAATTACTTTTATTACAGGCTCTACGTATCTCTGGTATAAAGGATCATTCAACAACTCACGGGTGGAAACACCATCTACAAAATTCATCAGCAGGCGGTAGCAGTCTACGGACAGCGACTCAGCGTCCGCGGGTGTCTGCTTAAATTTTTCAACTGAATCGGAGATCAGGGCGGCGATCCGCGCTCCCTGATCTTTTTCTGTAAAAATAACCTGCCGTTTCCCAAGAATCATGTCAAGGCTGCTCTCAAGTGTTCCGGTAAATGTGGCAAATAAAGTGATCCAATCCGGGCCCTGTGCATAATAGGAATGGCGGACACAAGGGGCGGTAAGGACACCCTCCCCCTCATTCAGGATATACTTCTTTCCCTGTATGATGATATTTCCGCAGCCTTTTTCTGTCTGCAGATAGTGGTAGTGCGGATATCCGTGTGTGCGCGACGTGGGTTCCTGTGCCCAGTGATTGCCTATGGAATCAAAAGTGAAGGGTTCGCTTACCGGATGGCTTCTAAAATAGATTGGCATGTTCTCACCTGTTTCGAAATGTTATATTATTTAGCTTAACATGTTACACATTGATTTGTCTATCAGTATTATAATTACGGCATAAAAGGTAAAATAACTAGTACATCCAAAAATCAGGTCAGTAAAACAGTAAGCTAATTAGGATTCGATGTACTAGAGCGTGTTTGAAAATTGCTTGTTGCAAGATGTTGTCCCAGTTTGCGGGGTATTTACTGCCAAATTCAGGAGGCGTAGTGGGCTACGTTGACTGAATTTGGCAGTAAATAGACCGTGAAGTGGGGCGGCATATTGCAGCAATGAATTTTCAAACACGCTCTAGGATATAAAAGAAAGGAATAATGGCGATGGAAAGTAAATTTAAGAGAATTCTGTACGGCGGGGACTATAATCCGAATCAGTGGCCAAAGGAAATCTGGGATGAAGACATGAAATATTTTAAAGATGCCAGGATTAACAGTGCGACAATAAACGTATTTTCCTGGGCGAAGCTTCAGCCTTCAGAGGAGGTATATGATTTTCGCGAGCTGGATGATATCATTGAGATGCTGAGCAGAGAAAATTACGACATAGTGCTGGCAACTTCAACGGGAGCGCTGCCGGCCTGGTTGGTGAGAAAATACCCGGAAGTGGCAAGAACGGATGAAAAAGGACGTCACCATAAGTTTGGGCTCAGGCATAATGCATGTCCGAACTCGCCGGTATATCAAAAATATGCGGCTGCCCTTGCGGCAAAGCTGGCCGAGAGATATGGCAGCAATGAACATATAGCCTGCTGGCATATCAATAATGAGTATGGCGGGGAGTGCTACTGTGAAAATTGCGAAAAAGAGTTCCGCGTGTGGCTGAGAAAAAAATATGGGACTCTGGAAGCACTGAATAAAGCATGGAATCTGGAATTCTGGGGGCATACGGTCTGGAGCTGGGATGACATCGTCCTTCCGAATGAGCTGAGTGAGGGGATTGACGGGGACAAGACTGCGTTTGCGGGGATTTCTATTGATTACCGCAGATTCAATTCCGATAGCCTGCTGGGTAATTACGTGATGGAAAGAGACGCCATCAGGTGTTTTGACCAAAAGACGCCGATTACCACAAATCTGATGGGAACTTATAAAGGTCTGGATTACTTCAAATGGGCAAAAGAGATGGATATTGTATCCTGGGACAATTATCCTGCTTATGATACGCCGTGGAGCTATAATGCAATGTGTCATGATCTGATGCGGGGGCTGAAAGGCGCTCCATTCATGCTGATGGAACAGACGCCGAGCCAGCAGAACTGGCAGAAATATAATTCACTCAAGCGACCAGGACAGATGAGGGCACAGAGCTACCAGACCATAGCACACGGCGCCGATACCATACAGTTCTTCCAGCTGCGCAGAAGCGTGGGCGGCTGTGAGAAATTCCACGGGGCAGTCATTGAACACGCAGGGACCGAGGATACAAGGGTTTTCAGAGAAGTAAAACAGCTGGGCATGGAGCTGGAACATCTTGGAGCTGAAACGCTTGGTGCGGTAAATGAAGCAGAGGTTGGAATTGTATTTGACTGGGATAATTACTGGGCGCTGGAATATGCCAGCGGTCCGTCCGTTGATCTTACTTATGTTAAGCAGATACACGTATATTATAAATTTTTTTATGACAGAAATATTGCAGTGGATATGATTCCATATGACGCTGATTTTAGTAAATATAAAATTGTGGCGGCCCCTGTACTCTATATGGTTAAGGAAGGAATGAAAGAAGCGCTTGAGGCGTTTGTCGGAAACGGAGGCCTTCTGGTCACGACCTATATGAGCGGAATTGTTGATCAGTCAGATAATGTGCATCTTGGCGGATACCCCGGACCACTCAGAACTCTTGCAGGAATATGGACAGAGGAGATAGATGCGCTTTCACCCGAGCAGTCAAACGAGGTCGTATTCCAGGACGGCACAAAGATCGCCTGCGGATTTCTCTGTGATCTGATGCATCTGGAGGGCGCCGAGTGTATTGCGGAATACGGGAAAGATTTTTATGCAGGTATGCCTGCTGTTACGAAACATACATATGGAAGCGGGATTACTTATTATATAGGGACTGAAATGGAAGAGAAAGGACTTGCCAGAGTTCTGGAGGCGGCTTTGGCGGATGCCGGTGTTCATTCAGTCATAGGTGAAAAGACGGGGCTGGAGATTGTATGTAGAAAAGCAGAGGGATTCCGCTGCTACTTTGTTATGAATCTTACAGATGAGGCACTGGAAATTCCTGACTGTCTGGCCGGGTATAAAGATCTGCTGACAGGCGGGACTGTGGAGACAGGGGAGAGGCTATCAAAGTATGATGTAAAAATGATACGGGTTGACGGGGAAGGTTAAAAGCTTTGCAGTCAGTAATAGAGGAGTTCCTTTATAATCGTGGCATATTTTGTGGAAATACTTAAAAAATTACAAGGAAATCAAGGGAAATTCCATTGCATTGACATCTTGCAAGTAGTACAATGTAACAATGATGATCTCATAAGTGATAAATGCAGGCGAGTGGCGTTAGAAGTTTTAGGGGGGCTGCTAAGGTCGAATAATGATAAAGCCAATGAGATGTAAAGATACTTGCAGGGAGTTTGCGGGAGGAATAATTCAGGATGAAAGCAAAAGAATACAAAAGAGTGCTGGCAATTGTACTGTCAGCCGGAATGCTGACTGCACAGCCAGTATCAGCTTTGGCAGCAGATACTGGTCTGGTTAATACGGGACGGCAGGAAGCCGGACAGGAGGCGGGCACTAAACCGGAAGATACAGAACAGCCGGAGGAGGTTCGCCAGGCGGCTGCAGTCGACGGAAGTGAAAAGATGGTCGATATTTCGGAAGAGGTTCTCAAGATGCTGGAAGACGGTACTGTTTACCAGGATGAAGAGACGAAGTTTTTATATGACAGTAAAACCGGACAGAAGGTAGATCCGGTTACTGGAGAGCGGGTGGATGAGGAGAAGCCTGAGGAAAAGCCGGGGGGTGACGAGACCGATAAGTCGGGGGATAATAAACCGGCCAAGCCTGGAGATAATACGCAGGACAAGCCGGGAGACGATGCTGAGGACGGCAAAGACGATGGTAATAAAGAAGAGAATGGCGGTACATCCGGCAATGAAAATATGGGAGACAATCAGTCCGGCGGCAGCCAGAACGGTTCAGATCAGGAGAATGGAGATACACAGAAACCATCAGATTCTGATGTGACTGGTGGTGAGGAAGGGGCAGAGGCCAGTAAGCCGGAAGATGCCCAGGAGGTACCAGCTGCGCAGGAGAATACCACCAATCAGGCTTTGATCGCAGGGCAGCAGATTATTAAGCTTCCCGAGATGGAGAAGGACTTCCGGTTCTGGACGGTAGCAAGGCGTTATGCATTTGCAAAAGCAAAGTTATCTGTCCGTGAAGAGATGAAAGATGATGCAAGAGCCGTGGGTTCGTTGAATACAAACGGTCTTCTGTATGTACTTCAGGAAGAAGACGACGGATGGCTGTATGTGGAATCAGGTACTGTCCGCGGTTTTGTGAAAGCAGACGAGGTTCACCGCGGAGATGATGCACAGAAGCTTTTGACAAAGTATCAGGACAGGGCCAAGAAAAAAGCCGAGAGAACCAAGACAGAGTATACTGGAATTGAAACCGTGGTTACAGTTGCAAAAGAGCTGGTCCCGCAGAGCGAAAATGCAGCGTTTTTACATACACATTCAACCGTGAACAGAACAGTTGTTGACAAAAAGTATGCACTAACATCCATCGGCCTGTTGAATGTAAGAGAAGGAAAGGATACGAACACCCGGATTGTAGGAACGTTGAAGGCGGAAAGCCTGTGCTACGTGCTTGCTGATGAGAATGAGGAGTGGGTTTATATTGAATCTGGCGATGTAAGAGGATTTGTAAATAAAAAGTATCTCAAGACAGGAAAAGAAGTCGATAAGACAGTGGAGGAAAAGGGAGAAGAGAGCTTCCCGACCGCCAGCGAGATTATTGAACCGGAGAAGAACAAAGCCTGCTATTATACACTGACTTCAGTGAAATCAGGCGTACCGGGAAGCAGCGTCAGAGAGTCTGTTTTAGAGTTTGCCTCACAGTTTATCGGCAATCCTTATGTATGGGGCGGAACCAGCCTGACAGATGGTGCAGACTGCTCCGGTTTTGTACAGAGCATCTATAAGGAATATGGATATACTCTGCCGAGAGTGGCTGAGGATCAGGCGCAGTATGGAACCAAGATTGCTGTGGAGGATGCACAGCCGGGAGATCTGATCTTCTACGCGAAGAACGGGTATATTCACCACGTTGTGATCTATGCAGGGAACGGCAAGACCGTTGAGGCAATGGGGTCAGATTATGGAATTGTTCAGGGCAATCTGGATACATCCGAGGCAGTGTGGGCAGTAAAGGTTCTGGATGACAGTATCGGCGGCGGATATGCAGGCAGCCTCGGGGTAGTAAATGCAACAGACGATATGTATGGAGAGTATCTGGGAGATTACCAGCTGACTTATTACTGTTCCTGTGAGATATGCTGTGACGTGGAAACCGGAATTACTGCAACGGGAACTCCGGTAGTGGAAGGCCAGACTATTGCGGTTGATCCGAGCGTTATTCCTTATGGCACACAGGTTATTATTGGAGGCCATGTATTTACGGCGGAAGACTGTGGAGGAGCAGTGAAAGGAAATCATATCGATATCTATGTGAATGATCATGAAAGAGCCCTTAGTATGGGGGTGAATCAGGCAGATGTCTACCTGGTAAAATAAGAATAAGATTGACCGGCTGCATGGAATGCTGCCGGTCATAATTTTTTTGATACGTGACTTATATCTTATATAAAGAAAGCGGCCTGAAGAGAGCGCATGAAATTATATACCTGCTTTTTATATTTCTGTTTCAGACAGCCACATTTTATGTTAAGTTATAGATAGAAGAATTGATGAGGTAAACAGGTTATAAGGAGAGATATATGGATAAGAAATTAAAATGTTCGGGGACAGAGCTTGGGATTTGTGCAGGCTTTTTATCAGCATTGTTGTTTGAGAATACCTTGCTTATTTTACTCGGGGTCATTATTGGGTACGGATATGATCAATGGAAGAAAAATAGATAAGATTAAGCAGATATACTCTTCAGCATAATTACTACGATCTGGAGTACAATAACTGGACTGGATAATTGTTTGATAACTGGACATTCTTGAATAGCCACTTTAATGGTAACATAGATGCAGTTATCAAAGAAGGGAAGCGTTTATCATGGAACAGAGAAACCAGACAGTTATGAAATTAGCGCAGACCGCTCTCTTAGCGGCACTGTGTTATGTATCTTTTACATTCTTACAGATTAAGATTCCGATGCCGGGAGGGGATGCGACATCAATTCACATCGGCAATGCATTTTGTGTTCTTGGGGCACTGCTGCTTGGAGGATGGTATGGAGGCCTGGCAGGTGCAGTGGGCATGACAATAGCGGATATCATGGATCCGATTTATATAGTAGGAGCTCCAAAGACCTTCGTGCTGAAACTGTGCATTGGTTTGATTGTTGGACTGGTAGCTCATAAAGTGGCCAGAATCAATGAGAGCAGCGATAAAAAATATGTGGTGAAATGGAGCGTTATTGCTTCAGTTGCGGGATTGGGATTCAATGTTGTGGCAGATCCGCTTGTCGGATATTTTTATAAGCAGTATATACTGGGACAGCCGCAGCAGATGGCGGAGATGCTGGCAAAATGGAGCACTGCAACAACATTTGTGAATGCGGTTATATCTACCATACTTGTCGCATTCCTGTATAATGCAGTACGCCCCATACTTCTGCGTTCCGGGCTTCTCGTAAAACAAAAGCAGCAGAAGACGGCATAGGAAAATTTAATAGAAATTTTCTTGAATTAACAGACAGACCATGTTAAATTAAATGCACCCGGACGTTTTCCGTCCGGGTGCATTTCAAACATTCTTTATATCTGATCATAATGAAGAATCTCATTCTTTTGGACAAATTCGTCCGGTAATTCAATGTTTGAAAAAAGAATAAAGGCTTATAGATGCAGAAACAGGTGATGCTTATTGGCGGAGTGGATATTAGCAGTATGTAATTTTTAAACAGATTAAATTAAACCAGGAGAAAATAGAATATGGGAAAAAGTGATGTATATATGAAACGCTGGCTTTCCAATAAACAACGCTTTGCAAAAATTAATCTCATTGATCCAGGTAAGCTGGATGAACGAATGTGTTTTCAAACTGATTTACAGATTGTATTCGGGATGCTAAAATGTAGAAAAAGTAAGGAAGAACTGCTGGACTATGTGAATAAGAATCAGGAATATTTCAGCAATATAGATGAAGAATCTTATAATGCACTGCGGGTGATGCTTAGATCAGAGCTGAGTTTGAAAGAAGCAGAGAGTAAGACAGGAGGGATAGATATGTGTAAAGCACTGGTTGATTTATACCAGGATGGTGTGAATAAAGGGATAGAACAGGGGATTGAGCAAGGCCGTGATCAGGGAATTAAAGCTTTTATCCTGGACTATCGGGAAGAAGGTTTCAGTGAAGAAAGGATAAGGGAAAAGCTGAAAAATCGGTTTTTAATTACGGAAGTACAGGCAAAGAAGTATTGTGATACAATTTTCTAAAGCAGACGTACCTGTGATATACATGAGCAATTTTCACCTCAAATAATAATACAATAATCCGCCTTCTTAGCGTACTTGGGCCTGTCTCTTACAATATATCTCCCCAGTAAAAATACATCCACCTAAATTTTCAATAATTGGAATAGAATATTCCTTCATTAAGAAGACTATTTTCAACCATGTCTTTGTACAATCAATTACGATATGCAGGATTTTGTCTTGAGTTTCCGCAAAATGT
>LDAQ01000104.1 GCA_001028025.1 Faecalicatena fissicatena | reverse complement strand
AGTACCTCCCCGGCATCCCTGGCATTAAGCGTCCCCGTCCGCCAACGCGACTAAAGCTCGTTGCCTAAATCCCGATTTAGTAAGTGAATAACTGAGTCCAGTAGTTTGTTCCGGATGCGTTCTGGTGCAGGCCTACTCCTATTGTAGTGTAATTTTTATTGAGAATGTTGGCTCTGTGGCCTTCGCTGTTCATCCAGCCGTTCATGACCTGTTCGGGGGTTTTCTGTCCCCAGGCGATGTTTTCACCGGATCCGCGGTAGGTGACTCCCTGCTGTGTTAATGCTGTGCTGAAGGAGCTGCCGTCCGGGCGTGTGTGTGAAAATGATGTTTCGATTTCTTTTGCACGGACCTGAGCGGCTGCCTGTACTGATGTGTCGGCTTTTACCGGGGACAGGCCTGCTTTGGAGCGTTCCTGGTTTACCAGATTTACTACCTGCTGAATGAAGGCGTTATTGTCTTCGTCTACATCCGGCTGCTCTGGTGTTTCGGGCTGATTATTGTCTGGGAGCTCAGGGGTGCCTGGCTGGTTGCCGTCTGGCAGCTCTGGGTTCTCGGGCTGATTGTTGTCCGGGAGACCTGGATTCTCCGGCTGATTGTTGTCCGGGAGATCCGGATTCTCGGGCTGATTGTCGTCCGGGAGATCCGGGGTTTCTGGCTGGTTGTCATCAGGGAGCTCTGGATTCCCTGGCTGGTTGTTGTCCGGCTGTCCCGGATTTCCAGGGAGTCCTGGTATGATGCAGTCAAGCCAGTTCGGGATGGTGCAGTCATATCCAAGGGCTTCAAGTTTTTGTTTGAGTTCTTCGGTGCTGTTCAGAGGACCTACTATATAGATTCCTTTGGACTGCAGTTCCTGTCTGGTTTGTTCCAGGGATGCCGCCTGTACTGTGAGGGGAGCGAACCCTGCTGTTCCTATGACCGCTGCCGTGAGCAGAGCCGGTAATATCTTGTGTTTCATGAATATGTACCTCCTAAAATGTTATTTAAATGTTACAAAAATATTACAAAACGATCGTAACATGAAAAAAAGAAGAAATAAACAGGTAACATCTGGAATGTCTGCGGCTTCTATGTTAAAATAAATTTAAATGTCCTGCAAAAATAAGGGATTATATGGAAAAAGCCCGTAAATGGCCGGGATGACGGGAAAAAGAGATGAAAAAAGGCTTGAAACTTATATGAAAGTATGGTAAAATACAACAGTTGTGAAATGAGAAGAGATGGTCCTCTGATGCAAAAACGGACTTGCAGGTATCGGATATTTTATTGCAAAGCATCTTGCACGAGAGTGTGGTGCTGTGGGATAGGAGAGATGATATAAGCCTGTAAGCAGGTATTAAGAACGTCTAAATATTAAGGAGGTCACACAATGAACGATATTATCAGAAGTATTGAAGCAGAGCAGTTAAAAGAGAATGTACCGGAGTTTAATGTAGGTGATACAGTGAAAGTATATGCCAAGATTAAAGAGGGTAACCGTGAAAGAATCCAGGTTTTTGAGGGAACAGTCCTGAAGAAACAGGGTGGAAGCACTAGAGCTACTTTCACAGTAAGAAAGAATTCCAATGGAATCGGCGTTGAAAAGACTTGGCCGTTACACTCACCAAACGTAGAAAAAGTAGAAGTTGTTCGTAAAGGTAAAGTAAGAAGAGCAAAACTGAACTACTTAAGAGATCGTGTTGGTAAGAGAGCAAAGGTAAAAGAATTAGTAAAATAGTAACTATGAGAGGGACAAGTACAACATGTATATTGTCCCTTTTATATATTATGAAGATATTCAGTGATTTTTTACTGCGGACAGTTTCGGCAGGTTATGAGGGAAGATTATGGGTGATTTAAACTTTCGAAAAAAGCGCCGGAGACAGGCGGATCAGAAACGCAGGCGGAAAAAGAAACAGGGGCTGAAGTTTGACACCGGAAGGCCGGAACTCAGATTCCGGAGGGAAAAGACCAGGGGACAGAAGCAGAACCGGGGAGAAATTGTTAACTGGACAGTGCAGATTATCATTGTCTGTGCAATTGCCTTTATGCTGGTCTGGTTCTTTGGACAGCGGGTCAGCAACGCAGGGGACTCCATGAAGCCTGTTTTAAAAAATGGAGATGTTGTGCTCGTAAACAGGCTTGTTTACAATGCAAGTAAACCAAAACGGGGAGATATTATTGCGTTTAAGCCGAATGGTAATGAGAATACTCATTATTCGATTAAAAGGATTGTCGGGCTTCCCGGGGAAACTGTGCAGATTAAGGATGGAAAAGTCTTTATCAATGATGAAGAAGTAACGCAGCACATATATGCAGAGGATATAGAAGAGGCGGGAATCGCCGCCGAACCGCTGAAGCTGGGCGGAGATGATTATTTTGTGATGGGCGATAACCATGCAGGCAGTGATGACAGCCGGATGGCGGACATCGGTAATGTAAAACGGAGTGAAATCTACGGGAAGGTCTGGTTTGTGGCCAGTCCAGGTTCGGATTTTGGCTTTGTTAAGAGATAGAGGAGGAGTACAGGATGCATTTTCAGTGGTACCCGGGTCATATGACCAAGGCGAAACGCATGATGCAGGAAAATATAAAGCTGATTGACCTTGTAATAGAGCTGGTTGACGCCAGGATTCCGGTGAGCAGCAGGAATCCCGAGATTGATGATCTTGGAAAAAACAAGGCGAGGCTGATTCTGCTGAATAAATCGGATTTGGCGGAAGACAAATGGAATGATGCGTGGGCAGAATATTTTAAGGGGAAAGGCTATTCCGTAGTCAAGGTGAATTCCAAAAAAGGCGGAGGGATCAAGTCCATACAGGGCGTGATTCAGGAGGCCTGTAAAGAGAAGATAGAGAGAGACAGGAAACGGGGAATTCTGAACCGTCCCGTCCGGGCGATGGTAGTGGGAATTCCAAATGTGGGAAAATCTACTTTTATCAATGCGCTTGCGGGGAAGGCCTGTACAAAGACCGGCAATAAGCCTGGCGTGACTAAGGGAAAACAGTGGATCCGCCTAAATAAGAATGTGGAACTGCTGGATACCCCGGGGATACTCTGGCCCAAATTTGAGGATCAGACAGTAGGGCTTCGGCTGGCTTTTATCGGTTCTATTAAAGATGAGATTCTTAACTCTGAGGAACTGGCTATGGAATTGATTGGATTTTTAAAACAGTCTTATTCTGGAATTTTGAAGGGAAAATACCAGATTGAGGAATCTGAGGATCATTTTGAGTGTCTAAGAAATATCGCAGAGAGCAGGCACTGTCTGGTAAAGGGTTGTGAGCTGGACACAGAAAAAGCTGCCAGGCTTCTGCTGGATGATTTCCGCAACGGCAGAATTGGAAAAATAACACTTGAATTTCCTCAGGATTATGCATAATATAGAAAGAGACGCCAGAAAGAAGGTTAAGATATGGACCAGGAAAGAAGCATAATAAGAGAACTGCTTGGCTGGATCGTGTATATATTGATTATTGTAGGGCTGACCTATGTGATTATTACTTTTGTGGGGCAGCGTACACGTGTCAGCGGCTCTTCTATGGAGACGACGCTGTCGGACGGAGATAATCTGATCGTGGATAAGATCTCATTCCGTTTCAGAGAACCCAAGAGATATGAGATCATCGTATTCCCTTATCAGTATGAGGAGGATACATACTATATAAAGCGGATCATCGGACTGCCGGGCGAGACCGTGCAGGTGATGGGAGGCCGTGTGTATGTTGACGGGGAGGAACTTGATGAACATTACGGAAACGAGGAGATGCTGGATCCGGGGATTGCGGAGAATCCGATTACTTTAGGCGAGGATGAGTATTTTGTGCTGGGGGACAACCGGAACCACAGCGCAGACAGCCGTGATGCCAGTGTGGGAGTACTCCACAGAAAAGATCTGCTGGGAAGAGCGTGGATCCGTATATGGCCATTAAACAGGTTCGGAGTGATAAAACATGAGTAACAGTATCTTTGATATTAAAATAGAATTTGAAGAGGCAGAGCCCCGGGAACTATCCGGGCTGTACGAAAAATATGCCGAGGATTCCCGCAGCGGGGTACAGAGTCTGATTATAAGGTATAAGAAGAAGGAAGCAAAGCTTGAGGAAGAGCGGCTCCGCCTGGAGCAGATGAAGCGGTATGAAAAGAAGTATGATGAACATACATTTATCTGTGGAATTGATGAAGTGGGAAGAGGCCCGCTGGCCGGTCCTGTGGTAGCGGGAGCGGTGATCCTTCCAAAAGATTGCGAAATCTTATATATCAATGACTCGAAAAAGCTCTCGGCAAAAAAGAGAGAAGAACTTTATGATGAGATCATGGATAAGGCGGTGGCGACAGGGATTGGGATGGCAAGCCCCGCAAGAATAGATAAGATTAATATTCTTCAGGCTACATATGAGGCCATGCGCATCGCAGTGCAGGAGCTTGAAACTGCTCCCACGCTTTTGCTGAATGATGCGGTCACCATACCGGGAATTACACTTCCTCAGGTGCCAATCATTAAGGGAGATGCAAAAAGTGTTTCAATCGCAGCGGCAAGCATCATCGCCAAAGTGACCAGAGACAGGCTGATGTTAGAATACGACAAAATACTGCCCGGTTACGGGTTCGCAGAGAACAAGGGATATGGCTCTGCGGCTCACATCGAGGCCTTGAAAAAAATGGGACCGACACCGATTCATCGGGTATCTTTTATAAAGAACTTTGCAGCAGAATAAGATTTGTGGTGTTTTCTGGGTACAGGATGGGATGTCATACCGCAGTGTACTGGCGGTATGGCAGGTGTTGGCAATAATGTGTAATCGCAGCAGAAACAAAATATGAAACATGCAGAAAAGCAGAATAACCGGAGAACTGGTACAGACTATGAGCAGGCGGTCGGGTACTATCTGGAACAGCAGGGATATGTGATCCTGGAATATAATTACCGCTGCCGTATCGGTGAGATTGATATCATTGCGCGGGACGGAGAATATCTTGTGTTCTGTGAGGTGAAGTACCGGCAGGATGCAAGAAAGGGAAGCCCCCTGGAGGCGGTAGGCCAAAAGAAGAAGCGGGTGATTTATCAGTGTGCTTCTTATTATCTTACAGTCCATGGCCTGTCGGATATTCCGTGCAGGTTTGATGTGATCGGGATTGAAAGGGGAAGGATTATGCATATCCGGGATGCTTTCTGCGGATAACAGAAAGGGAGTATATGAGCTTAGGACTGCATTATAAGAATCAGGAAAAGATTTTTCAAGAGATAGAGACGGATACTCCATATTTGGAATATCCGTTGTTTCAAAATACGGGAATTGTGAGACATGGCTTTTCCACCAGACTGGGGGGCGTCAGCGAAGGTTGTTACTCTTCGCTGAATTTAAGCTTTACCAGAGGGGATAAAGAAGAGTCGGTGAGGGAAAACTTCAGGCGGATCGGGGATGCTATGGGGATAAAGTGTGAAAATATGGTCTTTACCCAGCAGACCCATACTGCCAATGTCCGTGTGGTTATGGAAGCGGACAGAGGAATGGGAATTACCAGGAAAAGAAGTTATACGGACGTGGATGGGCTTGTTACAAATGTGCCCGGCATTTGTCTGGTTACTTTTTTTGCCGACTGTGTGCCTCTGTATTTTTTGGATCCGGTGAAAAAGGTGGTAGGGTTGAGCCACTCTGGATGGAGAGGAACGGTATCCAAGATTGGAAAAGTGACTGTGGAGCTGATGCAGAAAGAGTATGGATCCAATCCAGCTGATATTCTGGCAGCGGTAGGACCGTCGATCTGTCAGGACTGTTACGAAGTCAGTGAAGAGGTGATTGAACAGTTCAGACTGCATTTTAAAGAAGAATTCTGGGAAGATTTATTTTACAGGAAAGAAAACGGCAGGTATCAGCTGAACCTGTGGAGAGCGAATGAACTGATTTTTCTTGAGGCGGGGATAAAACAGGAACATATTGCGGTGACGAATCTATGTACGCACTGCAACAGTGAAAACTTATATTCCCACAGAACGGCAGGAGATAAGCGCGGGAATCTGTGCGCATTCCTTGCTCTGAGGGAAGAAACAGTATAAGGAGGCTTGAATATGATATTAGCGGCATCTGATTTAAAATCGGCCGAGGAAGTGGCAGCAGAGGTGACGGGGGAAGTAAACCGTGTGACAGAATATTTTCAGGAACATCTCCCTGCACTGATCGGATTTGGGATAAGAGTGATTCTGGCGTTTGTATTCTTTATGGTTGGCCGGGTAGTAATACGATGGATTCAAAAAATTGTTAAGCATTCACTGCAGCGGACCAGCGCAGACCAGGGCGTCGTACAATTTGTGGATTCTCTCTTAAAGTTCAGCCTGTATGCGCTGCTTATTTTTACGATTGCGACAAAGCTGGGCGTGGAATCTTCTTCTGTAGCAGCATTAATTGCTTCGGCAGGTGTTGCCGTCGGTCTGGCACTGCAGGGCAGTTTATCCAACTTTGCGGGCGGCGTATTGATTCTGCTGCTGAAACCGTTTGTGGTCGGCGATTATATTATCGAGGATACCGGGAAGAATGAAGGCACGGTAAAGGAGATTCAGATATTTTATACAAAGTTGTCCACCGTGGATAATAAGACGATTGTGATTCCAAACGGTACGCTTGCTAACAGCAGCCTGACAAATGTAACAGCCAGGCCGGAGCGGCAGCTGGATCTGAAAGTGGGGATTGCATACCATGCCGATCTGAAAAAGGCGAAGGCACTGCTGGAGGAGCTTCTGACGAAGGATGATGCGATTATGCAGGATGAGGATATCAAGGTGTTTGTGGATACTCTGGCGGACAGCGCCGTGATACTGGGCATGCGTGCATGGGTAAAAACAGACGAGTTCTGGCCCACAAAATGGCGGCTTCTGGAGGAGATTAAGCTGACTTTTGACAGAGAAGGCATTGAGATTCCATATAATCAGCTGACAGTGCATATGTATGGAGAGGGAAAGTAGAGGAGCAGAGAACATGCTGGCAGTTTATTTATCCCCTGTTTATATTTTGCTGAATGTATATATGCTTGGATGGCTGCTGCGGTGGATGAAAACCTGCAGCAGCCATTTTGGCAGAAAAAGTGTCCGTATTGTTATTGTCACAGTCTATATTGTCCTCTCAACGGCAGTACTGACCGGATTTCTGCTTCCGGCAGGGACGCTGGAACGGCTGCTGAAGCTGACCGGAAATTATTGGCTGGGTGTGATGCTTTATGCATTGCCTGTGATTGCTGTGGCGGATGTGATCCGGTTGATTCTGCAGAGGGCAAAGAGGATAGAATGGTCTGAACAGGCGGGCAGGAAACGGCTTGCTGTAGCTGGCACTGTGTGTATTGCGGCAGTGGCTGTTCTATGTATTGCGGGTGCTGTGAATGCACGGATTGTCAGAACCACGGATTATGAAATTACGGTCAGGAAAGATGCGGGAGAGCTTGAGGGGCTGAATATAGTGCTGGCGGCGGATCTGCATATGGGGTACAATGTGGGCTGCAGCCAGATTGAGAAGATGGTGGACAGGATCAATGAGCAGAATCCGGATATAGTGGTGCTCGCAGGGGATATATTTGATAATGAATATGAAGCGCTGGAGGATCCCGGGCGTTTGATATCCATTTTGAAGGGGATAAAGAGCACATATGGAACTTATGCATGTTATGGGAACCATGATATAGAAGAGAAGATACTGGCAGGTTTTACATTTGGCAATAAAAAGGATAAGAAGGAAAGCGATGTGCGGATGGATGCATTTCTGGAAAAAGCAGGGATTACACTGCTGCGGGATGAAGGCGTGCTGGTGGATGACAGCTTTTATCTGTACGGGCGTCCGGATATGCACCGGCCAGGCCGGGGGATCCAAAAACGGAAGACTCCGGAAGAAATTACGGAAGGAATGGACAAGCGTCTGCCGATTATCGTGATCGACCATGAACCGGCGGAACTGGATGAGCTTGCCGCCGCGGGGGTGGATGTGGATCTGTGCGGGCATACACACAATGGGCAGACATTTCCTGGTAATCTGACAATACGGCTGATGTGGGAAAATGCTTATGGGTATCTGCAGAAGGGGCAGATGCATAATATCGTTACCTCGGGGGTTGGCGTGTTCGGGCCTTATATCAGGGTGGGGACGAAGGCGGAGATTTGTGCAGTGAGAGTTGAATTTAACTGAGGAAAAGGGAAGGAGTATCAGCATGGCGATATCAAATATGAAAGTAACTTTCCAGTGTGATATTCAGAAAGTGTGGGATATAGTGACTTCACTTGAAAATTATTCATGGCGGAGTGATCTGGACAGGATTGAAGTTATAGGTAAAAGCAAATTTGTGGAGTATACAAAAGAGGGATATGCCACTACTTTTACAATTACGAATACAGAGCCCTGCAGGCGCTGGGAATTTGATATGGAAAATGATAATATGAGCGGGCACTGGATCGGGGTTTTTACATATGAGAATGGAAAAACTACCATTGACTTTACGGAAGATGTTACAGCCAAGAAGCTTTTGATGAAGCCGTTTGTTAAGGCTTATCTGAAGAAACAGCAGTCTGATTATGCTGCGGATCTGGAAAAGGAATTATTATCACGGCAAGGTTAACACAATTAACCTGAACTATATGCTATTATCATTTTAGAACGATTGAAAGAATTGTTCGGATGGTATTTCTCATTCATGCGTTTCCTTTGATATGGCGCTGATTTATATTATCAGAGGAGACTTTTGGTCATGACCTTTAAAGAATGCTGCAAAATAATATTAAAAAAGTATCCTGAAACAGGGTGCTTTTTTTGTGGATAAAAATGCAGCGTCTATTCGATGTAATGAGAAATTACCGGAAATTTGAAATCCTGTATATTGCAGGGGATAGATGCACTAAATAGCAATACTGAGTTCATAAGGGCCGAATATAGGCTTACGAGACTCGGATACCAGAAACAGTTTACTTATAATGGCCGAATCCCTCATGCTTGGAATGCGGATATTAAATTTGCGATGAACGTCGCAGCACTCTCAGCAAAATATTTAAGCAGAAAGCTTGGATATGCTAAAATTTTAAATCAATATTATAACCAAAGGAGCAATTTAATGGAACCAGAGATCGCAGTTGCCATCTGCTCGCTTCTAGGTACACTGATAGGCAGCTTGACTGGAATTATGACAGCAAACAAGCTGGTTACATATCGGATTGAGCAGTTGGAGGAAAAAGTTAAGAAACATAATAACCTGGTGGAGCGTATGATAGTAGTAGAACAGTCTGCAAAGTCGGCACACCACCGGCTGGATGAGCTGTATGAAGAAAGAGAGGAATAAGTGTATGGAACAGGTTGTGAATTATGTCAAACCAGAATTACTTATTGTAGCTAATGTACTTTATTTTATCGGGATGGGGCTTAAAAGTACACAGGCTGTAAAGGATAAATATATTCCGCTGATACTGGGAGGTGTGGGAATAGTGCTCTGTGCAGTGTGGGTATTGGCAACCAGCCAGATCTCGAACAGCAGAGAGGCGGCAACGGCGGTATTTACAGCCATCACCCAAGGGATTCTTGTTGCAGGGCTCAGTAACTACTTAAATCAGATCGTAAAACAAGTTGGAAAAAAAGAATAAGTCAAAAATAAAGGTGGGTAAAATCCCCTTCTTCTATCTGCATATAATACGAAGATAGAAACAATTTTTATAACAGACCAGGAGAGCGGGGCATCCGCTCTCCTCTTACAATTCACTTTACAAGTTTTCCTACACCGAAATAGGGGATAAACATAATATAATAATTATTGATTACAATCCCTTCCCCATATTTAGCAGTATAGTTGTCGATGCATTCCTGCAGGAACTGCTCGGTTACTTCCAGATATTCAGCCGTCTCATGGCAGTTGTGGCAGCCATGTTCATAAGCATCAATAAGGCCCTGCAGCCCAATGCGCTTATTATAGGCCCATAGCCTTGCCTGACGCTCCTGCTTGCGGTTCCACGCATCAGTTGGATCCAGAATATCTCCTGTTGTTGTGTGATGATGGCCTAACTCTTCTGCAATAATACAATTTTTTTCCACCGAAGTCTCCAGTTTATCTGAAAGAGCTATATTACCATCTATATATAAACCGGAAGTCTTACCCTCGAATGGAAAATCTTCATCGACGTGAATTCCATCTTCATAGGCCTCGTTTAATAATTTTTCGTATTTATTCATCTTATCAACTCCTGTTTCTTCATTATACAGAGAAACATGTACAATAAACAGGACTTTACTACTTTCTTCTATTTCTTCTATTTCTTAAAAATTCGATATAAGTGGCAACATCGTCCAGCTCACCCTGAGTCAGGTCGTCCGTATCCAGATGAGCGGCAATTGTAACTGGCTGATAATCGTTTTCGCCATCCATCAGATAAGAGGTGGTTGTACTGAGTGCTCTGGAAAAAGCCACTATTTTGCTTTGGGGCAGATCGACTTTTCCGGCCTCTATTTTAGCGATCGAAGTTTTGTCGGCGTAACCTACTTTTTTTGCGAGTTCTTCCTGTGACCATCCTAAATTATTTCTCAATTTTTTTATTCTGTCATACATGGTTTCCATTATGATACCTCCGTCTATTAGAATGATATCACGGAATGGAATAAAATTCAACAATACCATGTAAAATAGTTGACAGAAATTCAACTTGGATGTATGCTTGTTCTATGTTGAATTAAAATCAACAAAAGGAGGGGATGGGATGACTGATACGGTGGCGTTAAAGAAAGTGATGATTCGATTAAATATTTCGGTTTCGTTTATTTCCGGAACACTTGGGATCAAAAATGGAGCGTTTTTACTGAAAATGAGCAATATTTGTGAGTTTCTGGCATCGGAAATTGTTTACATGAAACAAATGCTTAATCTTACAAATACAGAACGGGACAAGGATTTTTTTTAAACGAAAAGTTGAATTAAATTCAACTAACGAAATCGAAAATTTCTGAAAGCAGTAGTGAAATAATTATTAGGAGGTATACCAATGAATGATAATGAGTATTACAGAGCTTTAATCGATGCGGCAAGGTATGTGGATAAAGAAAGATATCCGGATATACGAATCATTTGTGCCATACTTGGGATTCAATATGAGGAGGGCCGAACATGTACATAAGTTTACATAACGAAAGCGAAATGCGTGTAGCTGATGAAGAAGCATTTGCTTACGCTTGTGGCAGGATCAGATACGGATGTGCGCAGGAGCAGGATACGTTTTTTCAACTGGCCCGTATTTGTGAGGATATGGAGGATTTTGCAGAGACGCTGGTAGAATGGTGGTATGCGGGAAACTGGATTTATCAGACGGAAGGTTAAAAACGAAATAAGGAGAGTGGTAAAATGAAGCACAGGAGAAATCAAAAGGAAATCAGGAGGGATCGTCAGAGCCATTATGCGGGGCTGGCGAATGATAATCCGGATGCAAAAGCCGGGGATGTTTTCAGAAGGCCCGCATATCAGGCGGGCAAGCTGCTGCAGGAGCAGGGAAAGCAGCTGGAACATAAGAGTGTATCTGAGTATCTGGCTGAGAAATATGGTATGGGGAAAGGACGAGGTGCAGATGGACAAAAAGCAGTTAATCCAATATCGGGCACTTTTAAGTGAACAGCCTGTACTGGAGCAGGAGATCAGCAGGCTGTATCAACGTCTGAAATGTGTACAGGCAGAAAAGAACGCAATGAGATATAGGGACAGGCCATCTGAAAAAGAGGCAGGCCGGAATGCAGTGGTGCGAATATCAGGAGCCGCGGCAGAAATCAAACAACAGATTTTGATAAAAGAGAAAAGGCTGGAAAATACGGAAAAGGAAAGAACAGAAATAGAACAGTTTATTGCAGATATTCCCAATAGCCTGGACAGGCAGATTTTTGCACTTTGTTTTCTGGAAGGCAAGACTCAGCAGGCAGTGGGGAACACTGTAGGATACAGCAGGGGGCGCATTTCGCAGATCATAAGTAAATGTTTAAATAGTCAGTAAAGAGGGCTTGGTGGAACCATAGTTAAAATAGATTCGGTAAATGGAGGAGAGAAAATGAGTATGAAAATAATTGATGTAAGTGAACACCAGGGAACCATTAACTGGGACGCGGTGAAAGGTCATATAGATGGCGCGGTAATACGCTGTGGTTACGGAGATGACACGAAGTCTCAGGATGATGTGCAATGGGCTAGAAATTGTTCGGAATGTGAACGTTTAGGGATTCCTTATGGAGCGTATCTGTACAGCTACTGTAACAGTGAAGCGCATTTAAAAAGCGAAATTGCTCATATTAAAAGGATGCTTTCTGGAAGACATTTAAGCCTTCCATTTTATATAGATATTGAGGATCCGGGACTTTCATTTTCTACATTTAAAGCAGATTATTTTATCAGGATGGGAGAGGCCGTTGAAGCGGCTGGATACTGGTTCGGTGTATATGCGAACTTAAACTGGTTTAACAACTGTATTGGCGGGAAATTGGATAGATTTACGAAATGGTGTGCTGCCTATGGAACAAATAATGGACAGCCTCAGACACGACCCAATATAGGAGAGGATATCTGGCAGTATTGCAGCGTCGGCAGTGTTCAGGGAATTTCCGGTAATGTGGATATGAATCTATGTTATAGGGATTTTCCAAAGGAAATTAAGGGCAGCAGCACGGGGAGTTCTTCTTTGAAACCGGCACCATTACAGGTTCGGCCAGAGGCATCTCAGACTTATACTGTGAAGAGCGGTGATACGCTGTCTGGGATTGCGGCTAAATACAACACTACTTATCAGAAACTGGCTCAAATAAATGGAATTAGTAATCCTGATCTGATTTATCCGGGCCAGGTTCTTATAATAAGGTAAAATAATGGTCCGGGTCGACGGGGGATTAGGGAGAAGTAGAATCGGCTTAACAACTCCGAAATTTATTGAAAATTACTGGCTGTACATTAATAATTTCAAGTGCTTCGTAGTTTATTATATTTTAAATGATCAGGGAAAGGAAAAATATTATGGATGAAAATTTATTAAATGAGATTGAAAGTGATTGTTTTCATAGCATACTTACCGAAAATCAAGTAGCGGTTTTAGCAGAAGATGGTAGTGTTTTTGGAAGCGGTTTGGCGATTAGTGACCTTATGATACGGCCTGATATAAGCGCAAGAGGTACATTAGCAGTCTTCGATGACAGAGGAAACCTCCTTCAAACAGGATTAAATAATGTATCACTGTTAAATGCATCTGATTTAATAACAAATGATCACAATCCGCTTTTAGCAAAATTACAAAAAGATGGAATTATCAGGTTTACGAATGGAATGCAAATCTGTTGGGGGATAGATTCTCAAATAATTAATATCAATGAGCAAGTAGGGAGTTCTGGTATATATAGAAATAATGGAGTAATCTCTCCAATTGGATTTACACATTCTTTTAGTAATATACCTTCCGTAACTATGAGTATAAAGACTTCAAGTAGTGTATGGCTGGGCGGGATACGAGCGGCGAAAGGAGGCATTACTTCATTTCGAGTGTTATACCCTGGACTAATCAATAATATTTTAATCGAAGTTTGCTGGACAGCGATAGGAAAATGGGAAGGATAGGAGGACTATATAGTGAATGTAAAAGGTGCAATTGATTATGTCAGAGAGCAGTTGATTCAAAGAATAAATTTAGTTCCAGTCTCTATTGATACAGAGCTGAATGACATACAGACACTTGCCGGTTATATTTTTACGCAGGCTTGTTTTAACAAGGATCTTAAGGCGGAGAACGGTGATTATCTTTGGTATAATATGTCGGGTGTTGAATTTAATGGGAATTATAGTAATGGAGCAGTAACAATTACATACTGTTTTAATTATTATTCCACAAAGAACGAAGAGGAGATGGCAGAAGCTAAAGTTAATGAACTTATTGCACAACTGGGACTTAGTTCAATGGAGCGGGCGCAGCAAGTGAAGGCTTTATATAGATATTTGTCTGATAAATGCAGCTATGATAAATCACTAAAAGCGATAGTTTTTCAAAAAAAGGATGGGACATTTACGACTAAAAATATCGGTAGAAATTCAATGTATGATGTTGTTGTATCAAATAGAGCAGTATGTCAGGGGTTTAGTAATACGATGTATTATATTCTTAATAAACTTGGAACAAATACGAGGATTATTCAGGGCTATGAATGGTATAAAAATGAACTGTATACTCATGCCTGGAATTTGATTCAATTGTCCGGAAGATGGTACAATACTTGTTTAACTGCTGCTGTTCATTACTTACATGATGAAGCAGCAGGGGCTGGAATGGATGATTGGCTGTTAAAGAACGATGCTGATTTATGCAGGAATCCGGTTAAATATATCCGTCTAATGAATTTTGAAAAGAAATCATTCATTTCTGGACATCCAATGGCTAATGAAAGTTTTAATTTTGAATAACTATTCAACTGTATTGAACCATGGAAGTATTGGTGTATGCTATGATTAAGAGAAGACACAGGATTTATGAAGAAAGTTGAAACTATTACATCATAAAAAGGAGTGACCGGGATTATATCCCGGTCATGAAAAAGTTATGAAAAAGAGAATTTATATAAAAAGGTTTTGTGTCCTTTGATATTTATTACTATACGGTATAAATGTGAGAGACCTGTGATGAAGTATTTAACAATTTGTGTATGTATTTTGAATGAATTATGAAGGATCTGATAAGTTGAGTTGTAAGTTTAATGGGCGACTGACAGAATCTTCTGAAAAATAACAAGTATTAAAAATGTTTTTCATACATAGAGACACGTCTGACATTCAGGATAATGAAGCCAGGGACTTCTGCCAAGATCAAAAAAACAATTTGAAGGATTAACACATTTAACACCAGTAGTATGCTATTTTATAGATATAGCAATACAAACGAGAAGCATCCCTGAAGGGGTGCTTTTTGTATACTGAAATAAAATTCAGCATTTGCTGGACGAAAGTTAAAAAGATATTTCTGAGGAGGGATAAAACATTGATTAAAGTGAAAGCCCGCAAGGGCCAGATAACAGTTAACGGCCACGCCGGTTATGCAGCATCGGGCAGTGATATTGTATGCGCTGGGGTTTCTGTTTTATTTCAGGCGATGCTGAGGGCGGTTCAGGATGTGGCTGCCGACCATATAGCTTTTAAAATAGCCCCGGGAGAAGCTGAGATGACATATGATAAATTATCCGAAACGGGTATGGCTATGGTTGATTCCTTTTTCACTGGTATCGTCATGATGGCTGAAGAATATCCGGAATATGTCCGAATTATATAATGTTGAAGTAACAGATCCGATAGCTGGATCTTTTATTTTGTCTTTTTCTTTTGCAGACATTAAAGAACAATGGAATTGGTGAAGGACAGTTTACTGAAAATTGACCTCAATTGAAAGAGGAAAGCCGTAAAAAGTAATATGGCAATACGAATAAGGCAGTTTACTGGAAAACCAGAGCATTAAAAGGGCTTATGATAAATGTGTCCTTACAGAACAGGGGGAATGGACTATGCTTGTATAAAATAGCAGGGGGTATCACACGTCACTAGCTGAAAATGCGACTTCCGGAGACATATCCCGGTTATACCAAAACAGAGAAGCATTTTCAAAAAAGAGCGTACAGTATTGTACAGACTGTGTGCATCTAACAATGCATGACACAGGAAGGCAAATATGCCGAAAATGACATGCCTCTTAAAATGCACGGATCAGAGAAGCATGGATACAAAACAACATAAGAAGCGAATGCCATGACATCATGGAACAAAAGCTTCAATTTAATTAACGGAGGTAAAAAAGAATGAGAAAAATGAATTTACAGTTATTTGCAGAAGCTATTCAGGGGAAAAAGTTAGTATACCTTTATCGTATTAAAAAAGATGCCGCAGCAGAAGGTGGTACACTTCTGGCTTTCACAACAGAGAATGGACGTACCAAAAGCAAGGAAACCGAGACCACAGCAACGAAGGATGGTTCCATCAGAACACCTGGTACTACAGAAGTGGAAGTAACAGCAACAAGTATCCTGTCAAAAGGCGATGTAATGATCGATAAACTGGAAGATGCGATGGACAATGATGAAGTTATCGAGATCTGGGAGGCAAACCTTGCTGAACCTGCAAAGGAAGGCGAGGACAAGTTCAAAGGCATGTACTTCCAGGAATTTCTGACCAGTTTTGAAAAGACATCCTCTGCTGAGGCATTTGTAGAATGTTCCCTCACTTTTGGAATCAACGGCAACGGAAAACGCGGAGACGTATCCGTTTCTCAGGAGCAGCAGGAAGTAGCTGATTATGTATTTACAGATACACCGAAAACAGGAGTTTAAGAGAGCGGGGCTATCCCCTCTCTTTTTTCGTTAAGGAGGAAGAAAGATGTTATTGAATATAAAAAATAAAGAAGTGGACATACATTTTGGCATTAAATTTATCCGCGAGCTGGATAAATCAAACTATTTCGTAAAAGACGGAACAAAATTTGGTGCAGGCCTGGAACTGAAGGTTCCCATGCTTTTTACGTTTGATACAGTTGCTTTATCGGAAATCATTTATGCCGGTACCTGTATGGAAAAAAGCAGGCCAGCCATCAACGATATAGACGAATATATTGAAAACTGTGAAGATCTGAACGGCTTATTTGACGAGGTGCTCAGTGAACTAAAAAAGGGAAATGCTACCAGACTGAAAATGGAACAGCTGGAGATAAGTCTGGGTCTGGCAGAGCAGAAAAGGAAGTAAATGCCAGTTCTTCGGAAGAAACTTATGAAGAAATTATATTGAACTGTCTGCGTTTTCTTGAGATCAATGATCTGGAAGAAATTGACCGCATGACTTTCTATGAATATGAGCTCAGAATGAAGGCCTGCCGCCTGAAAAGGGTGGATGAGGAATACAAAATATACCTTCAGGCCTGGGTGAATAGAGAAGTCAAAGCAGAGAAAAAGAAGGGGAAGGGAAGAACAGAACCTGTGTATAAGAGGTTTGACCGCTTCTTTGATTATGAGAAAAGGCTGGAAGAAGCCAGAGGAAACTCTGTCGAGAAAAGGCCTGTTTCAAGTACTGCGGGCAGGTATATAGAATTTCTGGAAAGGAGGAAGAATGGAGAATTATAATACGGAGGCGGTAATAAGTGCAAGAGACAATGGGTTTACCAGTACTATTGATAGTGTGCTTAGCAGCCTTAAAAATTTAGAAGGAGCATCAGGGTCTGCAGTAAAGTCTGTAGAATCCTGTGCGGACGCTATAGCCGGGATGATGGACAGTGTAGCAGGATTAGGTGACCTACAAGAATTGTGCGACGCAATAAAAACATTCGGGAATGCTACAAAAACTGCATTCGACATGATTGCCAGTTTTTCTGGAAAAATGAATTCTATTATTAAATTTAAAGAAACAATATCTGGTTCAACGTCAAATATGAAAGGACTTGCATCTGAAGCTGAAAAAGCTCCGAAAAGTGTGCTTAAAGGTATGAAAGGGATAAAATACAGCTTATCAGACATGTTTTCAGTTGCGCCGATTCAAAAAAAGGCACAAAGTTTGGGGACATCTCCAAAAAATAAGTTTGAATTAGCCGAAATAGGGGGAACATCCTCCGCAGTTGGTCCGTATACTGGAAAATTAATAGAAATACCTCCAAACTCTGGGAAGGCAATTGATCAGATGACCGAAAAAGTAGCAAATATGCCACTGATGATAGGAAAAATTGGTCCTGCATTTCAGTCAACTTCCAAGATAGGGACGTCCGCAATGTTCAGTATGACATCAGTTATAAGTGGAGCACTAAAAAGAATAGGGCCCGCAGCAATAGTTGGAGCAGCACTTGCAGGACTAGGCTTACTACAGGGACAATTTGGGGACCAGATAAACGGGTTATTGCAAATAGCTGTAGAGCAGGGGCCTCAAATTATTCAAAGCTTAGTTGACGGTATTGTAAACAGTTTGCCTGTATTTATGGAAGCTGGAAGCGGACTGCTGGTAAACCTTTTAGATGCCATAACAGCGAATCTTCCAGTGATTGTGCAGGGCGGGATTCAGATAATTTCTTCATTGGTACAGGGATTCATTGATAATCTTCCGCAAATCATACCTGCTGCACTGAGTTTGCTCACAACGCTTATAGATGCGATTTTGACAAACTTGCCGACGTTGGTTCAAATGGGACTTCTAGTAATTGTAGCACTGATTACTGGAATTGCAGACAACCTTCCACAAATTATTACCTCGGGAATAGAACTGATCATAACGCTGCTTGCTGGAATAGGCTCTATGCTTCCCGATATTTTGGCGGCAGGCTGGGAAATTATCAAAGCCTTGGGATTGGGGATAATAAAGGCAATTCCTGAAATTTTGGCATGGGCTTTTGACGGTATTAAAGGTCTTTTCAGTGATTTATGGGACTTTATAACGGGAAAAAATGAAGAGGGTGTTGATAAAACATCAGAAAAAATGGATGAGTTTGCCACCGGTCTGACAGACAAAACATATAGCGCTACTACACAAGCAAAGGTAGATCTTGAGCTTTTAAATACTGAAGGTTCTGCCAATATTGATAATTTACTTCAGAATGTGGGAAATTTAGGTAACACCATGCAGACTGTACCGGTAGAAGGAATGGCTGTGATGCAGGAGCAATGCGGTGCAAGTGTCACTACGATGGAAAGCGATGTTTCAGAAGGCATGAACAGAATAGTGGACAGTACAACAGTTGCTATGGAGAGTTTTGGACAGGCCATACAGGCGGGAATGACTGATGCGCAGAGTAAGGTTACAACCGGGGTGGATGGTATTACAGATGTCTTTACGCCTCTTAGTCAGAAATTGTATTCAATTGGGACGGATGTAATGTCAGGGCTGACCAACGGGATTAACGACAGTGCATCTTTAGTATATGACGCAGCGAGAGCCGTTGCCGATGGAATAGCAGATATAATGAACAAAGCCTTGATTATCGGTTCCCCATCAAAAGTAACTACTAAAATCGGAGAATACGCAGGAATTGGCCCGGCGATAGGTATGCTGAATATGCTGCCAAAAGTAGAAAAGGCAAGTGCACGGCTTGCAGATGCAATGCAGCCGGTTGTCACATCTGATTTCCTGGGAGCGGGAAGTTACGGATCTGGATCCGGAAGGATCTCTGTAGGCACGGATGGGCAGACTATGACCAACGCATATCTAAGGATGGTTCTTAATGATATTAGGGAAGCTGTCTGCGAACAGGGCAACAAGACCTATGTCTTTGAAGCACCACTGAATCTGGAAGGTAAACAGATTGCCAAGGCAAGCGCCGTGTATACTCAGGAAGAAATCAACAGAAAAGAGAAGCTTTTAAAACGGATGGGAGGCTATAGATAATGTATGACTTTATAGATATTATGGAAGTTCAAGACAGTCCCAGCCTTCCGGCCGAGGCAATGAGCATTAATGGTGTATACCTTGAAAATGAAGTGGAGGGTTACCGCACCTTGTATGTAACCGGGCGCGAACTGCCGGAGGCTGAAATTGAAGAACAGCAAATTGGAAAAGCGGACGGTACAGAATACCAGAGCAAAAGATTCGTACCAAGAGTGATAACGGTAACATATCAGCTTGTGGGGAATACTCCGGAAGAGTTCAGAGAAAGATTTAACAGGCTGAACCGGATTTTGAATCAGGAGGAGGCAAAGATTGTCTTTCGTGATGAGCCGGATAAGTATTTTATTGGAACTAAAAGTGCAGGTGATGAGATCCCTGGCGGAGCATTGAATGTGACTGGAAGTTTTCAGTTTTACTGTACGAATCCATATAAATATGCCGCAACTGAGAAAACATTTCAGGCATCAGCAGGAAGTAATGGTGTATTAGAGGCTACGATTGTGAATGATGGAGCGGGGGCGGTTTCCATAAATTACGGAATAACTCACAACCATGAAAATGGATACATTGGTATTGTATCAGATCTGGGAGTACTTCAGTTTGGAGATGCAGACGAGGTTGACAAAGAAATACGGCAGAAATCACAGAGATTGATTGACTATAAGACCGCAGCAGATTTTTCGGCGATGACAGACGGCCAGGGTGTTATGGCTGAGAATTTTCCTAAAAATGGAACTTTTAAGACAACTACAATTAATGGCAAACAGTGGTTGGGGCTGGATAATGTGGGAACCGGAAATAAATGGCATGGGGCCTGTAAAAAAGTTACGATTCCAGCAGATTCAGGCGGGGCATCCGGCGCCGTTAACTTTACTGCGCGGGCACAAGTTTGGTTTCAGACTGCCAGAGTAAAAGAAACCGGATTGCTACAGCTTACAATTGGAGATACCGATGGAAAGCATTTGGCGTCTATCCACATATTTAAATCTAATATTGTGGCAAATGAGGCAGTATATGTTATGCATATAAATACAAAAGAAAGAAAAAGAGTATCTTATACGCCAAACAGCAAATCCAGCTCAAGTGCAGATAAAGGTTCCATATACATTAAAAAGATGGGAGCAAAGTTTGAGTTTTATTGTAATGGCATAAAACATAGTTTCCAGATGCCCGAGATGAAAGATAAGAAAGCTTTGACACTAACTGTTTTTCTGGGGCAATTTGGAACATGCGGTGCGGAGAATCTGGTAAACAGGATGTATTTTAACAGCGTTTCATTTCAAAAAGATAATGTAAATTATTGGTACAATATTCCTAACAGATATTCGCATGGGAGTTTTGCATATGTGGACGGAAATAAAACAAAATTTTATGTTGATGGAGTGGAAAGCCTGGGAGATGAGATTGTTGGCAGCAAGTATTTTCTTGCCCCGCCGGGGGAAATGAAAGTACAGTTTTACTGTTCGGAATTCTGTTCCCCGAAACCTACAATATATGCAAAGATAAGGGAGGCATTTTTATAGTGGACAATATTAGAATTGCAGTATTGAGCGCATACGATAACGTATGCGCTTTTATAGACAATGAAGCACCGGAAGGAATGCACTACTATGATGATGAACTGCATATGTATCTGGAAGGCGCAGCGAGTACCTATACATTCAAAACCAATGCAGATCATCCGGATTCCCTGTATTTAGTTGAGGGGAATAAGCTGGCCTTCCGATATCGCAATAAGGACTATTATTTTAATATTATGCGTGTGGTGCAGGATGAATATGAGATTGAAATTGAGGCATATTCACTTGTATTTGAGCTGCTCAATGAGGAAAAAGGTCCATACAATGCAGAAAAAGCGATGACATTTGCAGAATACCTGAAGGCTTTCAACTATGAGCAGACCGTTACTCTTGGGATAAACGAAATAACGGATGAATCAATTAAAAATGAGTGGACGGGTACAGAAACTATTCTGGCACGGTTCTATTCCCTGGCAGATGTATTCAATGCAGAAATTGAATTTGTACCTCGGCTTAACAAAGATTATTCATTAAACAGGATTATAGCAAATGTATATCGGAAGCATTCTGATACGGATCAGGGAATGGGCACTGACCGGACCGACATGATACTGCGGTATGGAAAAAATGTAAAAGGGGTTACGAAAACCAGCGATATAACAGAGCTGTATACTGCGATACGGGCAACCGGCAAGGATGGCCTTACCGTTATGGGGTTAGATAAAACGGAATTGGATGCAAAGGGAGAGGTAGAATTTATAAGCCCTAAAAACAATGGCAATATCTATGCAGTACAGGCCAGAGACCGTTTTCCCTCTAATTTAATGATGAATGAAAACGAGCGGTATATAGCTAAAATATGGGAGTGCGATGCTGAAAACGCCAATACTCTGTATGAGGAGGCGCTTAAGGAACTGAAAACGTATTGCGTACCTCAGGTTCAGTACGAAGTGGATGGATATTTTGATACGGATATTGGCGATACTATTACGATTGCAGACGACGAGTATAATCCGCCACTGTATCTGCAGGCCAGAGTTACGGAACAGTCCAGGAGTTTTTCTGATCCTTCTATCAGCAAGACTACATTTAGTAATTTCAAAGAATTACAAAGCCAAATAGATCCAAGGTTATTGAAAAAGATGAATACTATGATTGCAGCAAATAAAGTATATTCCTGCTCTATTATAACGGACAATGGTATAACCTTTAAAAATGGCCAGGGGGAAACAACGCTTATGGCTTCTGTGATGGATCATGGTGAAGATATAACTGCGGATGTGAAGATAAAGTGGTATAAAGACAATCTCGCCGTCGGTACGGGTTCCTCTTTACCTGTAAAAGCCACGGATGTATCCGGAAAAGCAGTGTTTAGATTTGAGGCACTGGAGGGTACGAAAATCCGCGGAACGTATGAAGCTACTGTTACGAATATTGTTGATGGTACAGACGGTCAGCAGGGACCATCTGGAGAAAAAGGAAATCAGGGTGATATGGGGCCGCAAGGGCCGCAGGGCCCTAAGGGTGAAAAGGGGGAGCAGGGGATGCCTGGTCCATCTGGAATTCCGGGAACATCCTCATATTTTCATGTGAAATACAGCCCGGTTTTAAATCCAACTGCGTCACAAATGACCGAAATTCCAGACAAATATATTGGTACATATGTTGATTTCAAAGAGGAAGATTCAAATGATCCTGGGGATTATAAATGGCAGCAGCTGACAGGGGCACAGGGGCCTCAGGGAGACCGGGGGATTTCCGGGGAAAATGGACAGGATGGAAATACATCTTATCTGCACATTAAATATTCTAATGACGGTGGAGCAACATTTACTGAGAACGGCGGCGAAACAGCGGGAAGCTGGCTGGGAATCTATGTAGACCTTTATCAGCCTGATTCAGCAGATCCCAAAACGTACATATGGAAGAAAATAGAAGGTGATATGGGCGTTAAGGGGGATCAGGGAGAAACCGGAATCGGAATAGAAGAAAGAAAAACATACTATCTGGTTTCTTCTCAGAATACCGGAATAACGATAAACAGTGCCGGATGGCAAAGTACAATACCAATGCTGACGGAAATCAACAAATATCTTTGGATATATGAAGAGTATATTTATACGGATAAAAGCAGTGACAATACCACACCGAGAGTAACAGGAGTTTATGGAAACAAAGGTGATAAAGGTGACAAGGGCGATACGGGTATCCAGGGCGAACGGGGGCTGCAGGGACTGCAGGGTCCAAAGGGTGAGCAGGGGATACAGGGGGTAAAAGGTGCAGACGGAACGAACAACTATACGCATATCGCATATGCAAACAGTGCGGATGGAAATACAGACTTTTCCGTATCTGACAGCAACCGGACGTATATCGGAATGTATGTAGATAACACAGCCACAGACAGTACAATTCCTTCCCAATATGCGTGGACCAAGATAAAAGGTGCGGACGGTGCGCAGGGAACTCCGGGAAAAGCAGGTGCGGATGGAAAAACACCTTACCTGCATATAGCGTATGCAAACAGTGAAGATGGAAAGACTGGATTTTCCGTATCCGACAGTACAAATAAGTTGTACATTGGACAGTATACAGATTATGTATCCGCAGACAGTGCGGATTCTACAAAATACTCCTGGACAAAGATGAAAGGCGAAACCGGAGCAACAGGACCTCAGGGGCCGCAGGGATCGCAGGGGCTTCCGGGGCTGAAAGGAGCGGATGGGAAAGCGTATTATACCTGGTTAAAATACGCAGATACACCGACAACTGGTATGAGTGATAATCCTTCAGGAAAATCGTATATAGGACTGGCCTACAATAAAACAACAGACATAGAAAGTACCAGTTACAGTGACTATGCCTGGTCATTGGTCAAGGGTGCCAAAGGTGATCAGGGAGTGGCGGGAGGCAAAGGTGCAGACGGTAAAACGTATTTTACATGGATAAAATATGCCACAAGCGCAGCGGGAGCTAATATGTCAGATGAACCGGCCGGAAAGACGTATATCGGTCTTGCTTACAATAAAACGACGTCTGTAGAAAGCACAAATGCATCTGATTATACATGGTCTTTAATCAAAGGTGAAAAAGGAGATAAGGGCGATGATGCCGCAATAATTAGTGCAACCGAACCATCAGATAAAACGAGGCTCTGGTGTGATACATCTAAAGAGCTGCCTCTGATTAAGCGCTATAACGATATTACGGGCAAATGGGAAATAGTAAACGATCAGACGAATAATATTTGGGATCTTACGCAAAGCACCAATATATCATTTGAAAAAACGTTTGATGCTATAGAATCAGTGGTGGGGCAGCAAACTTCTTTAAAGAGCGATCTTGACGAACTGATAGAAGATGTAAAAACCCAGTTTAAGCAGACAAAAGAGTCCTTTGAGTTCAATTTTGGGCAGCTTACAACAAATTTGGATGAATTAGCTTCGGGGACAGATGTAAGTTTTAATGAATTGAAAAAGCACATACGTTTTCTTGACGGAGAAATTATAATTGGTATAGAGGGAAACCCTTTGACATTGAAAATGAAAAATGACAGAATATCATTTTTAGAAAATGAGAATGAAGTTGCGTATATTAGTAACAGGCGAATGTACATTAATGATGCCGAGATTTTATCATCTCTTATACTTGGTAATTTTGCTTTTTCTCCACGTGAAAATGGTAACCTGTCATTCGGAAAAGTGAGGTGATTATATGGCAAATTATGAAACAAGAGTGAGAATGCTCAGTGAGAGTGAAATTAGTGTGGCGGATAATACAAGTAAAGTGACGGTTGCCTTAGAGTTTTGTCGTACAGACTATCCATATTATGGCTACAACTTGACTGGAGATGCAAGTTGGAATATAAAGGTAGATTCACAGCCAGCAGTAAATGTCAGTTTTACATTCAACTGGAACATTCCTCAGAATGTATGGCAGGAGGTTGGCAGGAAGACATTTGTGGTTTCTCATAATTCGGACGGTTCCAAGACGATTGGAATGTCAGGTACAGTCTATTTTGGGGCAGGCGTTTCACCTGGTACACTTTCTGCAACAGATACCGCAAAGCTAAGCGTGATAAAGAGAATAACTACCCCAACTCTGTCAAATAATGCACCCACGATAGGCAGTAACATAACGATAAATCTGCCAAGGGCCAGCAGTGCCTTTACCCACACGTTGAGCTATACCTTTGGCAAAGTATCCAATAATATTGCGACTGGTGCAGGGGGGGCGGTGAACTGGACCCTTCCCAATACACTTGCAGAACAACTTCCAAAGACTACCAGCGGTACTGGAAAGATTACTTGCATAACGTATAACGGCTCAACTTTGGTAGGGACAAAGACAGTAAACTTTACAGCAACTGTTCCAGACACTATGAAACCTTCGATAAAAAGTATTACGATTTCGGAAGCAGCATCTGGACTAAATGCGCAATTTGCAGCCTATGTACAAAACAAAAGTAAGCTTAATATTGTTACAGATGCTGCTGGTATATATGGAAGTGGGATTACTTCATGTAAAACGGAAGTTAATGGCAAAGTGTACGCGGGAAGTTCAGTGACTACCGGACATATAACGGCCTCAGGAAGCGTTGGAGTAAAAGTTACGGTGACAGACAGCCGTGGTAAGTCGTTTTCTTCTACAAAGAACATAAGTGTCATCGCATACTCAAATCCTAAAATCACAACATTTACCGCTGCAAGATGTACAGCAGAAGGAGTTCTTGATGATGAAGGAACAGAATTAAGTATAGGATTGAACTTTAGTGTCTCGAACGTTGGGGATAAAAATACAAAAAGCTATGCCGTAGAACTCCTGAAAAATGGTTCAGAGACGTGGACACCGGTATTAAGTGGAAGCAAGTATTCCTACAACAGTACTTTTATAACCTCAGTGTCTTTGAGTCTGGATTCCTCATATAAATTACGGCTCAGGGTCACGGATTATTTTACAACGACAACAGCAATGCTTGACATAAGCAGCGGATTCACGCTTATGGATTTTCGTTCAACAGGGAAGGGGGTGGCGGTCGGCAAAGTAAGTGAGAAGGATGCTTTTGAGGTAGGCATGGATGCAGACTTTAAAGGCAGCCTGCTGGTCGGTGGGAAAAAACTGCTGGATTTGATTTATCCTGTGGGAAGCATCTATATGAGTATTAAGAATACAAACCCCGGCACTTTATTTGGGGGCACATGGACCGCCTGGGGGGCAGGAAAAGTACCTGTGGGTGTTAACACCTCCGATGCAAATTTTAATACTGTGGAAAAGACAGGGGGCGCACCCACGCACAATCTAACAACAGCACAGATGCCCTCTCACAGCCATAGCATACCAGCTTTGAGTAGTACAGCAGCATCAGCAGGATCTCATACGCATACATCGGATGTTTATGGAAGTACCGGGGACTTTTCGAATAATGCGACGAATTTATGGATCAAGGGCGGTTCCAGTGTTGCTGCGGCATATGGTGTGTCAAAAGCAAGTAAATCGGGGGGGGCACATACTCATACTGTAACGACAAAGGCTGGTACCACCGGAAGCGCCGGAGCAGGCGGTGATCATAACAACCTGCAGCCTTATATTACATGCTATATGTGGAAAAGAACTGCTTAATTCAGTAGAAATGTTATAAGAATAAAACTGTAGGGGGCGGGGAACAGCGCCCTCTTTTTGCTGAATTATATGCGACTCGTAGACTGCAATCAGCTATCGTTAGATATCCAGTGGGGCGTTGATTCTCTAAAGGAAAAAGAGATCATGGATTGATTATACTGCTGTATCCTTCCATGAATCCGTATTTGTTCAAAAGGGTCTCAAAGGGGTCAGACCCCTTTGAGTTTATTTCAAATGCAGCTCTTTGGATGAATTGAGGAAGAATTTTTTTAATGCTTCTTTTAATATCTTTTTATCATCCTGCAGCATTGCAGTCAATATTTTACTTCTATAAAATACAGCGCTTTCCCGGGAAGAAATTAAAGTAAGGATATTTATGGAGTCTTCTTTTCGAAGAGCGAGTATTGTGAGCAGCAGTTTATACATGACGCTGTTCCCACAGTATTTTCCGATTGTGGAATCGATGGAACTTAATATCTTTTCCATCTCTTCGCCGGTGATGTTATCGGTATCAATATTCAGCAGAATTTCCCTTGCATCCCGGACGTATGTCCGGATTTCCTCGTTCATCTGATCAAAACATTCCAGGTAGACTTCTGTCTCTATTAAAGTTCTGGCCGTATAGATCTCATCGTATTTGTGTACATTCTGGTGATACATCCACACAACGGTTTCCTCGGGAATATTCCCATTGTTATCGGCTACATAAGTACCTCCGCCGGGATGAATCGTTACCATGCCAATCAGAGCCAAAGCGCGGATTGCTTCCCGCACGCAGCTTCGGGTGACTTTATATTTTTCGGCAAAAGCGCGTTCTGTGAGAAGTTTCTCGCCGGGCTTTACTTCGCCGGAAACAATCATTTGCGCAATGTTTTCAATCACTTTATCGGATGCTGTTTTATTGTTGGTGTTGTCGTTCATAGTTCTGATATTAAACTCCTCAATTAGTGTAAAAGCCTGTGCCTGTCGGCGGCTTTTCGCAACATCCTTATTATAGCGCAAAATGGGAGCGGCATCCAGCTATTTATTAGTGATAAATTAACTTTTGGGTTAATACGGTATCAATTCTATTTTTTGCTGTGCCACTTAAAGGTAATAGTGGACGCCGGACGGTACCGGCTTCAATACCCTGTCTGGAAAGGATATATTTTATGGAGGCCGGAAGCCCGCATTCGAGTAAAACCTGAAGGATATCGGTTGAATCCGAAATAGCCCTGTACAGGTTTGTTTTTGACGGCGAACCGTACATCTCGATAATCTTTTGGTATTGAGGAAGCATGAAGTTGAATGTGCTTCCGATAAACCCGTCACAGTTATAATTCAGCATGGGGATCATGCGGCTTTCAAAGCCCCCCATAATTTTGATGTCGGGGTTTATGGCTTTGATGCGTTTCATGCGGTATGACTGCAGATTGGTGTGTTTTACCGCGCCGATAACTCCTGATTTCAGCATTTCCCGTATCTCCGGGTCTTCTGTGTCCAGATTCTCATGCGTACTGGAGGGGATATCGTAGTATAAAATCGGTGCATCCGCGGCCTGAGCAAGGTCATAGTAATAGTGCGCGATTTCTTTTGTGGAAAATGCAAAGTAAAAGGGCGGAGTTGATGCGATGTGGGTAATTCCGCAGGAGCGGGCGGCCCGGGCCATATCGATGGCGATATCTGTGCCGATTGCGCCCACATGAGCATAAACTCTGGTTCTGTTAACGTATTGGGAAGCAAGCTCAAACATGTGGATTCGTTCTTCTGTGGTTAGCAGAAAGCATTCGCCTACACTTCCTCCGATGAAGAAACCATCGGCTCCTTCTTTTAAGTTTTTCTCCCATAAAGTCTGCATGGCAGAATCACAGATATGATTGTCCTGGTCATAGATACTGATGGATGCCGAGATCATTTCTTTACTGTTTGTCATAGTATTCATTCCTTTCAAAACGCTGGTACTACCAAAATGAACGTTGATATGTATAAAATCAATTAAAATAAAATATATAACAATATGGTAATACCAAATATTATATTTAAATATAGTATAATACAGTGAAAAACGAAAGACAATAGTGCAAAATACACATAAAATCGTAAATTTGTTTGTAGAAAAGTACATATTGACATATTGAACTTGTGAGATCATAATTTAAGAAAAAATTGGTAGTACCAAAAAGAGGTGAAAGATGAGTAGAAAGGTTTTGAAAGGAATTACCTGGAATCACAGCAGAGGGTATACATCTATTACAGCTGTGTCACAGAGGTTTACAGAATTGAATCAGGAGGTTGATATCGTCTGGGAAAAAAGATCCCTGCAGGAATTTGCAGATGCGCCCATTGAAAAACTGGCAGAGATGTACGATTTACTGATTATTGACCATCCCTGGGCGGGGTTTGCGGCAAAGCATGGGATTCTACTTCCCCTGCAGGATTATCTGGAGGAGGAGTATCTGAATGAGCAGCGCGAAAATTCAGTGGGAGCATCCTATGAAAGTTATAATTTCGAGGGATTTCAGAGTGCTCTTCCTATAGATGCGGCCACACCAATTGCGGTTTACAGGCCCGACTATTTTGAAAAAGTCCCGCGGATTCCTGAGACATTTGAGGATGTTCTGGAGCTTGCTAAAACAGGCAAGGTGATTTACGCAGGGATTCCTATCAATTTGCTGATGGATTTTTACATGTTTGGAGTTACCTCCGGAAAGGAAATGTTTACGGAGGAAGAAGTCATAGAGAAACAGGCGGGAGCTGAAATTCTGGAGGATATGAGGCGGCTTGCTTCGATGTGCAGCCGCACCATGTTTGAGTGGGATCCGATAGAAGTCCATGAGGCTTTGGCGTCGGGGGATCAGTATTGTTATTGCCCCTTTGCCTATGGTTATACAAATTATTCCCGGGCCGGGTATGCAGAACATCTGCTGAAGGCGGGAAATGTGGTTACCTATCAGGGGAAAAACTGCAGAACCGTATTAGGTGGTACGGGACTTGCTGTTTCCAGTGCATGCAGAGAAAAGGAGGCAGCAGCTGCATTTGTAAAATATGCGGTGTCACCTGATATCCAGAAAACATTGTATTTTGAAAACGGTGGTCAGCCAGGACACAGAAAGGCATGGCTGGATGAAGAATGCAACAGAAGATGTATGAATTTCTTCAGCGATACCCTGCGGACGCTGGATGAGTCTTACCTTCGCCCAAGGTACAGCGGATATCTGTATTTTCAGGATCATGCGGGAGACTACGTCAGAGAATATGTCATGAATGGCGGAAATGCATCAGAGACGATTGAAAAACTGAATCGGCTATATCGGCAGTCAAAGGAGGAAACAATATGAAACCATTAGAGGGAATTGTCGTGCTGGATTTCAGCCAGTATCTGGCAGGCCCTTCCTGTTCGCTGCGACTTGCCGACCTGGGGGCACGGGTTATCAAGATTGAACGGCCGGGCAGCGGTGACAACTGCCGCAGAACGATTCTTAAGAACATGGTAATAGAGGATGACAGCCTGCTGTTTCACACAATTAACCGCAGTAAAGAAAGCTATTGTGCAAATATGAAAGATCCGGATGATCTGAAGATCCTGAAAATGCTAATAA
Organism: Faecalicatena fissicatena; assembly: GCA_001028025.1. Taxonomy (GTDB): domain Bacteria; phylum Bacillota; class Clostridia; order Lachnospirales; family Lachnospiraceae; genus Faecalicatena; species Faecalicatena fissicatena_A. The sequence goes on along the minus strand of LDAQ01000104.1, from coordinate 7,575 downwards.
AGAAAGCAGATGTTATGATTGAAAATTTCAGGCCGGGAGTCATGAAAAAGAATGGACTGGATTATGAAAATGTAAGGGGGATAAATCCCCGCATTGTCTATGGAACAATTACCGGATATGGGGATAAAGGGCCATGGGCGAAAAAGCCCGGGCAGGATCTGGTGGTTCAGTCCATGTCCGGGCTGACGTGGCTGAACGGAAACGGTGGGAACCCGCCGACACCGTTTGGGCTGTCTGTTGTAGATTCCTATACTGGCGTTCACCTTGCAGAAGGAATTCTGGCGGCATTGTACAGACGGATAAAAACGGGAAGGGGAGCACAGGTTCAGGTGAGCCTGATGGAGTCTGCACTGGATATGCAGTTTGAAGGGATTACAGCATATTTAAACGGCGGAAAAAAACTGCCGGTACGTGCAGAATACAATAATGCACATCCATATCTGGCCGCACCATATGGCATATACCGGACCCGGGATGGCTGTATCGCATTATCACAGGGCAGCTTAAAAGACCTGGCGTCTTATCTGGAACTTCCAGAGCTGAATGAATATGACCCGGGAGACGAATTTGGCAAGCGGGATGAGATAAAAAAGCTGATCGGGAGCAGGCTGATTCAGCAGACCACAAATCATTGGCTGGCTATATTGGAGAAAGAGGACTACTGGTGCTGTGAAGTCTATACATGGGAAAAGATGCTGGAATCGGAAGGATTTAAGGAATTAAAGTTTTTACAGACACTGGAATTGATGGATGGCCGGGAAATCGTCACATCAAGATGTCCGATTAAAGTAGATGGGGAAGCGTATTATTCCAGGCGCCCGGGTCCGAAACTCGGGGCGGATACGGAGAAAATCAGACAGGAGATAGGGGAGGTGGAAGCATGAGGCCTTTAGAAGGAGTCAAAGTACTGGATTTCAGCCAATATCTTGCAGGGCCTTCTGCAACGCTCCGCCTGGCAGATTTAGGAGCGAAGGTTGTAAAAGTAGAGCGGGAAGGCGTGGGGGACGGCTGTCGGAATCTCAGGGTGCCGGATTGTGAAATTGAGGGAGAAAGCCCTCTGTTCTGTGCGGTAAACCGTAATAAGGACAGCATCTGCCTGAATCTGAAAGCGGAAGAAAGTAAAAAAAGCCTGGAAAAACTGATCCGAGAATCGGATGTAGGAGTGTTCAGTTTTCGGCCAGGCGTGGCAGAGAGGCTGGGCCTGTCATATGAGGATATCCGCAAATGGAATCCCAGGCTGATCTATGCAGAAGTGAGCGGATATGGAAGCGAGGGGCCATGGGCAAAGAAACCGGGTCAGGATCTGCTCGCCCAGAGTCTGTCAGGGCTTCCCTGGCTTAATGGAAATGCGGGGGATGCGCCGACTCCAATGGGATTGTCGATTGCGGATATGTTTGCAGGCCAATATCTGGTTCAGGGAATCATTTCTGCTTTGATCCGCAGAGAAAATACTGGGGAAGGAGGATATATTCAGGTCAATCTTCTGGAATCTATTACAGATGTTCAGTTTGAGGTATTAACGACCTATCTCAATGATGGTCATTGTCCCCCCCAGCGATGCAGCGTAAACAACGCGAATGCATACATTTCTGCTCCGTATGGCGTCTATGAGACCAAAGAGGGATATCTGGCAATCGCTATGTGTTCCATCGTTGTTCTGGGACAGCTTCTGGGCTGTGATGAACTGCTGAAGTATACGGATGAAAGTGAATGGGCAATAAAGAGAGATGCAATCAAAGAAATATTGAAAGAACATCTGATGAAGAATACAGCGGAGCATTGGCTGGGGATTCTGGAGGCAGCTGACATCTGGTGTTCCAGGGTATTGAATTGGGATGAACTGTTTCAAGAGGAGGGATTTCAGGTTCTGGGAATGCTGCAGGACATCAGGAGGGACAGAAACACCGTTTTTCAGACTACACGATGTCCGATTACAATAGACGGTGAGCGGTATTACAGCGACAAGCCGGTACCGATGCTGGGGCAGAATAATGAACAATATTTATAAAGGAGAGAGAAAAGATGGAACAGACAATTTATTATGAGGATTATGAGGTTGGGGCAGTCCGGGAATCCATAGGCCGGACGATTACGGAGACGGATGTAGTACTTCATGCGGGGCAGACCGGGGATTTCTTCCCGCACCATATGGATGCGGAATTCGCAAAGGGAACGGAGTTTGGAAAAAGGATTGCCCATGGGACACTGATTTTCAGCGTGGGTGTGGGTATGACAGCAACATTGATTAATCCGGTAGCATTTTCTTATGGATATGATAAACTTAGATTTATCCGCCCGGTGTTTATCGGTGACACCATAAAGGTGAAAGTTTTATTAAAAGATAAGTATGATAGTCCAAAACATCCCGATAAAGGGTTTGTTGTGGAGAGCCTTCAGGTGTATAACCAAAAAGAGGAGCTGTGTCTGGTTGCGGAACATTTGATGTTGTGTGAAAAGAAGCAATTTCATGGTACAAAAGAATAAAGCGCAGAAATCAATAATACTGAAAGGAAAAGGAAAACACCATGTTTAGTATAGAAAATATTTTATTAGCGTTATTTTTGATTTCGTATGTAATTATGATCGTTGCTCTTGTGAAAGGATATAACCCGTCTCTGGTGCTGCTTTGCACAGGTATCCTGTGGGCAGTTCTTGGCGGGATGAATCTCAGAGGCATCTTAAATGATTTGATATCGGGACAGTTTAATAATCAGGCAGTCTCATTTATGACGATTATTTTTGGCGCCTGGTTTGCACAGGTCATGATAGAGACGGGAATTGTAAAAACAATTATAAGAACGGCGGTAGAGCTTGGAGGGGATAATCCGAAAGTTCTGATCGCAATTATTATGATCGTTGTAAGCGTTATGTTTACTTCCCTTTATAGTATCGGACCGGTAATTGCCGTTGGCGTTATCGTACTTCCTGTTATGATATCACTGGGAATACCCTCAAGAATATCCATCGTCGCATATGGTGTGTCGGTGGCGGTGGGGCAGCTGCTGAACGTATCCCAATACATTGTAATGCGCGGCCTTCTCTCATATATAGATGAGATTCCTGAGACAATGACAACTCCCTGGACACCGTATGCGTTTATTGCATTTGCAGTTGGCCTGGTAGTCAGTATTGCAGGCGTCCTCGTAATGTACAGTTTCTCTATGAAGAAGAAAGTTAAGAAAGTAAAAAAGGTAAAAAGCTGGGCCGTAAAAGAAAATGACAGTGATACGATTACATTTGTCCCGTGGTATGTATGCATCGCTACAATCATTCCTGTTATTCTGATGATGGCGTTCAAGGTAAATATTTTTGCCGCATTTATCATCGGAGTGATCTATGCAATATGTACAGCTAAAATAACTTACAGAAAAATCAGAATCTTCCCGATGATCAGTAAAAGCTTTAAAAAGGGTGCAGGGGAATCCGCCGGTATGATTATGTATATGGCGTGTGCATATACGGTAGCAAGCGGTGCATCTTCCATCCGCCCTGTACTGCAGGCTACGCTGGGAGGGATTCTTCCGCAGACAACATTGGGGCTGACAATATTTATGCTTGTGCTGCTGCCGCTGTTTATGTACCGCGGACCATTGGCCCTCGCTGGTGCAGGAGCGGCAATCTATGCAACGATTTTTGCTGTTGGTTCAATTCCGGTTACATATCTGTGGATCCTGTGTTTTGCCGGAAATTCTATATACAGCGGTGTGGATCCTACAAATTCTACCAATGTATGGACATGTTCTTATGCAAAAGTAAAGCCTCTGGAATTTATTAAGACTGCGATGCCAGTCTGCTGGGTATATGGTATCTGCATACTTGGCATTCTGTATTATATGCATGGATAAAGAAGCCTGTAGAGAACCGCAGTTGGAAGAATATCAATTATATATGGGAAAATGGAGGAGCTATGAGTAAAAGAAAGGTACGTATGGGAATCGATGTGGGGGGAACCCACACAAAAGCGGTTGCGATAGACAATGACACATTTGAGATCATCGGAAAGGTGCAGGTCCCCACGACTCATGACAGTGAGCAGGGAGTGGCAGCAGGCGTTGTAGAGTGTTTTCAGAAATGCCTGCAACAAAACGATATCGCACCGGAAGATGTTATTTTCCTGGCACACAGTACAACTCAGGCAACAAACGCCTTGCTGGAAGGTGATGTGGCCCGCGTGGGGATTATAGCAACGGGCGGAAAAGGAGTTTCCTCACTGCTTGTCAAAAGCCAGACTAAACTTGGAAATCTTCCTCTGGTAACCGGAAGGCATATAGAAACACATACCCGTTTTATGGACACCCAGAATCTGACGGAAGGTTCGGCGCGTGAAGTCATAAAATCTCTTGTGAAAGACGGGGCTGAAATTATTGTTGCATCGGAAGTCTATGGAGTGGATGATGGAGAAGGAGAAAATCTGATTGCAAAAGCGGCAGAAAGAGAAGGGCTGCAGGTAACAAAAGCTTCCGAAATCAGTAAGCTTTATGGTCTGACAACAAGAACCCGGACTGCTGCGGTAAATGCAAGTATACTTCCTAAAATGCTGGACACGGCAAATTCCACCGAGAAAAGTGTCAAGGCAACCGGAATTCAGGCGCCTCTTATGATCATGAGGGGCGACGGCGGTGTTATGAGTATAGAAGAAATGCGCAAAAGACCGATTCTTTCTATGATGTCGGGACCAACGGCAAGTGTTGTAGGTGCACTGATGTATTTACGGGCATCGGTAGGGATTTATTTTGAGGTGGGCGGTACCAGTACAAACATCGGAGTTATTAAAAATGGAAGGCCTACCATCAGGCATGCGGAACTGGCAGGATACCGAACCTATGTAAACTCATTGGACGTACGTGTTTTGGGAGTAGCAGGCGGAAGCATGGTGCGGGCGGATAAGGGAAAACTGGTTGATGTAGGACCAAGGAGTGCACACATCGCAGGACTTCCATACAGCGCGTTTGCCAACGAAGAAGATATTGTGGAACCGGAGCTGTATTTTGTGACACCAAAGAAAGGCGATCCTTCTGATTATTGTGCAATCAGATGTAAAAACGGCAAAAATTATACGATTACAAACACGTGCGCAGCAAATGTTCTGGGACTAACGAGCCCCGAGTTCTATGCATATGGGAATCAGGCAGCAGCCAAAAAAGCGATGAAGCCACTGGCAGATTATCTGGGGGTATCGGTGGAAGATGCGGCGAGGCAGATTTTGAGTATAGCTTGTTCAAAATTGATTCCGGTGGTGGAAGATCTGATAGCGGAGTATAAACTGGACTCAGACCAGGCCGTGTTAGTAGGATGCGGCGGAGGTGCAGCAGCACTGATACCGTTTATGGGACAGGAAATGAACATCAAGTACAAAATACCTCAGAATGCCGATGTAATTTCATCAATAGGCGTTGCGCTTGCCATGGTCCGCGATACGGTGGAACGTGTCATTCCCAATCCTACAGAAGCCGATATTACGGCCATACGCAGAGAAGCAGTCGAGTCCGTGATCAAACTCGGCGCAGCACCGGACAGTATCGAGACTGTGGTTGAAATCGATAACCAAAAGCAGAGGGTATCTGTATCCGCCATGGGTTCAACGGAAGTAAAGACAACGGATATGATGAAAGCGGTGGATGAAAAAGAGGCGGAAAAAATTGCATCAGAATCTTTTGGGAATGCTGGTCAAAAAGTAGAACTTGCAGGGAAGACGGATGCGATGTATGTATATACGCAGGAACGCTCGGAGAAAAAGTTTGGAAGAAAGCCTCAGATTAATTATGCAATCAGAGTTCTGGATCAGAAAGGCTTCATAAAACTCCAGACGGCGCGGGGATCGGTAGTGAACTCTACAATCGGGTCCCTTGAGACCGATTTCAAGAAGCTGTTTGATGAGCTGAGTACATATAAAGGTGACGTGATCATCTGTCCGGATCTGTTTATTGTAGTAGGCGGAAGAATCATAGAAGTTTCCGGTGTATCCAGCCAGGAGCAGGGATCAGGAATTATCAATGCTGAAATCAGCGGCATGCCTGCTGGTGAATCGGCTACAATGATTGGGGTAAGACAGGCAATCTAATAATGGAGGCAATAAAAATGAGCAGCGGACTGGCAGAAGTGATTTCATCTTTAAAAGCTGTTTCTGATGAGGAATGGGATGCATATATACTGCGTCTGGATATATTTTACAGGCATTATACAAAGGAAATGTGCCGGAATATCATCAGCAGGGCAAAAGAAGCAGGGCGGAAAAAAGCATATGAGGCATCACGCGAAGGCGAAGAGATTGACCATCTTGTTAAAAGGAACAGTCTAAAAGTGAGCGTGGTGGAGGATAAAGAATTTATTATGCCCGATTCTATCAATTTTGCTGAGTATCATGATAACAACATTCGGATATCCAGAAGGCTGCTCAGGAGCCTGGACATAAATAAAGCTGTTATCAGTAAAGAATTGGGAGACTTCGAGCCGAGTCATGTACTTTTCTATCATGAGTTGTACCATTATTATGAAGACGTGGAAGAAAATTTTGAAAATGCGGGTATATCTTTCAAAATTAAACCAGTGCCATTTATAACGAAAACAATTTCTCCGGACAGTGCGGGGGAAATAGCGGCATATGAATTTGCAAAACAAATGCAGAAAATACAATTTCATCCATATATATTGGGGATAATAGGGCTCTATGAGTATAACAGAGATGCGGCCGAGAAAATCATGAAGGATATCATGATGAGATCCTGAAAATGCAGTCAGATAGTCTCTGGACATGAGAGGTGGAGGATGGATCACAAAAAATTAAAGGAAATTGCCGGACTGACTGCAAACGAAATCAAAGACGGTGACCGGATTATGCTGGATGCGAGCCCGGTATCAGCCCATCTCGCTCATGAGCTGAAAGATAAGAAAAACCTTACGATAATAACGAATTCGGTGGAAATTGTCTTTGGACTGCAGGGAAAGAAAGGGTGGACCATTCTATTGGCAGGAGGCGCATTGGAAAAAGGAGTAAATGCGCTTGTCGGCCCGCAGACAGATCGTGTCTTAAGCTCTCTGAAGGCTGATAAGACAATCATATCCTGCGAGGGGATAGATATTGATGCCGGACTGACAGAAGGCTATGGTTATTATGCCCAGAATAAACGCACTATGCTGCTGGCAGCAGAGGAGCGGATCCTGGCTGCAGACAGCAGCAGGTTCGAGAAAACAGCTTTTACTGAAATCGGGCGGCTTAAGGATATCGATAAGATTGTTACCGATAAAAGGCCGGGGAAACAGTGGCTTGGAATATTTTCGGAACTGGGAATTGAGTGCATATATCCTGGGGGTGAAAATGTTACTTAATGGAGCGGCATAGCTGCTCCTGTTTTAATTTAGAATTGGAATGAAAGTTTTCACCATATTTGGAAGTGAGCGGAGCATATATTCCAGCTTTAGACATATAAATCATGTCGCTGTAGCTGGCGGCTTTTTTAATGTAACTTGATATTCAGCAGGGACATCTGCTCCAGGTGCTGCTTCCTTTGCATTATCTGATTTGGTTTCGGGTATAAATGAGAAGCCCGGATCCATAATGATATGCCCCCTGTCAAG
>LDAQ01000103.1 GCA_001028025.1 Faecalicatena fissicatena | reverse complement strand
TTGGCGTTTCGCAAACGCCTATTGTATAAAAATGTTGAAAGGAGAAACGCAGAATGGTAAAATATATATGTATCCCATGCGGATATATCTATGACCCACAAACAGGTGATCCAGATAGTGGAATAGCCCCGGGAACTGCTTTTGAAGATATCCCTGATGATTGGGTTTGTCCAATTTGTTTTGTGGGTAAAGATGAATTCGAACCCGTTAAGGAATAATCTGAAGGAGGAAACGATTATGAGTATGTTTTGTTATCAATGTCAAGAAACTGCAAAAGGTACCGGTTGTGAGGTAAGAGGCGTATGTGGCAAAAATGAGGAAGTTGCAAAATTGCAAGACTTACTGATTTATGTTACAAAAGGGATTTCTGAAATTGTTATAAAAGGCAAACTGGATGTTAAATCCATAAGCGAAGTAAATCATCAAGTCCTAAAAAGCCTTTTTATCACCATTACAAATGCAAATTTTGATGACGGTGCAATCGAAAATCAAATCCATAAAATGATTGGCTTAAGAAACGAGCTAAAAAAACAGATTTCCGGTGTTAACCTTGGTGATGCAGCGGAGTTTGAAGTAAGCGATAGAGCGTCTATGTTAGACAAAGCATCAAAAGTAGGTGTTCTTTCAACCGAAAATGAAGATGTCCGTTCTCTTAGAGAAATGATTATCTATGGTTTGAAAGGTATGGCGGCATATACACATCATGCCCTTAATATCGGCAAAGAAGATCTTGCTATTAATGCATTTATCTATGAAGCACTTGCTTCAACCCTTGATGATTCATTGTCGGCAGATGATCTCGTAGCTTTAACATTAAGGACAGGTGAGTTTGGTGTTAAAGCCATGGCACTGTTAGATGAAGCCAATACTTCTAAATATGGAAATCCTGAAATCACTAGTGTTAATATTGGTGTAAGAAACAATCCCGGAATACTGATTTCAGGTCATGACCTCACTGATTTAGAGCAACTACTGGAGCAAACAAAAGGTACAGGCGTTGATGTTTATACCCATAGTGAAATGCTTCCTGCACATTATTATCCTTTCTTCAAGAAGTATGACAATTTTGCGGGAAATTACGGCGGTTCATGGTGGCAGCAAGTTACTGAATTTGTAACTTTCAATGGACCAATTCTGTTTACTACAAACTGTATCGTACCTCCAAGAAGCGAGGAAATCAGAAAAAGAATCTTTACTTCCGGTGCATCAGGCTATCCCGGATGTCCTCACATCACAGCTGATGAAAATGGCAAAAAAGATTTTTCTGAAATTATTACGATGGCAAAGCAGTGTAAGCCTCCTGTAGAAATTGAATCAGGCAATATTGTTGGTGGTTTTGCTCACAACCAAGTGTTTGCTCTTGCAGACAAAGTAGTTGATGCAGTAAAATCAGGTGCAATTAAGAAGTTTTTCGTCATGGCAGGCTGTGATGGCAGAATGAAATCTCGTGAGTATTACACTGAGTTTGCAGAAAAACTACCTAAGGATACGGTTATCCTTACTGCAGGATGTGCCAAGTACCGTTACAATAAACTTGAGTTAGGAGATATTGGTGGTATTCCAAGAGTTCTTGATGCTGGCCAATGTAATGATTCCTACTCTCTTGCAGTAATCGCATTGAAGCTGAAAGAAATATTTGAACTTGAGGACGTTAACGATCTGCCGATTGCATTTAACATCGCATGGTATGAGCAAAAAGCGGTAATAGTATTACTTGCGTTACTTTATTTAGGTGTGAAGAATATTCACCTTGGTCCGACTTTACCAGGATTTTTATCGCCTAATGTTGCAAAGGTCCTTGTTGAAAAGTTTGGCATTGCAGGTATCGGACAAGTTGAAGATGATATCAAGTTATTTATGGGAGAATAATCGGTACTGATGTTTTAAATGAACAGCAAAGATTCTGGTTGAAATCGGAATCTTTGCTTTTTTAATTAATAGGAAACTTCTCAAATCGTTTAAAATAGTGTATACTAGGGTAGAAATAAAAAATGACATAACAAAAGAGCGAATCGAGGGATTTCGCGATGACTTTGAGCATGAAGTTTTTTGTTTTTGGTTCGAACTGCATTATTTGACGATTGGAAAGGTAGTATGGAGCTTGGAATTATCCAAATCCCATTTGCTTTCGATATTGTTCAAATAGTGCAGTTTTTTTATGGTAAACTTCCAGAACCAACATGGAAGAGCCACATTTGGGACATTTTAACGGGTCATATCCAAAGGATAGGAGGATGGAGTTTCTCCAATCCAGTAAAGACTTTAAAAACTTACGCTTTTCATGGGACAGGTGTCGATATAGATGTTTTTCTTGTTTATGATGTTTCGCATAGATTCCATAGTAACGTACCATTTTAAAGTGTTTTTCGGGAATGTGTCGGATCAGCCTATTTATGAAATTAAGAGCAGGAACCGTTTCTGTTACAAGGGATTCATCTTCGTGACGGTTATAGTGAAAGGTAACGGTCTCGCCATCATAGTTGTCGATCCTTGAAGCGGCAATTACTGGTCTGCCAAGGTAGCGGGTGATATATTTCACGGTCTGATCGAGAGTACAATCATTGGGTTTGGCACGAACATAGAAGCCTTCCGAATGGAACGAGTACATTTCATTTTTTGTTTTCTTGAAGGAGGGACCGATTTGATCGGTCATATGATCAAGGAGAACCTTACGAAATGACTTGCGGAGAAAGTGGTAGTCAAAGTGCTTTACAATACGCCAAGGAGTATAATTGCCAGCCCCTCCTTCTGAGATCAGAGCATGAATATGAGGGTTCCATTTTAAATCTCGTCCAAAGGTGTGAAGGACGCAAACAATGCCAGGAGTAAAATGTTCCGATTGATTCATTTTAGAAAACATGCGAAGGACAGCATCGCGAACGGAATGAAAAAGAAGTCCGAGGAGTGAACGATCTTTGAGAAAAAAGGCACGAAGCTCTTCCGGAATGGTAAAGACACAATGTCTGTGAATACAGGAAACGAGAGTAGATGAGATACGAAATGCTCGTTTTTGATTATACATGTTTCCACAAGAAGGACAAAAACGGCTTTTACAGGTGTAAGGAACGAATTTAAGTTCACCACAATCAGGGCAGCCCCAAAAGGCACCACCCTGAGAAGAATCACAGCAGTCAATCATCTTGTCAACATTTTCAATGACAGATTTGCGAGGATGTAACATATATAACATTTCTTCATAATGATCGCGAAAGATATCTTTTAATTTGCTCATAAATGAATTATGAAGGAAAAGGGGAAAAAAAGAAACCCTTTCCCTCAAGAATGAGGGTCAGGGAGTTGAGAGTGTCGAAGACACTTTTTTATATTTAGAAATAAATTTGTCACCACCCATATGCAAGGATACTCTGGACTATCTTGGGGATGTGATGACCTGCTAATCTTTATTATTATAACCTATCAAAATATTTAAGTATATAGCGTGTATTTTTGCCTCCAGCTCGCAAAATTATTAATCAAAACTATAGATTGGCAGCTTTTTTAATTATTTCAAAAAGTTATTGACATATGCCAGAAACGGTGTATAATAAGAATAGATGGTATATGTCATAAACTATAAGGAGGTGAAAATCATGCCAAGAAGAAATGGAACTGGCCCGATGGGTGCTGGTTCAATGACTGGAAGAGGTTTAGGACTTTGCACTGGTGCTAATACAGTAAAATATGGGGCTGGTCTTGGAATGGGATTGGGTCTTGGATTTGCTTGCAGACGCGGTTTCGGCCGCGGTTTTGGAAGAGGTTCTGCGATTAGCCAGACCTCCCCAAAAACACAAAAAGAGCTGCTAAATGAACAAAAAACCATGTTGCAAGATCGACTCGAAGTTATTGATAAGCAATTAGAGAACCTATAATGGGCATCAGGGATAACCGGAGGACGCTCTGGTTATTTCTGATTAGGATGGAGGTGATGAATTATGGCGAGACCGATGAAGTGGAGAAAAGTTTGTTGTTTGCCTGAAAGCAATAGATTTGGGCCCCTTGATTCACCTGCCGACGCAAAAAACTATGTAATCATGACCGTTGACGAGTATGAAACTATAAGGCTTATCGATTTAGAGGGCTTTACACAAGAAGAGTGCGCCACGCAGATGAATATTGCTCGTAGCACCGTTCAAGGCATTTATATCGAGGCCAGAAAAAAACTGGCTGAATCATTAGTAAATGTAAAGGTGCTTTTGATTGAGGGTGGCGAATACCGGCTTTGTGAAGGGTTGGGGAATGGTTGTGGCCGTGGTTGCCACAGGCATAGGCGTGGTAGATGTTTCACAGATGATGCGGATCGAGGTGGTTGATTATATATTCAGAAAGAGTAATTGAGCATTTTATGTGCCTACAAAATGCCTGTTGCTCAATTTAGATGTGAGTGCGCTACGCAACGCAATTGAGAATTATTTAAACAAAAATAGAACGGAGGATTCTTATGAAAATAGCAATTCCAATAGATGAGAAAACCTTAGAGTCGAATGTATGTGTATCATTTGGACGTACTCCCTATTTTCTTATTTATGATGTAGAAACCAAGGAAAGTATATTTATTGACAACAGTGCGGCGGCAAGCACAGGAGGTGCAGGGATTAAAGCTGCACAAATAATAGTGGATAACAAGGCAAATGCTTTACTAACTCCCCGCTTAGGAGAAAATGCTGCTGACGTGTTAAAACCCGCTGAAATCAAAATTTATAAAACAACAACTACTTCAGCCAAAGATAATATTGATGCTTTTATTGCCGGCAAACTTCATTTGCTTGATGAAATTCATGCCGGATTTCATGGACACGGGGGCAATTAATATGAGAATAGCTGTGCTTAGCGGCAAGGGCGGCACAGGAAAGACACTGGTATCAGTGAATTTAGCTGCGGCATCGAAGGAATCCACATATATAGACTGTGATGTAGAAGAGCCGAATGGACATCTGTTTTTTAAGCCTGAAGGAGTCAGGGAGGAAGAAATATCAGTAAAGATTCCAAAAGTGGATGAAGAATTATGCAATGGATGTCGAAAATGCGTTGATTTTTGCAACTTTAACGCCCTCGCCTATATTAAAAACAAACTGATTGTCTTTGACGATGTGTGCCACTCCTGCGGTGGCTGTATCTTGGTTTGTCCTGAAAAGGCACTAACAGAGAAAGCAAAGGTTATTGGCAAAGTACAAAAAGGGATTTCCGATGAAGTAACAGTATGGACAGGAATATTGAACACTGGTGAAGCTACGGGCATTCCTATCATAAAGAAGCTGCTTACCGAGAAAAATTTGGAAGCAAATAAACAGACATTTATTGACTGCCCTCCAGGAAGCGCTTGTATCGTAATGGAGAGCATCAAAGATGCGGACTATTGTGTATTGGTAACTGAGCCGACATTGTTTGGTGTTCATAACCTCAATATGGTATACGATCTGGTCAAGTTATTTAATAAGCCATTTGGGGTGGTTCTTAACAAATGCTTGGATGAAGAAAACCCAGCAGAGAAGTTTTGTTTTGAAAATAATATAAAGATATTAGGGCGGGTTCCATTTGACAATGAACTTGGAACCTTGAACTCGAATGCGGAAATTGCCGTTAATAAAAATGAAAAATACCGAGAACTGTTTTCTTCTCTGCTGAAAACAGTGGCAAAGGAGGTGCAGTGTAATGAAACAACTACTAATCCTTAGTGGAAAAGGCGGCACTGGAAAGACCACAATAGCAAGTGCATTTATAAAGCTTGCTGACGCCAAAGCATATGCGGATTGTGATGTAGATGCACCTAACCTGCACCTAATAACCGGATGGAATGTTGAACCGGAAAAAACAGACTATTATGGGTTGCCAAAAGCGGAGATCAATACAGAACTATGCATTGATTGTGATCAGTGCAGGCAAAACTGCCGATTTGACGCGATCAAAGCAGAGTCGTACTATAAGGTTGATCCTTTTGCATGTGAAGGTTGCGGCGTTTGCTCATATGTTTGTCCTGCGGAAGCGATAACTTTGGTACCGGCAGTGGCCGGAGAGCTGATGCTGTATACTGATCGGGAAAAAGTGTTTTCAACGGCACAGCTTAAAATGGGCAGTGGTACCTCTGGAATGCTTGTCACTGAGGTAAAAAAACAAATGAAGTCGGCAGCAGTTGATACTGGGCTGGCCATTATTGATGGATCTCCCGGAATAGGCTGTCCTGTCATTGCATCACTTAGTGGCGTGGATATGGTTTTGATAGTCGCAGAACCTTCCATATCAGGTATCAGCGATATGGAGCGCATTATAACAACAGCGGCGAAATTCGGAACCAAGACAGCAGTATGTATAAACAAATATGATACCAATATTGTAAACACAGAGAAGATTGAAGAGTTTTGTAATAAACAAGGTCTTCCTTATATCGGCAGTATACCCTTTGACTCAAACGCAGTTAAAGCTATTAATAATGGTCAAACCATTGTAGACATCGACTGCACATCGGGGACGGCGGTGAAAGAGGTTTATCATAAAACAATGAATCTGCTCTTTGAAAAAGGTGGTGACTAAAGTCATGCTTATTAAAACTTTGGTTGAAAACACCTCGGTATCAGAAGACTTTGGCAGCGAGCATGGCCTTAGCCTGTATATAGAAACAAAGAAACAAAAAATATTGTTTGATGTGGGTGCAAGCGAGTTATTTCTTCAAAATGCAAAAAAGCTCGGTGTAAATATTGCTGATGTTGACTTTCTTGTGATTTCGCATGGGCACTATGATCATGGCGGTGGGCTAAAAACATTTTTTGAAGAGAACACAAAAGCCGAAGTATTTCTACATCGATTCGCTTTTGAAAAGCACTATGCTATCCGTAAAAATGATGAATTAGATTTTATAGGTCTTGATGAAGATCTGAAACAAAACAAACAAGTTGTGCTCACGTCAGACCGATTTTTTATCAGCAGTGGAATCCAAGTATTCTCGAATATTGTCAAAAGAGAGCCGCGTCCAAAATCAAACAGTGGTTTGCTCAAAGGGCATAGGGGGCAAACGGTAGATGATACCTTTGCACATGAGCAAAACCTCGTGATTGAGGAAGATGGGAAAACCCTATTAGTAACAGGCTGCGCTCATAATGGCATCATAAATATACTTGAGCATTTTCACACGCTTAAAGGGCGAATGCCCAATTATGTGATAGGTGGATTTCATCTTTCCAGCCGCTCAGGCGGCAATGAGGATTCTGAAATGATAGATAGAATTGGTAAATACCTACTCGGTACAAAAGCAAAGTTTTACACCTGTCATTGCACGGGCATCGAGCCTTATAAAAGCCTGAAAGCCGTTATGGGTGATAGCATCGATTACCTGTCAGCAGGCAGTGAAATTATAATCTAAATAAAAGGAGCAAGATTATGAGCGAAAATTGCAATCAAAGCTGTAGCAGTTGCTCGGAGGACTGCGCAGAGAGAAAGGAACAAAAAACGGATTTCTCCGAGAAACTGCACGAAATGAGCAGCGTTAAAAAGGTTATTGGTGTTGTCAGCGGCAAAGGAGGAGTCGGCAAGTCGCTTGTTACCTCCATGCTTGCAGTGACCATGAACAGAATAGGTTACCATACCGCTATTCTGGATGCGGACGTTACCGGACCTTCTATTCCGAAAGCATTTGGTATCAAGGAGAAAGTCTCAGGCAGTGAATTCGGCCTATTTCCTGTAAAAACCAAGACCGGTATTGATATTATGTCTGTTAATTTGCTTTTAGAAAATGATACTGATCCGGTTGTCTGGAGAGGGCCGATTATTGCCGGTACAGTAAAGCAATTTTGGACTGATGTTATCTGGAGCGGTGTGGATTTTATGTTCATTGATATGCCGCCGGGCACCGGTGATGTTCCTCTTACGGTATTTCAATCTATTGCTGTTGACGGGATTATTGTTGTGACCTCACCGCAGGAGCTGGTATCCATGATTGTATCAAAAGCTGTCAAGATGGCTGAGATGATGAATATCCCCATTATCGGTCTGGTAGAAAATATGTCTTATTTTAAATGTCCCGATAACGGCAAGGACTATCAGATATTTGGCGAAAGCCACATTGAAGAAATTGCTGACAAACATAATTTAAAGGTTCTTGCTAAACTACCTATTGACCCGAAAATTTCAGCTGCATGTGACAAGGGTATGATAGAGCTTTTCGATGGCAATTGGCTCGAGCCAGTTGCAAAAATATTAGGAAAAATGGAGGAAAACTAAAATGATGAAAATTGCTGTAGCAAGCGACAACGGAATGGTGACTGAGCACTTTGGACATTGCGAAGTGTTTATGGTTTTTGATGCCGAAAATAATCAAATCATCAAAAGTGAAACCATTGCTAACCCCGGACACAAGCCGGGCTTTCTGCCCAATTTCCTTGCCGATCGCGGTGTAAATGTCATCATCAGCGGTGGTATGGGCGGAGGTGCAGTCGAGATTTTTAATGAAAGGAACGTTGAAGTTGTTGTAGGAGCTTCTGGTGATGCAAAAACTGCTGTTGAAAACTATCTGAAGGGCGATCTCAAAACAACTGGTTCCGTCTGCCACGAGCATCAACATCATGATGAATGCGGTGAATAAATCAGCGTTTTCATTTTATGGTGTTCTGTGAAAATATAAAAACAATGAGGAGGTAATGAAAATGGAAAAATACGTATGTTCCGTTTGCGGGTTTGTTTACGACGAAGCAAAGGGTATTCCCGAATCAGGCATTGCTCCGGGTACAACATGGGAACAGCTCCCTGAGGATTGGGTTTGTCCACTCTGTGGTGCGACAAAATCCGAATTTGAGAAACAGGGTGAATCAACGGTATCTCCAAAAAAGGAGCCGATATCTGTAGTGGAGTCCTCTGCAGATATGAAGGAGATGTCCCCCTTAGAGGTAAGTGCGCTTTGCACGAATCTTGCGCGCGGATGTGAAAAACAGTACAAGCCCGAAGAAGCGGTTCTTTTCACGGAATTGGCAGGATATTTCAAGTCGGCATCAGCGCCTGCTGAACAACCGGCATTTGATAAACTGCTTGCTTTAATTGAAAATGACCTTACGGAGGGCTTTCCAAATGCCAATGCTGTGGCATCCGATGCCAAGGACAGGGGCGCACTTCGTGCTTTAGTATGGAGCGAGAAAGTAACTCGGATTTTAAAATCAATCTTGACACGATATCAAAAAGACGGCGATGCAATCTTAGAGAATACAGGCGTCTATGTCTGCACCATTTGTGGCTTTATTTACATAGGGGATACTTTGCCTGAGATTTGCCCTGTTTGTAAGGTGCCTAATTGGAAATTTGAAAAAATTGAAGGAGGGTATTAAAAATGGCCGATAAATATGCAGTAAGAAATATACGCTTGTGCACAAAGGACTGTCTATGCCTTTACGTCTGCCCTACCGGGGCGACCGATACAGAGAACAGTATCATTGATGTTGATAAGTGCATTGGTTGCGGCGATTGTGCGGATGCCTGCCCATCCGGTGCTATTACTATGGTTCCGAAAGAATACCCGAAGCAGCAGGATAAAACTGAGCCTGTTATAAATGCACTCAAAAAGCTGATGCGCAGTAAATCGGAGCAGGAGAATATCGCTGCGGGACTTCCCGGAAAGCTGGCCGCCGCCATCGAAAAGTCCAATCATATTATGGCGGAGGATATTATCCGCGAAGCGGGATATATGTTGCCGCAAAGTGATAACGCTAAGGAATTCTTGCAATCACTTCTTAAGCAAAATCACCCAGAGGGGTTCCCCAAGGGAACTGTGGAAAAGTTATTAGAAGCGTTTAAAAATGAGGAGGATAAAAAAATGAGCGAAAACAAGACTCTTAAAAACCTGATGGCAGCATTTACCGGAGAATCCGAAGCAAACAGAAAGTATACAGCCTATGCCAACAAAGCCGAAAAAGACGGAAAAATGAATGCGGCAAAATTGTTCAGAGCAGCGGCCGATGCCGAAACCATTCATGCCTTAAAACATTTTGAAGTGGCGGGGAAAATCGGTTCAACAGCAGATAATCTGAAGGATGGTGTTAAAGGCGAAACCTACGAATATAAGGAAATGTATCCTGATTTTGTAAAAGAAGCCGAGGCGGAAGGAAATAAAGCTGCGCTTATGTCCTTTACATTTGCGATGAAAGCGGAAGAGGTACACGCCGGGCTTTATCAGGAAGCATTAGAAAATCTTGATCAGACAGAGGAAGTCTTTTATTATCTCTGCCCTGTCTGCGGAAACATCGAGAAATTCGTTCCTGAAAAATGCAGCATTTGCGGCGTTCCGGGGGCTAAATTTATAAAATACTGATTTAAGCCTATGGCATCTTGATATAGAGCCCTTTACTCGCAGGTGAAACCCCGCTCGAGGACGATATATTTGCTTGAATGCCGGGAGCAGCACTACAAATAGGAGCGACGCATTTTCCAAAGTAACCGTTAAAATGCATCGGTAATTTAACGGCTGCTAACCTGTGCGTATAACATGGGAAATTGTCTGCTGCTAAGGTGCAGGCAGGCTGAATAGGAGCAGTTTCATGCCGAGGTTCTGATTTGCTCATAAAAAAGCCCGTGAACAATGATATGCCCCCTGTCAAG
>LDAQ01000102.1 GCA_001028025.1 Faecalicatena fissicatena | reverse complement strand
GATAGGATAATGGATGGATTTAATTCTTTGTATGCAGTTTTGAAGGTATATACATATGGAATGAGGAGACGGTACCCGGTGGTATCGTTTTTTTGTTGTGTAAAGTGTTGTTAATTTTAGAATATTCTGAAAATGGATCGCAAAGGGGTCTGACCCCCTTGCAAGTTTCGCGAAATCAACCTATAATGGACATATTACAATAAAAGGAGAATATACATATGAGCCAGGAAGTATTAGCAGTTGTTGCAGGGGAAGAGATTACACAGGAGGAGTTTGATGCATTTATGCTTAACGTCCCGAGGGACCGTCAGGCATATATATCCAACCCTCAGTTTAGACAGCAGTGTTTGGAGCAGTTGATTGCACTGCATTTATTTGCAAAAATGGGAGGAGAGCTGAAGCTGGATCAGACAGAGAAATATGAGAAGTTCCTGGTAAATGCAAAGCGGGACATCCTTGCGCAGATGGCAATGGAAGAAATTATGAAAGATATCACGGTATCTGATGATGAAGCGTCAGCATATTATGAGGCTAACAAACAGCAGTTTTCCAAGGGCGAGATGGTGAGCGCAAAACATATTCTTACTGATTCCGAGGAGAAGTGCAGTGCTGTCCTGGAGTCCATAACAAACGGGGACAAGAGTTTTGAAGATGCAGCGAGAGAGTGTTCTATGTGCCCATCAAGTGAAAATGGCGGAGATCTGGGTAAGTTTGGAAGAGGACAGATGGTTAAAGAGTTTGAAGATGCTGCGTTTGCTGCTGAGCCGGGACATGTAGTCGGACCGGTACAGAGTCAGTTTGGCTATCATCTGATTAAAGTGGAGGAGAAAGAAGAAGCGGCAACAGCTCCGCTGAATGAAGTGATTGAGTCAATCAAGATGAATATGCTCCAGCAGATGCAGAGCAGTGCTTATTCAGAAATGATAAAAGAGTTAAAAGATAAATATATGCAGGAATAGTTTATAAGGAAAAGGGCCGGGGCTTTCTTGTGGGTTTTCATTAACCTGCAGAGGAAAGCCCCGGTTTTTGTTTGCTTTTACTTAAAGGAGCCGTTGGACAACGCTTTAATGGAAGAAGCATATTCAGAGGGTGTCATTCCGGTGGTCTTTTTGAACTGCCGTGAAAAATAGTGAATGGAAGAGTATCCAAGTCTCTCGGAAATCTGTGTAAAATTAAGCTGGCTCATGCGGATCATTTCTTTGGCGGCCTCTACCTTCAACCTGAAAAAGTATTCCATGATGCCAAGGCCGCTTCGTTCTCTGAAGATCCTTTGAAGCTGTGAGCGTCCGGTCAGAGTATCCCGGCAAATCTGTTCAATGGTAAGATGGGCAGAAAGATTTTTATCAAGATAATCAACCACATGCTGGAAAATTTCTTTTTCATTGCGGCTTTTAGTAACCTTGGGAATCTGTCCGTCCATAGCGGTACCGAACTGGTATCTTCTGGCCAGATGCAGAAGGAACTGCTCCAGGTAGAGTTTGATAAGCTGTTCGGAGCCAAAGGGCCTCTCTGGATTTTTAAGCATTTCAGTCTGATATGGATCATCAAGGCGTTCCAGAAAGCAGTTTTTGGCTTCCACCGCGATGTTGGCCAGCAGAGAGCGCTCCACTTCATCAATATGAAGTACTTTACCACGGAAGAAATTCATAGCAGGGCTTTTGCACTCAAAGGAGATCACCACCAGATTCGGAGCGGAGAGACCGGTCGCTGTTACATTGTGATATTCATTGGGTTGGTGAAAGACAATCTCTCCTTTCTTTAAGATCATATAATTATTCTCAGCCGTAATCCCCACCTCGCCCTTGTCGGCATAGCAGAACTCCCAAAAATCATGTCGTTCCCCTATAAATGAAAAGGTATTCATATACTCAAAATAATGGATCGTGTAAAGATTATTTATGCATATGGTGCTTGACAGACGTACATTCTTATATTCCATATTCCGGCGCCTCCTGTAAATTTCCAGCTAAAATCAGTATACACGTTTTACATCGAAAAGCAAAATAAATTGCATAACAAAAAGCAGATTGTGCAAAAGTTATAACAGATAGTACAAATACATTACAGATAAATTGTAATACCATATAAGTAGAAAACAGACTGACTGGATGAAGTATACAGGTAAAATCCATCAGTCATACAGACAGGAGGTACAGAAAATGAAAAAACCAGTGCTGGTAATTATGGCGGCCGGTATGGGCAGCCGTTACGGCGGCTTAAAACAGATTGACCCAATTGATGAGCAGGGGCATATCATCATGGACTTTTCCATCTTCGATGCAAAAAGGGCCGGGTTCGAACAAGTGGTGTTTATTATTAGAAAACAGGATGAGGCAGATTTCCGCGAGGCGGTAGGAAAACGTATGGAAGAAATCATGGAAGTTGCCTATGCATACCAGGACATAAAAAATATTCCGGAGGGATATACGCTGCCGGATGGACGGACAAAGCCCTGGGGAACCGCACATGCGGTGCAGAGTGCGGATGATGTGATTGATGGGCCATTCGCGGTCATTAATGCGGATGACTATTATGGGAAAGATGCTTTTCATCAGATTTATGAGTATCTCTCCTCACACGAAGATGACGAAAAGTACCGTTATACAATGGTTGGTTATAAGCTGGAAAATACCGTGACGGAAAACGGGCACGTGGCACGCGGTGTATGCACCATGAATAAAGCAGGCGAGCTGGTAAAGATTGTGGAGAGAACGCAGATTGAAAAGAGGGTACATGGGATTGCCTTTACGGAAGACCATGGTGCAGAATGGACAGTGCTGCCCGGAGATACTGTTGTTTCAATGAATATGTGGGGCTTTACAAGGAGCATTCTGGGAGAGATCAAAGCCGGATTCCCGAAATTCCTAAAAAAAGAGTTGAGTAAAAATCCAAAGAAATGCGAGTACTTTCTGCCGGCCGTAGTCAGCAGTCTGGTGGAAGAGGGACGCGCCTCTGTCCAGATGCTGACCTCCCGGGACAAATGGTACGGTGTTACATACAAAGAGGATAAACCGGTAGTGGTTGAAGCCATCCGCCAGTTAAAAAAGGAAGGGATGTATCCAGAGAAACTGTGGGGGAATGAAACGAATGAATAAGGTGAGAAATGACCAAAAGGCGGAAGTATTTGCAAATTTTCAGTATGAAGGTGTTTTGACAGGGGATTGTCCCTATGGAAGCGGACACATTAACGACACCTTTCTTCTGACTTTCAGTCTACCCGGGACTGGTGAGAAGAAAATTATATTGCAGCGGATGAACAGTGAGATATTTACCAACCCGGCAGAACTGATGGAAAACATACAGAACGTGACTTCTTATTTAAGAGAACGTATCATTGAAAATGGCGGAGACCCGGAACGTGAGACCCTGAATGTGATTCCGACTGTGGAGAACAAATCCTACTATGTGGATTCCCTGGGCGATTACTGGAGAAGCTATAAGTTTATCACAGGCGCCACAAGCTATGATAAAGTGGAAAAACAGGAGGACTTCTACCAGAGTGCGGTATCCTTTGGAAACTTTCAGCGGCTGCTTGCGGATTATCCTGCAGAGACGCTGAATGAGACAATTAAAGGATTCCATGATACCAGAGCCCGTCTGGAGGTATTTAAACATGCGGCGGCCGAAGATATCTGCGGCCGCAGAGACTCTGTACAGAAAGAAATTCAGTTTGTGCTGGAACATGAAGCTTTGGCAAATATCTTTGGGGATTTGCAGGCAAAAGGAGAGATTCCGCTTCGTGTTACCCACAATGATACGAAATTAAATAATATTATGATTGATGATGTAACGGGAAAGGGAATCTGCGTCATTGATCTGGATACGGTTATGCCGGGGCTGGCAATGAACGATTTTGGCGATTCTATCCGTTTTGGGGCAAGTACTGCCGCTGAGGATGAACAGGATCTGAGTAAAGTTTCCTGTGACATGGAGCTGTTTGACCTCTATACAAAAGGCTTTATCCAGGGCTGCGGCGGCAGGCTGACGGAGAAGGAGATCCGGCTGATGCCGGTCGGGGCCAAAGTGATGACATTTGAATGCGGTATGAGGTTCTTAACTGATTATCTGCAGGGGGATCATTATTTCAGGATCCACAGGGAAAAACAAAACCTGGACCGCTGCCGTACCCAGTTTAAACTGGTGCAGGATATGGAAGCAAAATGGGATATAATGCAGAAAATCGTTCAGAAATACAGCAGATCGTGAACAATACAGGAAATAAACGGAGGTAATTATAATGGCGATTTTAGTAACCGGCGGAGCGGGATATATTGGAAGCCACACCTGTATCGAATTGCTGGGTGCGGGATATGAAGTGGTGGTAGTGGATAATCTGTGCAATTCCTGCGAAGAATCTCTGAAAAGAGTGGAGGAGATAGCAGGGAGGCACGTAAAATTCTATCAGGCAGATATCCTGGATCAGGGAACAATGGAAGAGATCTTTACAGAAGAACGGATTGAAGCGGTGATTCATTTTGCAGGACTGAAGGCGGTTGGGGAATCCGTCCGCAGACCCCTGGAATACTACCACAACAATATAACAGGAACCCTGGTCTTGTGTGAGGTCATGAGAAATCATGGCGTTAAGAATCTTGTTTTCAGTTCATCTGCGACAGTGTACGGCGATCCTGCATTCACTCCGATTACAGAAGAATGTCCAAAGGGAGTGTGCACCAATCCGTACGGATGGACAAAATCCATGCTGGAACAGATACTTTTAGATTTGAATACTGCAGATCCTAAGTGGAATATTGTAATTCTTCGTTATTTTAATCCGATTGGTGCCCATAAGAGCGGGAGAATAGGTGAGGATCCGAAGGGGATACCCAATAATCTGATGCCCTATATTACACAAGTGGCAGTGGGAAAATTAGATAGTCTCGGCGTGTTTGGCGATGACTATGAGACTCCGGATGGCACGGGAGTCCGTGATTATATTCATGTAGCCGATCTGGCGCGGGGACACGTTAAGGCGGTCAGGAAACTGGAGGATAAAGAAGGCGTTTCTATCTTTAACCTGGGCACAGGGAAAGGATATTCTGTACTGGAGATGGTGAGGGCCATGGAAAAGGCCAGCGGAAAAGAGATTCCGTATGAGATCAAACCTCGCCGGGAAGGGGACATTGCAATCTGTTATTCCGACGCAGCGAAAGCGAAAGCCGGGCTTGGATGGGCCGCACAGCATGGCCTGGAAGAGATGTGCCGGGATGCATGGAGATGGCAGATGCAGAATCCGAACGGATATAAAGAGAAACATATATAAAGAGGAAACCTCCTTGATTTTTTTCTTGTTTATTTTTACAGCCAGCTTTACGAATAGATCTGTTCAATATAGCGGGCAAATCTAATACCTGTTATATTTTATAAGAATATGAGAATGATAATTTTGTGGAAGGAAAATCCCGCAGAGGCCTGCTATGGAGGGATAGTTTATTCTGAAAAACCGGTTTTTAAATTTTGGGCCTGCTGCGGATCGCTTGTAGTATTGACGCATACAGATGTCTAAACCTTACGGCTAAATAACCAAAAATAAAAAAACAAATAAAAACCACATAAATATATTGACAAAACCACATAAAACCAATATAATAAACATGAAAACAGTAAAGAATAAACACTTTCTTAAAGGAGGAGTGAATATATGAATATAAATTTGTTACACCCTGCAGACCAGCTTGTCATGATGATGAATCGTATCTATCATTATGGTATGACTACAACATCAGGAGGCAATCTATCTATCCTGGATGATAACGGAGACGTATGGATTACTCCCGGCAGCGTGGATAAAGGAAATCTTACAAGAAATGACATGGTTTGTATCAAGCCGGACGGTACCATTATTGGCAATCATAAACCATCCAGCGAGTATCCGTTTCATCTGCAGATCTATAAAACGAGAAATGATATAAAATCAGTACTGCATGCACATCCGCCGGCACTGGTAGCGTTCAGCATTGTGCGAAGAGTACCGAACACACTGTTAAGTCCGAATTCATTTGTCGGCTGCGGCAAGATTGCCATAGCAGAATACGGTCTGCCGGGAAGCCAGGATCTGGGAGACAAGATTGCTAAAGAATTTGCCAAAGGCTGTGATATTGCAGTGCTGGAGAATCATGGTGTGGTAGTGGGGAGCGACAGCCTGTTTAACGCATTTAAGGCATTTGAGAATCTGGATTTCTGTGCAAGGCTTCAGATCAATGCAGCTATCATTGGTACACCAGGATATCTGAAGGAGGAAGAGATTCAGCTTAAGTATACTAAGAACCATCTGAATATGGACGAATTTGTCAGAAAAAATATTACAAGCGCCGAAAAGGCTGCCAGAAGAGATATGTGCAGCATTATTCACAGGGCATATGACCAGGGGCTTGTCAATTCTACCCAGGGCTCCTTCTCCGTAAGGCTGGATGAGGAACGGTTTCTGATTTCTCCGTACAACGTTGACCGGAAATATGTGGATGTGGAAGATATTGTATGCATTAAAAGGGATATGAAAGAAGTGGGAAAAGTGCCCAGTCGTTCTATTAAGATCCATGATGAGATCTATAAGCAGCATCCGGAGATCAACTCTGTAATTATTGCGCATCCGCCTTATATTATGGCATATGCAGTGACTGACGAGCCACTGGATTCAAAATCGATTCCGGAGAGCTATATCTTAATGCGGGATATTCCAAAAGTCGGATACTGTGAATTTTATCAAAAACCGGAAGAGGCCGCGCAGAGATTTAACGAGAGCACTCCCATTGTTATGGTAAGCAACGACTGCTTAGCCGTAACCGGAGATAGCCTTCTCAATGCTTTTGACCGGCTGGAAGTGGCGGAATATAGTGCAAAAGCACTCGTATTTGCTAAGAATCTTGGGGAAATGGTTCCGATCAGTGAGGAACAGATCACTGAGATCAAAAGTGCTTTCCATTTAAAATAGAAATCTAAAATAAAAAATACTAAAAAATGTCCGGCAGTAACGCATCAGAAATAATGTGATGTGTTCCACCGGACATTTTACATTCAGATTAGTCAGGTCAGTGCAGGCTATTTCTTGAGAACATCTGCATGCTCCGGATGTTTTTCAAACCATTTCACTGCATATGGACAGGTGAGGACAGCTTTCTGTCCGCTCTGCCGAAGCTCTGAAACCAGTTCTTCCATCAGTTTTCCTGCGATACCCTGTCCTCGCAGGACGTCATCTACATATGTGTGATTGACATCTACGCATCCAGCGTCAATTGCGGGAAAAGTGACCTCAGCAACCACCAGATAATCCGGGGTATATACTGCGATCTGATTTTTATTGTGCACAAATTCCATCAAAATTCCTCCTTTTTTATTAGATCTTTATAAAATTAGAATTCTGGAATGTGTTTATGCTATACAGAGTAATTTCCGGGAAGCCTGAAGCGCCGGGCACTCTAATTATGAAATACATTCCGTGCTGTTTGGGGTAACAGTCTCATATATATAGTAAAGGAGCCCCAAGGATTATGCAAATGAAATTTTCAGAAATATGCAAAAAATACTGAGAATTGTGAGAAAAAGTGTTACAATAAAAACAACCAAAAGTAAATCGGATAAAGGTTTCGTGAAAGAGGAGGTATGATTGATGAATGAAGTACAGCTGAAAAGAATGCACGAAGGTAATGGATTCATTGCGGCTTTGGATCAGAGCGGCGGTAGTACTCCGAAAGCTCTGAGGCTATATGGAATTGATGAGTCGCAGTATCACAATGATGATGAAATGTTCGAACTGGTACATAAGATGCGGACGAGAATTATTACGAGTAAAGCCTTTACATCTGAACACATACTTGCGGCCATTTTATTTGAGAATACGATGGACAGGAAAATGGAAGGAAAGTACACCGCAGATTATCTGCTGGAGGAAAAAGGCATCCTGCCGATTCTGAAGGTAGATAAAGGGCTGGAACAGGAAGAGGCCGGCGTACAGATTATGAAACCAATGCCTGATCTGGAAGAGCTTCTGGAGAGAGCGAAGAAGAGACACATTTTTGGAACGAAGATGCGTTCCGTAATAAAGATGGCTAACGAGGAAGGGATACGTGAGATTGTGGACCAGCAGTTTGGCGTTGGTATGCAGATAGCCAAAAAGGGGCTTGTCCCAATTCTGGAGCCAGAAGTAGATATCCACAGCCCGCAAAAAGAAAAGGCAGAGAAGATTCTGAAAGGAGAGCTGCTCCGCTATCTGGATAAAGTCCCTGCAGATGTAAGACTCATGTTTAAACTGACTCTTCCGACCCAAAACGGCTACTACAGTGAACTTCTGGAAGATCCGAAAGTCGTGAGAATCGTGGCACTTTCGGGCGGCTACACCAGAGACGAGGCAAATACAATGCTCTCAAAGAATCCGGGCGTAGTGGCAAGCTTTTCACGCGCACTTTCGCAGGGCCTGCGGGCTGACCAGACACAAGATGAATTCGACAGAATGCTTGCAGAATCTATTCAGGAAATATACGACGCATCGATTACATAAAAAAACAAATATCCATAGAGCAAGCTTTAGAAACGGTTGAAGAAAAGGGAAGGGGAAGAGAGGGCAGAATTTGTTTTCCCAAACAAATTCTGATGCCGCCTGCGGCGCGAATGCATTGGCATTCGGGCCAAATGCGGCATGCACCTCTCTTCCCCTTCCCTTTTCTTCTACAGTTTCTTAGCAAAGTGTCAGAACATTACGCCCGAGGACATTGTCCCGTCAGGCACCGGGCTTTCCTTGTCATTCGAGTTCCCCATACTAAATACCATATTTTTTTCAAAAATCTCTTGACATACATTACTGTATCTGATAAAGTTACAGTAATAACTGAAACAAAAAAAGATACATATTTTAGGAGGGTATTATGAATGCAAAATATGATGATATTATTATAGGTTTTGGAAAAGGCGGAAAAACGATTGCAGGAGCATTAGGAAAAGCCGGAAGAAAAGTGGCTCTGATTGAAAAGTCTTCAAAGATGTATGGGGGGACCTGCATTAACGTAGGGTGCATTCCGACAAAGTCACTGGTTCACAGTGCGGAGGCAGCAGTCAACGGATGTACAGAAAAAAGCGCTGCCTATGCGGGTGCCGCAGCAAGAAAGACGCATCTTGTGGAAAAACTCAGAGCAAAGAATTATATGAAGCTGGATAAGAACCCCAATATTACAATTATAGATGGAACAGCCAGATTCGTTACGGATCATAAAGTTGAAGTCCTTACGGCAGAGGGGACTATAGAACTGGATAGCGAAAGATTTTTTATTAATACAGGGTCTACACCGTTTATTCCCCCAATCAAAGGGATCCAGGAAAACCCATATGTCTATACAAGCGAAACTCTGCTGGATCTGGAAAAGCTTCCTGAGCGCCTTGTTATCATTGGCGGAGGATATATAGGCGTTGAATTTTCTTCAATTTATGCAGATTTTGGAGTTCAGGTTACAATCCTTCAGGATGGCCCTGTATTTCTGCCAAGAGAGGATGCGGAGATTGCAGATATGGTAAGACGGAATCTGGAAAATAGAGGTGCCTTAGTACTTATGGAGGTGCATGTTCAGGAAATTCAGAAAAAGGAAGGTTATACGGAAGTTGTAATCGAAACAAAAGAAGGTAAGAAAATACTGCCGGCAGATGCTGTTCTTGTGGCAACAGGACGCAGACCTAATACAAAAGACCTGAATCTGGAAGCGGCAGGTGTGCAGGTGAATGAGCGAGGCGGCATTATTACGGACAATACAAGGACAACAACCGCGCCGAATATTTTTGCAATGGGCGATGTAGTCGGGGGCCTGCAATTTACCTACATTTCATTAGATGATTATAGAATTGTAGCTTCCAAAGTTCTTGGGGACGGCAGCTACACACTTGACAAACGTGGAGCAGTACCTTACAGTGTATTTTTAAACCCGCCATTCTCAAGAGTTGGGATGAGTGAAAAGGAAGCTGTGGAAGCGGGGTATCATGTAAAGATCGCTAAGCTTCCGGCAGCAGCAATTCCGAAGGCGCAGGTACTGGAGCAGCCGGAAGGGATTCTGAAAGCTGTGATTGATGTAGATACCAATAAAATACTGGGGGCGCATCTTTTCTGTGAGGAATCACATGAACTGGTTAATCTGGTAAAAGTGGCAATGGATGCCGGTCTCGAGTATACGGTTTTGAAGAATATGATATTTACACATCCAACCATGGGGGAAGCATTGAATGACTTATTTAATGTTTAGAGATTTGACGTTTCGGTATCATTTGATCCCGGATGTTCTGTTACTAAATAAAAATGCGAAATAGGGAGAATATGATATGGGATTTTCATTAGATATTAGCGTACCGGTTCTAACGGTATTTGTTCAGGGACTACTGAGTTTCTTTTCGCCCTGTGTGCTTCCGCTGATTCCGCTTTATATTGGATATCTGGCGGGGGGGACCAGAAAGGTCGGAGAGGACGGTAAAGTTTATTTCAGCAGGAAAAAGGTTATGATCAATACTTTGTTTTTTGTGATCGGCGTCAGCTTTACCTTCTTCTTACTGGGATTTGGAGCCTCCGTGCTTGGAAATTTCTTCAAGGGCAGCCAGAGCATGTTTGCCCGGATTGGCGGAATTCTGATTGTTGTATTCGGATTCTATCAGCTTGGTATATTTGGAAAATCAAAGGTCTTAAGCCAGGAGCACAGACTGCCGTTTCATCTGGATAAACTGGCTATGTCACCATGGACCGCACTGATCATGGGATTTACCTTCAGTTTTGCCTGGACACCATGTGTTGGTCCGGCGCTTTCCAGTGTTCTGCTGATGTCAGCTTCAGCAAGCACGAAGGTATGGGGATTCGCCCTGATTGGCGTATATACACTGGGGTTCGTACTGCCATTTTTAGCAGTAGGCATCTTCAGTACAACATTACTGGATTTGTTTAAGAAACATAATAACGTTGTCAAATATACAGTGAAGGTGGGCGGAGTACTCATGATTTTAATGGGGCTTATGATGTTCACCGGAAAAATGAATGCTATTACGGGATACCTTTCAGAGGTGCAGACAGCGCAGCAGGATAATACGAAGACGGAAAAGCAGGCGTCTGAAGGCGAAGAGAAACCTGAAGGAGATTCTGCAAAGAAAGAGGATAAAACATCGGAAGAAGCCAGGGATGAAGGGCAAAATAATGACAGTAATGCAAAGGATAGTGCAGTGGAACTACCGGATGCGATTGATTTTGAATTAAAGGATCAGTACGGGAATGTGCATAAGCTTTCTGATTATAAAGGGAAGACCGTCTTTCTGAATTTCTGGGCAACATGGTGTCCGCCGTGCCGCGCGGAGATGCCGGAAATACAGAAGCTCTATGAAGAATACCAAAAGGAAGAAGATTCTGAGGTTGTTATACTGGGAATTGCCGCACCTGAATATGGACGGGAGCAGTCGGCAGAAGATGTAAAACAATTTTTGGAGGATAACGGATATACCTATCCGGTTCTGCTGGATGAAGGCGGAAGCATATTCGATCAGTATGGCATTCAGTCATATCCTACTACATTCATGTTTACAAAAGAAGGTAAGGTATTTGGTTATCTGAGCGGGCAATTGAGTGAGGATATCATGAGAAATATTATTGCCCAGACAATTAGCGGAAAGAGGGAAACGAATGGAAATTAGATAAAACCTAAATATGTTCATGTATGACTAATAATAATGGAAAGTATTTCATAAAAATAGTGGAATAATATGCCATGTTAAATGCGAAGGCTCATCAAAGCCTTCGCATTTTTTGAGGGGTCAGACCCTTTTGCTCTCCGTTTTCAGAATATTCTTAAATTAATACGCAAGAAAAAAGGGGAAAAACGTAAAAAGCTGTTGACAAATCTCAGGAAAGTGTGGTAACCTTATCAAGCTGTCGCTTGAGGGAATAGAAAAAATGAGTTCTTGAGAGCAAAAAGAAACAAAAGAAAATCTGAAAAGTTCTTGACAGACGACAACAGATATGATATCCTATAAAAGTTGCCGCTGACGACAAAGAACGACAGCAAAAACAGCAAAGAACCTTGATAATTAAA
>LDAQ01000101.1 GCA_001028025.1 Faecalicatena fissicatena | reverse complement strand
ATGTGTTTCGCAATTACCTAATTACACAAGATATACCCAATTATATCATATCTAAGAGGAATGAAAGAAGTGGATTCATAAATTTCTTTTTCTGGCACATACTAATTCAAAAATATACCAAAAGGCATCCCGAACCCATGCCCTCAAGGCGGTGAAGGCAGGACATTTAAAAAATAAAGAAAGAAAAGAGAAAATCATGAAATTTGATGCTGTTTATTATGAACCGGACTGTCTGTCTTATACTTTAGGGGCACAGCTTAAAGAGCAATTCTGCGGTCTTCCGTGGATACCGATCGAGAGCCACAACTCCATAAAAGAGATGCAGGAAAAACCCAATTCCGATTTTGGACGAATGAAGAGAAACCTGATTATTGGAATCCGTAAGACACACAAATATGTGGAAAACCACAAGGTTTCCGATTACCTGGTACCCTATACCTCCTCAGGCTGTACGGCCATGTGCCTGTATTGTTATCTGGTGTGCAATTACAATAAATGTGCTTATCTTAGATTATTTGTGAACCGGGAACAGATGTTGGACCGTCTGATTAAAAAGAGCTTAAAAAGTATACAGCCCCTCACATTTGAGATAGGCAGCAACAGTGATCTTGTGCTGGAAAATACGATTACCCAAAACCTGCTCTATACCATTCCCCGTTTTGTGGAAGAAGGGCGGGGGAAACTTACATTTCCGACGAAATTCCATATGGTGGAGCCGCTTTTAGACCTGAAACATGAAGGAAAGATGATCTTTCGCATGAGTGTAAATCCACAGTCCATCATCAGCAAGATTGAGCTGGGAACCTCCAGTCTCAGGCAGCGGATCCGGGCAGTGAATGAGATGTGTGAAGCCGGATACCCCTGCGGTCTTTTGATTGCACCGGTGATTCTGACTGATGACTGGAAGAAACTGTATACAGAACTCCTGGAGGAGCTTGAGAGCGGATTGTCGGCCAGGATGAAGAAAGAAATGTTCCTGGAAATCATCCTGATGACATACTCCTATGTCCACCGTGCTATCAATCAGGATGCTTTTCCGGGAACGGCAGACTTATATAATCAGGAACTTATGACGGGGCGGGGCAGGGGAAGATACTGTTACCGGCCCGAGGCGAGGGCAGAGGCGGAAGTATTTCTGCGGGCAGAGGTGAATCGAATTCTGGGGGACGTGCAGATACTTTATATCAGCTGACAGATTCATAATTCTGAAGCTTACTCATGTCTTCTCGGGGTGAGAAATCTTGAAAGTCAATACTAAAATAACTGGATGTATATTTAGCTTGGAGGAAATCAAATGAAAACAATGTTTCGGGAACTGTTCAGGTTTAAGCGGGCGATTCTGCTTCTGCTGCTGACGGTTACAGGTTCGGTGGCAGCAAATCTGGCACTGCCTATGTATCTTTCAGATGTGATTAATACAGCAATACCAAATAGTGATATGGGAGAGATTGTAGCCATCAGCGGCCGGATGCTTCTTTTTGTGCTGCTGGGAATTGCAAGCGGTGTGGCAACCGGACTCATTGCATCCGTGGCATCGGTGCGGCTCGGAAAAAACGTCAGAAGCAAGGTGTTTTCCAAAATACAGTATTTCTCACAGACAGAATTTGACCGTTTTTCAACATCTTCACTGATAACACGTACAAATAATGATGTGGTCCAGGTACAGACATTTATCAATATGTTTCTTAGAGTGTGCCTTATGGCACCAATCATGTGTATTGGCGGGATCATCCTGGCGCTTGCAAAAAGCAGGACGATGTCAATGATTCTGCTAATTTCTATGCCGGTCATGATTGTATTTGTGCTGCTCATTGCCAGAGTGGCTACACCATTATCCACAAAAATGCAGGCCAAGCTGGATGAAATCAATCTGGTGACCCGGGAAAAGCTGACAGGGATCCGGGTTGCCAGAGCCTTTGGCACGGAAATTTTTGAAGAGGAAAGATTTGACCGGGTCAATCAGGAGTTTATGCATAATGCCGTAAAGATGAATCTTGCAATGGGAATCATGATGCCGGGACTCAGTCTGATTCTTTATGCAACAATGGTGGCACTGATTGCATTTGGCGGCTATCAGATTATCAGCATGTCTGTTTCTGTTCCGATTGGAGACGTGATTGCGGTTATCCAGTATGTTATGCAGATTATGATGTCGGTTATGATGCTTTCTATGATTTTCGTTATGTATCCGAGAGCGGCAGTTTCCTCCGAAAGAATCAACGAAGTGCTGGAGACGGAATCTGTCATATCGAATAAAAAGGAAGCAGTCACAGCGACTGAGAAAAAAGGATATGTATCGTTTCGGAATGTTACCTTTACATTTCCAGATGCGGAGACGCCGGCTATTGAAGACATTTCGTTTGATTCGGCCCCCGGAGAAGTGACCGCAATCATCGGTTCCACCGGATGCGGGAAGTCTACTCTGATTAATCTGATTCCCAGATTCTATGATGTCCAGCAGGGGGAAGTCCTTGTGGACGGGGTCAATGTAAAGGACATGAGTATAGAGGCTCTTAGGAGCAAAATTGGACTGGTGCCGCAAAAAGCATTTCTTTTCAAGGGGACGATTGCAGAAAATGTAGGGTATGGAAGAGTGAATCCGACAGAGACAGATATAGAGTACGCGATCCGCATTGCCCAGTCATATGATTTTGTTATGGCGAAGGAAGGCGGATTTGAAGCATCAATTTCTCAGGGAGGAACCAATGTATCGGGCGGGCAGAAGCAGAGGCTGGCAATTGCCAGAGCCATTGCCCGCAAACCGGAAATATATATATTTGATGACAGTTTTTCCGCACTGGATTTTAAGACTGATGCGGCGCTTAGAAAAGCACTTCTAAAAGAGGCAGAGCAGGCCACTGTAATACTTGTGGCCCAGAGAATCAGTACAATAAAAAATGCCGACAGAATTCTTGTTCTTGAAGACGGCCGGTGTGTGGGCCGGGGAAGGCACGAAGAACTGCTGGAAAACTGTGAAGTATATCAGGAAATTGTGTATTCTCAGCTGAGCAAGGAGGAAGTATAGTATGAAGCAGACGCAGAAGAACACGGTGAATTTTAAGGCAATATTTAAAAGGCTTTTCCGCTTCATGGCCCCTTACCGGAAAGGCCTGATTCTGTCAGTCATTCTCATTATATTTTCTTCTCTGTTCAATAGTTTTGGTCCGTTTATTCTGGGAAAAGCTACGGATTCCCTGCTCGGACTTGTTATAGACGGTGTACGTATCCCTGAGGGGATCAGAAGGTTTATTACGATTCTTGCAGTACTTGCCGTGGTTTATATTCTCTATGCTGTATTAAAATATCTGAGCACATGTATTCTTGTAAAGGTCTCCCAGAAAACGATTTATGACCTCAGGAGCCAGGTGGACGGAAAATTCAGGAAACTTCCTCTGAATTATTTTGATACGAATACCTACGGGGATGTACTGAGCCGTATTACAAACGATGTGGATACAATATCAAACAGCCTGCAGCAGAGTCTGGACCAGATCGTTACCGCAGTCACATCTGTAATCTTTATTGTGGCAATGATGCTTTTTATCAGTCCGGTTCTTACCATGATCGGAGTGGTTACAGTCCCGGCAGCACTGATTATTTCCATGAAGATTGCAGGGGCGTCCCAGAAGTATTTTAAAGCGCAGCAGGAGACACTGGGGGAAATGAACGGATATGTTGAAGAAATGTATACCGGTCATGTGATTATCAGTGCCTACGGAACAGAGGAAGAGACCGTTGGAGAATTTGAGGAGACAAATGAAGAGCTGTATC
Organism: Faecalicatena fissicatena; assembly: GCA_001028025.1. Taxonomy (GTDB): domain Bacteria; phylum Bacillota; class Clostridia; order Lachnospirales; family Lachnospiraceae; genus Faecalicatena; species Faecalicatena fissicatena_A. The sequence continues at coordinate 18,302 of LDAQ01000101.1, read as the reverse complement.
AGAGCGGCTGGATTTCACAGTTTATGTCCAGTACCCTTATGCCAATCACACAGGGAATGACTAATATTGGTTACGTGGCCGTAGTTGTAGTGAGCGGGGCGCTTGTGATAAACGGAAGAATGACAGTTGGTATGATACAGTCTTTCATTCAGTATCTGAGACAGTTTTCCCAGCCGATCAACCAGACAGTACAGATTGCAAACATCCTGCAGTCAACAGCCGCTGCGGCGGCAAGAGTCTTTGAATTTCTGGATGAGAAGGAAGAAATTCCGGATCCGTCAGTTCCACAGATCCCTGAAAAAATTGACGGTACAGTTGAGTTTATAAACGTGAAATTCGGGTATGTGCCTTATCAGACCCTCATGAACAACGTTAGTATCAAAATAGAACCGGGGAGCAAAGCAGCCATTGTAGGGCCGACCGGAGCGGGGAAAACCACCCTCATCAATCTGCTGCTTAGATTTTATGATATTAATGGGGGAAAAATTCTTGTCAGCGGTGTTGATATCCGGGATATGACCCGGAAGGAACTGAGGAAAACCTTTGGAATGGTGCTACAGGATACGTGGCTGTTTACGGGAAGCATCATGGAGAATATTCGCTATGGAAGGCTGGATGCAGCGGATGATGAGGTAATAGCAGCGGCAAAGGCGGCCAGGGCGGATGTATTTATCCATGGCCTGCCCGGCGGTTATGGGTTTATGCTGCAGGAAGGGGCTGTTAATCTGGCGCAGGGAGAACGTCAGTTACTGACGATAGCAAGAGCAATTTTATCTGACAGTCCGATTATGATTCTGGATGAGGCCACCAGTTCTGTTGACACACGTACAGAGGTATTGATACAGGAGGCAATGGCAGCTTTGATGAAAGGCAGGACGAGCTTTGTAATTGCACACCGGCTCAGCACAATCAAAGACGCAGATGTGATTATTTATATGGAAAACGGAGATATCAAAGAAACCGGAACGCATAATGAGCTAATGGCCAGAGATGGGCTTTATGCAAAATTATATAACAGTCAGTTTGCCAACGACAATGGTTAAGATAAAAGGATCAAAATCCCAGAAAGACTCTCCTGGTTTCTAAAGCGTGAGAAGCCGGGAGAACCTTTCTGGGATTTCTGATTTTTGATATGTAAAATTCTATGGATATAAACTTATTACACTGCTGAAAAATACATGGAAATACCCTGACCACCACCGATACACATGCTGATCATAGCATCTTTTTTTTCTGAGCGCATCAGCTCATATAATACTTTTACGGTCAAAACACAACCGGTCGCACCGATTGGATGTCCGATTGAAATGCCGCCGCCGTATATATTAACCCTGTCTTCATCCAGCCCAAGATCTCTGGAAACTGCAAATGCCTGACTGGCAAAAGCTTCGTTTATTTCAAACATGTCAATCGATCTCAGATCAAGATTTAATTTTTCAGCCAGCTTTTCGCTGGAGAATTTTGGTGAATATCCCATGAGGTCCGCATCAAATCCCGCAACTGCAAATCCTCCGATTTTTAGTTTGGGTGCAACTCCTAATTCTTCTGCCTTTTCTGCCGACATAACAACAATGGCTGCAGCGGAATCATTGAGAGTGGAGGAATTACCTGCAGTTACGGTACCGTCTTTAACGAAACAAGGGCGTAATCTGGACAGCTTTTCTATGCTGATGTCCTTTCTAGGACCTTCATCAGTATCAAAAATGGTGATGTTGCCTTTACGGTCTTTTAATTCAACCGGAAGTATTTCGTCTTTAAATAATCCGGCTTCAATAGCTGCAAGTGCTCTTTTATGTGAGCGGAGTGCAAATGCATCCTGTTCCTCGCGTGTTACATTATATTTTTCTGCTACATTTTCGGCAGTAACGCCATTATGACTGTTATTCAGAGGCCATGTCAGGATATCGATGACACCGTCTTCAAAACTTTTATGTCCCATGCGGGCTCCCCAGCGGGCATCTCTTACATAGTAGGGCAGCTGCGAAATATTCTCCGTACCTGCTGCTACGACGACATCCGCATTACCTGTCTGGATGGCCATAACCGCATCCGCGACAGACTGGAGGCCGGAACCGCACTGACGATTTACAGAATAGGCGGTTGTTTCTTTTGGCATCCCGGCTTTTAAGCTGACCGCCCGGGCAATGAAGCCGTTTTCAGCAACTTCACCAACCTGTCCGACAATGACTTCGTCTACGTCAGCAGGCTGGATCCCAGCTCTTTTGACAGCCTCTGAGACAACCATAGCCCCCATATCAATAGGGGAGATATCCTTCAGGCTGCCGCCGAATGATCCGACAGGAAGCCGGACACCACTTACAATAACTACTTCTTTCATTTCAATTCCTCCTTTAGAAATTATTCGTTGACAGAAAATTATTTTTAGTATATTATCGATTATATATCATATATAATTTAAAATCAATAAGAATTTTCAAAAAGAAAAGGAGGATAATTTATGAAGACGCCAAAGTTTGTAACGGCACAGGAAGTAGTAAAAACGATCAAAAATGGGGATACCTTTGGGATGGTTGGGATGACATTAAGCGGCTCACCGGAAGAGATTCTAAAGGAAATGGAACGCTCATTTATGGAGACAGGAGAGCCGCGGGATCTGACGTTTGTTCATGCAGCAGGCATTTCAGATAAAGTTGGCGGGATGAACAGGCTGGGACATGAAGGGATGCTGAAACGGGTAATCGGATCACATTGGGGGCTGGCGCCTAATATGATGGACATTATCACGAATGATAAAGTAGAAGCATTTTGCATGCCGTTGGGTGTTTTAGCGCATTTACACAGCTGTGTATCCAGAAGAGAGCCGGGGCTGATTACGCAGACGGGTCTGGGAACATTCGTAGATCCGCGTTACGAAGGCGGAAAGATGAATGAAAGGACAAAAGCATTAAATGAAGATATGATTGATCTGATTGAGATTGGCGGAGAGGAATATTTAAGATATAAATATACGAAGTTTGATCATCTTATTATCCGTGGTACATATGCCGATGAAATGGGGAATATATCCACAATCGACGAAGGCTGCGTACAGGAATTGCTGCCGGCTGTTCTTGCAACAAAGAAGTTTGGCGGAAAAGTTATTGTACAGGTCCGACAGAAAATAGGGAATGGATCCATTGTGCCAAAAGAAGTAACAATACCAGGTGTATTTGTGGATTATGTAGTCGTGGCGAAGGAACCGCTTGAAAATCACAGGCAGTCATCGGGATGGTATCAGGATGATACTTATTCGGGCCAGAGAAAAGCCGCAGCAGCTGAATTGGATGTTATTCCATTGACAGAACGCAAAGTGATTGGCCGGAGGGCTATGATGCAGCTTACGAAGGACGCCGTTATTAACGTGGGCACAGGTATACCGAATGATGCTGTAGGACCGATTTTAGCAGAGGAAAATATGATGAATGATATCATGGTCACTGTTGAATCTGGTATTTATGGCGGTGTACCAGCAGGTGGTATGGATTTTGGTATTTCTCAGAATGCGGTAGCATTGATTCCGGTAGATGATCAGTTCGATTTCTATGAAGGTGCCGGCGTTGATTATACCTTTATGGGCTGTGGGGAACTGGATGCACATGGCAATGTAAATGCCACTAAGATGGGAAAAATTGCGCCGGGTTCCGGTGGATTTGTTGATATTACAAGTGCCGCAAAGACGGTTATTTTCTGTTCTACATTTATGGGAAAAGGTTTAAAAGTGCAGTTTGATGAGGAAAAGGGCGTTGAAATTGTTCAGGAAGGGAAAATCTGTAAAGTAGTGAACGAAGTTCTGCAGGTTTCCTTCAATGGAAAGCTGGCAAATAAACGAGGACAGAAAGTTTATTATGTAACAGAACGATGTGTATTCCAGATCAAAGAAGACGGCCCGGAGATTATTGAGGTTGCCAGGGGAATTGATCTGCAGAAAGATATTCTGGATAAAATGGGGTTTGAGCCGAAAATCAGTCCGGATTTAAAAGAAATACCAGTCTCTATTTATCATGACGGAATATTTGGTTTAAAAGAATATATTACAAATAAATAGAAACAGTGAGATATACATATCCAAAATCATAAGGTTGACAAAGCCGAAACAATAATAGTAAAATAAAGGAAAATGTTATCGATTATTGAAAATGTTTGGATATGAAAAGGTGAAAATTATGGCAAAAAAAGTTTTACAAAAAAAAGTATTAAGTGAACAAATAAGAGAACAGATTATGGAGTCTATTATAAGCGGCGATATCAAACCAGGTTCTAAGCTGGTTGAAAATACTTTGGCGAAAGAGTATGGCGTAAGCCAGGCTCCGGTCAGAGAGGCGCTGAAAAGTCTGGAAGCGCTGGGACTGGTATTAGTGGAACCATATAAAGGGACAACTGTTAAAAAATTCGGCAAAGAATCCATGCAGGAGTATTTTGTTGTGCGATCAGAATTAGAAGGGTTTGCAGCACGTCTGGCGTGTCAGAATATTACGGAAGAAGAGCTGCATGAATTAGAACTGATGCTGGAGGATATGGTAGAAGCGGCCAAAGTGCGTGACTACGACCGCAGAGCGGAGATAAACAGAATGTTCCATAATAATATAATTGCTGCCTCACATAATTCGTTATTAGTAAGTGTGTGTCAGACGGTTCAACTGGGCAGCTGGTCAAGAATTACGGCTAAGTACACAAAAATGGATCCGGACTATATGGCTGAGCGCCATAGAGAAATGATTGAATATCTGCGCAACAGAGATGAAATAAATCTTGAAAAAGCCCTGCACAGACATATTCGTGAGAGCTTCGAAAACTTTAACAGTACGTTTTACGTAGAAGAAGATAATGAATAGAATAATTTTATAAAAAGGACATCTTTCTGGAGAGGAAGATGTCCTTTTTAGTTGCAATAAAAAAAAGATGAGGGGTAATGATTACTAAAAAAAGAAAACAAAAACTATATAAATCTTACAAAGAATAGGTTTCGTTATAAATTAGATTGACAAAGCAAAACATAAAAGATAATATATAATACATAATCGATTATATATAAACGATAGAAAGGAGCACGAATGAAAGCTGATAATCCAGTAAGAGATTTTTATATCGACAAATCAAAAATCAAGTATATTGGAACCGATCTTCAAAGGCCGGAATGTATTCTGGCAGAACCAGACGGAAGTTTATGGGCAGCAGATGCCCGGGGCGGTGTCTGCCATATTATGCCGGATGGCTCACAGGAGATCATTACCCAGAAGTACGCAGACAAGATTGACCACAAATCATCAAATGTCAGCCGCTTTTTTGAAGGAACACTGCCAAACGGACTGGCTTTTGACCAGGACGGGGATATTTTAATCTCCAATTTCGGCACAGACTGTCTGGAAATCATGGATAGAAAGACAGGAGAAACAAAGATTCTATTTGATTCGATTGAGGGTAAACCAATCGGTAAAGTTAATTTTGTATATCGGGATTCTAAGAACAGGATCTGGATAACAATCACTACAATGAAGAAAAACTGGCTGGATGCATTGGACCCGGATCTGGCTGACGGCTATATTGCAAGATATGACGAAAGAGGAGTACATATTGTGGCAGATGGTCTGCGCTTTACGAATGAAGTGAGATTTGATGCAAAGGAAGAATATCTGTATGTTGTTGAGACAACAGGAGGAAGAATTCTTCGTTTTAAATGTGATGAGAATGGTGATCTTTCCGGCAGGGAGGTTTACGGACCCGGTCACATGGGCGCGGGGGCATACCCGGACGGCATTGCATTTGATGTTTACGGGAATCTGTGGGGAACCTGTGTTTACTCAGATAAGATCTGGGTAATCGATCCGGACGGAGAGTATAAGATACTTCTGGATGACGGAGACCCGGAGAAGGTAAAGGCTCTTGATCAAGCGTTTAAGAATAAGTGTGTGACGAATGAGATACTGTTTGAGACAGGGCGGGGCGTAGCTCCATGGATTGCAAGCCTTACATTTGGCGGGAAAGATTTGAAGAATATTTATATTGGTTCACTTCGGGCAACATCAATCCCATATTTTGAGGCTCCGGTACAGGGATTGCCAATGGTGCACTGGAGGAAGTAGATCATAATAGCAGGAGGAGAAAAATGAATCTTTATAGTGAAGAGATCAGCAGTAACAGAGCGGTAATCCGCATTGATGTATACAGCGAAGATAAGAGAGATTATCTGGTTGAGGATGATACTTTTCTAAATTATCGTCTGGCGGCAGTAAAGGTCAGCAAAAATATCACAAAGGATAAAGCCGATATTGTCTGGAATGTGGATAAAACTCAGAAAAATATCAAATATGAGGACAGCGTTCTTACACTGGACGGAAATTGGGAAGAAGGAGAATTAAATAAAATTATGGTAAGCATGCTTGCCAATGAGATGGACAAATGCGGATTACATCCGTTCCATTCTTCCTGCGTTGTATACAGGGGGAAAACGATCCTCCTGGTCGGCGGAGAGAACAATCATGGAAAATCCATGAGCCAGCTGGAAGGCTGCAGAAGAGGAGGTTCTATTTTCTCCACAGAAACGACTGTTACAGATGAAGACGGAATCGCACTGTACGGCTCTACAAATGTTTATATCCGTAAGAGGGCAAAAGGCACAGAACGAAGTGATCTTCCAAATCAGGACGAAGGCGTTTTGAAATTCTGGGATAAAGAACCGGAAATGACTTACGCGTCCGGACCGTTAAAGATCGATCTGGCAGTTATGCCAGGTATTGATGGACATTTCGATACACAGGTTACTCCAATGGGGAATTTTGAAAAATGCTATCAGTCCTTTCATTCGTTAATGAATTTCTTTGGTTTGAATCAGCTGCTCTGCGGAGAGACGGGGCTGGTTATGCCGATTCTTGATACAGATGAAAGAAGGCAGAAGAGAGGAAAATTCCTGAAGAATTTCTGTGAGCTGATTCCATATTATATGATTCGCGCTAAATCACCGCAGATTCTTTTTGATGAAATAGAAAAATTACTGTAGTGATCGAAGATCGGAGGAATAAATATGGAGACAATGATGAAGGCACTGCGATTAAATGCCCCGAATGATCTGGAATATTGTGATGTACCCGTACCGGAACCGGGTTTGAATGAAGTACTTTGTAAAGTGGAATCGACTTCAATCTGCGGGACGGATCCTCATATAATCGGCGGTGATTTCCCCGGGTTCTGGCCGAAAGACTTTCCTTTAATCCCCGGACATGAATGGGCCGGAGAAGTGACGGAACTGGGACAAAACGCTGATCTGTACGGGTGGAAAAAGGGCGATCGTGTAGCGGGGATTGCAAATATGGGATGCGGGTTCTGCAAGAACTGTATGGAAGGACGCTGGACGATCTGCCTGAACTACGGGAAAGACAAGATACACAATATGTACGGTCATATTACGCCGGGGGCATATGCACAGTATATTAGAGTATCCATTAAAAGTATCGCTAAGATACCGGATGACATGGATTATAATCTTGCAGCGTGTATGGATCCGCTTAGTATTGCATTACATATGGTTGAGCGCAGCGGTATTCAGGCGGGCGATGATGTACTGGTAAATGGTTCGGGGGCTCAGGGGCTGATGGCAATTATCTGCTGTAAGAGCCTGGGGGCAGGAAGAATCTTTGTAACAGGAAGCGGCAGACGTCTGGAACAGGCGGCTAAACTTGGGGCGATTCCGATTAATTACAGGGAAGAGAATATAGCGGAAGTCATCATGAACGCAACCGGCGGCCTGGGCGTAAAGAGAGTAATGGAGTGTTCCGGTACGGCAAACGGAATCAGACAGTCCTGGGATGTGATCGCAAGAGGCGGATGTATTTCAACAATCAGTCTGCCAAAGGAAGAAGTACCGGTTCCAATCAGAAAACTTGTTTTGGATGAGATCGATTTTCATGGAAACAGGGCAAATCCAAATACTTTAGAAAAAGCGATTGTCCTGGCAAATCAGCATCGAGGAGATTTAGAACAGTTAGTAACGCATGAATTTACAATGGCTGACTATAAGAAAGCATTCGAAATCTTTAATGGCAGACTGGATAATTCCCTGAAAGTCATAGTGAAACCTAATAAATAAGAGTATTAGGAGGCAGGAGGCAATTAGTTATGCAGAAACAGGAATATGTGTATGTCGGAAAAAGGGTGGAACGTCCTGATGCAATAGGAAAAGTTACAGGTGAAACACAGTATGTTGCTGATATGAACCAGCCCCACCAGTTATATGCAGCACTGGTACGTTCACCGCATGCCTATGCTGATATCAAAAGCATTGATTACAGCGAAGCAGAAGCAATGGAAGGGGTTGCCGTTGTGATTACCGGTGAAGATGAACATACCGGTATCGGACATTATGCAGCAGAAATGCCTACATTAGCATATAAGAGAGTTATGTACTGGGGGGAACCAGTTGTTGCCATTGCAGCAGAAACATTAGAGATTGCAAAAGCAGCATGCGAAAAAGTCAGAGTTGAATATGAAGTAAAAAGACCTGTTCTGACACTGGAAGATTCTTTAAAGGGAGATGTAGTCTTTCATGACTGGTCAAAGCTGAATACGCATCACGAATTGTATTTTGAGCAGGACACGAATATCTGCCAGCATGTAAAAGTGCGTGAAGGCGATACCGATAAAGCTTTTACAGAGGCAGACTATGTGATTGAGGGTGAATATGAAACATCCGGGATACAGCATGTATGTCTGGAAGGCCATGGAGCAATTGCAAAATTTGACAGAGACGGGCTGGTTGTCTGGACCTGTGCGCAGTCTCCATTTTTCATGAGAGGGCAGCTGGCCAGAGCATTTGGCCTTCCGCAGAATAAGGTCAGAATGATTATTCCGCCTATTGGCGGGGGATTTGGAAACAAATGGGAGCTGCGAGTAGAGCCTGTTGTCGCTGCGCTGGCAAAGCGTACAAAAGGACGTCCTGTAAAAATTGTATTTACAAGAGAAGATGAATTTATGGGTGCTTATTCACGTGGAGCACAGAAAATTAAAATCAAATCGGGCGTCATGAAAGATGGCACGATTGTGGCCCGGGAAGTATATAATCTTCAGGATTCCGGCGCTTATGTGAATGGGGCACCGAGGCTGAATTATCTGTCCACTTATGCGTGCTGCGGCCCTTATAAAATCAAGAATGTAAAAATAGATACATTGACATTAATTACAAACAAATTGCCGACCAGCGCTTATCGTGGATTTGGTATTCAGGAAGTATCCTGGGCATGTGAATGCCATATGGACGATATCGCTAAGACGATCGGTCTGGATGTGTATAAATTCCGCGATCAGAACCTTTGGGAGGATGGATATACAACCCATACCGGTGAAAAACTGTTCAGTGTTGGTATCCGTGAGTGTTTACAGAAAGCAGCAGAAGGTCTTGACTGGGAGGAGCCATACGAGAAGACGGCTCCTGACGGAAGATTAAGAGGGCGAGGAATGTGTCTTACCTGTAAGATTACAGGAACACCGTCCGGATCTGCGGCAATTGCAAAATTAAACGAGGACGGTACGGTTGATTTGCTGAAATCCGGCACAGACATGGGGCAGGGCAATAATTCAGTTGCATGTATCTTCTTTGCAGAGGCGATGCAGATCGATATTAAAAAAATCAATGTAGCTCCGGTAGACACCTTATATACACCATACGAAAAATCAGCGACGGGTTCCCGTCTGACTTTCCATATGGGACGTGTTCTGATTGAAGCAGCCGAGAGTATCCATAAACAGCTCAAAAAAAGAATGGGAAATCATTGGGGATGTCCTGTGGATGACATTGTGATTGAGCATGGAATAATTAAAGGGCACGATAAAGAAGGAAAACCGACCGAACTGGCAATCAACGATCTGGGAAAAGCCCGCGTACTGATTGAGCAGGATCCGATTATCGGAGTTGCCGCTCACAATACGGTAGATATCTGGGATAAACCGGATCGTGATACAGGCAGATCCTCACGTGTATCGGTACTCTGGTTCTGGACTGCACATGCGGCGCAGATATTAGTGGACCCGAAAACAGGGGAGATCGAAATAGAAAAATTCTCTGCGGCCCATGATGTGGGGCAGGTTATTAATGAAGATTCTGTCCGCGGGCAGATTGAAGGCGGCATCGTTCAGGGGATGGGCCATGCTCTGTTCGAAGAACTGGAATGGAACGATGAAGGCGTATTGATGAATCCGAATATGGCTGATTTCAAAGTGCCTACTGCAAAAGATGTTGGATTTCCAATGAATATCTCTTTAGTAGAAGTTCCGCATCCGGAAGGGCCTTATGGGGCAAAAGGTATCGGTGAATGTTGTGTAACCGGGGTCCCGGGAGCTATAGGAAATGCATTATTTGATGCAGCGGGAGTCAGAGTGACAAAGATTCCGATGAAACCGGATCAGGTATATCTGGCAATGAAAGAGCAGAAATACGGGAGGAGATGTGAGGGCGAATGTTAAAACCATTTAAATTAATTAGTGTATGCAATCTGGAAGAAGCCGTATCGGGAGCTGCAAACGGGCTCAAAATCTTTGCCGGGGGTACCGACATTCTGGTCATGATGCATAAGGGGGCAGAATACTCAGGTTTAGCAGACATTTCACGAATCGAAGAACTCAAACAAATTACCTTTGATGAAAAGGATGGCTTAAAGATTGGTGCCTGCGTAACACACAGTGAAATTATTTCTAACGAATTCGTTCAGAAATACTATCCGGCTCTTGTGGATGGATGCAGTAAGATCGGATCGGTTCAGGTACGAAATAAAGGAACAATCGGCGGAAATATATGCAATGCATCTCCGGCCGCTGATTCAGCAGGCCCGCTGCTCCTGTATGATGCAACTGTCGAGATTATTGGAAAAGATGGAAGAAGAGAAGTACCGGCAGAAGAATTCTTTACTGGTGTAAAGAGAACCGTGCTGAAGCAGGATGAACTTGTTGTATGTATAAAACTGCCCAGGATCACAGAAAGGGAAGGAAGTGCATACCTCAAACTAATGAAACGTGGTGCGATGGAAATCGGCATCATGAGTTCCGGAATCAGAGTCATCTGCGATGAAAACGGTATTTGCCGTGACGCCCGGGTTACTTTATCCGCTGTAGCTGTTACACCCATCAGAGTACGCTCCGCCGAAGAAGCACTGAAGGGTGGGAAGATCACAGATGAGTCCATTCTTCAGGCAGCAGAATTCGCATATGAAACGGCGCAGCCAAAAACCTGGAGAAACAGCGAGGAATGGTCTAAAGATATGGTAAAAACATATATTCCGAGAACGGTTGATTTGGCTGTAGAGCGTATGAAAAGGGAGTGCTGATATGGAAAAAAGAACAATAAGCTTTGAAGTAAATGACCGTCATATGTATATGACAGTACCAGTTAACCGCACATTGCTGGAAATGCTCAGGGATGATATCGGCCTGACAGGGACAAAAGAAGGCTGTGATGAAGGTGAATGCGGTGCATGTACTGTGATCATGGACGGCAAAGCGATTCATTCATGCTGTACATTGGCTGTTGAAGCTGATGGCAGAACAATCATTACAATTGAAGGGCTGCAGCACGATGATATGCTTGATCCGATCCAGCAGGCCTTTGTAGATGCCGGAGCGGTACAGTGCGGCTATTGTACACCTGGCATGATTCTGAGTGCAAAAGCATTACTAGATGTAAATAGTACCCCGTCAGAAGAAGATATACGTACGGCAATAGAAGGCAACATCTGCCGTTGTACCGGTTATGAAAGAATTGTACAGGCTATTTCATTAGCATCAGATTACCTGAATGGTAAATAAAAGGAGGATCCCCCTATGAAAAAAGCAGTTGTAGCGTTAGCAGGAACATTAGATACAAAGAGTACAGAATATCAATTTGTAAAAGATGAAATCATTAAATTTGGCTGTGATGTGCTGGTTATTGATACAGGCATTTTCGGAGGCAGTGTTTTTGAGGCTGATATTAAAAACGATGAGATTGCCAGGGCAGGCGGTGTGGAACTGGAAGACTTTGCAGCCCGTGTAGAAGGTGATACCAGAGTTCGTGCCAATTTGGCTATGAGTGCAGGTTTAGCTGTGATTCTAAAGAAACTGATTGCAGAGAATAAAATTGATGCCGTTCTCGGTATGGGCGGCACCGGAGGTACAGATTCCTTAAGTGCGGCTTTTCGTCAGCTTCCATTAGAATTCCCGAAGATGCTGGTATCCACAATGGCTTCCAATAATACAAAACCATATGTAGGAAACAGCGATATGATCATGATGTATTCGGTAACAGATATTGCCGGTCTGAACAGTATTTCCAGAGTCGTTCTGTCAACAGCAGCACACGCGGCAGCTGGTATGGCAAATGGATATACGGAAACGAAGAAAATGACCGCTAAATCCAATCCTCTGATTGCAATTACTATGTGGGGGGTTACCACTCCGTTTGTAATGAAAATCCGCGGCATTCTGGAAAGTAAAGGATTCGATGTGGTTATTTTCCACGCAGTGGGCGAGGGCGCGGCCATGGAAGAATTAATCGACAGCGGTATCATAGACGGTGTCATCGATGCTGCTTTACCTGAAATCCTGAACAACAAATTAGGAGGGATCTTTGATGCCGGTCCGGATCGTATGAGTGCGGCAGGAAGAAGAAGCATTCCTGAACTGGTTGTACCAGGAGCTGTGGAAGCATTTAACTTTGGAGCGCCAGAGACGATTCCGGAAAAATATAACACTCCGGAGAGAAAAGTGATTCTGCATAATCCGAATATTACGTCTCTTCTGGCAACACCGGATGAACTGGTATGGCTGGGTGAATACGTGGCAAATCATGTGAATTCAAATTCGGCGCCTAAAGCGGTATATATACCTACGTTGGGATTAGATCGTTATATGGCTGAGGGCGGTCCGTGGTTTGGAGGCGAATATCTGAAACCCTTATTTGACGCAATCAAGAGTACCTTGAATGAAGAAAATGGAAAAGTTGAAGTAGTAGAAATGGAAAACCACATTAATGATGAAGAATTTGCAGTTGCTGTTGCAGAAAAATTCCTTCAGATCTATAAAGAGAAATAGGAGACCCCTTTATGAAAAAACTGATTATATATTCGGTATTAGTAGGTATTCTTGCAGGCGTTATTACGCTTCTGACAGATGTATTGCAGGTGAACGGATTTATCTCCAGTGATACCGGACTTACGTTTATAACATTTGCCTGTTGGGCCACATATTTTCTATATGGTGCGAATCCGAAGGGAGCAGTTCAGGGCTGGACGAGTATGATTGTGGGTATTATCTGCGCAATTATCATTTATCTGCTTACGGATGTTCTGGCAGGGCAGGGATTAAATGTGGCTTACATAGCGCTTCCGGTGGCAGTTGTTGTAGGTGTAATCCTGATGTGTGTGGGAGAAAAGCTGCCAATTGGAAATAATGTTGCGGCAATGTTTGTAGGCGCAGCACTGTATTTTGCCACAATGGGAACACCTGCAGCCGCTAAAGGATATGTATGGGTGGCAGTCGGAGAACTGGTCTATGGGGCATTGGGGCTGTTTTCTGGTTATCTGACCATTCAGATTAGTGAAAAAGTAAGAAAATAGAATTATTAGTAACAATTTAGAGGGCTGGCAGGAAATGAAGCGGAAGCTGATTCTGCACTTCCTGCCGGCAAAGTTAAAGAGGAGATCACATGCGTAGTGCATTAAAAACAGGCGTAATTATTACTTCTGCAGGACTTTCAAGCAGAATGGGTGAGTTGAAGCCATTGTTACGGCTGGGGCATAAAACCATTATTGAGCATATGGTACAGAATGCTTCAGTGGACTGCATACAGGAAATCGTTGTAGTTGTGGGGAATGAAAAAGAAAAGATAGGTGAGCGGCTGCAGGGGCAAAATGTAAAAATTGTTGAGAATAAAGAATATGAAACGTCAGATATGCTCTCATCTGTTAAATACGGAATCAGGGCCTTGTCAGAGGATACAGACTGCTTTTTTATTATACCGGGGGATATGCCGCTGGTAACTGCTGCCAGCTACCAATGTATGCTGAGAAAGTATGAAAGTAATAAAAAAAGTAAAATTGTACAAATAAGATATCAGGGAGATGGCGGACATCCAATTTTAGTAGGAAAAGCCTGCAGGCAGGCAATCCTTGATTATACTGGAAATAATGGATTAAAAGGAGCTTTGCGGCCTTTTGCTTCCGATATCAGAACAATGGAATGGCATAACAGCACTGTATTGATGGACGCGGATACACCGGCTGATTTTCAGAGAATAAAAGAGATATATGAATGGAACGGAATACCGGGAAAAATGGAGATTCTCAAGATATTACGGGAAAACAGAGTGCCGGAGAGAATTATTAATCATTCGCTTGTAGTTGAAAATCTGGCATTTCTTATCTCCGAGAATGCAAAAAAAAGAGGATATGCAGTTAACACAAGTCTGGCGTGTGCAGCGGCACTGCTTCATGATGTAGAAAGACAGAAACCGCATCATGAAAAAGAAGGTGCAAAGTTTCTAAGAGAGCTGGGATATGAGCGAATTGCAGTTATTATCGAGAATCACACATTTATAACGGAAGATGCCATGCAGAACATTGATGAAAGAGCAGTCGTATTTCTTGCAGATAAATTGGCAATGGAAGACCAGGTGGTAGGCCTGGACCAGCGTTTCCAAAAGCGGTTGGTTGAATTCGTAAATAATCCTGAAGTATACAATAAAATCAAGAAGAATAAAGAAAATGCAGAAAGACTGTTAAAGATTTTGTGGTGACATATGGAAGAGAATGGAAAAGAAGAAATTAAAGGAATTATTAAGATAAGGATAAAAAGGGATGAGGTGTTTTGGGGAAATGGTATGATGGAGCTTCTGAAGCACGTAAATAAATACCATTCCTTAAAAAAAGCCTGTGAAACGATGGGAATGTCCTATACGAAAGGATATAAGATCATTAAAATTGCGGAAAAAGAATTGGGCTTCCGTTTATTGTACAGTGAGAGAGGCGGTATCGATGGCGGATACTCAGCTTTAACAGAAAAAGCGGAATTATTTGCAGACTGTTATCAAAAATTGGTCGACTTTATGGAAGAACAGGGAGAGACAGCATTTGAGCAATATTTTGGGTCTTTTCTGTAATTTTTTTCTAAGCGAAGTAGTTTGAAAAACATATCGAATCACTTTTTAAGGAGGATAATCATGCAGCTGATAGATACGGAAAAAGCAGTGGGACACGTGTTATGCCAGGATATTACACAGATTATCAAAGGAGTTACGAAAGATGCAGTATTCCGGAAAGGGCATGTCGTGACGGAAGAGGATATACCGATACTCTTATCTGTTGGGAAAGAACATCTTTATGTTTGGGAAAAGCAGGAAGGTATGCTGCATGAAAACGAGGCGGCAGATATTTTATATAAAATATGTAAAGGAAACCATATGCATCCATCAGAAGTGAAAGAAGGAAAAATAGAACTTGTTGCGGATTGCGATGGTGTTTTGAAAATAGATAAAAAGAAACTGGATGCGGTCAATGAACTCGGGGAGATGATGATTGCCAGCCGGCATGGTAATTTTCCTGTAAAAGCAGGGGATAAAATTGCCGGAACAAGAGTGATCCCGCTGGTCATAGAAGCGGAAAAAATGTTAAAAGCACAGAGGGTGGGCGGTGACGCTCCTATATTTGAAATCATGGAATATAAACATAAAAAGGCAGGGATAGTTACCACAGGCAGTGAAGTGGCAAAAGGGCTGATTGAAGATACTTTTACACCAGTTGTCATAGAAAAACTGAAAGAATATAATGTGGAAATTGCCGGCCAGACGATCTGTGGTGATGATCCGGCAGGAATTACCGCAGCTATCGAAGACCTGTTACGGCAAGGCGCGGATCTCATTATCTGTACTGGCGGGATGAGTGTAGACCCGGACGACAGAACACCGCTGGCAATTAAAAACACTGGTGCCAGAATTGTGGCCTATGGGGCGCCGGTTCTACCGGGAGCTATGTTTTTACTGGCATATTATGATAACGATATTCCGATTATGGGATTACCCGGCTGTGTAATGTATGCAAAGAGAACCATTTTTGATCTTGTACTGCCGCGGATCATTTGTGGAGAGATGCTGGAAAGAGAAGACTTAAGTGTATTGGGGCAGGGGGGATTGTGTCTGTCATGTCCGATATGTACTTTCCCTGCCTGCGGATTCGGAAAAGGAGCCTGAGTGATGGAAGAAAAGAAATTCACGCATTTTGATCAAAACGGGCACTCTGTCATGGTTGATGTGACCGGTAAATCAGAGACTGTCCGCGAGGCAGCCGCAGTGGGAAGAATACGTGTAAACAGTCAGGTATATAATGCGGTCGTATCGGGGAATGTGAGGAAAGGGGATGTGCTTGGGGTTGCCAGGGTCGCAGGGATTATGGGAACAAAAAAGACAGCAGAGCTGATCCCAATGTGCCATAACCTGAATATTACCAAGGCGTCAGTCGATTTTAAACTGCTTGAAGAAACGAAGGAGATCGAGGCGGTCTGTACTGTCAGGACAGCAGGAAAAACAGGAGTAGAAATGGAGGCTCTTACGGGCGCCAACGTGGCGCTCCTCACGATATACGATATGTGCAAAGCAATCGACAGGAACATGGAAATCAGCCGGATCTATCTGTTGAATAAGTCCGGGGGAAAAAGCGGTGATTTTAGAAATGAGAATCATATAACGGAGATGAATGCAGATGAGTGATTTATATAAAGGCTGGATATTAAGGCAGAAACTCTCGTGTATCTTAAAGAAGGCGGTGGTGAAATGATAGATCAGTATAATCGGACAATCGATTATCTGAGAATATCGGTTACAGACAGATGCAATTTCAGATGTGTATACTGTATGCCGGAAGAAGGCGTTGCACAACTATGTCATCATGATATTCTCACATTTGATGAAATCATAAAAATATGTAAAAGTGCGGTGAAACTGGGGATTCACAGAATTAAGATAACAGGCGGAGAACCGCTGCTTCGAAAAGACCTGGAGCACCTGATCCGGATGATTCATGAAATAGACGGGATTCATGAATTAACGATGACTACGAACGGTTATTATCTTGAAGAACGGCTGGAAGCTTTGAAAGAGGCCGGGATTACGGGGATTAATATCAGTATAGATACGCTGGACGAGGGTGCATTTGAGAATATCACCAGGCATGAGGGGCTGGAAAAAGTAGTAAGTTCTTTAAGAAAAGCGATTGCAATACAAATTCCATCCGTAAAAGTCAACTGTGTTCCCATGAAACAGAATGAAAAAGATTTATGCCAGATTGCTGCACTGGCAAAAGAATATCCGGTGCATGTCCGTTTCATCGAAATGATGCCCATAGGGCTGGGGGAATTATTTCAGGGCATTTATCAGGATAAAATACTGAGTCAACTTGAAAGGATTTATGGAATCGCCAGACCCTGCCGGGAACGCTTGGGGAACGGTCCGGCAAGGTATTACAGCTTTCCGGAATTTCAGGGGAAGATCGGATTTATCAGTGCTATGAGCCATGAATTCTGTGAAGACTGTAATC
Organism: Faecalicatena fissicatena; assembly: GCA_001028025.1. Taxonomy (GTDB): domain Bacteria; phylum Bacillota; class Clostridia; order Lachnospirales; family Lachnospiraceae; genus Faecalicatena; species Faecalicatena fissicatena_A. The sequence goes on along the minus strand of LDAQ01000101.1, from coordinate 762 downwards.
GTATCCGTCTTACGGCAGATGGTGATCTGAAATTATGTTTGAATTACGGCAGCAGATGGAATCTCCGTGATTTTATCCGCAGTGGGGCAAGCGAGAAACAATTGACAGAGTATATGTATCAGGCTATTTATCATAAACCCCGGCGCCATGGATTTCTGGAAATAAAGGGGTGCGAAAAAGAGATTAGAAAAATGGCCGGGATAGGAGGATAAAGATGGGAATTGTAAAAGCAGTTTGTATAAGCAGCAGGCGGGGAATACAAAAACAGGATGTAAAGCAGGCGGTTTTTAAAGTGGGATTCGGAATAGAAGATGATGCACATGGTGGAAACTGGCACAGGCAGGTCAGCTTACTGTCTTATGAAAAGGTATGTGAGTTTAACGAAAAAGGTGCGGATGTAAAGGCCGGCGCTTTTGGAGAAAACCTTGTTGTGGCGGGCTTTGATTTTCGCAATCTTCCTGTTGGGACTGTTTTTAAGTGCAATGATGTTGTGCTTCAAATGACCCAGATTGGCAAAGAGTGTCATACACATTGTCAGATTTATCAAAAAATGGGGGAGTGCATCATGCCGACTCAGGGAGTATTTGCCGTTGTGCTGCATGGCGGTGCCATATCGGCCGGGGATGAAATGACCATCGCAGATGAAGATAAAGATGACAGATAGAAATAGGGAATGGAAAAATGTTTGACTTTTACCCGGAAATATATTACAACTAGAGATAAGCAAAGCTTAATAAATACTAGGTAATTGCGAAACGAGGT
>LDAQ01000100.1 GCA_001028025.1 Faecalicatena fissicatena | reverse complement strand
TGCCATGCCTGGCACACACATGAGAAAATCACACATTTATGTGTGTTTTCCCCCTGTTTAGATGACTCATTTTACCATATAATATCTATATAAGCAATGAAATCCAGGAGGTGGCGGCTGTGAAAACATATGTGATACATTTAGATACTGTACAGAACTTAAAAGACTATTTGTATATGCTGGGGAATTATTCGTTTACAGGAATTGTAATGGCAGGCGGTACCGTCGTGAAGACGGAAGATATTCTTTTGCTTTTTGATTGCTGCAGCAGCGGAACTTTTGTGCTTACAGTTCAGGGATGTGAAGAACGGGAACTGGTACGTATGGAAAGGTATCTGGAAGATTACGGGCTGATCTGCCGCGCCAGGAAAATTGCATGAACTGAACGATAAGCGATCTCCCCTTAAAAACATCCCATTATCACGTATTTTAACAATTTGCATTCAGTAATAGTAATCAAAAAAGAAAAACCAGTAGGCAAGGATGTTTAATTTCCTTGCCTACTGGTTTTTCATGTAAAAGGACACGGATTTTACTTAAATCAAACCAGTTTCCATTCCATGCTTTCGTTCTGTAGTTCCACCATATTACGGTATATTCCGCTTTGCTGCATCAAGTCACTTGGCTTCCCCATCTGTGCTACGCTTCCATTTTCGAGCACTACAACCTTATCTGCCCCTGCAACGGTGCGCATACGATGTGCAATAACCAAAACAGTTTTGTTCTGTACAAGCTTTGACAGTGCGTCCTGTACCTGACTTTCATTTTCTACATCAAGGCTTGCTGTTGCTTCATCGAGAAGAACCACAGGGGCATTTTTCAATAGTGCTCTTGCTATTGAAATCCTCTGACGCTCTCCGCCTGAAAGTGTCGAGCCATTTTCACCGATTTTTGTCTGAAATCCGTCAGGAAGCTTGGAGATAAATTCCTCGCATTGCGCTGCTTTTGCTGCTGCTAATACCTCCTCGTCCGACGCTCCTCTGCGTCCGAGTCTGATATTTTCCATAATTGTATCGCGAAACAGCACCACATCCTGAAAAACAATAGCATAATACTTTAATAATGTTTCAGGGTCAATGGTGGAAATATCTACGCCGCCCAAAGTAATTTTACCTTTGTTAATATCCCAAAATCTTGCTGCAAGCTTTGCAGAAGTGGATTTTCCACCTCCGGATGGTCCAACAAGTGCCGTAACCTGTCCCTGCTTTGCTGTGAATGTCACATTCGACAGCACGCCTTCGCCTTCACGGTAAGAAAAATCCACATTTTCAAAGCTGATGTCAAATCCATTCGGCGTAAAGCTTTCCGTGCCGGTCTGTATTGGTTCTTCCATAATGGCGCGCATGCGGTTAATCTGCAGCTTTGCATTAAATGTTGCTGCCATATTCATCAGTACGATACTGAGTGGATCATAAATTCTGGCCGCTGCAAAGAGAAATCCAATCATATATAAAAGCGGTAGTTCACCCTTTGTGTAAAGCCCCGCGCCGGTTAGAACCGTAGTAGCCATTCCGATATGAAGAACTGCTTGTGCAGAGCTTACAAAGCTTCCTGTTGCCAGCTCTGCTTTTATGTGTGCCTTTTCTGCTTCGTTTGTCTTTTTCACAAGCTCCTGCATATAAATATTCTGTCTGTTGCATGCCTTTAAATCTCTGTTCGTTTCAAGACCCTCCTGAATACAGTCTGTTACGGCTCTGCCGGCCGCGATGTTTCTTAACCCATAAGTATCCTGCATCTTTTTCGATCCTGCTGTTAATAGAATTGCCGCCGGCACTACCCACAAAACTGCCAGTGCCATTATTGGATTAAAGAAGAACATACTGATTCCCACGATTGTAGTAGAGATGATCGCTGCAAACAAAACTGGAATATAGTGTGAAAACATTTGGTCAAGACTAGAGCAATCTGCAATCATGGTTGCTGTTAAATCACTCAAATCTCGCTTACCGAAGAAAGACAGTGGAAGTTTTCTCAGCGTTTCCGCAAAGCCGATTCTGCGGTTTGCGCTTTCCGTATAAACAGACAGGTAAAGCGCTCCGTACTGTAGATAATGCAAGATAAACAAAACTGCTAAAACCAGTACGGCAATGCCCGTGTAATATAGGATTTTTCCCGCTGTGTTTTCTCCTGCCGGAATTGCTGTAAGCATATACTGAATGACTGCCATGGTAACACCGACGGGAATCATCAGGCTGATGTTGCAAATTACCGTGAGCACCACTGCTTTGACAAAATCCTTTGCGCCCTGACGGCTCAAAGCAAATACATGTTGAATTTTAGATATCATTTGTTCCCGCCTCCTTTCCAACTTTCCATACCGCGGATTTTTGATAATCCTGCCACATTTTATGATACAAGCCTTTTTTTGCAAGCAGCGTTTCGTGGGTACCTTTCTCCTTAATTTTTCCGTCATCAAGCACAATAATGTTGTCTGCATTTTGGATGGTTGACAATCGGTGAGCAATCATAAGTACTGTTTTACCACGCACAAGAGATTCGAATGCCTTCTGAATCTGTGCCTCATTTTCCGGGTCTGCAAAGGCTGTTGCTTCATCAAGTACAATAATCGGTGCATCTTTTAGAATCGCACGTGCTAATGCAATTCGCTGCACTTCTCCACCCGATAGGTAAACACCTTTTGCACCTACAACGGTATCTAAACCGTCAGGCAGCTTCTGCAAAATATCGTCACACTGGGCAGCATGGGCGGCGTGTCGTACTTCCTCGCGCGAAGCACTTGGCTTTGCCGCACGTATATTTTCAAACAGACTCTGTTTGAATAAGCGTGTATCCTGAAACACAAAGGCAATCTTATCCATTAAAAGTGCACTATCAATTTCTTTCACATTCACACCACCGATGGTTACAGCCCCATCCTGCACATCCCAAAATCTCGGTATCAAACTTGCTGCCGTTGTCTTTCCTCCACCTGATGGTCCTACTAAAGCAACTGTCTGTCCAGGTTTCACCTGAAAACTCACATCGTCAAGAGCCGCCCTGGTGCTACCCGGATAGGTAAAGCTGATATGATCAAATACCAGGGTAGCATCTCCCGGTTGCTTTTGATTCTTTGCTTTCACAAGCGGTTGATTCTTCAATATTTCATCCATTTTATAGACCGCTTCGTTTGCCTCCATAAGTGACTGCGAAGCATACATAATACGATTAATCATGTTGCCGCAGGCAGGCGCAAATAGCGCATAGAATATGAAGTTTGGAATTACACTCCACCCATCGCTGATGGACGCAAGATATAATGCGGCCGGAATCAATAGCACAAACGCTCCGTTTACCGCACTTAAAAAGAAAGTGTTTCCCGTTCGACAGCTCATGGCATACTTACTTGCAAGATCACTGTATGAGAGAATTGCAGCATAAAACGCTTTGAAAGAATATACCGTTTGCTGAAATACTTTCACAACCGGGATTCCTCTGACATATTCTACTGCCTCACCACTCATCTTCTCAATTTCCTGTTGATAACGGTGGAAGAAATTCGCATTTTTTCCACTCATCATCATCCCCATGGAGGCCAAAGCGAGAATCATGGTAAGAAGTGTCAATAGTCCCATTCGCCAGTCAAAAACAAATAAGAAAACGACAGCTGCAAGAGGAGTCACCACTGCGCCCACGGTATCTGCCATTTTATGTGCCATCAAGTCCTCTGTAAGTGTCGCGTTATCGTCTACCAGCTTTCTCAGCCTTCCGGATTGATTTGCAGTAAAAAATCCCAGCGGCAGCGAAATAATATGCTCCATACCTTTCTGCCGCATGTTTTTTGCCACACGAAATGCTGAAATATGTGTCATCATCAATGCTATAAAATAAACTGCAAGGTTCGCAACAGAGAACCAAACTGCATACCAGCCCCATTTTGTTAATTCCTGAACATCTGCAAGGGCTGGATATACTGCCAGAATGTCTCTTGCAACAAGCCATACACAAATGTATGGCATGATACCGAGAACCGCCGCAATGCCTGATAAAGTGCATCCAAAAATCGTTAAATAACGATAGTTTCCTGCATATTCAAGCAAAATCGAAATACTGCCTCTTTTTTTTGCTTTCAATTTACTATTTCCTCTCTTTCTTCACATAAGAAAAACTGCCGAAGTCTTGTCTGTGTACTTCCATCAATGCGATAAAACTCCTTTAGCTTTCCTTTTTCCAAGTGTAATACATGGGTGCATCCGCTCATAACCAATTCCATATCGTGGGTGATTACAAATGAAAACTCTGTTTTATCTTGATTCATTTTCAACAAATCTGCAAAATGCTGCATCCCATCATAATCAAGTCCGCTTGTAGGCTCATCGTAAAACAACCACTTCTTTTTTGCATAGATGGCTGCACAAATCGTAACTCGCTGCTTTTGTCCTCCAGACAAACTGGCAGGATGCTTATCCGCTAATGACGATAAATTCATTAAATCAAGCAGTTCTTTGGCCTCATCTGGATTAGAATTGGAAGAACCCATCGTGATTTCTTCTAAAACGCTGTCACAAAACAGCTGTCTGTTCACATCCTGCATCACTAGAAAGCTTCTCCTTACTCTTTCTTTTGGCTTGCATAGATGACCTTGTGTAATAATCTGTCCGCTGCATTTTTGTAAGCCGCTGATACATTCTGCAAAGGTGCTTTTACCTGCTCCGTTTTTACCAATAACAGCAATAACAGCGTGTTTTGGAATGCTTAGCCTATGAACAGATAATATTTCTTTTTTGTTTCTTTTACATATTAAATCTGTGATTTCCATCGCATTATTACTTTCCTTGTATTCCGAAACCGTAGTTTCTACTTTGCTTAAATCCGGAATACGAAGCCCAAGCGCCTGCCTTAATTCATTAGGCATTTGCAAGAGTTCTTTGGAACTGAAACATTGTGCGATTGTACTGTTATCCATGTAAACAAATCTGTCTGCCAATTCTACAAGATAATATAAGCGGTGTTCCGCAATCACAATTGTGTTGCCTTCCTGCTTTAGTCTTTGCAATATCTGTCTGAGGTGCAAAACGGCTTTTACATCAAGATTGGAAGACGGCTCATCAAGTACATAGACTTTTGGGTTTGCAGCGTAGACTGAACCACAGGCAATTTGTTGCTTTTCTCCACCGGATAATTCAAAAATGTTTCTTCCCGTCAACGCTTCAAGGTGCAGGTCAATAACACTTTTCTTTACTCGGCGTCTTATCTGTTCAGGCTCCATTGCCTGATTTTCACATCCAAATGCCAATTCACCATCTGTATCAATATGAAAAAAACTGACTGGCTGGATTTTGAAAAACACTTCCGATTAAGTCCGCGGTTTTTGAGAGCTCCGCCTCTGAAATATTGATACGTTCTACACTGACCTGCCCACTGAACTCACCTTCAAAAAAGTGAGGAATCAGTCCGTTCAGCGCACGCGTTAGTGTCGTCTTTCCGCATCCGCTTCTTCCGCATAAAACAACAAATTCGCCTTTGCGAATTAGCAAATTAACGTTTTTAAGTCCGTTATCCTCATCCGATGTATATGTATAACTTAAATTCTTCACTTCTATCATTTGCTTATCACCACGCATTTCCAAATAGTAAAAAACCAATTATCCCAACTTCAATCAGCAAACATGTGTAGTCGAAGCTCCGCATTCTAATTTGAAGTGTACATGTTCGCTTCCTGTCACTGTCCAGCCCCCTTGCCAGCGATGCAGCCGCCAATTCTTCAATAATAGATGTAGAACTAAACAAAAGCGGCATAAGAATGTGCTCAATTGTAACAATCGGATGAAAAATGACGCTTCCTGCTTTAAGAGAAATACCACGAAACGCCATAGCCTTTCTGATTCCTATCCACTCCTGCTGAACGGTAGGGATAAAACGAAACATAATAATCACAGGTATAATAATTTTTACGGGCAATTTCATTTTTTGAAGTGCTGACATAAATTGACTCGTACTTGTGGTTTGAAATATAAGAGTAAATGCCATTATCATCGGAATAACAATTCTTCCAAGCACCATCACGCCCAATAAAAGCAGGCCGATCATGCCAGGAATCTTTCCTTGGAGCAATACAGTACCAAAGACTGTGAGACATAGGATGCTGAAATATTTGATTGCAACCACTCCTTTTCCTGAGAGACAAAGGAGTATTGTAAGAAACACCCCCATGCAAAGATTAGGAATTGGCTGTGTCACCTTCATGGCAAACCAGCAACTCACAAAAAATAGCAACAGTTTCACTCTTGGGTCAAACGCAATCTTTCCACACATTTATATAATTCCTGCTTTTTCGAAATGTTTTTTTGCAAATTTAGATGCAAGTAGTGAACCAATTGCGCCCCCCACAAGAGCAAGACCCGCAAGAACAAAAATTATCCAACTTGGCGTCAGCTTATCCACCATTTGTGCATAGTCCGCACCATAAAACTGTTCGCACAAGGTTATAAATTGCTTTTTCGCATAAAACAACATCAAAAATGGTCCAATCATCGTTAAATTAAACACCGGATAGGAAAGCAAAAACATCTTTTTGGAAGAATACTTTCCTGCCCTTGCAATCAGCTCTGCAAGAAGTCCGCAAATCAGTGCCCACACAAGTGAAATGAAGGAACTGGTACTTGTTACAATTCCAAACAGCAACCCAAGAATCAGAATCGCACCAAATTTTTTTATTTTTGTCACATACAACATATACACAGTTGCACATACACAGCCCACAAAAAAGGGCGATAGGATGTAAAGAACAGGAATCATTCCAGTACCTGACACTAGCACCATCATCAAAATTACATAAATTGCACCAAACGCACCTGCGTATATAAAATCTTTGGTTTTCAGCTTTGTTTTCATATTAATCTCTCCTTTATTTTTCCAGGTTAGTCTCCACTAACCAATATACAAAATAAAAGAGTACTCTGCCACTCTGTTTAGACAAAATGCTCCATTTAGCTATTATTTCGATACTTAATTGGAGAAATACCATACACGCTGGAAAAAGCAGAAGAAAACTTACTTGGGTTTTCATATCCAACTTCACTTCCAATTTCAGCTATGGCATCATTTGTCTCAAGCAACAAATCTGCTGCTATACGCATGCGAATTCTTTTCAAAAACTCATAAGGGCTGCATCCATAAAGAAGTTTAAAATTATTCTTGAGACTTGTTTCTGATATGTGAAACAGCACCGCCAACTCTCTTATTGTGAAATGTTTGTCTGAATTCTTTTCTATATATGTTTTTATTTCACTAATTGTCTCCATTTTTTTATCCGTTACGACATAATATTTCCTTTGTTTTGCTCCTTCATAATGAACAAATTCCGTCAGAAGATGTAAAAGATGAATCTTCATGTGAATCTGGTCCCCATCTCGTGTAGCCTCATATAACGACTCTAAAACTTTGATAATATGTGTATCGCAGACAAATCGTTCGAATCGTTTGCCTTGAAGATGCTTTTGAAAAAGCAAATCTATCTCAATATCAAAAAACGAGAAGAAACGAACCGTATCAGCATCCATTCTGCCAGGATAGATAATAATGTTGACACCTTGATAATATCCCATTGGCATACGGGAATCAAAACTCTGGTATGTATTGGTCATCATAGATATTTCGCCTTCAGCTAACCTGAGAAACCGATGTCCGTCTATTCTGCTTTCATAAATGCCTTTATGTGCATAAGCAATCTGGTAGTATTCGCATTCATTCACTTTCCCTGAGAAGTGTTCCTGGGTTTGGTAGTCTGTGCAGTAAAGCTCTATGCCCGACATAATTTTATAGGCAGTCATATGAACATGACCATCCTTCACATTTAGTAAATACTTTTGGATAAATGGAGTAATCGTCTTTTTTGTAAACCCGAAATCTTTATAATCCATTTGCTCGAATGATTGTGTTTCATTTTTCATTTTCTCACCCACTTTCCTTGGTTTCTATTGCTTATCAATATTAATAACAAAATTGCAGCAACGCTGTATCAGTTCCTTGTCGTGTGTAATAACCAAAATTGCAGTTCCTTTTCTTGATTCATCTTTCAAAAGACTTGCAATGATTTCCATATTTATTCCATCAAGACCGCTTGTCGGTTCATCAAAAATCAATATCCTCCGTTGCGATAGAATACCGCAGGCAATGGAAAGCCGCTGTTTTTGTCCACCCGAAAGAGAAGCCGGATGTACCTCCCTAAATTTGTAGAGGCCAAGATCTTTCAGTAATTTTCTTGCACGCTCAAGCACTTCTGGAGTTTTTTTGCTTTGGAGCAGCAGCTCTTCGGTTACACTATTGGTAAAAAACTGAGTAGCCGTATCATTTGATCCATACCATATTGTTTTTCTTCGATGACTCGGTGCACTTCGTTTTCCAAATAGCTGTACTTCACCGCTGCTTTCTCGTGTTAGTCCGGTCAGGACTTTGGCAAGGCTTGTTTTTCCCGCACCATTTTCTCCTGTGAGAGCAGTTATTTGTCCTGAAAACAACAAAAAATTCTGGTTCGTAAAAATTGTTTTTTTATTTTGAGTAAGGCTAAGCCTGTGTGCAGAAAGAACAGGAGAAGTGTTCTCTACTGATGCCTGTATCGATCCAAGTTCTATTTTATCTACTATACGCAATCCGAAAATATCGCGTTCTGTATCTGACATTTCTGCCAGTTGTTTGGCAGTCTTTTCCCAACACATTCTGCCATTTGCAATATAAACATATCTGTCCGCTATCTGTGCAAGCCACGCGAGCCGATGCTCGGCGATAATTAGTGTATTGCCTTCCTTTTTTAACTTCTGCAACATATCTGCCAGGTGTGTGGAACCTTTATCATCCAAATTGGCAGTCGGTTCATCACAAACATAAACATTTGGGTGCAGTGCATATACAGAAGCAATGGCAACTCTTTGCTTTTCTCCGCTGGAAAGCACGTCAAGGCTGTGGCCGCGAAAACAGTTAAGATCAAACCTTCTTATTGCCATGTCTGTGCGTTTTCTTATTTCATCTGTATGCATTCCATAATTCTCACAAGCAAAAGCAACCTCGCCTGCAAGCTCTGATGAAAAGAACTGGCTCTTTGGGTCTTGAAACACACTGCCGATTTCTCGTCCGATTTCATAACTTTTGCTATTTACCGATTCTTTCCCATTAAATAGTATCTGCCCTGTCAGTTCTCCCGGATAGTACGCAGGTGCAAGTCCGTTCAGTAAACGCGTCAATGTGGTCTTTCCGCCGCCAGATGGGCCTGCGAGTACGATACATTCCCCATCCTTTATTGAAAAATCAATATCACAGACACCAGCGTCGGAACCCTTATAGTGAAAGGACACTTTTTTCAGTGTAATCATAATCGAACACCTCCAAGCACAAGAAACAAAGCGGTAACGCTGCTCCAAACCACAAACCACACAGAATCAGAGAAGTTGATTTTTCTGCTGTAATAGCTGCCACGCTTTGCTGGATTTTCCGCTCCTCTCGCCACTGCAGAGACTGACAGCTGGTCCGCTATTTGCAAGCATCTTAAAAGTATAGGAATCAAAACATACTCACAGGACACTGCCGGATGACAAAGAAGCTGAGAAGGAGAGGTGAGACCACGGTTTCGCATAGATTGCCAAACACACTTTAGTTCTGCCCGCATGGTAGGAAAAAAACGGAACATAACCAAAACTCCAAGAATTATTGGCGTTGGAGTATGTATGTATGAAAGAAATGCCGCAAGTTCTCCCGGTGGGGTTGTAATCAAGTCCCAACCCACAATAAAAACAGGTGATAAATTCCAAAACATCAAAACATGAAACTCCGAAAAAACCATCATATGCAAACCGTAAAACCGTATCAGACAAAGCAGTATCGCTAATATCAGATAAAAAACACCAAACCCACGCAGTAACCGAAAGTTTCGCTGCACCGCGAGAAAAGTAAAACCGCACATAGCTAAAACGCAAGTGAGTACCATATTGGATGTTAACGAAATCCCCATGATTGTGCATACAAGTGCCCACAGTTTTACAGAAATTGCCGCATCGGTGCGCTGCATCATAGCACACCTGCCTTTTTAAAATGCTTTTGGATTAGTTTTCCGCTGACCAAACTGCCTGCAAAACCGCAAATTGTGGTAAAAAGAATGATAAATACAAGCCAAACACTCGATGAATAATAACGAACAAATGAATCAATGTAGCTCTGCTCCATGCCGGCGGACAGTGCAAATGACTCATATGTATCCCGAAAAAACCAAAGAGGCAGTAAATTCACACCATTATACAGCAAACTGGAAATCGTCCATGCCGCAGTTAATTTCTTTTTTGATTCCCAGCCATTGTTCCAAAGAATTATTTCACAGATGACACCGACAGCCATATAATACGGCAATAGATACCAGTTTCCCATAGCAAGAAAAATAAAACCAAGTATTGTCATATAGGCTAGCGTAACAAATCGTTTATGTACACGGCTCACCATAAGAAAATACACAGGTGCGCACAAAAACATTGTAATTCCCACTGACAACACCATACTAACAAAATCATTTACCATACAGATCATATTAACTGCAAGTTGTATTACCACTAATAATGTTGTCAGAAGCGCTGTGGTGATAACATCTCTGACCGACCACTTATTTGTTTTTTTCATTTCGAATCCCTTCTTTCTTTGTATTATAGAAAGTAAAGTCACATAGTTCGGCACCTCTGCCGATTGTGTTCCTTCTTGCCCAACGGGCATTTTTGATATTACCATACATAACATCATCACTCTCACAGAATATAGGTGCCAATTCTCTCATACCATAGCTAGTCAAGCAGTTGACATACAAACAAGAGTGACACTCCCATTCAATTGCAAACTTGTCGTTGCGTTTCCATTCAAAATCCCATCCTATGCCACCGTAATCTCCCTTCATAGACAAAGGACACATGATGCGAAACAACGAAAAGAAAAATGGAAGTTTCCCAAGAGCCTGGAACAACCTTGTCATAGGCTTTGCACCATCAAGTATGCTTTTCCGTATCATTCGTCTTACATCAGTCTCACTATATCCTTTTTGGGGCAAAACCCTATATATGGCTATTGCCGGTAAAATTGCCTTTTTCATATGAATCTCTGACTTCTTGTCCATAGGCTCGTTTTCGTTTAACAATACGACATACTCTCGTAAAATTGCTTCTCTAATTGGAATTCCCATAGAACGATAAATATCTCTAAATTTACTTTTTACAAGTATTTTTTCAGCTTTGGTCATTTTGATTATCTCCTGATCTTATAGAAATTGATTAGGTTAATGGTTAGTTTCAGCTAACCATTGGTTGAAAAATTTAGGCTCATGTGAGCCTTAATAATCCATTCCAGCCATTGTTAAAAAATATGGCCAGTTCATTTACATAGCCTATCGCTCGCTCACGCGTCATGTCGTGAGCAACAGTCTCAAACACAGCCGTAAAATAAGCACTTGTAATCATATGATGTAAATCATGGCTTATGCAACCTTCTATTTTCCCAAGTTCACGCAGTTTTTTGTAAAACTGCTCTGTCTGTTTTACTTCTAACTCCACGAGATCATGTACATAACCTGCATATCTCGTTCCATCGGAACAACACACGATTAGTTTGAACGCATCGAAATTATCATAAATATAGTTGATAAAGCAGTTCAAATAAGCCGTCGACAGTTCTTGACTCTCTGCTGTTTTGTCAGCAGGAATTAAATCCTCATGCGCACTCTGTGCCGTTTTGAATTGTTCTTGAAGACCATTCGCCGCCTCTGAAACCAGAGCTTCAAACAGTGCCGCCTTGTCCGCATAATAACCATAAAATGCACCTTGAGTAAATCCAGCCTCTTTGACAATTCCGCGTAGAGAAGCATCCTTGAATCCATGTTTCAGAAACTCCTTTTTACCGACCTCAAGTATTTTTTGTTGAGTATCTGACAACTCTCCCATCCATTTTCACTCCTCTTGTTAAGTAATAATATATCAGCGCTATATATCACTGATATATTATCACTGACTGCAAGTATTTGTCAATAGTCTTCTGACAACTCGATAGTTATACTTCTGTCCTACTATGATTTATTTCATATTGATAAATATGATTTTCTATGCTAATTCTGTTTCTGCGATGGCATCCAGAATGCTTACCATCGGGCGACCTTCATTGAACTGATCGAAGTTTGCTTCCATAACTACGGTCATGCCCACTTGGGAGTCTTCAGGACGAATTGTGATACCGGAGTAATTAAACTATTTGAAATAAGAAAAACCCCGAAAGCCGCATAGCTTCGGGGTTTTTGGTGCATTTTGATAAGAAATTATCTCTTGCTGAACTGAGGTGCTCTACGAGCTGCCTTGAGACCGTATTTCTTACGTTCTTTCATACGTGGATCACGTGTAAGGTATCCAGCTGATTTCAGGATCGGTCTGTAATCCGGGTCTGCCTCAAGAAGTGCTCTTGAAATACCATGACGGATTGCTCCTGCCTGTCCTGTGTATCCGCCTCCGTGTACATTAACCAGTACATCAAACTTGTCGCTTGTTGATGTAGCTACAAGCGGCTGGCGAACAACTACTTTCAATGTCTCCAGTCCTAAATATTCATCAATGTCTCTTTTATTTATAGTGATCTTGCCTGTTCCAGGTACAAGATATACTCTTGCGATAGATTTTTTTCTTCTTCCTGTTCCGTAATATTTTGCGTTAGCCACTGTAATGTCCTCCTTTCAACCTCTCCTTAAAATGTTAATACTTCTGGTTTCTGAGCCTGCTGTTTGTGCTCTGGACCAGCGTATACATGAAGTTTGTTCATCATCTCTCTACCTAAAGGTCCTTTTGGAAGCATTCCTTTTACAGCCAGTTCAATGACCTGCTCAGGCTTCTTGTCCATCAGCTCTGCCAGTGTAGTCTCTCTCATACCGCCTACATAATCAGAGTGGTTGTAGTATATCTTCTGCTGTAATTTCTTACCTGTTACTTTTACCTTCTCTGCATTCACAACTACTACGTAGTCGCCTGTATCAACATGTGGTGTGAATTCTGGTTTGTTCTTACCTCTTAAAACTTTTGCAATCTCTGATGAAAGGCGTCCTAATGTACATCCTTCAGCGTCAACCACATACCATTTTCTTTCAATCTTGTCTGGGTTAGCCATATAAGTTTTCATGGGTGTTCCTCCTATAAATAATCATATCATATAACTTAACTTGCTTTGTCTTTTATATGAAATCAGCTTACTCCGGGGCTTTGGCGTATGCTGTTTCTCCTTTTTTCATGCTGTTCTATTATAGTATGTTAAAACCCTGTTGTCAACATCTTTTTCACTTTCTATATATCTTTCTATATATCTTTCCATATATAACTCTCTATGCAAAATGGCTATATGGATTAAGTGTTGACTTACCGAACACGAAAACTATTCAAAAATAGATTTTTACAGCCTGCAATCCATGTAAACTTTCTCATGCGCCTAAGGGGGCGGAAAATTCCTGGTTAACTCTACTAAAATAAATTATTTTGATACCGGTTTATGTTATACTGAAATGGTACTTTTATTTATATAAGAAGCATGAAAACAATTATTTAGAAAGCAGGTGGAATTTATGTGGGCTTATAATGAAACTTTCTATCAGATATATCCGATTGGATTTTGTGATGCCCCCGTCCATAATGACGGAATCACGGTACCCCGAATAAGGAAGATTGCAGAGTGGGGTGAATATCTCCAGGAACTGGGGATTGGTTCCATTATTCTGAACCCCATGTTCGAGTCCGATAACCACGGATATGATACACGGGATTTTAAAAAGATCGACTGCAGACTCGGCACAAATGAGGATTTTAAATACGTATGTGATGCACTTCACTCCCACGATGTCAAGATCATGCTGGATGGCGTGTTTAACCATGTAGGCCGCGGTTTCTGGGCCTTTCAGGATGTAAAAGAGAAAAAACAGGAATCGCAGTACAAGGAGTGGTTCCACATCAATTTTGATGGAAACAGCGGCGATAATGACGGTTTCTGGTACGAAGGCTGGGAAGGTCATTTTGAGCTTGTAAAACTGAATCTGCAGAATCCCGCAGTTGTTGATTATCTGCTGGAATGCGTCCGTTTCTGGATCGAGGAATTCGGCATTGACGGACTGCGCCTTGACGTTGCTTACAGCCTGGATCACAATTTTATGAAACGGCTGCGCACCTTCTGCGAAGATCTTAAGCCGGGATTTGCCCTGATCGGGGAAGTGCTGTTCGGTGACTATAACCTGATCGTCAACGACGAAATGCTGCATAGCTGCACCAACTATGAATGCTATAAAGGCATCTATTCCAGTTTCAACAGTATGAACCTCTTTGAGATTGCCCATTCGCTCAACCGGCAGTACGGACCTGAACAATGGTGCATATATCGGGGCAAACACCTGATGAATTTCGTGGACAACCACGATGTTACCCGGATTGCCAGCATTCTCACCAACAAAGAGCATATCATCCCCACATACGGTATACTGTTCGGCATGCCTGGAATTCCCTGTTTATACTATGGAAGCGAATGGGGCGAGGAAGGGGTGAAGGCGCCTGACAATGACTACGCGCTGCGGCCTTCTTTCGAAGAGCCAAAACCTAACAAACTGACCGACTTCATCCGGACCCTGATAGCAATACGAAGAGACAGCGATGCTCTCTGCAACGGCGGATACCATAATGTGATGATCACAAACCACCAGCTGATCTTCGAGAGGAAGTCAGAGAAAGAAAAGATCTTTGTGGCCATCAACGCTTCAGATTCCGATTTTACTGCTGGAAGCGGGGAACTGCAGGGAGACTATCTGAACCTGATAACCGGAAAAGAAGGAACCTTAAACGGCGGATTGGATATGGCACCGTACAGCGTGCAGTATCTGAAGATTTCTTAGGCGGATTGTACAGACTGCCAGACAGTGCCGCAATTATTTTATAAAATAAAAGCAAACATATGAATTGAGCGCAGGGCTCGTGCCCTGCGCTCAATTCAACTTATACAAAAAATACATTCCGCTTTACATTATACTTCCTTCACCAGCACCTTGAGGATCTCCGCCATATACATGGTGTGATAATCTTTTCCAGGATACCACTTGGTATCATTTTCTTCTACATCAAAATGCTCTGCAGCCATATCCTGGTGATACTGTTTTTTACAGATAAGTATCATATTGGCCTCTTCAAACGCAGTTGTTCCATCCGTATAGTACGGAGTCAGGCCGGCCTCAGCTTCCTTATCGCAGTCTCTTCCGGACTTACTTCCGCAGATACTCAGCGCCTTTCTGCAGGACTCATCATAGAAGGACAGTGTAAATAACTCATTGGCATCCACAAATTCTTTTGTGTAGCGCTGCGGACGGATATAAACGCTTACTACGTTTTTCCCCCACATTACGCCCACACCGCCCCAGCTGGCTGTCATGGTGTTGTGTTTCTCCTGATCGCCCGCTGTTACGAGCATCCATTCCTTGCCTATCTTTGTAAACGGATTGAACTGCAGTTCCTCTGCGGATATTTCTTTAAATCCCATCATCGGTTACCTCCTGTATATACATTATTCTGCAGCTTGCTGCAGACCCGCCCGTAAGGGCATGTATTACGAAGCCCCCTTGGGTCTACTATATTATAACTACTCCGGTACTGCTTATTTTAACACAACTTTACGGAAGTTCTTTTTACCTTTTTTCAATATTAAGCCATCTCCGGCAAATGCATCGGCCGTAAACACTTCATGGATATCTGTAACTTTTTCTCCATCTACAGCGATTCCACCCTGCTCCACAGCACGTCTTGCCTCTGATTTGGAAGTAACAAGACCACTCTTTAACAACAAGGTGAGGATATCCACTGCGTTCTCCTCGAGATCTTCTGCTGTCAGCTCTGCCGTAGGCATCTCCGCTGCATTTCCCTGGCTGAACAGTGTTCTTGCACTTTCCTGTGCCTTCTCCGCCTCTTCTTTCCCGTGAATCATCTGCGTCAGCTCAAAGGCAAGAATTTCTTTCGCCTTATTTAACTGACTGCCTTCCCACTCGTCCATGGCATTTATTTCCTCAAGCGGCAGGAATGTCAGCATACGGATGCATTTTAATACGTCTGCGTCAGCAATATTTCTCCAGTACTGATAAAAATCAAACGGAGAAGTCTTCTCTGGATCAAGCCATACTGCACCCGACTGAGTTTTTCCCATTTTATTGCCTTCCGAATTCAGAAGCAGGGTAATGGTCATGGCACTCGCATCTTTTCCCAGTTTTCTGCGGATCAGTTCCGTTCCGGCCAGCATATTCCCCCATTGATCGTCCCCGCCGAACTGCAGATTGCAGCCGTATTTCTGGTATAATGCATAGAAGTCATAAGCCTGCATAATCATGTAGTTGAATTCCATGAACGTCAGGCCTTTTTCCATTCTCTGCTTATAGCACTCGGCCGCAAGCATGCGGTTTACGCTGAAATGAGAACCAACCTCACGCAGAACCTCTATATAGTTCAAATCCAGAAGCCAGTCGGCATTATTTACCATCATGGCTTTTCCTTCTGAGAAATCAATAAAATTGCTCATCTGCTTTTTGAAGCAGTCACAGTTGTGCTGGATCGTCTCCGTGGTCATCACCTGGCGCAAATCTGATCTTCCGGATGGGTCGCCTATCATCCCAGTTCCGCCTCCGATCAGGGCAATCGGCTTATTTCCTGCCATCTGCAGGCGTTTCATCAGGCAGAGCGCCATGAAATGTCCCACATGAAGGCTGTCGGCTGTTGGGTCAAATCCGATATAAAATGTCGCCTTTCCATTGTTGATTAAATCCGAAATCAATTTTTCATCTGTTACCTGGGCAATCAGCCCTCTGGCCTGCAATTCTTCGTACAGTGTCATTTTTTTCATTCTTCCTTTCTCAATCTGTTCTGATCTTTTTCATATGCGTGCAGACGCGGCACCAGTCTCCCGCATCCTCCACATATTTAACGCAAAAAGAGCCCTCCATCCAAAAGGACGAGGGCTCATAAACTCGTGGTACCACCTTTATTCGCAGACGACTCGCATCCTCTGCCTCAGTGAGTATATCCTGTACATATGCAGCACCCGCAGCATACTATACATAATTACTCAGTGCAATAACGTGCACCACTCCGTCACAGCCTACTTGCAGTTCCGGCATTCCTATACCGGTTCTCATATACGTTGGGTGTGAAGCTCCGAGATGTATTCGTCACCAACCGTGTCATGCGCCTCTCATCAGCCGGCAGCTTTCTGTCTTCTCCGCATCGGTCACTACTTGTTCTCTTCATCGCTTTTTTCATATCTGTTGCAATCTTATCTTATTCTTATGCATTTGTCAAGGCAGAAAATCAAGTTCTACAGCATTTCGATAAACGCCGCGATCCTCGTGTTGAGCTGCCCTAAATCTGCCATGGAGTAATCTGTCTCTACGCTGATATACGGTTTTCCCTGTCCGTTTACAAATTTGCGGATTCCCATGGACTCAACACTGTATGTATGACAGGCCTGCAGGATTACTTCCACCACGCCGTCCACCCGGAACTCTTCCATAAGCCTCCCAAGAAGCTCCAGCCGGTTCGGATTCGGAGTCATAACTGAGCAGCCGATATCCAGATATCTTCTTGCAATTGCCTCGTAAATGTCCTCCGCCTCCTCATCCACCATCTTATCAAATGATTTTGCCCCTGCGCAGTTTTCATAGGAAACTACCACACCGCCATTCTCCTCAATCGACCGGATCACCTTTTCCGTGGCACCGCCGATCGGGCAGCCTGTCACCAGTATCCTCGGCTTCTTCCCAACATTCTTGCCTTCCTGATACTCTTTCTTAATCTTTTCTGTCAATGCATCGACCTCTGCCGGAATCGCTTTTTTATCAAACTTAAAGGTACTGCCGTACATAACATGAAATAAGTCCTGACCGCTGATCGGCGCCGGATCATTCGCCATAACGCTGTACAGCCCCTTGATGGATCTTCTCACATCATTCATCACGCGCACTGCTTCTCTTACCTGTTCATCGGTGATCTTAACCTCGAATTTTTCTTCCAGATATTCTTTGACACGGATAATCTCGTTTTTCCATAACCGGAGCCCGTCTTCCGACTGGCGGTTCGGCAGTTCCATCAGATAGACCGGTTTAATCTCTGACATATATTCATACATTTTCTTCTTTCCGTCACACGTAGTCTCTCCTACTACCACATCCGAAAAATAAAAGAACGGACATTTATCCGTCTTCGCAAATCCATAGCTGGACTTAATCAGCGGACACAGATTCTTCGGCAGATCCTTTTCCGCCTCCGGAATCGTCTCATCAGATGTGGAACAGAGCCCCACAACTGCCGCTCCCATAGCCATCGCTATCTCCTGCGGAAAATAGGTACAGTAAACGCCCACAACAGGAACGCCCTTATCCTTAAGCTGCTTGATTCCCAGAAATGCTTCCTGACGCTGCTTGGCAAACTCTTCAAATACTTCCGGTAATTCTTTGATTAACTCCATTTTTCTGTTCCTCCTGAATTTAGGCATTATCCCGCAGCTTAGCTGCGTTCCATCTACAAGGGCATATGTTAGCAGGCTCCCCCTGTGTTTGATCTATTCGCCTTTTCCTCTGCCAGATAAGAAGCCCCCAGTGCCCCTGCATATCTGCCATACTCTGTCGGCTCCACATTTTTTCCCAGCTTCTCTGACAGACGTGATGAAAAATACAAACTATGGCTCAGTCCGCCCGTCAGAATCACTCTGTCTGAAAGCTTCTGCCTCTGTGCAAGCTGCGCGACTTTCCCTGCCACAGATTCGACTACACCTGCTGCAATATCCTCCCGTACTTTTCCTGCTCCAATATAACTAATCACCTCAGACTCCGCAAACACAGTGCAAAGTGAACTAATGGGAAGTACACTCCCATCAGCTGCCAGTTGAAACAGCTCATCCAGCGTAATCCCGAGCCGGTTTGCCATGATTTCGAGAAACTTTCCCGTTCCTGCAGAGCACTTATCATTCATCAGAAAGTCAGCTACAGCCCCATTCTGAACCTGGATCACTTTTGTATCCTGCCCGCCCACATCAATCACCGTACATTCATCCCCTGCCAGCACTCTCCCGCCGCGGCCATGACAGGTAATCTCTGTAATCGCATAATCCGCAAAATCCACCGAAATCCTACCATATCCCGTCGCCGCGGTCACCGTATCCGCACCACTCACATCAATCCCGTCCTCTTTCAGGCGGTCCTGAATCATCCCCGCAGTCTCACGCCCGTTCCACCCGGTAGGCATCACAAACCACCGTGTCTTCTCCCCGCGCACCACTACTTTGGACGCAGTAGAACCAATGTCAATTCCCACATAATTCATAACCAAAACTCCCGTCTGCATACTGCTGTATTAATGCTAACACGTCCCCTGTCTAAAGTCATATCGATTTTTCGTATGTATAGGAAGATTTATTGGAAGGGTCGATGAAGGACCGTCTGCCTGGAAGGGTATTGTGCAGTTCCACCGCCCCCCTTCTGCCGCGCAGCGTCCCCTCAACACCGCATCAAAAAAGACCGCTCAACGCGGCCTTCTCCGAAAGGGATTATTTTTCTACTGCAGGACACCACATACCAGATGCCCTGCGGGCAGTTCTGCAGCCAAGCCGCAGATTAAGATTTGCTCTGATTATTTGCAGAGTTTCTTAAATTCATCAGCAACAAACTGAACTTTCGTTCCTATAATGACCTGGACAGCATTCTTGCTCGGTCTGATAACTCCGGCTACGCCTGCTGATTTGATCATTTTTTCGTTTACTGCTGTATAATCTTTGATTTCAAGACGAAGTCTTGTAATACAGTTATCAACAGATGTAACGTTTTCCTTTCCGCCTACGCCTTCCAGGATAATTCTTGCAATTTCTGTGAAGTTGTCATTAGAAAGCTGTACTCTTGATTCATCTATGTCATCGTCTTCGCGTCCCGGTGTCTTCAGGTTAAACTTCACAATGACAATTCTGAATACAATGTAGTAAACTACGGCTACAATAAGACCGATCGGGATCAGGTACAGCGGATGCTCAGCAAACGGAGCCTTGAAGCTCAGGAACCAGTCCACGAAGCCCGCACTGAAGTTGAATCCCGCACGAACCGGCAGCAGAGCTACAACCGCCATAGAGATACCTGTTAACAGAGCATGGATTACGTAAAGTGCCGGTGCCAGGAACATGAATGCAAACTCCAGAGGTTCAGTAACACCTGTGAAGAATGAAGATAATGCCGCTGCCATTAACAGACCTGCTGCAACTTTCTTCTTGTTTTCTTTTGCTGTGTGGTACATAGCCAGTGCTGCTGCCGGAAGACCGAACATCATAACCGGGAAGAAACCTGACATATACATACCTGTCTGTCCTGCGATACCGCCTTCCATTGTACCCCAGAATTTACCGATATCATTGATACCCGCAACATCGAACCAGAATACGGAGTTCAGTGCATGGTGCAGACCGAACGGAATCAGCAGTCTGTTGAAGAATCCATAGATACCTGCTCCGATAGCGCCTGTGCTCATGATAGCTTCGCCAAATGCTACGAGTGCTCCGTAGATAACCGGCCATACAAAGTACAGAATAATGGTTGCCACGAGAGAAGCGCCTGCTGTTACAATTGCTACGCATCTCTTACCGCTGAAGAATGAGAGTGCATCCGGTAATTTTGTACTCTTAAATTTGTTGTAACAAGCTGCTCCAATCAAACCACAGAGAATACCGATAAACTGTGTCTGTGTCTTTCCAAATGCTGCAGGTACAACTGCTTCTTCTACGCCTTTGAACATTGCTACAACAGATGTTGACAGCAGTGTCGTGACCATCAGCCATGAAACAAGCCCTGCAAGACCTGCTGTACCATCGTTGTCATCAGACATGCCGACAGCAACACCGATTGCGAACAGAATCGCCATATTGTCGATCAAAGCTCCCCCAGCTTTCAGCAAAAATGCTGCGACAATATTGTTTGCCCCCCAGCCTGAAGGGTCAATCCAGTAACCAATACCCATCAGAATAGCAGCAACCGGAAGACATGCAACCGGAAGCATCAAGGATTTACCTAATCTTTGTAAATATTTCATGTTTTTCCTCCTTCTCGAATCCCTTTGATTATCTAATCCCTTTTTATTTTAATCCGGCACACTGCCGGCTAAAATACACCCAATATATGACCGTTTCTTATTCTTCAATAGAGAGAATATCGTCACCAGCTTTCACTTCTTTGCCGTCCATTGCTTCCACAGATGCATAATCACCTGTATTGCAGATCAGCATCGGAGTGATGATATCGTAGCCTGCTTCTTTTACTTTCTCCAGATCTACCGTCAGCAGAAGGTCGCCCTTTTTCACTTTATCCCCGGCTTTCACATGGCCCTCGAAGCCTTCTCCCTTCATCTGCACTGTATCGAGGCCTACATGGATCAGAACCTCTGCGCCGTAATCCGTTGTCAGGCTGACAGCATGCAGGGTATCAAATACCATCCCGATTTCACCGTCTTCCGGTGCATAAATCTTTCCCTCGGAAGGAATGACTGCAACACCTTTGCCAAGAATCTCCTCCGCGAATGTTGGGTCATTTACTTCCTTAATGGAAACTGCCTTTCCTGCTGCCGGTGCTCCCAGTACATGCTTTTTGTCTTTTTTCTTAAACATATTAAACATCTTTTTTTCCTCCTTTTATTCTTCTGCCATCGTGACTCTCCGGATATGGATGGACAAATACATGATTTCTTCTCCGGATATCTTACTGTCCGTTGCATCTTCTATATATTCTGCTATTTTTCTGCTGCACGCATACTCCCTTGGATACTTTGTCATCATCATCTCTGCCAGTTCGCTTTCCTCGTTGGGAAGCAGCTCTTTTCTGTAGACTCTCTGCAGAAGGAACTTTACGTGTGTGACGAATCTCTCATAGTGGAGCGAGTCCTCATCAAACTCCATATCCAGTTCGCTCTTGACAATATCTAGTATATCTTTCATCTGATTCGGGAAATTCAGTGCGTCTCTGATATCGGTGCCGTACTCCGCATTTACAAAATGGAGTGCTATAAAACCTGCCTCGTCATCCGGCAGTGCAATGTGCAGCCTCTCCCAGATCATATCCACTGCATATTTTCCCAGCTGGTACTCCTGCTGGTAAAATCTTTTAATCTCCCACAGCAGCGCATTTTCAGGTTTGATCCCCTGCGTGAATCTCTCAATTGCAAAATTAATATGGTCTGTCAATGTAACATATATGCTCTGATTCAGCTTTAATTTGAGATGCCTCTTGGCGTGAGAAATAATATCATTGGATATCTGCGCATGCTCCAGAGGCATATTCGCAAGCAGCTCTTTGAACTGTTCCGCTACGCTCTGGCTCTTGATGCGGAAGATCTTTTCAATCTTCTGCTCTGCAACTTCCCGTCCGGGTTTGGTGCCGAACCCGATGCCGCGTCCCATAATGACAACTTCTCTGCCCATATCATCATAGGCAGAAACTATATTATTATTTATAACCTTTTCAATTACCATAATAGTCCTGCATTCCTTTTTAACAAATTCTCTGCTTACCTGTTTTATTGTTTCCAGTTTTTTCAGATTGCTATTAGGTTCTCATAGGACATTTCTGGAAGAAACCTCCCGGGAAACTAGAACGGATCCTACATAAAATAAAAAAACCAAACTCCATAAACACGACTTATATGCCCTGCCTATAAAATCTGGTTTTGCCTGCCTTACAGTAACAATCCATTTCTATTCATTTGATGTATAAACTATAACAAAATTATTCATCTATGTCAACTGCCTGCAGAGAAGAAATTTATACTTTGGTAATAATGTTTATATTTTTTTAATATTTTCGTGCAAAACCACCAAATCAATCGTATACGAAATATTCCACGAATTTCATATGATTCACGGCCTCCTGCTGTGTCAGGTACTTCTGGTTCCCCAGGTCAGACCCCTTTGCACCGCTGGCATCCACATAGATCGTCTGCCCGTTCATAGAAACCGCGCAGAACACATAGCTTTCCTGTACACTCCGGCTTTTGTTCCATGTGCCGAGCACAACATGCGACTCCATTCCGGCACGGCCGCAGAGTTCGGATAAAATCTTGGCATATCCCAGTGCAGTCGCCTTGTGCTCCGTTAGAGCCGACAGACTGTTATAAATATAAACCCCGTCAAATACTTCCTCCATAGAAGAAACGGATGAGGCATCCTCCTCAATATTGGACGCAAAAGAAACGTTCTCGTCCAGCCATGACAGAAAATAATCTACTGCCTTTTTCTCACCATAATCAGAGGGAAGTCCTTCCATGATGCTGCCCAGGATCTCCTCTGTCTCGTTCTGTGTCTTTACGATCTCTTCCAGCTTCTCTTCCAGGTTCACTGACAACCCTTCCTGGACTTCGGCCAGATTCTGTACCTCGCCGTCCTTTCCGTAATTACCTGCCTGATTGATGCCTTCCGCACAGGATAAAAACAGGATCGCCTTGGTAATAACCTTATCCTTGACCGTTGTCAGATCCGATTCCTTATATTTCACATAAATGTTATCTTCTGTCATAGGAATGTCGTAAAAACCGTAG
Organism: Faecalicatena fissicatena; assembly: GCA_001028025.1. Classification (GTDB taxonomy): domain Bacteria; phylum Bacillota; class Clostridia; order Lachnospirales; family Lachnospiraceae; genus Faecalicatena; species Faecalicatena fissicatena_A. Next base: position 75,949 of record LDAQ01000100.1, on the reverse strand, counting down.
AAATAATTGTACCCTTCATCTTCCAGCGCAGTCGTCACGCGCAGATATTCCGGTCCGCTCATAGCCTCCGGAAATGTCACGGTACCGCCCTCCATATTGTCGAGCTTTTCTTTCATCAGATCATACACCGCAGCTTCTTTCGCTGTCAGCTGGTCATAATAAAATGTGGATACCGCTTCTCCGCTTTTACGTGGTTCATCCTTCAGTTTTGTAGCCGTGGCATTGGACAGAGTTGTCTGCCGCTGCCAATAAGCCAGAAAAACAAGAAGGATCACCACAAACCCTGTTATTAAGACAGCTTTCTGATGCTTTCGGATAAAATTCATGCCTGTTTTCTCCCATTTACATAGACAGCTGTTACATTCAGATCCTTATCTAAAAGAACTAAATCCGCTGCTTTTCCAGGTGTAATACTTCCGCATGCATCGTAGATGCCGATCTCCTTTGCCGGATTCATGGTGGCACATGCAATCGCATCCTCCAGCGGGATCTCCATCTGCTGCACTGCTACTCTGAGGCAGCCCATCAGGTCTGTCGCCGAGCCTGCTATCGTACCGTCTGCAAGTGTTGCTTTCGGTCCTTTTACAAACACATCCTGTCCACCCAGGGTATACTCTCCGTCCGTCAGCCCAGTTGCACGCATACTGTCGCTGATCAGAATCACTCTCTCGGCCCCGAACATGGCAAATGTCGCGCGCACTACAGATGGATGGATATGAACCCCATCGCAGATCAATTCCACATGGCAGTCCTCATCGTCCCTGGCAGCACCGATCACGCCCGGATCCCGGTGGTTCAGAGGCAGCATCGCATTGTAAAGATGTGTCACATGGCTGGCACCCTTTTCCAATGCCTTTGAAGCGGTATCATAATCCGCAGTGGTGTGTGCGATCGATACTACCACATCCTCTTTTACCGCCTCAATAAACTCCATTGCCCCGTCATTCTCCGGAGCAATGTCTACCAGCTTAACTAATCCGCCTGACTCCTTCTGCAGCTGTTCAAAAAGCGCCAAATCACAATTACGGATATGTTCTGCTGCCTGGGCGCCCTTTTTCTTTTCACTTATAAAAGGCCCTTCCATATTAATGCCCACCAACTTTGCACCGTTACCGCCTTCATAGGCCGCCGCTGTCTTCATAATCTTGTGAAGCTCTTCCTCAGCCAGTGTCATTGTTGCGGGACAGATCGAAGTGACACCGATGGAAGCCTCATATTCAGCCATATGCCTGATGGCATCCAGACTGGCATCGCAGAAATCATCTCCCACGCAGCCATGAAAATGAATATCCACAAGTCCCGGAATGGCAAAACAGCCTTTTCCATCCATTACTTCACTGCCGCCTTCTTCAGAGGAAACAAACTTTCCGCCGCTCATAGCAATCTCGCCTAAAGTGAATGTCTTATCCTCTCCGAAAACCTGAACATTTTTAATAATCATATTTTAACCTTCTTTCTTCCCCGCCCCAATGCACGGCTTCATGTACTTACCAATACTGTATCCGCAGAGCCGCCGCCCTGCATTGTAAGCTATCTTGGGATTTTAGATAATGCTGCTGCATCTGCAACAACCGTAACATCAGGATGCATCTGCAGGATGGATGCCGGCACTGACGGTGTAACATCGCCGAAGAATGCTTTTGCAACGATCTCAGCCTTGTCTTCACCGCTTGCAACTACCAGAATTTTCTTCGCACGCATGATAGTCCCGATACCCATAGTATATGCCTGTCTCGGCACATCATCCGCGGATGCGAAGAAACGTTTATTTGCTTCAATTGTGCTTTCTGTCAGATCCACGCAGTGAGTCTCTTTGTCAAAAACTTCAGCAGGCTCATTGAAGCCGATATGTCCGTTGTGTCCCAGGCCCAGAAGCTGTAAATCCAGACCGCCCAGAGAAGCAATCAGGTCTTCATATCTTCTGCACTCTTTGTCAGAGTCCGGTTCCATACCGTCCGGTACGTTGGTGCGTGCCGCATCAATATTTACGCGGTCAAACAGGTGTTTATGCATAAAATAGTAATAGCTCTGGTCATTTTCTCTGTCAAGTCCTTTATATTCGTCCAGGTTCGCCGTAGATACTCCTGAAAAATCCAGATCCCCTGCTTCATACATCTCTACCAGACGGTCATATGCACCGATTGGTGTAGATCCTGTTGCCAGCCCCAGTACACATTCCGGCTTCATAACAACCTGTGCAGCTATGATGCCTGCCGCCTTTCTGCTCATGTCCGCATAGTCTTTTGCTTCAATAATTCTCATAGTTTCTTCCTCCACTATCGCTTATTTATTCTTAATTACCGGTTCTATTATATACCGATGCCTGCTTCCTGCACAAGCAGGTTCTCACGAAAAGACAAAGTCGCACCAGGCATTCACCCCCAGACCTGTATTTCCTGCTATGCAGGCATCTCTGCAGCAGCTGCGAAACTATGCAGATCCTAAGGAGCCCCGTAATCATGCTTTATGTAACCCGGTAGCATAGAAAAAACCAGACTTTCAGAGTATAAAGGTAGCCCTTATCCTTCGAAAATCTGGTTTTGCCTTCTTTGAGTAACAACCCAGTCTTTTAGATTAATCTTATACTAACAAACTGCCGGACGGTTGTCAAGCATGATCAAAGTGAATAGTTAAATATAACTTTTACCATTTCAAAAGGAGGTAAAACAGCTTCCGGATAGAAAAAAATTCTGTTTATCCTTCATTTCACCAGGCTCCCTGCTCCTGCCTGCGCATTTTAAAATGATAAAACGCACCCAGCATACCGGCGTTATTGCGCTGTTTTGCAAATTCCAGCCTGGTTTTTTCAAAAATAACAGGTTTTAAAAATCTCTGCAGCTGCGCTGTGACCAGTGGCTTCAGGTATTCCTCCTGTGCGGCAATACCTCCGCCCAGTACTACCACCTCAGGGTTGATGACATAGCAGATATTGGCAATCCCTTCCCCAAGGATCTCTGCCATCTCTTCAATTGCGCTCCTGCAGACGGCATCCCCGTTTTCTGCCTCTTCAAAAATACGGGGGCCCGGCCACGCTTCCTTATCTTCCCGTTTTTTCTCCGCTACGTTTTTACTTAAGATGCTGCTGGCTCCAAGGGTCTGGAAATCACTGCCGTACATGTTCATGTATCCGATCTCACAGGCGCTGCTGCTGAAACCGTGAAACACCTTCCCATCGATCAGGATGCAGCCGCCGATGCCTGTTCCCAGCGTCAGACATACTGCCACCCGGCTGCCCGAAGCAGAGCCGTCAGTATACTCCGCAAGCCCCGCACAGTTCACATCGTTTTCCACCTCGCAGGGAATTCCGTATTTTTCTTCCAACACCTTTCTGAACTTTGTTCCCGTATAGTGCGGGATCAATTCTCCTGAAAAAAAGATCTCACCTTTCTCGCAGTCCACCATACCTGCTGTAGAGATACAGATACCGGATATCTCCTGCTTCTCACGGTACAGATCTACAATCCGTGCGGCTTTCTCCACAATTGCCTCTCCGCCCAGGTATGCCTCCGTAGCCATGCTGCTTTTTTCCAGTATTCTGCCTCCCTCATCCAGCAGGCCATATTTTATAGATGTACCGCCTATATCAATGCTTATGTAATATCTCATGTTCTCACCCCGCCGGCCAATCTATTTTTTAAGAGCTTCCACGAACTGCTTGGTAATTATCTGCGGCCTGGTAATGGCACTTCCTACCACCACACTGTAGACGCCCAGATCCATAACCCTGCGCACCTTTTCAGGCGTATTTATATTCCCCTCCGCAATCACCTCATGGGAAACGCTCTGCATAATCTCTTTGATAATTGCAAAGTCGTCAGACTCAATCTTCAGTCCTCTACTCTGCTTTGTATATCCTACCAGTGTAGTCCCTATAAAGTCAAACCCTATCTGATCCGCAGCCAGTGCTTCCTCCACCGTAGAACAGTCCGCCATCAGCAGCTGATCAGGATATACACTGCGCACTTCCCGGTAAAATTCCTCCAGTGTCTTTCCTCCGGGCCGCAGTGAGCTTGTCGCATCCATAGCTATAATCTCCGGCCCCACAGCCATAAGTTCCTCAATTTCACGCATCGTAGGCGTTATGTATACTTCACTGTCCTCATAGTCTCTTTTTACAATGCCAATGATAGGCAGATCGACATTCCTTTTTATCTCCGTAATATCTTCCTTTGTATTGGCGCGGATTCCTGCCGCACCGCCTTCTTTTGCTGCCGCAGCCATCCTCCCCATAATATAGGAGGAATGAAGCGGTTCTTCCGGAAGTGCCTGACACGAAACGATCAGTCTTCCCTTCATTTGTTCTATTCCCTTATTCAACGTCACACCTTCTCTCTGATAATCTCTGCCAGCTTTTCGGCCAGTCTGTTGTGGCTTTCGGCGTCCAGATGCATGTAATCAATCTGGTTCATGGTGACAAAATCCGCAGCGTCCAGAAAATCACATCCATATTGTTCTGCACAGATCCTGTACTCCGCTGCCAGTTTCGTGGATTTTTCACTGCTAATCCCCATCTCCCCGGCCACAGGGGAAGTCTCACATGCTTTTTCGATCGGTCCTGGTGATACCAGAAGAATCCCCGGACATTCCCGCCATGCCTCCGTCTGTTTCGCTTTCAGCACAAGACGTTTCATCCCGTCTGCTATATTTTTCGGTGTCGCTGCAAACCGTTCCTTACAGTCATTCGTCCCCAGCATAATAATCAAATAGTCTATGGGCGAATGAGACATCAGGCACGGATTCAGATATGTCAGTCCGTTCATCCCCTCATTGAGCGGGTCTTCAAACACAGAAGTTCTCCCGCACAGCCCCTCTTCTATTACAGTATATCCATTCCCCAGCAATTCCCTTAGCCTCCCGGTCCATCTGACATCATCAGGAAAACGTCCGTCTGTAAGCGCATCATATCCCCAGGTATTCGAATCCCCAAAACAAACAATTCTTTTTTTCATGTATCAGCCATTCCCCTCTCATTAACCTTTTACTGCACCCATTGCAAGACCCTGTACAAAATTCTTCTGGGCCGCCCATACAATCAGCAAGACAGGAACCAGCGTGATCACAGCCGTCACAGCCATCGGGCCCCATTCCAGACCGCGGTCGGTAATAAAACCTGCGATTACTACGGGCAGTGTCTTGGACTTGTTAACACTCAGGATTACTGCAAACAAAAATTCATTCCATGCACCGATAAATGCCAGGATCCCGGAAGCAATAATTCCCGGCTTCGTAATCGGAAATATTATATAGAAAAATCTTTTCGTAAAACCGCACCCATCCAGCATGGCCGATTCTTCCAGCTCATTGGGCAGCTGCTCGAAAAATCCCATCATCAGCCAGATTACAAGGGGCAGGTTAAAGCTTGTATTCATAATCACCAGCGCCGTCTTCGTATCGATCAGGTGCAGAGTTCTCATTACCAGATACACCGGGATTGCCGTAGCGATTGCCGGATACATCTTCTGGATCATAAACCACAGGCCAAAGTACTTCCTCGCTTTTTTCCCAATAGCGCCCCTGGCCACAGAATAAGCAGCCATACTGCCCAGCAGCACAGATATAATTGTGGATACCGCGGCTACAATAAAGGTATTCAGGAAGTGCGTCACCAGCTGGTCTTTTCCAAAAACGCTCTCGTAACTATCCAGGGTCAGCTGGCTCGGAATCAGCACCGGTGGGCTGGCCAGGTAGTCAGCCTTCACTTTAAACGAACTGGTAATGAGCCAGTATACCGGAAAGAGGATCAATATCATGCTGATGACAATTAACACAACTCTCAATGGCTTTCCGGCGAAATTACCGATAATGTTATCTATGGTTGGCAGCTTTCTGTGTTTTTTTCTATTCATCACAAATTCTCCTCCATTCTGTCTCTCAGTCTCAGGAATCCCATGGTAACCACTGTCATCACAACTACAAAAATGATAGCCAGAGATGCGGAATATCCTGCATCAAAGAATTTGAGTCCCTGTTTGTATATGTAGTTCGGCAGCATCTCTGTCGCGCTGCCGGGACCTCCGTTTGTCATGACGTAGACGGTATCAAACACTTTGAATGCGTCTACAAATCTGAGCATTACAACAACGGTCAGTACAGGGCTCATCATAGGCAGAACAATCTTTCTGAATATCTGTCCATTTGACGCTCCGTCCACAGTAGCCGCCTCCAGGCAGTCTGCCGGCAAAGCTTTCAGTCCGGCCGCGCAGATGATCGTTACCCAGGGCACCAGCTGCCAGACATTGACCAGAATTACGGAGATCATGGCTGTATTCGGACTACTGAGCCAGGTGATGCTGGGTATCCCAAAGAAACTCAGGAAGTAGTTGATAATTCCCGTGGAGGAATCCAGCATCATGCGCCACAGTGTACCAACGGCCACGGGAGCCATAATCATAGGGATCAGGAAGATAGATGTACAGATTCTCGCCCACATCTTATCTGAGCAGAGTGCCATGGCCAGAAACAGACCGATCACCACCTCCAGAGCCACAGATACAACCGCAAAAAGCAGTGTATTTCCTGTACTTGTCAGCAATGTCGGATCGCTGAACATCTTGATATAGTTGCCAAGCCCGATAAACTCCGGCGTTGCATTCGGAAGGTTTAATTTTAATTTAAAGAAACTCAGATACAGGGAATACAACAGTGGAAGGAGCGCTGTAATTCCCAGGAATATCATGGTGGGAACCAGGAACATCCATGATGCAAACTTATCGCCTCTGCTTTTCCTTATCACAGGAGCCGCACTTTTCGTTCTTTTCATCTTAGCCATGCTTGATTTCAGTCCTTTCTTGAAAGAAGATTACCTGCAGGTTTGACTCCGCAGGTAATCAATTCCGCAATTTTCTTACAATTACAGATTATAGTTCTTTGTACCTTCTTCAGGCGGTGCATTCTTCAGCGCATCTTCTATGCCTTTTTTCATCTTGCCGACAGCAGTTTCCAGATCTGTCTGACCGGACATATATTCGCTTACAACAGTGTTGAGCATTGTGTCTACTTCTGTTGACGCAGGAATTCTCCACCACAGATTTGCTGTGTCCAGAGCTTCTCTTACAGTGTCCATATATGTACCCTTGATTCCATCCTGCTCCCAGAATGCTTTTCTCGGTGAGAGAATACCATATTCTTCGTAGAACTGGTTCTGCTTTTCTGCGCTTGTATACATCTTGATCCACTCCCAGGCAAGTTCCTGATTCTTGGAGCTTGCAGGAATCGACATATCCCATGCACTCAGCAGTGTGGTGCCCGTCTTGTCATATGGGATAGTTCCAAGTGCCCATTTTCCGACTACTTTGGACTGTGACTCATCGTCTGCCGCCTGTACCAGACCCAGTGTCGGCCATGTCTCGCACACTGCAGCCTTGCCGTCCAGAAATGCCTTGATAGACTCTTCTGTACCCCAGGATAAAATAGCCGGATCCGCATAGTCCTGAATCTCTTTCAGATGTTCCAGCGCCTCTCTTGTCTCCGGTGAGTCGATGGTTACGTTCCAGTCTTCATCGGCCCAGGAACCTCCCATAGACCACAGTATATAATCAAAAACACCGCCCAGCTGTCCGGTCGTGGCTGACACGGACAAACCGTAAACACCTTCATCCGGCTTTGTCTGTGCTTTGACTGCTTCCCGGTACTTCTCCCATGTATCCGGAATACCATCCGGCATCAGATCGGTTCTGTATGCAAAAAGCTGCGGCGTACTGGCATTAGGAATACCCGTAACGGTTCCCTGCCATGTACCGGAGTTCTCCAGAACCTTTTCGATAAACTCATCCATATCATAGTTATCTTTTTCAATAAAATCGGTAAGCGGTGTCATATATGGTGCAAATTCGCCGTCCCACTGGCTGGCAACATCGATTACATCATAGGAACCTGTTCCGCTGGTCAAATCCAGAAGCGCCTTTTCATGAAGCGTCGTATACGGGAAATCCACCACTTCCACCGTCGCACCTGTCTGCTCCTCGAATTCGTCTACAATAGATTTGGCAGCATCGGCATATACGCTTGACATATACAGAACCGTCAGCTTTTCTCCTGCGTATGGTTTGCCGCTGTCGCTCTTTGCTTTGGAAGTGTCTTCTTTTTCCTTTCCGCCTCCGCAGCCTGCCAGCAACCCTGCTACCATTGCCGTACACAATAAGATACCCACAATCTTCTTTTTCATATTTCTCCTCCTTCACCCTTTGTACCGCAGATATTTTTGAAAGAAATTTTTTTATTTTATTTTTTATGAACTATTTTTTTCAAATCTGCGATATTTAATTTGCTTGTTGAAATAATTTTATCATTCCCATTTCTCATTGTCAACCGTACATAATAACCAGTTTTTCGGCTTGTTTTTTGTTTCTTTTAACCAAGTGCTTACGTTTTTAACTGATATATAACTTTAAAAATAAAATAAAAATTTTTTCTTTTTTATTCAAAAATAACGCATTTTTTTATTTTATCATAACCAATTTAACACTCCTCTTGACGATTGACAGGAAAAAATTTTTACTGTAGAATATTATTATACATATTTTTGCGGCCTGGCCGCAGACCCGCCCGCAGGGCACGCATTACGGGATGCCCCTGGGTGTACATTAATCTGCAGTATTGCTGCAGATCCGCCCAAAGGGCCTGTGTTACGGGATGCCCTTGGGTATTACTATGAGGGAGGTATCAATATGGCTACCACGAATCTTATGACCGAAATCACTAGCAGATATTCCAAAATGACTAAGGCGGAAAAGAAAGTTGCTGACTTTGTTCTTTCTTCACCCCAGACTGCTTTAAGCTCAACCATCACGGACCTTTCAAAGCTCTGTGACGTCGGAGAGACAAGCGTATTCCGTTTCTGCCGCACACTGTCATTAAAAGGGTATCAGGATTTCAAACTCTCCCTGGCGCTCAGCACCTCCACTCCCGAATCCCTCGCCAAGAAAGAGCTGATCGATGTAGCGGACACCGACAACTGCAAGGATACCGCCACCAAAGTCCTGCAGGCATACAATATGGCCCTGAACCAGGCATTTGAGACTCTGAATTTCAACGCCATTCCCAAAGTTGTGGATCTGATACTGTCTGCCAGAAGCATCAACATGTTTGGATTCGGCGGATCCGGAACAAGCGCCAGCGAAGCCCGCAACAAGTTTATGAAGATACTGCCCAATGTTATTTATAATTCGGATGCTCACATGCAGCTGACGCAGGCCGCCCTGCTCGGAGAAGGAGATCTGGCCGTCATATTCTGCAATTCCGGTATCACTAAGGATTGTATCGAGATCGCAAGGATCTGCCACAGCACAAAGGCTTCTGTGGTATTTATCACGATGTTTCTCAAGACACCCGCGGCTCAGTACTCCAATATCCTTCTGCTCTGCGGGGCCAATGAAGGGCCAATGGAAGGCGGTTCGATTGCGGCAAAGACATCCCAGCTCTTTCTGATCGACATCGTGTATGCTGAAGTTTATAAAAAACTGGGAGACAAAGCATTGGAAAACAAGAAAAAGACTTCTCAGATTATTACAGAAAAGATGATGTAGATGCAAAATGGCGGTGTTCCATACAACCCGTAATTATGGAACACCGCCATATTTATTTGTCATCAGATGCAGATCTGCACACCGCACCACTCTCAGAGACCACCATTTTGGGATACTCGATCCCAATCAGCCTGAGTCCGTGAGGCGGAGCCGTGACTCCGGCCGCCTGCCGGTCCTTTGCCTCCAGGATGTCTTTCACCTGCTCCGGCGTGTAGAATCCGCGTCCCACCCGGAGAAGCGTACCTACAATAATTCTCACCATATTATAAAGAAAACCATTTCCACGGATCCGTATCGTAATTTCCTCTCCGTTTTCCAGAATATCCAGTTCATATATGGTGCGTACCGTGTCTTCCACATTGGTTCTGACATTGCAGAAGCTGGCAAAGTCGTGTTCACCGGACAGATAGCCCGCAGCTCTGCGCATTTTTTGCAGATCCAGGTCATAAGACACAAAATATGTTGTCAGTCTTCTGGTAGGATCCGGTATTTTCGCATTGAGTATAAGATATTCATAAGTCTTTACCGTATCGCAGTACCTTGGATGCCAGTCTGCAGGTACTTCTTCGGATTTCACGATCACGATATCCTCCGGCATGCGCTGATTCAACGCATAAGCCAGGCGGTCAGGCGGGATCGTAGTTTCTGTGTCAAATACAGCAACATTTCCCAGCGCATGCACCCCCGAGTCGGTTCGGCTGGCACCGATTACCCGGATCTCCTCGCCGGTCAGCCGGGACAATTTTTTATTCAATATCTCTTCTATTGTGATTCCATTCGGCTGAATCTGCCAGCCGCAGTAATTTGTGCCGTCATAGGCAACCGTCAGTTTTATCCGTTTCATAATCCCTCGTCAAAAAATCCATATGTGAAATGGCACATAACGCCCCACAACAAATATCAATATCATGTATAGAACTGTCAAGGCATACGCCGCACGGTCTCTCCCTCTATACACCAGAGGCTTCATCTTTGTCCGACCTTCTCCTCCATGGTAGCACCTGGCTTCCATCGCCATGGCCAGATCGTTGGCCCGTCTGAAGGCAGATACAAACAGAGGGACCAGGATAGGAATCATAGCCTTAGCCTTCTGAATCATGTTTCCGCTGTCCAGATCTGCCCCTCTGGCGATCTGGGCTTTCATAATCTTATCCGTCTCCTCCAGCAGTATGGGAATAAAACGCAGTGCAATAGACATCATCATTGCCACCTCGTGAACCGGCACCTTGATTTTATTCAGGGGATGCAGCAGCTTTTCAATCCCATCGGTCAGAGAATTGGGGGTGGTGGTAAACGTCATGATAGATGACCCCATAATCAGATAAATCAGGCGAATCCCCGTGTATACGGACGTCTCAAGTCCTTTTTCCGTAATATGGAATATCCAGAAATTTACCAGTTCCGCGCCTCCCCTTGTCAAAAACAGATTAAACAATACCGTGATCAGAAGCAGCACAATCACGGGCTTCAGCCCCTTCAGGATAAACTTCAGCGGCACCCTGCTCATATAAATAACCGCTCCTAAAAAAATCGTAGCAACCAAATAGCCCAGGATACTTTTCTGTATAAACAGAGAGATCAGAAATAATAGAGTGCATACAATTTTCACCCTCGGATCTAATCTGTGGATTACACTTTTAGCCGGATAATATTGTCCGATTGTAATATCTCTAATCATGGAAACTCCTCATTATCTCTTCCGCTGCTTCTTCTACCGTTGTTGCATCCGTAAGCACATCCATGCCTTTTGCCTTCAGGGCATGCATGATATAGGTCACCTGTGGAGCCGCAAGTCCCACTTCTTCCAGTTCTCTGTAATGGGCAAATACTTCTTTCGGCTTCCCGTCAAACATTTTCTCTCCCTGGTTCATCACAATAATCCTGCTTACATATCTGGCGATATCTTCCATGCTGTGGGATACAAGTATTACGGTCATATTCGTATTCTTATGAAGATATTCTATCTGATCCAGGATATCGTCCCGCCCTTTCGGGTCCAGGCCAGCCGTGGGCTCGTCCAGCACAAGAACGCCTGGCCTCATTGCCAGCACGCCCGCTATGGCAGCGCGGCGTTTCTGTCCCCCGGACAGTTCAAACGGTGACTGATGATAATATTTTTCAGGTAAACCAACCAGCCCAAGAGCTTCTTTTGCGCGTTCTTCACATTCTTCTTTGGAAAGCCCCTGATTCTTAGGCCCAAAACATACATCGCTCAGAACGTCCACTTCAAAAAGCTGATGTTCCGGATACTGGAATACCAATCCTACCTGGTTCCGCAGTTCCTTCATATTGTATCCTTCATCATATATATTTTTCCCGTCATAATACAGCGCTCCGCTGGTGGCCTTTATCAGGCCGTTGAAATGCTGGATCAGCGTAGATTTGCCGGATCCGGTGTGTCCAATGATCCCCACAAATTCCCCCTGCTGTATCTCCAGGCTGATCTCTTTAAGCGCCTGCTTTTCGTATGCCGTTCCCGGGCTGTATACGTAGTTGATATGTTCTAATTTGATTGACATAATGCTTCCACCAGCTCCTCTGTCCGTAATATTCCGGAAGGAATCTTCAAGCCCTTCTTTCTGAGCGTCTCCGCCAGCATCGTTACCTGCGGCACATCCAGCCTGTATTTTTTCAGTTCGTCCACCCGGCTGAATATCTCACGGGGTGTCCCGTGCATTACAACGTGTCCGCTGTCCATCACATACGCCTGATCCGCATCAATGACTTCTTCCATATAATGAGTAATCAGGATCACGGTCACTTTTTTCTTTCTGCGCAGCTCCTGTACCGTCCGGATCACTTCTTTTCTTCCATTTGGGTCCAGCATCGCTGTAGGCTCATCCAGTACAATGCACTTTGGTTCCATGGCAATCACGCCCGCAATTGCAACGCGCTGTTTCTGTCCGCCGGACAGCTTGTTCGGAGAATTGTTCCTGTATTCCAGCATCCCGACCGCCTTCAGACTGTCCTCCACCCTTTTCCATATCTCATCGGTCGGCACGCCCAGGTTCTCAGGGCCGAATCCCACGTCCTCTTCTACTACGGTGCCGATGATCTGATTATCCGGATTCTGGAACACCATTCCCGCCGACTGCCTGACGTTCCACAGTTCCATCGGATCCTTTGTGTCCCTGCCATCCACCCACATGGTCCCGCCTGTGGGAACCAGAATCGCATTCATGTGCTTCGCCAGCGTTGACTTTCCCGAACCATTGTGCCCCAGGATGGCAACAAAATCTCCCTGGGCTATGTCAATGTCCACGCCGTCAACCGCGCGGTTCATTCCGATTACATTGCCCTCTTCATCCCGCTTTTCATATTCATAAATCAGTTTTTCTGACCGAACCATCTTCATAAACGGCTAGCGCCTCCATTTTGTCATATTTACTGCTCACTATTTTACGGTATGAACTGGCTTTTGGCAAGGTGCAGTTTTAGTATCCCCGGTCAGGCCACCGACCCTTTTCTTGTTTTTGCTTTCATTTTATACTATAATATGCAGTATACAAGAAACTGGTATCTGACTATACCAGAAGCAGATTTGGAGGAAAATATATGGAATTTCAGAAAATCAGTTCCCCGTCTCTCCGCGATCTTTTTGTGGAGCAGCTGGAACATCTTATTTTGTCAGGGAAATTAAAAATCGGAGAAAAGCTCCCGCCGGAACGCCAGCTGGCAGAGATGATGCAGGTAAGCCGCGCCGTGGTAAACAGTGGGCTCGGTGAACTGGAGAGAAAAGGTTTTCTGAATGTTAAGCCAAGAGTGGGTACCTTCGTGGCGGACTACCGCCGTAAAGGCACTTTGGATACACTTCTTTCTATCATGAAATACAACGGGGGAAAAATACGCAATGAAGAAATCCGTTCAATCCTCGAGGTGCGGATCGCCCTGGATACGCTCGCAGCCCAGCTGTGCATCGACAGGATTTCCGAAGAAGAGATACAGCTGCTCAAAGATAAAATAGAACAGATCCGCAATGCACAGTCCATAACCGATGCCTCACAGGCTGCGTTTGAATTTCAGCATGAATTTGCCCTGCTTTCCCACAACACACTGATTCCGCTCATTTTCCAGTCTTTCCGCACACCGGTTTTCACTCTCTGGGAACGCTTTTGTACACTATACGGCATTCCTGCCCTTTATGAAAACAATTACACGCTCTGGACCTTTATCCGTGACAGAGACACCCAGGGGGCCATCGACTGGATTCAAAACTCCGTCAGGGAGAGCATCAGCGGGAGCCGGACGTTGTATTACGATTAATTTTGCCGCTGTTCACAATTATAATTCCGATGGACACCAGTATCAGCGCTGACAGGTTCTTTGCCGTAACAATCTTTTCCCCAAGGAAGATACCCGACAGCGCTACACCAAATACAGGGATCGTAAAACCGTATATAGCTACCTTTCCCACCGGATTATACTTGAGCAGCAGGGTCCAGAGGCTGAAGGCAATCGTCGTAATCAGCGCCATATATATCAGCAGGACAGTGGACTTCACCGTGAATCCCTGCACATGCCCACCCAGAACAAGGCCGATTGCAACCAGGATCACACTCCCGAACAAGGTCTGATAAGCCGTAATTGTCATTGGGCTTTCTCTGTCTGAAATTGTTTTAAGGATGACTGTACTGATTCCATAGGCAACAGTACAAATAAACACCATCCCCTCCCCCATCAGGGAAAAACCGGTCCCCCAGGCGCCAGGGGCCAGGTTAATCACAATAACCCCGGCGAGGCCGAGAGCGCAGCCGGCGCCCTTTTTCCATGTCATTTTTTCATCTTTCAGTATGAAATGAGCCGCCACGATTGAGACAAAAGCGTTGGATGCATTGATTATGGATCCCTTTGTGCCTGTTGTATTTGAAAGGCCAACATAAAAGAAGAAATACTGTACTGTAGTCTGCAGGATTCCCTGGCGCAGAATACAGGGAAACGAAGATCTCTTCATCGTCAGAACCCGTTTTTCCAGGATACATCCGATCATAAAAGTGAGCACGCCAGAAAGGAAGAACCGGTAGCCAGCAAATAAGATCTGACTCCCGGTTCCTTCAATTCCAAACCACTCATATCCAACTTTAATACAGGGAAATGCGCTCCCCCAAAGTGCACAGCAGATTAATGCCAGCAGGCAGATCACCGCCGGATTCTGCAGCTTATTCGATGTCTGTGGTTTCTTTTCCATATTACCTTACGCTCTTTCCGGTTCTTCGTACTCTGCCCCAAATGTCTCGACCGTTACTGTCTTCATAACCTGAGCCTCCAGCGGTTTATCACTGTAATCTGTAGCAGTTTCTGCAATCTTATTCACAATGTCCATTCCTTCGGTAATCTCTCCGAAAGCAGCGTATGCTCCATCTAAAAATGGTGACTTCTTGTGCATAATAAAGAACTGGGAACCCGCTGAATCAGGGTGGTTTGCGCGGGCCATGGAAAGAACCCCCACTCCATGCGGCAGGTCATTCCTAAAACCATTCTGTGTAAATTCCCCTTTAATGGTGTATCCCGGGCCGCCCATGCCTGTCCCGTCCGGGCATCCGCCCTGAATCATAAAACCGCTGATAACGCGGTGGAAAGTCAGGCCGTCATAGAATCCTTTTTTTACAAGAGAGACAAAATTTTTCACAGTATTTGGGGCGATATCAGGATATAATTGTGCTTTCATAATATCCCCGTTTTCCATTTCAAATGTTACGATTGGATTTTCCATAATAAAACTCCTCTTTTCTATACAAAAATTAATTATCTCTATTGTAGCGGATTCCACGAGATTCGTCAATCAGCCCCTGAATATTCGTCCATATACCGGATCAGTCCGCCTTTTTCCTCATGCCCTGTGTCCCACAGGTCCTTAAGTGAAAAGGTACTTGCTTCCCCGTATGTGGCCACCGTTATCAGCAGATCTCCCCCTTTCTCTTCATAACCAAAACAAAGAAACCAGTGCCATACAAAATCTTTGTACTTTGGGTCTTTATGTCTCAGCATCAGATAGGGCACCGGAAAACCGGCGTCAATCTGTCCCTTTATAAAATCTGCCGTCTCCCCGAAAGTATGGCTGCCTCCAAAGCCCGACATCCGGAGATTATTGTCTCCGGCATCCCGCAGATAGTTTTCAAATCCTTCTATAAACATAGACAGCTTTTTTACACCGCATGCCCGCGGCTTGATATATGGTTTCATTTTCATGGAGAACTGAATGTACTCTTCCTTTGTCAGATTGTTTACATTAAAAGGATATAAGTGCGTCCTGCCCTGATGCAGCGCAAAATAAATGCAGCTGTCACATGCTGTTGCTGCTGCGCAGCCGCCAACTTTCATCACTACATTCCTGAACCAGTCCTGATCACCACCGACTTCGCCATCTATTGTAAAATAATCTAATATTTTCTTCATCATTACCTCCAGGTATTTCTGTCATACATATTGTGTCGTTTATCCTTTATTTTGAACAGTTCTTAGATGATGCAAGCGTAGAATAAAACACCACGCCAAGAATAATCACGCCGCCTGCAAGTTCTTTGACGCCCGGCTTTTCTCCCAGGAACAAAAATGCCGCCAGTATCCCATACACGGATTCCAATCCGGATATGATTCCTGCGGTCTGCACTTTAACCGTCCGCAAGCCGTCAATATACATAGTATGTGCCACCGCCGTAAATACTACTCCCAGCAGAAGAAGCACAAGAATATCATTTCCATTTACTGCAGGTTTTAAAATAAAAAGCGAGGGCAGCAGTACAACACTTGCCGTTGCCTGTTCATAGAACGCAGTAAGACCGCTCGTATATTTCTCCATGAACATTCTGTTCATCAAAGACAATACCGCATAGGAAAAACTGCCGATCATCCCCCAGATTACGCCCTGCGTCATAGCATTTCCCAGCTGGAATTCCGGCACAATGAACAGCACCCCGCACAGCATGACAACTGCAGAAACAACGCTGGAGATTCTCAGTTTCTCATGAAAAAGCACCGGTTCCAGAAAAGTAACAAACAGCGGAAATGTGGAGAACGTCAGCGTTCCGATGGCAACCGTAGAAGTCTGAATAGACTGCATAAAGGTCGTCCAGTG
This sequence comes from Faecalicatena fissicatena, assembly GCA_001028025.1. Classification (GTDB taxonomy): domain Bacteria; phylum Bacillota; class Clostridia; order Lachnospirales; family Lachnospiraceae; genus Faecalicatena; species Faecalicatena fissicatena_A. Next base: position 59,353 of record LDAQ01000100.1, on the reverse strand, counting down.
GACAGCCAGCACAATCCCTGCCGTAATCATCAGCAGATAATCCTTCCCCGCCAGTAGACGCATACTCTCTTTTTTTATCTTCAGCAGAAACAGTAAAAAAAGGGATGAGAATATCACCCTCCCCAGTACAATAATAACCGCGGGCAGTTCCACCCACTTCGCAAACAGACCGGACAGTCCGAACAACAGCACTGAAACATGTATCGATGCCAGACCCTTCTTTTGGTTTTCCATCCTCACTTCCGCCTTTCCATTAATCTTAATCAGATAACGTATAGTATAGCATAAACTCCTTTAATTTCAAATATGACTCAGAGGCGTCTTAAAAGAGACAACTTCAAAGGGGTCAGACCCCTTTGCCATAGGGGTCTGACCCCTTTGAACTTTCACTTGCAATACCGGCATTTTCATGGTATATTTAAATCATAAGTAATAAGTAGTAAGTAACTATTTTATTTCTCCACAGTATAAAAGGGAGGTATTCTTATGTCAGAATTATCTTTAAAAGAACGTTTTTCGCTTATTGCACTCAACGCCCAGGACAGTCTTCATATGACCACGGCTAAGAAGGCCGCTCTGCGCTGTATCGCGGCTGCAGAGGTACTTGAAAAGTATTTGGACGGCAGCTGGCCGCAGCAGCCTGTACTTGAGCAGGAGTTGAAGTCTGCGGCGGACGTTTCTTCCCATACACTCAAACAGACCGAGAAAGAGATCAAAGAATCACTCACCGAAAAGGATCTGCTAACTGAAGTTCCGAATCTTCTGGCATGTGACATGTATTATGTTACAGCAGGAGTCAATATATTTGAATACCGCTGCAATATAGACGAGTATACCCGGCAGACCGAGGGAATGCGGGCGGAGCTTATGGAAGACGGCAATATCTCAGACGATGTGACCTGTCTGCTTTGGCTGCTCCGTGAAAGCGGATGTTTTTATGATCTGTTTTCCAGGGCGGAACAGGAGTACCTGGCCTCACGGATCAACCAGCTGTATCTGGAATCTTACCTGGCGAAATCCCTGTTTCCAATCGAGATTCACCACTCATTTGAAGCCTTCAGTCAAAAGTTTCTGAAGAAGAAGGATGAAATCTTTACCACACCATTTGGTACCGGGCTGCTGTTTGCCTGCCCTGTTTTTGAACGTTCCCAGTCCATCTTCATTGAAGCTGATGCCTGGTTTTCCGGAAATGATAAACGTCTGGAATGCGTCATCCGCAGGCTGGATGAAAAGGGACATGTGGTGCATGTCCTGCGCGCCGGAACCGTACCGCTTCTGAAGATCGACAACCTTTATTATGAGTGCATTCCTACGCAGATTGTGGTAAAAACCGCAATTCAGGGAGTCCGCCTGCGCCGTTATGTTATGTAATCCCCGTACATTCAGATAAATAAAAGGAGAGATTCTTATGTCAAGACAACGCTCTATAGAAAATATACTTGCATCTGAATACGTCTCTATCGGTGAGCTTGTACGCATCACCGGTGTACGCTACAGCACCCTGAAGTATTATACCGAAGAGGGAATGCTGCCGTTCGAACAGACGGAAGAAAATCTGACGCGCCGTTTCCCCCGTGAAATAGCGGTAAAGCAGATCGAACGTATCAGGAATTTCCGGACACAGGGCCTTTCCATCCCCGAAATAAAGGGGCAGTTAGGGCTGAATTAATTCCTATGGTCGAAATGTACACATTTTTTTATATTTTTTGGTTACTCGTGATATTGTCCATTTCCGGTTTCTTTATTATACTGAATTCAGAAAGTAACGAAACACAATTTCAGTTCAGAAAACAAAGAACACTATTTTAAGGAGGCTATACAAATGGCAAGTTTATCATTAAAAGGAATTCAAAAAGTATATCCAAATGGATTTCAGGCAGTAAAGGATTTCAACCTGGATATTGATGATAGAGAATTTATCATCTTCGTAGGACCATCAGGATGTGGAAAGTCAACAACACTTCGTATGATCGCAGGTCTGGAAGATATTTCAGGCGGTACTCTGGAAATCGACGGTAAGGTTATGAATGATGTAGAACCGAAAGACCGCGATATCGCAATGGTATTCCAGAACTACGCTCTGTATCCTCATATGACCGTTTTTGACAACATGGCATTCGGTCTGAAACTTCGTAAAGTACCAAAAGATGAGATTGACAAAAAAGTACGCGAGGCTGCAAGAATCCTCGACCTTGATAAATTACTCGACCGTAAGCCAAAGGCTCTTTCCGGAGGCCAGAGACAGCGTGTTGCTATGGGACGTGCCATCGTACGTAATCCCAAGGTATTCCTGATGGATGAGCCGCTGTCCAACCTGGATGCAAAGCTGAGAGTTCAGATGCGTATCGAGATTTCCAAACTTCATGAAAATCTGAACGCAACTATTATCTACGTTACACATGACCAGACAGAGGCTATGACACTGGGAACAAGAATCGTTGTTATGAAAGACGGTATCGTTCAGCAGGTAGATACACCTCAGAACCTTTACAACACACCTTGCAACCTGTTTGTTGCCGGATTTATCGGATCCCCGCAGATGAACTTCATGGATGCAGTTGTTAATGTAGCTGGCAACGATGTAACCCTGACAGTTGGCGAGCATGTACTCAAAGTACCGGCTTCCAAGAAAAAATATTTGATCGATGGCGGTTATGACAAAAAGACAGTTGTCCTCGGAATCCGTCCTGAAGATGTACATGATTCAGAAGCGTTCATAGCAAGTTCTGCTGACAGCGTAATCAAGTCTAAGATCAAAGTATATGAGCTGCTCGGAGCAGAAGTATATCTGTACTTCGACGTTGAAGGCACGCAGATGACAGCCCGCGTTAATCCGCGTACAACACTGAGAACAGGTGATGATGCTGTATTCGCACTGGATATGGAAAAGATTCACGTATTCGATAAAGAAACAGAGTTGACGATTTTAAACTAATGCTTTAGAATAATAATGTAATAAATAAGAGAGGGGCTGTACTATAAAGTGCAGCCTCTTCAATTCTATATGTACGAGGGACGATTATGGATAACACACCGGAGCTTGATAAGGCTTTGTCTGAACTGAAAAAAATAACCGGCATGACACTGGAAGTCCGCACAGATACGCCGGAAGAGCTTGAGAATGCAATGACGCAGATTCGCTGTCTTACGCTGGCTTACAGGGAAAAATATAACAAAAACCATTTTCTCCAAAGCCTGATGACAGACAGCATACCGGCGTATGATATTTTTGAGCGGGCAGCCCGCCTGCACATAGAGCCGGAAGCTCAAAGGATCTTATTTCTGGTTGAGACAAGAAACACTCTGGATGACGCTGTGATCGAGATCCTCAAAAATTTATTTCCTTCTCAGGCAAAAACATACCTCGTTTCCATGGGCGAGAAAAGCATCGTAATACTCCGTCCGAGGAAGGCATCAGACACGATCGAAGATATCAACCAGATTGCACATATGATCGTCGACACATTGAACATGGAGGCACTGACTCACGTCCAGGTCGCATACAGCGGAAGTATCTGTAATCTGCTGGAGCTGCCCGGTGCTTTTAAGGAGACCAGCCTGGCACTGCGCGTAGGAAAGCTCTTTTACTCCGAACAGACTGTATTTCCTCACAACCAGCTTGGTATCGGAAGGCTGATCTACCAGCTCCCGGTAAGCATTTGTGAAAACTTCCTGAAAGAGATTTTTGGCAGCGATATCCCAAATGCATTTGATGAAGAAACAACCGCAACTATCAACAAGTTTTTTCAGAACAACCTGAACATAGCCGAGACATCCAGACAGCTGCATATGCACAGAAATACCCTCATCTACCGCCTGGAACAGATTGAAAAAAGGACAGGCCTGGACATCCGCAGATTCGAGGATGCCATGACTTTCAAAATTGCCACCATGGTCATTAACTATTTACAGACAGAAAGGAACCCCTGATATGAATGACGCTTTTTATGAACAACTCGTAGCCCGCAAATCCCGCCCGCTCGATGTGGTAATCCGCATCCTCATCATCGCAGCACTGGCACTGGTCCTCGTATTTTCCATGCTGCTGCTCGGATTCCTGGGAGTAATCATCACAGTAGTTCTTGCCTTCCTGGCATACTATTTTGTATTTCCAAAGTTTAATGTGGAATACGAATACACACTGCTGAACCACGATATGGAAGTAGATGCCATCTACAGCAAATCCAAGAGAAAAAAACTGATTACCTTCGACATCCAGCAGGCCGAAATCATCGCCCCAAAAGGCTCACCGCGTCTGAACTCCCAGCGCCCGGAAAAGACAATGGACTTTTCCTCACAGGATGCCAACGCAAAAGCATACTCCATCATGATCCAGATGGACCAGAAAAACACTTGCATCATCATCGAACCAGATGAAACCATGCTCAACCACATAAAATCCTGGATGGGGATGAAGCTTTATTTGGATTGAGAGTATCGGGACGGATTGGCTGAGGGGCCGCTGTATGGAAGCGCGGCAGGGCTCTTTGGGATGCGCTTTGTGGTGTAACAGCCGCTAATCAAAATGAAAACCAGCATGATGAACACCGCCGACAAACACGGGAATGCCGGATGCATTCCCGCTTGAGTCGGCTTTTTTGCAGGGCTTGAAGCCCTGCAAAAAGTTCATATGCTGGCTTTCATTTTGATGAAGCGGCTGTAACACCACAAAGAGCATCCCAAAGAGCCCTGCCGCACTTCCATACAGCTTCGTTCATCCAATCGGTAGATAAAAACATTCCAAATAAGATAGGCTTCTTAAAGCGGGTGCGCCGTATTTGTGTTGGCTATCTGGGATCTTTCATCATACAGGGATATATTTGTCTGTAGTAAATCATCATCCTACCAGCCAGTCCAATCCGCCTCTCCCGCCTGGATGCACCCAGCCTGTCCTGGATGGTGTATGGGGCGCAGGAGGGGATGTCTGCCGGTGTTTTTGGATGCCTTCTAGTGTGCCGTGTGTTTCCCTTGGGATAAAATAGAAAAATCTGATGGACAGACTTTGCTTTACCAAGCAAAGTCTGAGGCGACTAAGGCCCCAAATCATCAGATTTGGGGCCGCATGTCGCCGGTTCCATCAGATTTTTCTATTTTATCCCTAGGGAAACCAGGCTAAACGGCCGGTATCCAAAAACACCGGCAGACATCCCCTCCTGCGCCCCATACACCATCCAGGACAGGCGTCCATCACACCATAAACTTACATGCCGCCAGCGCTGCTACAGCCCCATCTGCCGCCGCGGTTGTGAGCTGGCGCACTTCTTTTGTACGGCAGTCTCCGGCTGCATACACGCCTGGCCTGGAGGTCATACAGTCCTCAGAAGCCAGTATGAATCCGTCTGCATCCAGTTTTATGAAATCGGCAAATAACTGATTCTGGGGGATCTGTCCGATTGCTACAAACACGCCTGCAACTTCGATCTTAAAGTCTTCGCCGGTCTTTTTATTGTTCAGGATCAGTCCTTCCACCATGGTCTCGCCTACAATGTCTTTCACAGTTGCACTGAGCACAAATTCCACATTGTCTCTTTGCTTCAGCGCATCTACCAGGCTGCTGTCTCCACGGAATTCATCCCTCCGGTGCACCAGATAGACTTTATTACAGTAGTTGGAAAGGAATTCTGCATCCTGGAGAGCTGTATTGCCGCCTCCGATGACCGCAACATCACGGCCTCTGAAAAATGCCCCGTCACATGTGGCACAATAGGAAACTCCCGATCCGGTAAGCTGGATCTCCTTTTCCAGTCCCATATGTCTGTGTGTCACTCCTGTGGCAATGATCACGGTTCTGCACGGATACTCTTTTCCTGCAGTTTCTATGATCTTAATGCCCCCCTCCTCCCGGATGCCGGTTACCTGTTCCATCACGGTCTCTGTTCCCAGTTTCATCGCCTGATCCAGCAGATTCATGGAAAATTCGCTGCCGCTAACACTTGCAATCCCAGGATAGTTCTCAACGTTATGAGAAGACGTAATCTGTCCGCCGAAATTCATACTCTCAATAATCACCGTGCGTTTCCCGGCTCTCTGTCCATATATCGCCGCAGTCATTCCGGCCGTACCTCCGCCTATAATTCCAATATCATACATATCTGTTCCTCCTTGTTGAAAAGCGGTTCCAAAAAGGCCTGCCTCCGGAAAGCTCCTGCCGCTTCCCTGTCTGCGCCGTTTTAAAACCGCCATGTCATATTCTTATTCCTGAGTATATCTAATTATTCATTGCATCTGTTATACTCTAGTGTTCCTCTGCATACGCTTTAATATTCGAAGCATTTGCCATTTTCTGCACACCTTTCTCACCGATCACAACCAGTGTCGGGGCCTGCATTACACCATATTTTTTCACAAGTTCTTCGTTTTCTTCCGCATCTACAATCTCATAGGCTATATTGGCTTTTTCTAGTGAACTGGTCGCAATCTTGCAGTTCGGGCAGGTTTTGGTTGTAAAAAGAAGGGTTTTCATCTCTTCTGCCGGAATTTCTGCCTCTTCCGCTGCTTTTTTCGCCTCATGTGTCTTGATGCTCATATTGGAATTGCTGATATCATATACCTTACGGTCTTTAAATTCCTGCGTTTTTCCGTCATTCCAGTTCTTTACAGGACGGTAATATCCCGTGATTCGGCTGTATACTTCAGTTTCCTCTCCGCAATGCGGGCATTTGTAAAGTTCCCCGGAAATATATCCATGATTCTTACAGATCGAGTATGTCGGTGACATTGTATAGTAAGGCAGCTTGTAATTCTCTGCGATCTTCTTCACCAATGACGCCGCTGATTTCCACCCCGGCAGCTTTTCTCCCAGGAAGGTATGGAATACAGTACCCGATGTGTATAATGTCTGGAGCTCGTCCTGAATATCAAGCGCTTCAAATACATCTTCTGTATACCCAACCGGTAAATGTGAGCTGTTTGTATAGTAAGGAGTTCCGTCTCCCTCTGCTGCAGTAATGATATCCGGGAACTGTTCCACATCATGCTTTGCCAGACGGTAAGTAGTGGATTCTGCCGGAGTTGCCTCCAGATTGTACAGCTCTCCGTACATCTCCTGGTAATCCGACAGACGCTCTCTCATGTGATTCAGCACGTCCTTTGTAAACTGCTGCGTCTCTGCGCTTGTCATGTCTTTTCCGATCCATTTTGCATTCAGCCCCGCTTCGTTCATACCAATCAGTCCGATTGTGGAGAAATGGTTTTCAAATGAGCCCAGATATCTCTTGGTATAAGGATACAGTCCTTCATCCATCAGCTTTGATATAACAACGCGCTTTGTATGAAGGGAACTTGCTGAAATATCCATCATTTTATCCAGATGTTTATAGAATTCCTCCTCATTGGCAGCCAGATATGCAATTCTCGGCATATTGATCGTAACGACTCCGATGGAACCAGTACTCTCTCCGCTTCCAAAGAAACCGCCTGATTTTTTGCGGAGTTCACGGAGATCCAGACGCAGACGGCAGCACATACTTCTGACATCGCTCGGCTCCATATCACTGTTAATATAATTTGAAAAATAAGGAGTTCCGTACTTTGCAGTCATCTCAAACAGAAGACGGTTATTCTCTGTATCAGACCAGTCAAAATCATTTGTAATGGAATATGTCGGGATCGGATATTGGAATCCTCTTCCATCGGCATCCCCTTCGATCATCGTCTCGATAAATGCCTTATTGATCATATCCATCTCTTCTTTGCAGTCACCATAAGTGAAATCCTGCTCAATACCGCCTACAATAGCCGGGAGATGCGCCAGATCGCCTGGTACCGTCCAGTCCAGCGTGATATTAGAGAACGGTGCCTGTGTTCCCCAACGGGACGGTATATTCACGCCATATATAAAGGACTCGATACATTTCTTGACTTCCGGGTATGTCAGGTTATCGATCTTGACAAAGGGCGCAAGATAGGTATCAAAGGATGAAAAAGCCTGGGCTCCCGCCCATTCATTCTGCATGATTCCCAGAAAGTTTACCATCTGGTTGCAGAGTACGCTCAGGTGCTTGGCCGGCGCCGACGTGATTCTTCCTGTAATGCCGCCCAGACCGTCCTGTATCAGCTGCTTTAAGGACCATCCTGCGCAGTATCCTGTGAGCATGGACAGATCGTGAATATGGATATCAGCGTTCTTGTGCGCCTTCCCCACCTCATCATCATAAATCTCTGACAGCCAGTAATTCGCTGTAATTGCACCTGAATTGCTGAGAATCAGGCCGCCAACGGAATAAGTGACTGTAGAATTCTCTTTTACACGCCAGTCAGTAATCTTCACATAACTGTCCACAATCTCTTTATAATCCAGCAGGGTTGAATTCAGATTCCGAATCTTTTCCCTCTGCTTTCTGTATAAAATATAGCCTTTCGCAACGTCCGCATATCCTGCCTTTATCAGTACGGATTCCACACTGTCCTGGACATCCTCCACTGAAACCAGCCCTTTTTTAATCTTAGGTTCAAAGTCTGCTGTTACTTTCAATGCCAGCAAATCTATAATATCCTGATTGTATTGCCTTTCCCGGGCCTCAAATGCCTTCCTGATTGCCTCACATATCTTGGCAAGATCGAAGTCTGCTATCTTCCCATCTCTTTTTGTAACCTGATACATACTGTACGGTCGCCCCTTTCTCTAATCAAAGTCAGATAATTTTTGCCCAACCATAAACAGTTGGGCATCTGAGGATATTCTATCACCATATATTTCACTTGTCAATAAAGAACAACAATATCTAGTATGCAACTTTTTTGTTTCCAACAAGATATAGATACATTTTCTTATATAAGGATCAGCTCTTTAAAACTGGCCCCGTCCGTCCTGTCATCGGTATCCATGATATCCAGCACTGTTGCTGCGATATCGGCAAATGTTTTCCTTGTCCCAAGATTTACACCTGGTCTGATATCCCCGCCGAAAACCAGAAGCGGTGTATACTCTCTTGTGTGGTCTGTCCCAGGGAATCCCGGATCGCATCCATGGTCTGCCGTAATCACCAGAATATCCTCTTTCCTCATCTTATCCATAAATATATGAAGCTGCCTGTCAAACACTGCGGCGGCTCTGGCATAACCGTCAATATCATTCCGATGACCGTAAAGCATATCAAAATCTACAAGATTGACAAAACAGATTCCGGAAAAATTCTTCTCAAGCATTGCAATTGTTTTTTCCATTCCATCTACATTATTGAGACTTCTCTGTGTGTGAGAAATTCCCTGTCCCGCAAATATATCTCCTATCTTTCCAATCCCGTATGTTTCGTATCCTGCATCAGCCAGCATATCCAGCATGGTATCTCCAGGGGGCTTTATAGAAAAATCATGCCGGCCCGCAGTCCTTTGATAACTGCCTCTGGCGCCGGCAAAGGGGCGTGCTATCACACGCCCCACTCCATGTTCCCCGGTAAGCAGCTCCCTCGCCGTCTCGCAGCAGCCGTACAGCTCCTCCACCGGAACCACCGCTTCATGGGCGGCAATCTGAAAGACGCTGTCTGCAGATGTATATACGATCAGTGACCCTGTTTTCTCCGATTCTTCCCCGTAATCCCGGATAACCTCTGTCCCGGAATACGGCCGGTTGCAAAGAGTCTTTCGCTTCGTCCTTTTTTCAAATTCTCTGATGATGGATTCCGGAAAACCGTCCGGATAGACTGGAAGCGGTTTTTTGGAAACAATTCCGGCTATTTCCCAGTGTCCGATGGTTGTGTCCTTGCCCCTGGAAGCCTCCTGCATCCTCCCGAAACTGCCCGTCAAAACTCCGCCGCCTTTCTGTTGGGGCGCGCCTTCGATCCGGAACAGCCCCAGCCTTTCCAGCACGGGTGTCTGATATTCGGGGGATTTTAAGATCGTATGAAGTGTATGGCATCCCCGATCCCCGAACTCCTCCGCATCTGGTGCTTCTCCGATCCCGAAACTGTCCAGCACAATCAGGAAAATTCTTCTCTTTACCATTTTGGCCTCCTATATCCCTCTTACTTTTATACCCGCATAACTGCAGTGGCTTCCACTCTGCACGGAAAAGCCAAATGCTCCCGTAAGATAAGGAGCCTCCGGGTCTGTATATGACAGCAGCTCTTTTCCGTTTTCTAATATACAGATGGTGTTCTCTTTCGCACGGACCGTTAACCGGTATTCTTTGCCTTCCTCCCAGGGATACGCGGTTTCCGCCACTGTGCGGTACCCATTTTCATTTTTCAGGAGCGCAAGTCTACCTGGTTGGTGAAATCCTGCCGCGTAGGAGCGCATTGCCCCCTGCACACGGATATTGATATAATGCTGAGGGCCGTGCAGAGGCCTGAATCTGGCCTCAACCTGATAGTCCTCAAACCTGTGGCTCCCGGTGTATGTTTCTGCAAAATCAGTGCCCGTAATGTGCAGCCATTCCTCTTCCAGCCAGGTCCAGCCTTTTACCTTCGTAAACTGGGTAATTTCATGGTGGGTCTGCGTCTTCATCTCCAGGATCTCTTTGCGGAAATCGATGTCATAATCCGGTGCACCGCCATACTCCATATCGTCTATGTAAGCATGAAATTCAACACCCTGAAAGGACTGCCCCGGAATTGTAAAGCAAAATCCGGCTTCGTCCAGAAGCGCCCCGTCACAGGAAGGAATCCTGAATTCCAGATGACTCCATTCCCCTGGCCTGCAGAGCGTCTTCTCCCCTTTCAGCATACAGTCTCCGTGCAGATCTCTGACATACATCCGGACCTCCGCGGCCTGCTGCCCATCGGGAAGAAACACATTTCCGCTCAGGGTCTGACCCGGATAGATCATAGGGGAAAAAGCCGGCTCATATCGGTCATCATGCAGTTCCCGGCTGCTGTAGTACGTCTTTTTGAAAAGATACAGCTGCTGTCCCGGCCAGAGCGGACGGGCATGCAGTTTTAAAGAATGGCTGCCTGTATATGCCTGCTCCGTTGAATTGGTGAGATAATATTCCAGATGCTGCGCTGCCTCATAATCCTCACACCGCACCCGCATGGCATGGGTGGAACCTGGATATTCAAAATGACAGGATTCCTGATGTTCCCCTATGATATGTTTCCATTTTTCCGGCAGCTTGTATCCGGCCGTCTCAAAGGCATATTTTGCCATGTAGGATGCTCCGTAGGGAAGATCCATCATATTCAGGCTGCCCATGGTTCCTGAGCAGATCAGCAGGTCATTCACAGGCTTTCTCCACTTTTCATAAGGAATCCCTTCCAGACCTCCCCGTACCCCCATGATGGTGCCCACATTTCCTACATTACAGTCCGTATCCCAGCCGCACATATTACAGATGCAGATGGTTTTCGTATAATCGTCTTCCCCATATAAAAGCGACAGAATCATTACGGCCGCATTAGGAATGATATGGCAGTATCCCGGATACCTGTCGTATCCAAAATATTCCCGGATATATGCATAACACTTCCTCCAGTCTTTTTCTTCGTCTTTGTGGTAAAACTCTGTCACACACTTTACCGCCCTGGCGTATTCACACTCCTCCGGTATAAAACGCAGTGCCCTCTCCAGCATCTCCTCCACTGTATAATCCTCAAAAGCAAGGCTGATGCAGACGGCAACAAAGACACCGCCCCAGATACCGTTTCCATCGTGCGTCACGCCAGCCGCCTCTTTTGCAAACTCTGCCGCCTGCCGGGGCCTGCCCGGTGATATCAGCCCCCAGGGGTCTATAAATATCTGGCCTCCAATCTGCTCTGCTATAGCCGCACCATTTTTAGCGATGCTGCCGCAAAGAGGCGCTTTGATTCCATTTCTCAGATTCAGATAGGCGGTATGTTCTGTTGACACTCCATAGCCGCCCCACCAGAAGAATCCGTGCTCATACGGTGCATAATTCAGAAGCGCATCCGCCACATCCTGGGCATGCAGGCTGCCGTCTTTCCTGCCATGCTCCATGGCACGTACAAGGAAGATAGGGCCGTTGCTGTCATCATCCGCAGCGAATGTGCCGTAATCAACCGGATAGTCCCAGATTTCCCCGTAGACCTCTTGGATCTTTTCGTAAGTCCAGCCCTCCACCGGCGCACCAAGCCGGATTCCGATGGTTTTTCCAAGCCACCCGGCATAGATCTTTTCTATTGTTTGTTCGTTATATTGATACATACCACTCACACTTATCCTTTCACGGCCCCTGCAGTTACGCCGGAGACGATATATTTCTGCATAAATATATAGAATATTGTAATCGGGATAATCGACAGCGACAGGGCCGCCAGCGCATAATCCCACCGGTTGGTAAATGCAGAAAAGAAGGAATAAATCGTAATCGTCAGTGTCTTGTTTTCCGCACTTGTCAGCATCATGCTTGCCAGGGCATAGTCATTCCAGATCCAGAGTGAGTATAATACCACAATGCTTGCCGTGATGGGCTTCATCAGCGGGAATACAATGTGAAAGAATATACGGAAAGGTGAACAACCGTCCAGCCTTGCCGCCTCCTCCAGGCTGAGCGGGATATTTTTTACAAATCCCTGGTACATAAAGATTCCCATAGGCGCATACAGCGGTATCTGTATGAGTATATATCCGGCCATCGTGTTGTTGATATGCAGTATGGAGGCCAGCTTTGCGATCGGTATCATATATGTCTGGAACGGCACCAGCATGGAGGAAAGAAAGACAGCGGTGATGATCTTACTGATCTTCGTGTTCGTCCTTGTCAGCTTGTATCCTGCCATTGCCGCCAGGATCACGGTCCCTGCGACAACGATTACCGTAATAATGATTGTATTTCTGAGCACCTTAAAATACTTCATGTTTTCAATCACGTACATGATATTTTCCGTAACAGGACTCGACGGGATGCTGAACGGGTTTTTCAGTATTTCTCCGAGCGGTTTAAATGCATTGATGATAACCAGCAGTACCGGAGAGACAAAAATAACACCACACACTATGGATATGATCTCCAGAAGCAGTCTGGATATTGTTTTTGTACCCTTTCTCATTACATTTCCACCTCTCTTTTTCTCGTATAATTCGTCTGCAGCATGGTAATTGTCATGACTATAATCAAAAGGATGACCGCTTTCGCCGAGCCATATCCCAGTCTGTTCTGTTTAAACGCCTCATTATATATATCGATGGCAAGTCCCATGGTAGAACGCCCGGGCCCGCCCTTGGTCAGCGACACATTCACATCAAACAGCCGGAAGGACTGTGCCGTGACATTAAACAGGCAGATTGTGATGGACGGCATCATCAGCGGCAGCGTGATCTTAAAAAATTTCGTAATCTTGCCTGCACCGTCGATTGCCGCGCTTTCATAAAAGGTTTTGTCGATCATATTCAGCCCTGCCAGATATATAATCATGTTATACCCGATCGACTGCCAGAGTACGACAATCAAGATTGCCACCCATGCGGTATCTGTAGATCCCAGCCATTTAATACCCAGAAAATCCAGCCCTGTTGATTTGTAGAGCGTATCCGAGATCTGGTTAAAGATAAATCTCCACAGGAAACCTGCAACAATCGCACAGACAATGTTGGGCATGAAGAAACAGGTTCTGGTAAACTTGGAAGTCTTCAATTTACCATTTACCCAGAGTGCCATTAAGATTGCCAGTACATTGGTCAGAACTACATTAAACAACGCAAATTTAAATGTAAATGCCAGTGACTCAAAGTAATTTTTGTCGTTTGTGAAAAGTTCAATGTAGTTTTTGAGTCCGATAAAATTCATTCCTTTACTGATGCCGTTCCAATCGAACAGGGAGTAGTAAAGCCCCATACAGATCGGCAGAAAATAAAATATAAGAAAAGGAATCAACACCGGTGCTACAAACATCCAGAATTCCAGCCCTTTTTTTGCCCTCTTTCTCATGCCCTTTTCCCCTTTCTCTTACTCTTCTTTCGCGTTCACAAGCTTTGTCCAGGTATCGTCCAGTTCCTGAAGCGCTTCGTCAGAACTCATGCTTCCATCGATGTAATTCTGGTAGGTTTTTCCTGCCGAATACTGGTAACCAACCGGCCATTGCGGCCATGACCACATAAATGTCTTTCCTGCATCCAGATACTCAATTGTGGATACTGCCAGCTGATTGTCCGCCTGGTATTCCCAGCCTTCAAAAACAGGGATTACTTTATAATCTTCCAGCATAATCTGCTTTGCCGTCTCACTTGTAGCGATCCAGTTCAGATAGTCAAGCCCGGCTTCCGGATGCGCGGAACCTTTTCCAATGTGGAAGCAGCCGTTTGCATCTACGATCATTTTTGTATCCTCAGCGTTTTCCGTTGCCGGCAGGGCAAACATACCGCATTCGATTTCCGGATCAATTGCGTACACGGTATCCCATACCCAGTCCCCTTCAAATGCCATAGCAGCCTCACCGGTTGCAAATGCGGTGCATGTCTCATTCCAGCCATAGCTCATGCAGTCGTCCTGTCCGTATTTCAGCATCAGGTCCAGGACTTTGAATGAATTTTTCATCTGCTCGTTTTCTGAAAGCTTTTCGTTTCCTGCGTATAATTCTTTCGTGTATTCTGCATTATCCGGGATATATGCATAGCCGCTGCCGCTCATAAACTGTCCCAGCAGCCAGTCATCGGCAAACTGATTGTTGAATGGTGTGATCCCCTCTGCCTCGATCTTCTTACACAGTTCCTCCAGCTCTGTAATGGTCTGCGGAACTTCCCAGCCATGCTCTTTAAACATTTTTTTATTGTAGATTATGCCCTCGCCTGCCATAGTAATGGGCATCCCCATAATATTTCCATCCAGAGTAACGCACTGGAGGGCGGCATCCTTGATATTGCCTGTCCATTCTTCCTCTGAAAGATCTGTCAGGTATTCCTCGTAGCTCTTCATGTTTTCGTAGCCCTCTGTTACGAAAATCTCGGGTACATTTCCCGCAACAAGCGCCGCTTTCAGATTCTCTGAGTAACCGTCCGAGTTGGTGATTACTTCCACTTTCACATTCGGATGCTCTTCCATATAGGCATCCGCCAGTTTAATTGCCGCGGTAGAAAACTCCTGCTGCCACTGCATGTAAGTGATCGTCACCTGATCACCGGAATCACTTTTTGCACTGCCCTCGTCTTCTTTGCCGGAAGAACCGCATCCCCCTGCAAAAACCATACTCAATGCCAACGCTGCTGCCAACCATCTTTTTTTCATTTTGTTTCCTCCTTGTTTACTCATACCTTCTCTTATTTATTTTTTTCAGGCTCCTCGCCTGCCTTTTGCTCCATTGCGGCGCATGTCTCAAAAGCCGTCAGAATCTCGTGTTCTTCGCCCCGCATCATAAGCATGGCTCCATCCGCATATTTGTTGATCTCTTCCTCCAGATTGCCGTCATACTCCACCACTGTGTTTAGAATCGATGCAGTCCTGACACCCCGCAGCCCTCCGATTGTAAACAGTGCCGCCGTCTCCATATCAGAGCCAAGCACTCCTTTGGACGACCAGTACTCGTCAATCTTCGCTTCTCCCTCCGTGTAAAAACTGTCATGACTTCTGATTTTTCCCACATGATACGGGAAACTAAGACTTCTCGCAGCTTCTATTGCTGTAAACATCAGCTCTGTGTCCGGGATTGCGGGATAGATTTCTTCCACATAGGCCTTTGTTGTGCCTTCGTCCCGCACTACGCCGTTCGCTATGATGAGATCCCCCAGGCCGATTTCATTCTGCAGCGCCCCGCAGCTCCCTATGCGTATCATGACCTCGACGCCGATATTTTTCAGTTCCTCCACCGCGATACCGGTAGATGCACCGCCCATGCCGGTTGAGATTACCAGGATTTTTGTTCCTTTATAGTAACCTGTAATGCTTTTATACTCTCTGTTAAATGTGATCTCTTTTACATTTTCCAGATACTCCCTGGTTCTCTCCACCCTTTTCGGATCTCCCGGCAGTACTGCATACTTTGCGGCGTCTTTCACACCGCACCGGATATGTGGCTGTATATTTTCCATTGTCATTCCTCCGTCTGTCACTTTTTCTCTCTTTCCTCCAGCAGTGCGCTGTAATCTTTTATCGTCACACTGTTTTTATCTATTTCAATGATCTCTTTTTCTTTTAATTGTTTGATTACCCGATTGATGCTTCTCTGGGTTACTGCCATCTGCTCTCCCAGCGTTTCTGTGCGCATGGGCACTTTGAACTCGCCGCTTTTGTCCGTATTTTCAATAAAATACTGGCACAGGCGCTGCTTCAGAGAATATAAAGTGTTTTTTCCCATGTTGTTGCACATAAAGTATGTAGAATCGCAGAGTGTCTTGATCATATATTCGCTGAAGTTGGAATCCATCTGGATCCAGGACAGTAAGACCTCTCTTTCGATTTCCAGCACGGTTACTTTTCCCTGGGCTTCCACACCGCTGACGTAGGGTATCTGCCTGAATACTTCCAGTTCTCCTAAATACTGGCCTTTTCCATAGCTGGTCAGAAAATATTTTTTTCCATGTTCCGATTCTACATAAATATCCACACAGCCTTCCACTATGATGTAAAATGTGTTGTGGATCTCTCCCTGCTCCAGAGCAAATTCTTTTTCCCTGTAGTGCTTTATCTGAATTTTTCTCAGAATCTCATAGGGACAATGCTTTAAAATAGCGTAGACAGCTCTGTCTTTTTCCAGCAGTTCCATCAATTCAATCAGGTTTTTCTCCATATGATTCGCCTCATTTCTTACGTAAGATTCTTCTTTTCCGATATCGTTTTGCTTCTTTTCATTTTCATTATTTATTATATAGATATGCACAAAAAATGTATAGGAATTCCGTCTTTGTCAGGCAGATTTTATAGATTTTTTTTCATAAAAAAAGAAAAAATCCAGGACATCTGTCCTGAACTTTTCTTTATGGCTTATACCGCCTGCCTTTTTAGCATCGTTTCATTCAACGCCTCGGAGCTCTGCATTGGGTATATTTCTTCGTACGATTTCCAGTGCCTGTTCCATAATGTCCTTTGTATATGCCCGCAGCCCCGGCTGAATCAGATCCCCGGAATCCACAAAGCCCTGAAGGTAATACTTCTCTGCTCCGCGAAGCCATCTTCCAATCGCCGCAAAGTCTTCTCTTTTGTGAAGTTCCCTGACTACCGTGGTACGGAATTCGCAGGGCACTGCTCCTGACATAAGATAATCCACGCTCTGCAGGACATCCTCCATGTTATAATCTTCAATTCCAATTGTTATGCCATATTTATTCGGCGCATTTTTGATATCCATTGCTACATAATCAACCAGATGCTGATCCACCAGCCTCCGCAGTCGGTTTATGCTACTTCCGTTTGTATCCAGTTTTACAGCGTAGCCCAGTGCTTTTACCGCTCTTATGAAATCCTCAATGTCCGGCTGCAGCAGCGGCTCTCCGCCCGTAATGCACACGCCATCCAGAACTCCCTTACGTTTCTTCAGAAAAGAAAAAACTTCTTCCTCAGGTATGTTGTTATTCACATCCACATGCGTCACCAGCGAAGCGTTGTGGCAGAAAGGACACCGGAAATTACACCCCGCGGTAAAAATCGTGCACGCCACTTTTTCCGGGTAGTCCAAAAGTGTCAGTTTTTGCAATCCCTGAATATTCATCTGCTTACTCCTTAAATTTTAAAATATCCCATCATCACCGGCATATATTCCCTGCTGTATTCACCAAGCGAATAGTCCCCTTTGCTCAGGCACCAGTCCGAAATTAACGCCCGCTCACACAGAGAATAATATTTTGTAATCTCGGTGATCGATTTGTCCCGGCGGATCTCCCCTTTTTTCTGCCCCTCTTCCACGATTCTGGTAATGAGCTGGTAATACACTCTGTTCCGGTCCAGAAGATGTCTCTGTCCCTTTGCAGTCAGCTGCGTAGAGTAGAGCGATGCCAGCAGATCAATATTAATCTTCTCCTCGATCATGGAATGCACTCTGTAGTTCAGATAAAGGAGCTTATCATAGTTATTCATATCCCGATCGATCTCTGCATAGAGTTCTTCATAAAAATCATCCAGCACCGTAGACAAAGTGCTGAGCAGTTCATCCTTTGTATTAAAATAGTAATAAAAAGATCCTTTGGACGTATCCGAAAGCTCGATAATATCATCCACCGTGGTGTGGTCATAGCCCTTGTCGTGGAACAACTGCCACGCAGCCGATACAATCCTCGCTTTCACACCCTTATTTTCTTTAGATTCGCTCATAATCCCCAGCCCTTCTTTTGATAGTATTCTTATTTACTATTCTAACATAAAATCGGAAGTGTGCAAAGAAAACCTCAATGTGATTCTCATAGGGGTCTGACCCCTATGAGGCTGATTGATAGTTATTTCACAAAGGCCCGGATTCTTTTTACAGAATCCGGGCCTTTATTGAAGTTATATGCAGGGCTAAGAAGACTACATGTTTTTGGATATCTCTGCACAGGCTTTCATTGCTTCTATCACTGCGCTTCTGAATCCGTTCTTTTCCAGTACTCTGACTGCCTCTATAGTAGTTCCTGCCGGGGAGCATACCATGTCTTTGAGTTCCCCAGGGTGTTTCCCTGTCTCCAGCACCATCTTGGCGCTGCCGTATACTGCCTGTGCCGCAAACTTGTATGCCTGTGCCCTCGGCATGCCGTCAGCAACTGCCGCATCTGCCATGGCCTCTATAAACATAAATACATAGGCCGGAGAGCTTCCGCTTGTGGATACAACAACATCCATCAGCCTTTCCGGTATCACTTCTACTTTTCCAAATGCGCTCAGGATGCTGACTGTATATTTCAGTTCATCCTCCGTCACATATTCGTTCGGGCAGGCTGCAGTCATTCCCTCGCCTACCATAGCCGGTGTATTCGGCATCGTGCGGACAATCTTTACTTTTTTGCCAAACTGCTCCTCCAACCACACCAGTGTTTTACCCGGTGCAATTGTAATGATGATCTGATCATCTCTGATAAAGTCTTTAATTTCTGCAATTGTAGAAGCATAGAACTGCGGTTTTACAGAAAGGACAACTACCTCTGACTTCTCAACGACTTCCTTGTTGTCCGCTGTCACATGAATACCATATAATGATCTTGCCTTCTCTCTCCCTGGCTCAAATATATCGGATCCGATGATCTCCTCCGCACCAAAGATTCCTTCTTTAATAATACCGCCCATGATAGCACCTGCCATATTGCCTGTACCAATAAATCCTAATTTCATAACTGTCCTCCTTGTCTAATTTTTATCAATCAGGCCCAAAGGGGTCAGACCCCTAATCCGGCCTTTTTTGTATACAATTTAATTATTTGTATACAATATATCATTTTCTCTCTGTTATGTCAATTGCTATTTCTTAATCTCAACAAAACCACATCCAATACTCTTCCCCTTTTTACCGCACAGTAAAACAGCTTTCCTTCTCAAGAGGAATCTCCTCCGTATCCATCCATTCTATTGTTATAAAATGTCCCTGGTTAAGTCCTACAAGCAGCTTATTTATCATCGGCTCGCGCCCCTGGATTTCCATTACTACGGTACCATCCCATTCATTTTTCACCCAGCCGGTCAATCCCAGTGACTGGGCCAGATATTTGGCAGTGTAGCGGAAACCAACGCCCTGAACCCGGCCATAAAATACGATATGTTTTCTTACTTCTGACATTTTTATCACCTCTTTTTCTTTCCCCTTGTCCGTTATGTCTCATAATACCACAATTTTTCACTGCCCCACAGGTCTTTCGTTACTGTTCACACGGTAAGGTCTGAACAGTCATAATCTTTCCACTTAATCTACAATGTATCAGGTTGCATTCTTCCCCGACATCCTTTATAATTTGTATACAGTAACTCATTTCGTATACAATTGAGGTGTAATATATGGCTGAAAAACATATTTCGCTGGCCGACCAGGCTTACGAGACGATCCGCACGAACATCCTGAATCTGACCTACCCTCCGGGCATGCAGCTGACCGAGGCGAAACTGACTGCCGATTTAAACATGAGCCGCAATCCGGTCCGGACAGCAATCAAGATGTTACAATCCGAGGGACTCATCGTCACCGATTATTATAAATCCATGACAGTCAAGGAGATCACTGACAAAGACATCCGGGATATCTACCAGCTCCGGGAACTGCTGGAGGGAAGCGCATTCCGCCTGATTTTCACAACAGGACGGCACGAGGAATATTCCTTCCGCATTGAAGAAAAAGTCGTACGCATGTGCGCTTCAGCGGGCGACATCTATCAGTGGGAACTGGCAGATACCAATATGCATATGGAAATCGTCAGTATCTTTGAAAATGAACGTATCAACCGGATCTATGAAAACAACTTGTCCGAGCTCATCCGGATGGGCCAGCGTTCCGTTAAAAATGGGATGAATATAACAAAAACAAATGAAAATCTGAAAAATATGGTACAGCTTATGCGGGAAGACAAATGCGAGGAGGCCTATGCCATCCTGAAGGCAGACCATTTTACAATTGGAAAAGAGACTGCTCTGGGATAACCAGACAGTCTCTTTTTTTGTCCTGAATTTACCTGCGGGCTGCTCCCTTACAGTTCAATCTCTATCCAGTCTTCCTCCGGATAATCCACTACATAGCAGTCATTTGCATAAACCCTTTCCGGCAGAACAATCAGCACATGCACAACGTCCTCTTCCACCGGCATCGGTCCGAGGTGCCATACACCTGTATTCAGCTTTACGACTGTTCCCTTCGGTACTACAAAGGCTTCTGTCAGCTCAGGTACCGGATCTTTCGTCGGAGGAGCCACATGAATCACTACATCACCGTCCAGCGGCAGGATGCCTTCCCCTGTGTAGTTATGATATTCCGCAGAGTTTACGATCATCTTGTCAGCTTTTTCCGTGACAAGAGAGGAAAACGTAACCGGGACATCCCCGGAAACAGGAAGTGCTACTTTGTCATTGAAAAAGGACCCAAGAGCGTTTCCTGCCGGCTCAACCAGATTATAGAATGCCCCATACTTTGAAAATGCTTCTGCTGTCAGTTTCTGTGCTTTGATTGTTCTCATTTTCTACCTCCAAGGATCTGAAATTTTTCTTCTATTTTACCACTTAATCCTCGAAAGCGAAAGCTGTTGCCCAAACAAAATATTAGACAAAACAATTGTTCGTTTATAATTTCAAATATGATAAAGCTTCTTTAATGAAAGCTCTGCTCTGTTCTTTCAATTATCTCATCCTGCAGTGCCTTGCTCAGATTCCTGAAATGGTCGCTGTAGCCCGCCACACGCACAATCAGATCTTTGTAATCATCGGGATGCTTCTGTGCCTGGATCAGCGTCTCTCTGTCGATTACATTGAACTGGATATGATGTCCGTCCATATTAAAATATGCGCGCACCAGATTCGCCATCTGTTCCAGCCCTTCATCGCCGGATACCACACTTGGCGTAAACTTCTGATTCAGCAGCGTACCGCCGGTCTGCAGGTGGTCCATCTTTGCACAGGATTTCACCACAGCAGTAGGCCCATTCGTATCCGCTCCCTTTTCCGGAGAAATGCCTTCTGATACGGGTTTGTGTGCCAGACGTCCGTTTGCGCTTGCCATCATCACATCCCCGAAGTACACATGACATGTGGTCGGAAGCATATTGATTCTGTACATTCCGCCCAGCATATTCGGCCGTCCTGTCACCTGGCCTCTGTAATACTCAAAGACCGAACGCATAATATCATCTGCATAATCATCGTCATTTCCGTACTTTGGAGTCTTATTACGCACCAGATTCGCGATCCGGTCATGCCCTTCAAAATTATCCTCCAGCGCCTGCATCAGTTCTTCCATTGTAAATTTCTTTTGATCGTATACGTTATATTTGACAGCGGACAAGCAGTCGGTTATGGTACCGATGCCCACTCCCTGCAGATACTTCGTATTATATCTTGCACCCCCGCCGTTATAATCTTTTCCTTTTGAAATACAGTCGTTCGTAATAATAGAAAGGAACGGTACGGGCATCTGCTCGGCGTAAATCTTCTCAATTACATTACTTCCCTGGATCTTAATATCAATGAAATACTTCATCTGCTTCTTGAACGCATCATAAAGCTCCTCATACGTAGCAAAATCCGCCGCATTTCCAAGCCTTGGTCCCAGCTGTTTTCCGGTCATCTTATCAAACCCGTTATTCAGCGTCAGTTCAAACACCTTCGGTATATTAAAATATCCGGTCAGAATATAAGCTTCGTTTCCAAATGCCCCCGTCTCTACGCAGCCGCTCGTTCCGCCGCGTCTTGCGTCCTCCAGGGATTTACCTGCATTAAGCAGTTCCTGAACGATTGCTTCCGTGTTATAAAATGCAGGCTGCCCCCAGCCCTTTCTGGAAATCTCACATGCACGTTTCAGGAATTTCTGAGGTGTCTTTCTGCTGATCTGTACGTTTGAGCTTGGCTGCAGAAGCTTCATATCGTCCATGCAGTCCAGAATCAGATAGCTGACATTATTTACTCCATTCTCTCCGTTCGGCGTAATACCACCCGTGTTCAGGTTCGCAAAATCTGTATAAGTGCTGCTCTCCTTCAGCGTAATGCCTACCTTCGGCGGCGCCGGCTGGTTATTAAACTTCACCCAGAGGCACTCCAGCAGTTCCAGTGCCTTTTCATCGTCCAGTATTCCAGTCTCCACATCTTTCTCATAGAACGGATTCAGATGCTGGTCCAAACGCCCCGGGCTGTAGGCATCCCAAGGGTTCAGCTCACTGGTCACTCCAAGATGCACAAACCAGTACATCTGAATCGCCTGCCAGTAAGTCTCCGGCTTGTGTGCCGGAACCACATCACAGTTGGCTGCAATCTGAAGAAGCTCTTCCCTGCGCTTTGCATCTGCTTCCTTTTCCGCCAGCTCTCTCGCATAGGCAGCATATCTTTCGCCCAGAATCATGATGGCATCGCAGGCAAGCTTCATGCCTTCCAGTTCATTTTTCTTATCCAGCGCTTCCGTATCATTCATAAAATCAAGCTGGCTGATTGCATTCTGAATATCCTCTTTATAATCCAGGAAACCTTTTTCATAAATTTTTACAGAGCCGACCGTATGCCCCGGCCCTCTCTGCTCCATAAACTCTGTAAAAATACCGGCCTCATACGCATCTTTCCACTCCGGTGTCATCTGGCGGAGAATACGGCTTCTCATCGAACGTTTCTCCCAGTATGGGATCATAACCTCTTCCTGTACTTTATAATCGGTTTCTTTCACTTTGAAATTAATCAAATCCCGGTCATTCATGACATGCATATCTTCTACCGTATGGCAGCAAAGTTCAGGAAATGTCGGCGCTGCCTGGGGGGAATCCCCCTTTTCTCCTACGATCAGCTCTCCCTCGCCGATATACAATGTCTTTGTTGAAAAATAATCCTTCAGAACCTGTCCGCGCAGTTCCGGTACGGACAATTCCCCTTCATACTTCTTATAAGTCTCAGTTTCGCTCAGCGCGCGCTCCAGATCAATATGTGCAGGTGTCTCCAGACTCAGTTTTCTAAGTGCCTTCACGCGGGCATTCATACCTCTTTCCTCCATCTTTTTAACCTCCTATTTTTACATTCTGAAATCCGGCTTCCCGGAACATTTCCACAAAATGATTCATTTCTTCCTTGTCAGGTGCATGCAGGCCTGTGCCCTCATAGCACTTGCCTATTTTTGTATATTTCCCGGAACCGGTGTTGTGGTATGGGAGCAGATTCACTCCCGCTGCATGGATATTTTTCTCCTGCAGGTACCGGATCATCGCCTTCATAGCATCTTCATTCCCGTTCACCTCTTTGATTGTCGGAATGCGGATATAGATCCTGGCTCCATCGCGGCTCAGCCTTTCCAGATTTCCCAGAATCAGCTCATTGCCCGCCCCCATATACTTTTTATGCAGCTTTGTATCCAATGTCTTGATGTCATACAGAAATGTATCCGTATATGGCAGTACCCGCTCATAATTTTCATACGGCGCCTGTCCGCAGGTATCAATTGTGACAGAAATCCCGAAGTGGTGCAGCTTTTTCACAAGCGCCTCCAGATAATCCATGTCCGCAGTCATCACTTCTCCGCCTGAAAGCGTGACACCTCCTCCCGATTCTTCGTAAAACATCTCGTCTTTCCTGAGTTCTTTTACAAGTTCATCGACTGTGTACTCTTTTCCGGCGATCTCCCTGAGGTTCAGATTGCAGTAATCCGTACATATCCCACAGGCTGTACATTTAGCCCTGTCTGTAACGGCCTTTTGGCCCTCCATCTTAATCGCCCCATTTGGACAGGCTTTCACACAGCTTCCGCAGCCAACGCACCTTTCGCTGTCATACAGCAATTCTTTTTTAAAGCTCTGCGTCTCGGGGTTGTGGCACCAGACGCATCTCAGACGGCAGCCCTTGAAAAACACGGTTGTCCGGATCCCATCCCCGTCATGGATAGAATACTTCTGAATGTCGGTTATCAGACTCATAGTTCCAATCCTCACTTACCTTTTATAATGTAAATTAAAACATGTTTTAGACCATTGTTCGTACTATAGTCTAAATGTAACATATGACATCTGCTTTGTCAATATTTTATCAATGGTTTTCCCTGGATTTAATATGCCCTAAAAAACAGATAAATCCCTTGAAAATCTGGTTTTAAGCTGCGGTGATTTATTTTATCTTATCATCAAACTGCACAAAAATGTGAACCTTTTCCGAATCATATTGTAATATTTATTTATTGTGCTATAATTTATTATAAATTCGTTCTGATTATAAAGGGTAACACCTGAGTAAAAAGGCGCACAGAGATATTATACGGAATTTTTCCGTTATTAATAAGGGGATTACTGCCCCTTTTATCGCCTGCGCCTTTGGTGCAGGTATTTTTTTGCACTTGTTTAAATTAACAGAATAAGAGGAGGTTTTATGGAGACAAGAATCGCTCTGATTGGAATTGTCCTGGACTGTACAGATTCAGTGGATGAACTGAACCATCTGCTCAGCGAATATGGCCAGTATATTGTCGGCAGAATGGGGATTCCATATCGTGAAAAAAATATTTCTATTATCAGCATAGCAATGGATGCGCCAAATGATATCATCAGCGCGCTCTCCGGGAAACTGGGGATGCTGCCGGGCGTCAGCACCAAAACGATTTATGCAAAGGCAAAGTAGACATATGACTGCAGATTTTAAAACAATTCGAACGCTTTACTGCCGCGTTCTTAAAAAGGAGATTTTTTATGAAGCATTTGATCGATAAACTGGAGCAGACCGGCTCCCTTTCCAGAGATGAGTGGTCGGCCCTTATCCGGGGCCGCACGCCGGATCTTGCAGAATACTTATTTGAGCGGGCTCGCGCAATCAGACATAAATACTATGGTCACGATGTGTATATCCGCGGCCTGATTGAGTTTACCAATTACTGCAGAAATGACTGTTATTACTGCGGTATCCGCAGGAGCAACACCAGCGCGCACCGCTACCGTCTGGACAAAGAAGCCATTCTGGAATGCTGCACGAAGGGATACGGCCTTGGGTTCCGTACTTTCGTCCTGCAGGGCGGGGAGGACGGACACTATACGGATGAAATTATGGTTGATATCGTACAAAGCATTCGAGAACATTTTCCGGATTGTGCCATCACTCTCTCCATCGGAGAGCGCACACGGGAAAGCTATCAGCGCCTGTATGATGCCGGTGCGGACCGTTATCTGCTCAGGCATGAGACCTGTGATGCAGACCACTATCAGAAGCTGCATCCGGAATCCCTCACCGCCGCCCACCGCCAGCAGTGCCTCTGGGATCTGAAAGAGATCGGCTATCAGACAGGTACTGGTTTTATGGTAGGTTCGCCCTTCCAGACTCCGGAAAATCTGGCCGATGATATGCTCTTCTTAAAAAAACTGAATCCGCAGATGGTAGGAATCGGTCCTTTTATTCCCCACCATGAGACGCCTTTCGCCGAATATACTGCCGGAACGCTGGAGTTGACGCTGTTCATGCTGGGGCTGATCCGTCTGATGCTGCCGAAGGTTCTGCTGCCTGCCACCACCGCTCTCGGGACAATTGCCCCGGACGGCAGGGAAAAAGGGATTCTGGCAGGTGCAAATGTAGTGATGCCCAATCTTTCTCCTGTAGAGGTACGGGGAGATTACCTGCTCTACGATAACAAAATCTGCACCGGGGATGAAGCCGCCGAGTGCCGGAAATGTCTGGAACGCCGCATGAATTCCATCGGCTATGATATTGCGGTTTCCCGTGGTGACTCGCTCAATACGGCCCCTGTTACCGCCGAGTAAAACCTGATCCTGTTAACTATAATTTTACATATAAAAGAAAAATGGAGGATACAAAAATGTATGATGTGAATTCCAAACACGCCGATGACTTTATTAACCATGAGGAAATTCTGGAAACGCTTGCTTATGCAGACGAGAACAAATGTAATGTAGCGCTGATCGATTCTCTGATTGAAAAAGCAAAAAAGAGAAAAGGACTTACCCACAGGGAAGCCTCTGTCCTGCTTGCCTGTCAGATCGAGGAAAAGAATCAGGAGATTTTCACGCTGGCGGAGCAGATTAAAAAGGATTTTTACGGCAACCGTATTGTCATGTTTGCGCCTCTGTATCTGTCCAACTACTGTATCAATGGATGTACATACTGCCCTTATCACAGCAAGAATAAACACATTGCCCGGAAACAGCTTTCACAGGAGGAAATCCGCAAAGAGGTTATCGCGCTGCAGGATATGGGACACAAGCGTCTTGCCCTGGAAGCCGGGGAGGATCCGGTCCGCAATACAATGGATTATTATCTGGAATCCATTAAAACGATCTACAGTATCAAGCATAAGAATGGAGCTATCCGCCGCGTGAACATTAATATTGCAGCAACTACGGTGGATAACTACCGTCTGCTCAAAGAGGCAGGCATCGGCACCTACATTTTGTTCCAGGAGACTTATCACAAAGAAAGTTATCTGGAGCTTCATCCTACAGGACCAAAGCATGATTATGATTATCACACCGAGGCTATGGACCGCGCTATGGAGGGCGGCATTGATGATGTAGGTGTTGGCGTGCTTTTCGGGCTGGACAAATTCCGCTATGAATTTGCCGGACTGCTGATGCATGCAGAACATCTGGAAGCTGCATTTGGTGTGGGGCCGCATACAATCAGTGTTCCGCGGCTGCGCCATGCCGATGATATCGATGCGGATTCTTTTGATAACGGAATTGATGATGATACATTTGCCAAGATTGTTGCCTGCATCAGAATCGCAGTTCCTTACACCGGAATGATTATTTCTACAAGGGAGAGCCAAAAATGCCGTGAAAGAGTACTGCACCTCGGAATCTCTCAGATCAGCGGCGGTTCCCGCACAAGTGTGGGCGGTTACTGCGAGCCGGAACCGGACGATGCAAAATCTGAACAGTTCGATGTCAGTGATAAAAGAACTCTGGACGAGGTCGTTCACTGGCTGATGGAAATGGATTATATTCCAAGTTTCTGTACCGCATGCTACAGGGAGGGACGTACAGGCGACCGTTTTATGTCTCTGTGCAAGAGCGGCCAGATCCAGAACTGCTGCCATCCGAATGCTCTGATGACTCTTAAAGAGTATTTAATGGATTATGCTTCTCCTGAGACGAAGGCACTCGGTGATAAACTGATTGAGAAAGAGGTATTGAACGTTCCAAACGAGAAGGCACGTGCAGTTGTGATTGATAATCTGCGTCTGATTGAGCAGGATAACAGGAGAGATTTCCGTTTCTAGTATATCGAAAAGTAAGTTAATTATTATTCGATTTACCAGTATATTTTACAGGAGGTTATATATGAGTTTAAATTCAACACCGTCTTCAGACAGAGTCCATATCGGCATCTTCGGCAGGAGAAACGCGGGAAAATCAAGTATTATAAACGCGATTACCGGCCAGAACCTTGCCATTGTATCTGACATCAAAGGCACGACCACAGACCCGGTTCTCAAGGCGATGGAGCTGCTCCCGCTGGGACCCGTGGTTATCATCGACACCCCCGGGCTTGACGATACCGGGGAACTGGGTAAACTCAGGATTCAGAAAGCATACCAGATTCTGAATAAAACGGATATCGCTGTTCTTGTCATTGACAGCACTGCCGGAATGACAGAAGCGGATGCGGGTATCCTGGACCGGATTATGAAAAAGCAGATTCCTTTTGTTATAGTTTTAAATAAATCCGATATTGCAGGAACCTCGAATGCGGCTTCGTCTGTGAATATGCCTGATGTTCCTTCCGACAATATCATTGCGGTGAGCACTGTTACCGGAGAGAATATCCATGAGCTCAAGGAGCTGATTGCACGGCAGGCACCGGCTGAAAATGAGCAGCGGATCGTAAGTGACCTGATTCAGCCATCCGACTTTGTGGTTCTGGTCGTCCCGATTGATAAAGCAGCTCCAAAAGGGCGGCTGATCCTGCCCCAGCAGCAGACAATCCGCGATATTCTGGAAGCCGGCGCTGTATCCATTGTAGTAAAAGAATCGGAGCTGGAAGAAACACTGCGGCAGCTGGGCAAGGCACCGGCACTCGTAATCACTGACAGCCAGGTATTCGCGAAGGTATCCGCTGTAGTGCCTTCCGATATACCGCTGACCTCCTTTTCCATTTTATTTGCCCGTTATAAAGGCAGTCTGGATACAGTTGTGAGGGGGGCAAAAGCACTGGATACACTGGCAGACGGAGATACCATTCTCATATCAGAAGGCTGTACCCATCATCGTCAGTGTGAAGATATCGGAACTGTTAAACTGCCCCGCTGGATTACCAGCTATACCGGTAAAAAAGTGAATTTTGAATTTTCAAGCGGCACAGAATTCCCCATGGACGTGTCGAAATACAGGCTGCTCGTCCACTGCGGAGGCTGTACGCTGAATGAAAGAGAAATGAAATACCGCCTGAAATGCGCAGAAGATCAGGATATTCCTATTACCAACTATGGGATCGCTATCGCTCATATGCAGGGAATACTGGAGAGAAGTATCGAGATCTTTGGAGGGGTCAGACCCCTTTGAGCTCCATTTTCAGAATAGTTTTACAATTTAAAAACCCGGTTGCCCGGGTTTTTTTATTTGATCTGCAATGAGATAAATCCGTATAACATCAAGCCTGCCCCGCATAAAAACAATGCTGCAGATATAGCAATTAGTCCTATTACTGTTCCTGGTCTTCCTTTCGGGAACAGTTTGTCACGGTATCCAGGTGTACGGCTGTGCAGCAGGTAATTTCCGATATATAAACAGGCTGGAGCTGCTGCACACATCATCATATAGAGCCCCGCGCTCATCATAGGCAGCGATTTACTCTGATATCCTGCCACATTCCATGCCCCAAGCTGTGCATACACATCCTTCATTCCAAAAAGCAGAATAATCGGCAGCATATTATTGATAAAGTGAAAAAAGCAATTATAAAACATATTCCCGCTTTCCAGTAATATCCATGCCAGGACCACGCCGCCCACAACAGTAGGGATGAACCGGAAAACATCGCCATGGAAGGCCCCGAATATAGCCCCGCTTATTAAGATTGCTGCCCATTTATATTTCTGCGGCTTCAGACTTTTCAGAAAAATTCCGCGAAAAACAATTTCCTCACAAATAGCTGGCGTGACTGCAATGATAAGAAGCGCTGCCAAAAAAGGAATATTCAGCATTTCTGAACTCAGGCCCGCGTTCACCCCCTGGATTTCTTCCGGGAAGAAAATACTCACAAGCAGTACCAGCGTCATTTCAACAAGAAAGGCGCCCACCCACATCAAAACTGTACCAAAAATACCGACTCCTGCAGGCTTTCTGAAGGGAAACAGTTCCCGCGGGTTCCCTCTAAAAGCAAGCACCAACCCCAGTGCGGCCGCCAGCATCAGCCATTCTGCCAGCAAAGATCCATAAATACCAAACGGAGACAGCAACCCGGGTGAAACTATAAATATAACAACTGCCGCTGATGCCAAAACTGCCAGTCCCTGCCAAACTTTGAGTTGCTTATAATTTTTATCCATTTGTTAACTCCCCTCTAAAAAACTGCTTGGTAACCTTAAAATGTAAAACAATTCTGAAAACGGACTTCAAGGGGGTCAGACCCCTTTGCAGAAGGGTCTGACCCCCTTGAGCAGTAGGAAACTATTTTCTTTCCTCGTTTCCATCCTGCACCGTTTTATTCTGTTCTGATTCCCCATTGTGTGCCTCTGCTTCCAGCCTTTTTGGAAATATAATTTCTGCCTTATACAAATCTGCATCTGTCGAGATCTTCAGGTTGCCGTGCTGCAGTTCCGTAAAGGTTTTTGCAATTGCAAGCCCCAGTCCGGAACCTTCTGTATTTCTTGAAGCATCTCCCCGGACGAATCTATCGGTAATTTCCTCTGTGTTGAAGCTCAGCTCTGTCGCAGAAATATTCTTCATGGAAATATACACCTGGTTTTCCAATTCCCTCATTTCTACGTATACCCTTGTATGCGGCATTGCATATTTTGTGATATTTACGATGAGGTTCTCGAAAATCCTGTAAGTTTTCTGACTGTCCAGCCAGAGTACGATCTTGTGCTCTGGAAGATTCCATCGGAAATCCAGATTTGTTTCTTTTATTTTATTATCATACTCCAATCCCACCTGTTTTAGCAAATCAACAATGTCAACCCGCATAAAATTCATGGTTATATTTTTACTCGTGGCCTTGCTGATTTCAAAAAGATCCTCTATCAAAACCTTCAGCCGAAGAGACTTGCGCTCTAATACTTGAATATATTCTTTTCTTTTATCCACGTCTGTCTCGTTCTTTACAAGATCCGTATATGTTATAATTGCAGTCAGCGGTGTTTTCAGATCGTGAGAAACATTGGTGATCAGTTCTGTCTTCATCCTCTCACTTTTCACTTCCTCTTCCACTGCTTTTTTAAATCCGTTCTGAATCTTCTTGAGTTCTTCTTCAATCGGATTGAATATTCCCATATCACCTTCAATCGGAGTATCCAGATCTCCCTCGGCAAGCTGATTTGTTGCACTGAGAAGAAGCCTATACTTTCTCTGAATATCATTCGAGTATTTTTTCAAAAAGATAAACAATACGACAGAATAAACAAAAAGCGCTGCAATTCCATAAAACCAAAGGCTGCAGACAACAAGCAGCACGACAAAGTTAATGGCTATTATCTTAAAAATAGTCCGGTTTGTTTTATCCTGAAAATCAAGATGCATAAGCATATCATACTGCTTTTTTAAGAACTGTTTTATCCGGCTCCATATGCCCCCGGCACCTTTCTTTACTTTTTCCCCATATTCATCACCGCCTTGTTTCATCCAGCGCAGAAACCTTGCACATAAAGTTCTCTGCGTCCAGTATTCTTTTTTCATAGTAAACATCGCACTCAGACAAACAAAGCCCCAGAATGCAATTCCAAATATCAAAAGCCACATCGCTACATTAATGACAAAGGACAGTACTGAATTTATCTGGCCATTGACCCCTGTAAGGTATTCTACTATCCCGCCGTCAATTGTAATCCATACCATCTTTGCCGGGTAATACGCCGCACTAACCAGCACCCCCAGAACAATCAGTACAGCTTCAAAGGGAACGCTGAATACTTTTTGTCTGCCATATTCAAAACTCTTTTTTACGGAAAGGACGATTGCCGTTACTGCAAGTACAGCTGCAAATAACATGATAAATCCGCCGAACATGGCATTTGACATGAGTTCTGCCACCGAAGAATCAATATTCATATCATTACTTTCAATATAAGAATTTAGATTCTCTTCTGCCACTCCATAAACAATCTGTACCTCTGAAGGGTCAGAAATTCCTCTCCATTCGTTATTTATAACCTGCTGTTCCAGTAAATACTGCTCGATCTCATATTCTGTTCTTTCATTGAGCATACTTCCGTTAACCTGGATGTCGGACATTTCTCCATCCTCCTGGAAAGTAAACGCTGCACGGAAGGCATAATCGGTATCCTCTTTTTTTGCCAGATTCTCAAGTACCGTTTTACTGTTGCTTTCCAGAAGTGCATTTCCATCCCAGTCAAATACTTCATAATCCATGTATTTTCTTAACAGGTCAAAGCGATCCCCACCGTACTGTTGTAATACATATGCTCTGTCTGTTTCTTCATATACCTCATTATATAAAATATAGTTGCCTTCAATCAGCCCTTCTGATATCCTCATGATTTCATCTGCACTGGCTGTATTCCCATCCAGCCTGGACTGCATTTCCCGTGAAAAAACAGGATACGCCAGCACCATCCCTAATGAACAGATAAGCAGAACCGCAATAGTCAGTATCGTTGCCAGTCTACGACTGCTTTTCAATTTTGTATCCAACTCCCCACACCACCTTCAAATATTTTGGATTCTTTGGATCCACCTCAATCTTCTCTCGTATATTCCGCACATGTACCATGATCGTATCTGTGCTTATTGCCTTTTCCTGCCATACTCTTTCATAGATTTCTTCCGCAGAAAAAACACGCCCCGGATTCTTTGCCAGCAGCAGTAAAATCTTATATTCAATCGGTGTCATTTTCACCGGATTACCGTCCACCAATACTTCGACCCGATCCTCATTGATCTCCAGACCGCCGATTACATGCACATTTTCCTTGGGCTCCAGTTTTTCCATAAACCGGCGGTAACGCCTCAGCTGTGAGTTCACCCTGGCCATTAGTTCCATGGGCGTAAATGGCTTCGTCACATAATCATCTGCACCAATATTCAGCCCCATAATTTTATCTACTTCCTCAGACTTCGCCGAAAGCATAATCACCGGAAAATCATACTTCTCCCTCAGCTTCATCGTCATCCTGATTCCATCCATCCTTGGCATCATCACATCCACGATTGCCAGATGGATCTCTTCCTTCTCCATAATTTCCAGGCCTTCCACTCCATCCGCCGCCTGATACACCTTGTACCCCTGGCTTTGCAGATAAATCTGTACGCCTTCTCTGATTTCTTTGTCGTCCTCTACGATTAATATATGATTTGTTTCCATAACTTCCTCCTGATATTTTTTTCAAAGGGGTCTGACCCCTTTGGCATAGGGGTCAGACCCCTAAACTTTTAAATTTCTTTTACCAGTATACCACATTTCGGCATATTTGCACCGGTTGGAAGTTCCGGAATATTCTTTTTATTGACTTCTCCGTAGTTATGGGCTGCGATTGTCACTGTGGAAAATGGAAGTGGAATCACGTATTTATCCCATCTCCAGGTCATTCTGAGTTTTGCGGAATAGGAAAGAGATATCCCGACAAAGTCTTCTTCAGCCTGTTCTGACAGATAAAATGCCAGTTTTTTCGGTTCGTGTCTGGGACCCAGCGGGCCGTCAAGGGCAACGGCGATGGAACGGGTTCTTTCATATGCGTTCCGCATAATGATTTTGAGCGCTTTGAAGCTGGCAAAGCCGTCCGGGACTCTAAGCGCGTGTCCTCCGCTGCGCTCTATCATCTTCTGAATATAATCCCCTCTTGTATCTGCAGTCACGATCACATCCACCGGACTGGTCTGTTTGGAAAGTTCTGAAAGCACCATATTCATAAAGAAACTGTCCTCGTGCCAGAATCCGAAGATCTGACTGCCACCGCTGATTGAATTTTCGGCCCACTGTATTACGACTGTTTTTTCAAGAAGCTTTAAATAGCCTGTAAATAGATGACCCAAAACGTTCTGCCCGATTTCTCTCATTTTCATATGCTGATCCCTCTTTCTCTCTTTCATTTATACACTGTGCATACAGCATTTCTTCATATATGGCCAGTCTGGATGATCTGAATCCCGATGCGGTCAGCCCGGCCTGCACTTTTAACTTCTCATAGTTCTCATTCTGCATTGCTTCCACAATTCTCGCAGACCACTCTTCTATATCTTCACTCGTGGCATAGCCGTTTTTCCCGTTCACTACAATGTCCTCCACACCGGTGGCATTGACAGCGACAACCGGAATACCTGCTGCAAATGCTTCTACTAATACGATTCCCTGTGTCTCGGATTTAGATGTGAATAAAAACAATTCACTGGCCCCCAGAAAATGTTTCATTTCCTGATTATCTACATTTCCTACAAACACTGTCTCCTCCGATATTCCAAGCTCCTCTGCCATCTTTTCGAGTTCGTCTCTCATACTTCCCTCTCCGATAAACAGCACCCGGAATGATTCCTCCATCCGCTCTTTCAGCCTTGTAATTCCCTGAAGCATAAACCGGGGATTTTTCTCCTCCTCCAGGCGGGATACTGTACAGAATAAATGTTTCCGCCCCTGCAGATACTGCGCTCTGACTGCTGCGGATTTTTCTTCATCCCTGATATAAAAGGAATCCTCCAGTCCTGTCGGAAATATTGCCGTCGGGGTCCTGGTCCCTCCATTGCGCATGGCTTCCTGCATACTGAAAGTGGGAGCCAGTACCAGATCGCACTGGTTCGTAAACCACCGCATAAAACCCGGCACTACTCTTTCTTTTCCTAGGCGGTATATCTTCTGGCTCACGGCGCTTTTTTCCTCTATGGACTGAAACGGCCGTATATAGTGAAGATAGTCCTCGTATTTTGTATGGTATGTGTATATCACAGGCAAGTCATACTTCTTTCCCAGGTATAATGCCATCGTCCCAACAAACATTGGGTGATGCACATGGATACAGTCAAACTGTTCTTTTTCAAATACCTGTATAATCTCTCTGCTGACCAGCCTGGGATAAACCATTCCGTTTTCCATCTTTCTACTGCTGGTTTTATATCGGATTACACGCTCTCTGCGCCCTTCCTGCGGACCTTCTTCCTCTTCCCGAAGCCGTCCGTCATCTGTCTGTTTATATTCGGGGGCAAATACTGTCACCTCATGTCCTAGTTTTGCAAGTTCCCTGGCCTGTCTTTCGACGGAAATGGGTACCCCACCTACGAAAGGTTTATAATTATTGGTCAACATTGCGATTTTCATGCTTTGCTCCTCCTCTGTCTGCATCTTATCTGCCTTCTCTCTGCGCCTTCCCGGGCCTTCGTCTATGCCAGCAGCTTAATTGCCGCATCTCCGAAAAAGTACCCGGCTCCGACAAATACCAGGTTCCATAAGAAAATGCCAACCGTAGAACTAACCGTATATTTCAGGAAATCCATCTTTACCATCCCTGCCGGTATCGATATGATCGTCCGCACCATGGGCAGCAGCTTGCTGACAAATACTCCGATGCATCCCTTCTCACGCAGCATTTCCATCTTCTCCTCTATCACAACCTGATGTTTCGGAAATTTTTTAAAATAGAACCCCATCACTTTCGAGCCGCCCAGCCTTCCGAGAAAATACAGGATCCAGCTTCCAGTCAGCCCTGCCGCAACGGACAAAAGCATTACAATCGGAAAACTGATGTCGCCCTTTGCGGCCCAGATTCCTGCCAGCGGCATGATCAGTCCTGCCGGGAAACCCGGAAGATTCATATATTCCAATAGGACAATCAGGTAGATAAAAAAGGCACCATATTCAAGAAAATATTGAGTTAATGTCTGGATATTCATAGAAACAGCCTCCTTTAGCTGTTTATAGGATAAAACAGATTTCTAAAGGAGGCTGGTATAAGAACCAAAAGAAATTCTTAAGAGTTTATAAGATTTTATGAATCACACCCCATCTTCCGAAAAACCGGAATATAGGCGACAAAGGAATACAGCATCAGTGCCCCGCACAGAAGGATCATTCCATTCACCGCGCTTTCCGGAAGCTGAGGAAAGAGGATCAGCAAAAACATCACAACATACAGCACCGCCGTACACACCTTACCGAACCATTTTGCCCCATCCAGCATCTTCCCTCTCCGGAGCATAATAATCCCCATAATGCCCATGAACCCTTCTTTTACAATAAACAAAATCATCAAGGCAATCATATATGGATAGCGGAAGCATAAAGACAGGACAATCGCACCCTGGGTCAGCTTATCTGCTATGGGGTCCAGCGCTTTTCCCACCTTTGTGATCATATGGAATCTGCGCGCCACAAAACCATCCAGGAAATCCGTGATTCCGGAAATTCCTATAATAACCGCAGCTATATAATAATCTGTCACAGTTTCCGCAGTCACATATCTCCATACAATTACCGGAATCAGCAGAATCCGAAAATAGCCCATCAGATTCGGTATAGAAAACAGCTGTTTGCGGATTGGTGTATCTTCATTCATTTTTATGCTCTTCCTCTCTGCTCATATTATGTCTTACTGTTCTTCCCGCCGCAATGCACAGGAGAGATCAGGCATGAGGGATATCCGTATATTCAGAAATCTCTCTGCTGATCGTACACAGATCATCCACATTCAGATCGTGAATATCTTCATGTCCTGTTATCCGCGCAAAAGTCCTTAATTCCTCAAAGCTGCAGTTCAGGAAATTACCAACTCTTCTTGCCGCTGCCTCTGACTTAAAACGCTCCCTGAGCTCCGGGTTCTGAGTGGCAACCCCTACCGGGCAGTTTCCGCTTCCGCAGATACGGAACTGCTGGCATGCTGCCGCAATCAGTCCTGCAGACGCAACGGCAACAGCATCCGCTCCCATCGCAATGGCCTTGGCAAAATCGGAGGACACCCGCAGGCCTCCTGTGATCACAAGGCTGATATCATCCGCTCCAACTTCCCGCAGATACTTCTTCGCACGGTAAAGTGCATATATCGTAGGAACGCTGGTTGCGTCCCGGATCAGTCTCGGGCTTGCACCTGTGGCGCCGCCTCTTCCGTCAATGGTTATAAAATCCGGCTCCGCAAAAACACAGAATTCCAGATCCTTTTCGATCCTGCCTGCCGCAATCTTTACTCCGATCGGACGTCCGCCGGAAGCCAGCCTTAGCTGTGCTACCAGATCTTTCAAATCCTCTTTGCTGTTGATCTCTTCAAACTTGGACGGACTGATCACGTCCTTTCCCAAAGGCTTATTTCTGACCGCGGCAATCTCCGGAGTCACTTTTCCGCCTGGCAGGTGGCCGCCCATACCGGGCTTGGTTCCCTGGCCGATCTTCAGCTCAATGGCATCCGCATTCGTCAGGTTTTCCGGGGTCACACTGTATTTATTCGGCACATATTCAAATATATACTTGTGTGCCGCCGCCATTTCTTCCGGGAGAATACCGCCCTCTCCGCTGCACATTGCCGTGCCCGCCATTGCAGAGCCCTTAGAGAGTGCTATCTTTGTTTCCCTGGACAAGGCGCCGAAAGACATGTGGGATATGTACACGGGGCCATCCAGAACCATAGGTTTTTCCGCATTTTTTCCGATCACTGTTTTTATATTTACAGGGGCGTGTTCATCCAGCGGGGGTGGATTGAGCTGCGCACCCAGGAGCAGGATATCCTCCCAGCCCGGCATCGGCATCTTTGTACCCATGGCCTCGATAATCGGCTTCCCGCTGACTGCCATCTGATGAATCTCTTCCATATACCGGCATGAATCATCTTTCCGGTAGAATTCGGGGGAATACGCCAGAGGATCTACTTCTTTTTCCACCGAAGGGATCTCGTGTTCCTTCTTTTCCTCTTCCTCCCCTTCTTTCTCAAATACACGAACCGGCTGTCTGCACACCGGACAGGCCGCTATTTCAGAAAAGGGCACGTCTTCCTTCTCCTCATCATAGATAAAACCGCACACACCACATTTAAACTTTGCCATCTTATACCTCCTAATTGTCGTTCTGTTTTTCCCTGCCGCTCTGATTCCAGTTAATAGTTATATTATAGCTGTTAAAAATTTCCGGGTCAACATAAAAACAGGAATTATTATTATTTTTCTTGTAGTTTAAAATCCTGATAAAAAAGTAAAAGCCCACCGTGGAAATGCAGAAACTTTCCGGGCAGGCTTTTTATTCTGATCTGTTTTCAGATCCGCTTGTTGATTATATCATCAATCATTTTTGACGCCTCATTTTTCGTGATTGTATCCGGGTTCCACTCCATTTGAACCCCGTTGTTCAGCATCAGTTTCTTTAAAAACCCAATCTGCTTTGGAGTAGCAGGCATGGCTTTTTTCTGCTTATAGCTCAGTGTGACCGGCTGGAAAATCTTTGGCTCCTGTGCCTCAAAATAATGGGCAAGCGTCTGGTATAACTTGGCTGTGGCAAGAGCATCATGGTAGGCACGGTGGGCAGCATTATTTTCTATATGGTAGTAATCACACAGGCAACCCAGACTTTTGGATTCCATATCTTTATGTACTTTTCTTGCAATCTTCAGCGTATCAATTCCCGCACGCTCAAAATCCAGGCCTTCTGCCATGGCTCCTATTTTCACAAAACTGTAGTCAAATATAACATTATGCCCGATCAAAATATCATCCCCGCAGAAATCAAGAAAATCCGGGATCACATTCCTGCTGCTTCTGGCATCTGCCACCATCTCATTGGTAATTCCGGTCAGATTCATAACAACCGGCGAGATATTCTCAGTGGGGCGGACAAACTCCATAAAACGCTCCTGCACCTTTCCATCGCGCACTTTCAGGGCGCCTATTTCTATGATTTCATTCTGTTCCGGGTTCAGCCCGGTCGTCTCCAGGTCAAATGCGATATATGATTTCAGCATACTGTATCTCCTGTATTTATCCTTCGTTCAAAAGCTTCAGAACATCAAAAAGTGTATCAAACCGATGCCAGACCATATTCAGAATCTCCTCATCGGGTTCTACCAGGTCCGGTATCATAATGGCACGCATCCCAGCAGAAACCGCAGACCTGATACCTGAAGGCGCATCCTCCAGCGCCACCGCATTAGCCGGGGCAACCCCGATTTCCAGGCAGGCCTTCTGATAGACCTCGGGGCTTGGTTTACTGGAAGTTACCATGTCTCCAAATATTGCGCCATGAAAATATCTCCAGAGTCCATGCTCTTTCAGAAGCGTGCTGGCATGTTCCCTTCGCGATGATGTGGCAAGGGCAATCCGGAAATCCTTTTCTGCAGCAAATTCCAGGAGTTCCACAACCCCTGGTTTTATATCCAGCCCTTCTCCGCTTATAATCTTTTGATACTCCTTGCGGGTCAGCACCGTAAAATCCGCCATTGGAAAATCCGGATCCACATTTTCTTTGAAATACTCTTCCCGGCGTTTCACGTTAAATCCAATTGTATTATAAATATGTTCTCCGAAACATTCATAGCCAAGCACCGCTCCTGCCCATTCCCAGGACCGCTGCACGACTCTTTCCGAATTGAAAATGAGCCCGTCCATATCGAAGACAAGCCCATATACTGGTGGTTGAAATTGACTATTCAAAATAGAATCCCTCTGCCGCTTTGTCTCATTGCTGTTACTATTGTAACACTTTTATTGTACAAATCCAATTACTGCTGTTCACGAAATTTGATTGTCCCGCTCTCTGCATCCATACTCTCCACAATCGCCAGAGACTCCAGCTGGAAGCCCAGGTTCCGGATCATGCGTCCGCCGGACTGGAAGCCTTTTTCAATGGCGATCCCAATTCCTTCCACTGCACCGCCAGCCGATTGTACAATCCGGATCAGGCCCTGAAGCGCACATCCATTTGCCAGGAAGTCATCGATAATCAGGATATGATCATCAGGAGAGAGGAACTTCTGTGCAACGATCACATTGTTCTTGCATTTGTGAGTAAAAGATTCCACCTCAGCAACATACATCTCCCCTTCCAGGTTAATGCTTTTAGACTTTTTAGCAAAAACAACAGGAACATTAAAGTGCTTTGCCACAATACAGGCAATTCCAATACCGGATGCCTCAATGGTCAGAATCTTATTAATCGGCTTATCCGCAAAACGTTTTCTGAATTCCTTCCCCATCTCATCAAACAGATCAATATCCATCTGATGATTCAGAAAACTGTCCACCTTCAGCACATTCCCTTCCTTCACAATACCGTCTTTTAAAATTCTTTCCTCTAAAAAGTTCATTATTTTCCTCTCCTTTGCAAAGGGGTCTGACCCCTTTGCTCTTCATTTTCTCTTAATTCTCGTTTGTATGAAATATTTCGAAAACTTTACGCAATAAGAATGAGTTCAGCCAGGCAACCAGTGACACGCCGATGATGATCCATACTGCCAAGCCGATCAGCAGATTCCGTGTGTTCAGCAAAGTTATGAAAACCGGGCCTGCAGTGATGATAAGCATCAATACTGTATACGGCAGTTTGGCTACGGATAAAAGCACCGCGTTTTTGAACGTATTCTTGATTGTATTCTCATAACGTGCCGTCAAAGGGAAGACATAGACCACCATACACAGCCATACTGCACCAAGCACTAAAAAGATACTCTGAAATACAGTACGCATTGTCGACTCCATGACTGCTGAGAAACGGAAATCGATGCCAATTATGATACCAACAGCCAGCAGGATCAGCCACATTATAGTACTTTTTTTGAAGTTCTCCTTAAATGCACCTAAAAATCCTTTTACAATATAGCCTTCTTCGTTCTTTACCAGTTTCAGCATCACGGTGTACAGAGCGGTTGTCGATGCCCCAATTGTGATAATCGGAATGGAGCATATAATCCACATGATGTTCAGCAGCATAAAATCACATACCCGGCCTAGTGCCCTCATAACAACGTTATCGGTCCAGTTCATTAAATCTTCCTCTTTTCTTTTTGTCTTATCCGAAAACCTCCCCCCGAAGTATTTCGAAACAATTGTATTTTGGTTTTACATAGAATAAAATAATTATACTTTAAATGGAGTAACTTCTCAACTTTCTTTTGCGAAAATCCATGAAATTCTCTGGAAATTTACTAAAATCTTTATCTTACAAGATTTACTTATTTATCAGATATCGGTCGTTCCTGCTGTTCGCTTATTTTCTTATCTATTATGCCGAATCTTCATCCCGCATAAAAAGAAAAACCTTATATCAAATCCGGATCTCCGTTTGATATAAGGCTTTTTCTAAGCGGGTGATGGGAATCGAACCCACGTATCCAGCTTGGAAGGCTGGTGTTCTACCATTGAACTACACCCGCGTCATCTCTGACACGAGTGATATAGTATCATACCTGACGGAAAAAATCAATACCTAAACTCATTTTTTTATTCAAGCGACGTGAAAAAATGTTTTTTATTTTTATAATTTGGCAGGATTCCCTTCTTTTTCACTATAAACTTCATTGGTTTACGCCCAGCTCCTCCAAAAAATCTAACATCTTTTTTAAGTTCTCCCGGCCATATTTATCTCCCATAAATTCAAATGCGTGTCCAAGCTTTGCTTCTGTTTTAGAATATATATTCAGCACATTCTTCACATGCAGCTGGCTTAAACGCTTTGCAAGATCCCGGTTCTGGTCTGTAAAACTTCCCAAGTTGCCATCTGACAGGAAGGAGGGCGGAAATTCTTCCGTTACATTTTTTATTACATCAGACTGTATGACCCTCTGATTGCCGGATAACTTTCTGCTATTAAAATAAGCCCTGCCGCACCTTATAAACAGGAAATTTATAGCTGCACTATCCGTTTTTCCAAACCGTTCGTTATCCAGAAGTGCCGAGTTAAATAGTACTGCTTTGATATCCCCTCTATCTAGCACGGCCTTCATTCCCATCTCTTCCGCATATGCCGCATTTGTCTGTATATTGACAAACTGGCCTGCCAGCTGTCCGCCGGCACTTCCTCCGCCCATAATGATACGATCCATTCTGATTCCGTACTCCAGGCCATAAGCTTTTAAAAATTTAACTGCCTCCCCGATCTGAATAATGGGCGTAGGATAAAAATACTCCGGAGCTAATGCATAATTAACAGAAACGATGTTATAACCTGCTTTCATAAATTCAAGAAAAAACCAATCATGGTCATCGCCTTTTGCATTCGGATCCCCATCCGTCTTGTCCCCCAATGCATATCCGCCTCCATGGATATAAAAATAAGTACAGTACCCTTTGTCTCCTGCATCAGGCTGTGCATAGATATCTAAAAAGCCATTTGGAAATCTGCTTCCATATGGAATATCATGGTATAGTGTACATCCGTTACCCAACAGCTTTTTCCCTGTCTTTCCCTTTGGTTCAAAAGAGTTGCATACACACGCCTTTTTCTGCTTATGCTTTACAAGGTAATGCTTCATTCCGACTCCTCCTTATTTTGTTTCGGCCCCAACGCCCCCCATTTATCCGGGTTATACTTTCTGTACCGATAGCTGCCCGGACTGCATCCGACCTGTCTTTTAAAGACCTTGCCAAAATAATTTTCGTCATGAAACCCCAGGCTGTCAGAAATCTCACGGATACTCCTGCTGCTGTATACAAGC
Organism: Faecalicatena fissicatena; assembly: GCA_001028025.1. Lineage (GTDB taxonomy): Bacteria > Bacillota > Clostridia > Lachnospirales > Lachnospiraceae > Faecalicatena > Faecalicatena fissicatena_A. The sequence goes on along the minus strand of LDAQ01000100.1, from coordinate 17,186 downwards.
TGGCTTTTCGCACATTCTATTTTTTTCTGCAAGAAATATTGTATCGGTGTACAAGACAACTCTTTTTTTAAAAAGACGAATAAGCTGATTCGGAGAATACCCCGCATAATCAGCCATCTCACTCAGTTTCAAATATCCCGCCTTATATAATAAGTATATCAATTTAATCTCAGGAGGCAATCACATTTACGAAAATAACTTCACACCTAAAGAACGGATTCTGCGCTCTATTTCAGGAAAGGAAACTGACCGGCTTGCCTGGTCCCCCTTTCTGGCATATTACTGGGATTTCCTTCCTCACAGTATACAAAAGAAAGGTGAATTGGCCTATCTGCAGGAAATCTATAATATATGAAACACCTGTGGGCAGCCTGACTGAAGGCTACATATTTTCAGAGGCAGCCAATTCACCCGGAGTTCGGGTGCTATATAAGATGCTGATCCATCATGCCTGCGGCCACATTAAAGATTTGCTGCCCCTTATGAACGAGACTGAGGTCGACATGATAGAGTCTGTATCTCCGCCGCCTACAGGCAATATTGATATTTCCGGTGCTTTTTCTCTTATCGGGAAAGAAAAAGGAATTATTGGTGGAATTGAACCCGCCTTTTCTGTGAGCTCCATTTCCATCTGCCCTATGGGATTATTGCGGGTGTCAATCTTTTCATCCCCCACAAATTCAATACATACTTCTTCTCCCAGAATTCTTCTCAATTCTTCTAATGGGCTGTCCACCTGCGTTGGGCTGGTTACTCTGGTGCTTCCGTCCCCACCAATGTATGGCTGGACAGCCGCCTCTCCTACTACATTTAGTCTATTTCCCAAGCAGAAGCGGCAGTGCATCCTGCAGCAGGTCATATTGCTTCATACACAGCGAATCCATTCCACTGGCATGGATATTGCCGCCGTTAATTCCAATGGCCTCAAACCCCGCCAGACGGATTGACATAATCCCGGCCGATGAATCCTCGAAGCCTACAACACGGCATTTTTCTTCCTCTGTAATTCCAAGACCGACCTTTGCTGTCTCAGAATACAGCCATGGGTGGGGTTTGGGGGCCAGCTCTCCGATGGTACCCGGCTGTCCTTTTTTAAACGTTTGCCCCGCCGTAATCACGGCATCATAAAAGTCCAGCGGATCTCCCATATTTAAAGTTCTGAAAGCGGAAATGATCTCGGGCATTGCCTTCGTATACAAACCAGAGGTAACAAGACCGATCCTGATACCATTTGCTTTTACTTCCTCAAGAAATTCCTTCAGACCCGGGGCTGGTGTAAAGGCTTCCTTCCGGCCCCTTCCTTCCATAATTTCATTCATCTCATATTCTGTGATTTCAAAATAATGGCTTCTGGCCTCTATGATACTTTTTCCCGGACAATATTTATCGATACAATACTGCAGATGCTCCGAAACAGAATGCCCGGAAACATGAGGCTCATCCTCCTTCTCCAGTTCAAAACGAGGATTCTTTAGTAATTTCGCGATTGTCTGCTCAATAATCCACATCCAAAATGCCTCGCTTCTTACACTGGTTCCGTCCAGGTCCATCAAAATAGCTTTGGCAGGCCCCTCATACTGTACTTCCGGCACTCTGTACCAGGCCGGATATCCCATGGCTGACTTAACCAGGCACATTGTTTTCTCCTGGAAAGCTACAAACTCTACTTTTCTGTCTGCCGGGGTAAAAATTGCTTCAACTCCGTCTTTTCCGCACATGAAACTCCCGTCAGAGGTCTGCGCTAATTCATTCATATTTTCTATATGCCCGATTCCCGGATACTGTTTTTTCACGTCTAATCTCCTACTCTGCTTTTTTCTGCTCAAACAGCAGTTTCAAGGTACAGATTTTATTACCTTCGATCTGTAGGTCAACCTGTCTGCCGTCTGTACTGAGTTCTTCTATTACCTCTTCCTTCAAATCCGTAATATATGCCGCTTTTATCATGCTTCCTAATGAAAGTGTGGCATTTTCTTCTTTTTCAGACAAGTTGTATAACCTGAAGATAACGCCTTCATCCTGATCCGCCTTTTTCATACAGGATAAGCATACATTTCCTTTTATTTCATAAAATGAATATTTCTGCGGAAGACTCCCTGCACCGACATTGGGCACAGATGTCTGAACAGGTTTAAGCGGAACCTTAAATGCTTCTGCACGTTCTGCGAAGTTTTCTTTCTCATAAGTATCTGCCTGCGGGACAATCGCATAATGATACTCCAGAACCCGCTGAAGCTGCCCGCCGTCCTGATTTGGAAAGGCCCCTTCGCTTCTGAATTCTGTACAGATGATGTTTCTGACTGCACGGAACAGCGTGAGGGATAGTTCTCCTGATTTTCTAAGTTCATACTCGCCCAGACAGTCTGTAATCACCCCAAGTCCCCGGGACCCGCTGCAGACAGATACAAAGTTCTGCATAGGCTGTGTCAGAAGCTCGTTATAAAATGCTCCTTCTTTATCCTTAAGAGGCTCCGCATTACGGTGATCCACGGTAAAATGTCCCTGTGCATCCACTGTCCTTGTATCCACATTAACATCCATTACCACGCTCATTTTATGATCCCTGCACGCATTATCAAGTTCTACCTTTACATCCACCTGGCTGCTGCCCTTTTGCAGCGTATAATAGGTAACGATCTTTACAATCCCCTGTTCTTCACTTCTGCAGCTTTCTCCGTGAATATAATTTTCCGGTCTGTGAGCGTATTTCGGCAGTTCCATCTGAATCTCTGCCGCAATCGTTGATGAGAGGCTGCCATTATCCGTCATATAAATACGTGCATTCAGCCCTCTGCTTACATAAGTACTGTTGTTGTAAGGCGGGTAATACATCCAGTAATCACCCACATCTCCTGTGCTCTCATAATAGTTCAGGTTCTTATACAGCTCACCGGTTCTTCTGTCCTGTATGGTGATGCTGCCATCCTGATTGACTTTGACATTCAGAATTCCATTGTCCATCCGGTCGCAGCCGAGCCCTATTTCTTCGCCTTTGGTTTTACGGGTCTTAGCCCAAAACTTTGTCTTTCTGTTGAATGTACTGTTCTCTGTTATATGGTAAACCTGATATCCTCCTGCCGGAATCATCCCTGTGTCAAACCATACGTTATGACGGTCCGTATAATATGGATACGGCCTGGAGTGAAGATGCACCACTGGGTACGCGGCCTCTGTTCTTGCGATTTCCTGCTGCTCCCTGAGGTTGCCGTCACTGTCCATGATGTGGAAATCCCATATATTCCTTGTCTGCGGAGTATCAATATTAATCTGGAGTATCTCCTTCCTTGGTCTGGCACTCGGATTAAATACCACAAACACGATATCCTCCCGGCTATAATCGGAAAAATCAATGCTGCGCAGTATCTGCTGCAGACTGCGGTTATAAACTGTGTCAGCAATTTCTTCCGCCTGTGATAAGCGATACACAACATCATCTACGGTCTTATCCTGTGTCACACCATTGATCGAGTCGTGAGGATGGGAAAGCAGCATGTAATCCAGCGCCTTACCAAGGAAATCTCCCTCATATTCTCCGGTCATCATATAGAGAACAGTAGAGAATGGTTCTGCCTGTCCAAACAGCTTACTCTCCACCTTCTTATTCATCATTTTAATATGAGGTCTGGTCATCAGCGCATTACCTGACAGGGATGTTGTCGGGCCGTCCCGCATCTCTCCATGTATCTCCAGTAACTGATCCATCGGAAGCTTTTCTTTTAACACGGAAACATATTCTTCTATGGATGAACTCATGAACTCGACGTCTTCGCTCTGCTGATTCATCTCTGCAAGCAGGGCCATTAGCTGCGGCTGCCCTGTCGTGGAATCTGTTCCATCCATCATCGCCCGGTCATCTTCCAGCCAGGAGTCCTTCATCCCCTCCCATGCTTTTTTGGCTGCATCCTTAATCTTTTCCTTATGTATACATTCTGTCGCCTCTAATCGGAAATAATCCTGTATATACTGACTGCCGTCAGCCTGATGGTAGATCTGTCCGTCCTTTCCATATTCATATTCGTATTCTTCCGTCTTATATGCTTTTCCAGTCATAACTTCCAGATATGCATTCATAAAGAAATTAGCCCTGGCATCATCGCCGAGCCTGGTTGCCAGAACCGCTGTACCATCTGCGCCAATCCACTTGAATTCACTTCTTGGTGCCCTGGATTTATCTACATTCTTTGAGACAATCACTGTATCAATCCCGAAGCCTTTATATACTTGAGGAAGCTGTGAAGGCTGCCCCCAGCCAAAAGACTCATAACCAACCGTCAGGCAGCCCCCTAACTTTTCAGACTCCATCCTGCCTCTTTGCAGATTCCTGACTATAGATTCCCCCGAAACCGGATATAAATCAGGCAGTGTATACCATGGGCCTACCTGAATCCGTCCGTTTTGAATGAGCCCCTCAAGCCGCTCCCTGTCTTCCGGACACACTTCAAGATAATCCAGCACAGCAACGGCCTGACCATCCATCAAAAAGCTTTTATACTCCGGATTATTTTCAAGTGTTTCCATCAGTTCTTTCATCAAATCACGCAGATACAGCCTGTTCTCCCATATAGGATATCTCCATTCCCTGTCCCAATGTGTATGAGGAATCACATATCCTCTTTTCTTCTCAGCCATTCCAGATTTCCTCCATATCAAATGTTTCCGCTTCCTCGTACATTGCAGCTGCATTCTCAGGCGGAATGATATCTACCAGCGTGTTACATGTGCTCAGGATATATCCGCTGCCTTTTGCTGCAGACTTTATTGTCATTCTGACATTCTCCCTTACCTCTTCCGGTGATGAGAACGTCATAATATAATCAAGGTCAATATTTCCGATCAGGCAAAGCCTGTGACCATATTTTTCTTTTATCTCTCCAATATCCATTCCCGCGGAAGGCTGTAAAGAATGCAGCCCGTCAAATCCCAGCTCCACGATCCTGTCCATAGCGTCGTTAATATTCCCGTCCGTATGAAGGATGACCGGAACATCTTTATATGCCTTAATCTCATGGATTGCTTCTTCATAGAATGGATAGGCAATTTCGTCCATAATATACGGCGGCAGGAAAAGTCCCATATTGAACGCCATATCGTCCGCAATCGTAATACCGTTTGCCCCGCTGTCAATAAACAGCTTTGCTTTTTCTATCTCATAAACCATAATCTTCTTCGCCAGCTCACGGACTTCTTCCGTATTCATCAGCGCAGATACCATATATTCTTCCATACCGATCAATTCATTGATCATACTGATGGGGCCGCCGATCTGTGCAAATACAAATAAATCGGTTTCCTCGGCAAAACGTTTGATTAAATCCCCTGATACTTTACTGATATCAGGTATTTCATAAGAGTCCGACTCTTCAATACTGTCAAATGGAAGAGCAATCATATGTTTGCTGACTCCATTATCAATATAGGTCTCACCATAATTGCTCTGAAAGATCGGATCACCATTCTCAGACGTTCCAATTCTGCTGCTCGGCCAGTCCCCGATATTGATGTAATCCATATGCAGCAGCTCCCGGACCGCCTTCTCGCGTTCAAAATCCTGAAACGCATCCGAATAGCCGCCACCCAGCATTTTTACTGCAAACCCCGGTGATATGGCCAGTTCTCCCTTTGGAATCTTATCAACCGGTTTATGATACAGCGCATTATATACTCGTTCTCTCTTTGTCATATATTATCCTCTTTCCTGAATCCGGGTCAGCAGTACCTCCAGTTTTCCGTCCAGTTCAAACATTCCCGACCCTGCCGGTAAAAACACACTGTCTCCCTTGCAGAGCGGCTGGATATCATCTTTGGTCTGTATGGTGCCGTCCCCGTCTATTATTAATAAATGAACAAATGAATCCAGACCTGCAAATCCCTTCATGGACTTCATATGAATCCCATCCAGATACAGTTTATCCACAGTAAAGTATTCACAGGACACCATGTGGGGGCTGAAGGACTGCACCGATTCTATCGGTTCCATGTTCAGTACATCCAGCGCCTTGTCTATATCCAGGCTTCTCTCTTTTCCATCCGTTCCAACTCTTCCATAATCATATATACGGTATGTAATATTGGAGTTTTCCTGAATTTCGGCAACCAGGATATCCGCGCCGATCGCATGGATTGTTCCGGCTTCAATAAAGAATACGTCTCCTTTTTTCACCCGTACTTTATTCAGCACATCGATCAGTGTTTTATTTTCAATGCGTTCTTTCAGTTCCTCTTTCGATATTCTTCTTGAGAATCCATAATAGATACATGCCTTCTCTTTGCAGTCGACAATGTACCAGACTTCGGTCTTTCCCTTCTGCCCGCTGTGTACCATTGCATACACATCATCCGGATGCACCTGTACCGACAGTTGATCCTTTGCATCAATTAGTTTAATCAGAATCGGAAGCTCTTTTTCTGATCTGCATCCTGTTCCCAGAACACGATTTCCTTTTTCCTGTATATAATCCTTTAATGTTTTTCCCCGGTCCGGGCCATTTAATATCGTGACCTGTCCCGCTTCATGACAGGACAGTTCCCATGTTTCTGCCAGCTTCTCCCCCTCGAATTCCTTGTGGAATTCATCCATTAAGCGGGTGCCTCCCCACAGATAATCCTTGCCTGCTGCTTTCAGTTTTAGAATCGCCATGCCATTATCCTTTCAAAGCTCCTGATGTCAGTCCTGCAACAAAGCTCTTCTGTGCCAGCAGATAAAGAACAATTACCGGTGCAGCGGCAAAGAATACATAAGCGAATACAACACCCCAGTTTGCAGAATATGGACCGACAGCAGTATATATTCCCACAGTAATCGTCTGCACCTGTCCCATCAGAAGAGGTGTCTGGAAGTCATTCCAGATTCCAAGGCCGACAAAAATCAGGATTGTCGCAGTACATGGCTTCAAAAGAGGAAACAGAATCAGCCAAAAGCGTTTAAAAGGGCCTGCCCCGTCTATGGAAGCCGATTCTTCAAGTTCCACTGGAAGCGCGCGGATAAAATTAGTGTACATAAATGTGGAAAATGCAATATTTCCCGAAACAAATATAAAAATCAGACTGGGCACTCCAAATGGAATTCCCGTATTTCTCATTAAAATACAGAGCGGCAGATAGATAATTACATAAGGAACCATCAAGCCTACTAAAAAGTATATTCTAAGTACTTTAGAGAACCTGCTTTTAACCCTTGCCAGGAAATAAGATGCCATAGACGATACCAGAATCGTGATGGCAGTTCCTGCAAACACCAGAATAAATGTATTCTTATACAGCTGCACCAGGTCAGTGTTAGGGCTATCCAGGACCGTCCGTATATTGTCGAAAATTGGCGGAAGCGGGAATGATAAAGGTTCGTTTAAAATAATCCCGGAATCTTTAAAAGTATTGACCAATGCTATATAAATCGGCAGAAACATAAAAATGCCTACTACCACTAATAACAGCTTTTGAATCACAAACGTGATTGTTGCGTTTTTCTTCATTGAATGCATTACATCTCCACCTCTTTCTTACCTAATGCCGTTACAACAAATACTGAAATTGCTCCGATTGCTATGAAAAGAACTACTGCAATTGCAGAGGAATAACCGACTATATTGCTGGTGAATCCCTGCGAAACGATGTTATATACAATGGTTTCCGTATCATAACCCGGACCGCCGTCCGTCATAATTTTTATGACATCATATATCCTTAATTCATTGATAATGCTCATCAGCACACTGACCGACATTCCCGGCACAATCAATGGCAGTGTTACATTTCTGAATTTGTTCCAGTGTCCTCCGCCGTCGACTGTACATGCCTCGTACAGCTCTGCCGGCACGGTCTGCAGTGCCGCTAAATACAGCATCATATGGTATCCAAGTGTTTTCCAGATCTCTACAATGATGATGCAGACAAGAGCCGTTCCTTTTTGTCCCAGCCAGTTTCCAATCATGCTGTCCTGCCCGATGGCTTCTAAAAGTCCGTTAAGAACACCGTTATAGGAAAGGATGCTCTTCCAGACAAAAGAAATTGCAACTGCACTGAGTACAAATGGAATGAAGAAAATGGTACGGAAGAAATTATTAGCCTTTGACGCTTTATTTACTAACATCGCCAGAAAAAGTCCTAAAACGTTAACGACAACAATAACAGTAACTGCTATAATAAGCGTATTCTGTACGGAGTTCCCCAGACGTGTATCCTGAAATAAATTGGCATAGTTTTCTATACCGATAAATTTCATATCTGTAAAGCCGTTCCATTTAAAAAAACTTATATAAAAGGCCATAATAATCGGAATCACAAGCAGTCCCGTATAAATAATAAATGCCGGAAGTGCAAAACCAAATGATACTTTATTTTTTTTCATATCGCCTATTCCTTTTCTATAAAAGAAAAGTTGCTGTAAATTCACAACAAACCTACAGCAGCTTTTCCTGATTTTACCTGTTCTTTTTATTGTGCATCCATTAACCGCTGATATTCTGTATCCCAGCTGTCAAGCTCTTTCGAAACATCTGCTCCGTTAAATGTATTCTGATGGGATTTATCCATAAAGGACTGCATTCCTGACGGCACGATATAGTCACCTGCAGTCTGATTAATCTCACATTTCACTTCATATCCGTCAAAGTTTTCAAGGAAGTCTGTTGTAACAGGTCCCATTTCATATGTAACTGGCTCTTTTGTGGTAGAGAACAGTCCGTCACATGCCAGCCAGTCTGAATATGGCTGTGTATTTTCGCCATAGATGTATTTCAAAAATGCCCATGCTGCATCCTGATTTTTGCTGTCTTTATATACACCCCAGGATGAAGTGTTTCCAATTGCTATTTTGCTTCCGTCCATTGTCGGGACAGCAAATACACCAAAGTCTTCATTTCCTGAACTATCCAGTGTTGCATTCATCCAGGCACCGTCAATCAGCATCGCAGCTTCCCCTTTCAGGAATGCTTCAGAACACTGGCTGTAGCTTAGGGATAAAGCACCTTCATAATAATATCCTTTTTTCACCATGTCCTGATACTCGGTCATTACTTTCTTGGTTACATCATTGTTCCATTTATACTTGCCTTCTGACAATCCCTGTACAAAATCCGGGTACGCTGCCTGCACCTGAGTGTCGCCTTCTGCTACCCAGAACATTGCTCCTGTTGCCCATGTATCACCAGTGCCGCCGCACATAAGCGGTACTTTGCCTGCATCTTTAATTGTCTGGCACACCTTCTGGAATTCATCCCAGGTTTTCGGCTCTTCTAATCCGAGCTCTTTGAAAATAGCTTTATTGTAGTAGCATTGTCCTTTGTACTGTACACTTGCAGGTATTGTCGTAACCTTTCCGCCGTACTCAATCAGCAGATCCGGGTTAAACAGCTCCTGTACGTCTCCCGGTACTTCAGCAAACACATCCATGGATGCCAGATTAGAAGCCTCCACTACAATATCCGGGAATTCTCCGCTGTTCAGCATGGTTCTCCAGAATGCCGTACGGTCATCACCGCTGGCAAGCACCTTTTCCACCTTAATTTCCGGATGCTCTTTTTCGAAAGAATCGATCATACCGCCCCAGATCTCTGAGGTAATATTATCTGTTTCGAATACACCAAGTGTGATCGTTGTCTGATCCTCTTTTACGGCCTTGTCTGAGTCTTCCGCTTTTTTTCCGCATCCCGCCAATGATGTAACTGCCAGGCATCCAACCATTGCCAATACTGCCAATACTCTTTTCTTATTCATTTCCTTCCTCCTTTTGTTTTGTTACATTTATTATATTTCATCAGCTTTGTAACCACAATTTCAATAATTATAAATATATTTCAAAAACAACACCCTAAAAAAATACTCTATTTTACTTATTATAGATTTCATTCAAAAATAATAAACTTTATTGCAATCGCATTTCATTTATTATAGAATTAATTTACAAATCATACACTAAGGAGCTGTCAGCTATGAAATATAAAATACGTTTACAGAATTCCAGTATTTTTAAAAAAATATCTTTTCTGACAGTACTTGTCGTCCTGGTGATTTCTTTTCTATTAACCGGGCTTCTTTTAACACAGCTTTCACAGAATATTCATGATAAAAACCGTCTTCTGGTTCAGGAGGCAACAGGTAAGGTTTTTACCTTCTTTCAGGATTCATACAATATAACTTATAACCAGAGGACTCTTCTGCATTCCACCGGATATATTGCCGACAGTATCGCTTCCACCCGCAGCAACCCCTCTGACATCTATAACCCTGAGCACCTCACTAAGATTACTGATTATATGGCTGCTCTTACCTATTCCAACTCAAGATTAGATGATGTAATTCTTTTTACTGCGGACGGAGAAAACCGCTTTTCCTACTCCGCCAAAAGCGGACGCAAGGTCTATCTTGGTTTCGACTTTAACGAGCTTTCCTATATCCAGGATTTTAAAGACTCCCCCGAGGTTATCACTGAGATCTATGATTCTGCCCCTCCCTACCTGACAATCTCTACATCCAAGGCTTCGGAGCCTACCATCACCTTCATTGCAAAGATTTTTGATATGAGCCTGCCTTCAAAACAATTCCCGCTGGGTTATCTCATGTTTAACTATTCTCCTGCAACAGTTGATGCAACCTATAGCGAAATCATAGAGGCGTCTGACGGCGACTACTTCGTGCTGAATGAGGGAAACCAGGTGATCTACAGCAATTCCGCCGAAAGAATCGGGCACAGGTTTTCCAGGGAATGGGCACCCGATATGGACATCGTCTATCAGAAGACAATCAGTCTTTCAGGCCTGCAGGTAATTGGCTCAGTATCTGACTATAAATTACAGCAGAAAACCGCTGATCTCGTAAGGCAGTCCATCCTGCTTACCGTATGTGGGATACTCTTGATTATTGTTGTGATTATTATACTGCATCATCACTATGCAAAAAAATTTCAGCTCCTTGCATCTGCCATGGGCAGCATCAGCGGAGGCGATTTTTCTCTGCAGCTTCCGGTAAATTCAGAGGATGAAATCGGTTATCTAAGCCGTACTTTTAATACAATGAGCAGCACACTGAACGATTATATCAATAAGAATTATCTGGCTGAGACGCAGCGCAGGACCGCCGAACTCTATGCACTGCAGGCACAGATCAATCCGCATTTTCTCGCCAATACCATAGAAAGCATCCGTATGCGTGCTTTGGAAAACGATGATTATGAAGCCTCCGAGATGCTTCAGGAACTTGGGCACCTCTTCCGCTGGATGGTGCAGTTTAATCAGGATATCGTCTATATAGAAGACGAACTTGAATATATCGGCTCTTATCTGGATTTACAGAAGTTCCGTTTTCCTGACAGGCTCTTTGTTGATATTGACCTTCCATCAGACATTTATTATTATGGGATCCCCCGTTTTACGCTGCAGCCAATTATAGAAAATGTACTTTCACACGGCTCACCTGTGCTTCGTCCACTCGAGATTCATATCCTTTTTACCATCCCGGACGAGGTTCTCACAATAACAGTAAAGGATAACGGCCCTGGCATCAATGAAACGGATCTTAATAACCTAAATGCACATATCCGCGGAAGTAAGACATTCCCTGAATTTGGTGTTGCCCTGCGCAATATCCACACCCGCATACAGCTTCTGTTCGGAGAACATTACGGTCTTCAGGTAAACAGTACCTACTGCCAGGGTACTACCGTCACAATCACACTGCCGGCAAAACCAAAAAAGGAGTTGGAAGATTATGTACAAACTACTCATCGCAGATGATGAAGCCTTTATCCGCACAGGATTACATTCCCTCATAGAATGGGAAGTCTATGGCATTGAGATTGCAGGGGAAGCAGAAGACGGCATGAAGGCTTATCTGGCAATCAAATCCCTTAAACCCGATCTTGTGCTTGTAGACATCTCCATGCCTAACATGACCGGGCTGGAGCTGATGGAGCTTTGCTCCCATCTGGAATCGTCTCCCACGTTCATTATCCTGAGTGGATATAATGATTTCCAGTATGTCCAGAAAGCCATGCAGCTCGGTGCCATTAATTATCTGCTGAAGCCCGTCAATCAGGATGAATTAACACAAACCGTGATCTCGTCTGTGAAGCTTCTTGATGACCTGCACGCGCACCAGCAGCAATTTCAGGAAAGTCTGGAATCCCTTCGCAATAACGTTCTGGTCCGGGTGCTCCGCAACCGGATTGATTCCCGTGAATTGCGTGAGAAATGTCAGATAGTAAGTGTCTCTTTACATTGCAGCCATATGCATGTTGGAGTCTTAAAACTGTTGGTGAAAGAAAAGGGGGCAAAGTCCTCGAATGAGAGCAGGGTTAAAATCTCCCCTTCACAGGATGCGCTCGGACGCTGCCAGGAAATTTGTTCCAGGCTCTGCCAATGTTATGTCGTTTCTGATACGGCTGATGTCATCGCTGTCATCTTTAAAGATCCTGCTTATACGCTGAAAGAAGAAGACTATCTTACCGCACTAAAATCCTGCTCTGACATACTTCTTGAAGAAATGCAAATGGCTGCCATCTTTGCACTTGGGATGGAAGCGAATCATTTACAGGAAATTTCTGTTTCATATGATGACGCTGTCTCGAAAATAGAAAAATCACTCATACTTGGCACCTCCATTGAAACACAGGTTTTAGGCAGCAGTTTCTATCCATCCGTCAGCTATCCTGATTTCCTGAGGCATCTCGAAGCAGAAGAAAAAGACAAAATACAAGCGACCATCCATACTTACTTTACTGAAATTCTTGCTTCCGGAGATGGGGAAAATATGGATATCCTGAAGTATTATCTGATTGAGCTGGTAACCTATGTTCTTCATTCAAAATATATGGTGTCCTTTTCAGAAACGGAGATTACACAGAAAAAGCAAAACGCCTTTTCGATCATCAGCGGGACAGATTCCATATTGCAGTTAGAGGAGAAACTGAATATTTTCTTCCTGTCCCTGATGGAGCATGCTGCTGATGCAAGCATGGAGGGGAGCTATTCCTTTATGGTCCAAAATGCGCTTACCTATGTAAACAGTAATTATACAAACGATAACCTGTCTTTAAAAACGATTGCGGCTGAAATGGAAGTCAACGCCGCCTATCTGGGAAGAGAATTTGCACGGGAAACCGGAGAATTTTTCAATGATTATCTGAACCGCATCAGAATAGCCAAGGCACTGCATCTTCTTACTACCACAACCTGGAAGACGGCGAAAGTGGCTAATTCAGTCGGATTTGTGAATATCAGTTACTTCTTTACCATATTTAAGAAGATCACTGGACAGAGCCCGGGAGATTATCGGGCAACACATGTATAAGCATCCATACTGATTATTTATTTGTATTTCATTCCAGTTTACATCACAATTCCAAAGATTATATCTATCCCCTAAATTAAACAGGCTTCCTTAAATCTATAGAATGCCGTCTCCTGCCTGATTGTAACTATTAAAATGATCCGGCCCCCTGGCAGTTATAATTGCTGTCAGGGGACCGGATCATTTATGTTTTAAGTCATGAGTGTTTGCCGTATTTTTGGAAGAACTCTTTTTTGGGCAGGGGGTGGGAGAAGAGGAAACCCTGCCCCATGTCGCAGTTGAATCCTTTTAGGATGTCCAGCTGTTCTTTGCTTTCGATTCCTTCTGCCGTGGATATTACTTTGTTCAGCTGACGGCACATTTCTATGGAATTTTCGACTACTACTCTTGCTTTTGGGTTGTCTTTCAGGTTGTCTACCAGACTTTTGTCCAGCTTTAGTTCAACAAAATCCATGTTTGATAAAATAGACAGGTTGGAGTATTGATAGCCGTAGTCATCCAGGGAAACAACAAAATGGTATTTTTCAAATTCTTTCATGAGTTCTTTCAATGCCGGAGGTTCCATTTTACTTATGCTCTCTGTAATTTCCAGTACGAGCAGTTTTTCAGGAACTCCGTATTTTTCCCTGATCTGTGCCAGATCCCGTACTATCCCGCGCTGCATCAGACTGATTCTGGAAAAATTCACGGATACTGGAACCGCTTCTGCCCCTGTTTCTATCCATTCTTTTAGTATCCCGCATACTTCCTCAAATGCAAAACGGTCCAGAAACTGTATGACGCCTTCCTTTTCATAGAGGGATATAAACTGTTCGGGCAGATAATAATCTCCGTCTTCCTTTTTTCGTCTTAGCAGAGCTTCGGCACCAACCATTTCTCCTGTATCCAGGTAGATCTTTGGCTGTAGAAAGACTTCGAAGTCCCCTTCCTTTATATCATTCACAAGCTGCCTTGCCGCTGCCCTGTGCTGTACGGATCTGCCTTCCAGCGTATTATCGTAGTAGATCTGCTTCTCCGTATACATCATCTTGTCACTGCCGCTAATGAGCTGATCCACATTAATATTCCCCTCCCCAAAATTCACTCCCATGGAGAAGTCACAGATACATTCATTTTGCGCATAATCTTTCAGGGCTTCAAACCGTTTATAAAATGCCTCTTTTGTCCCATTGATATACAGTGCAATAAACTCGTCTCCACCGATTCTGTATGCATACTCGGGAAAAGTCTGTTTCACTCCGTCTGCAACACTCTGAATCATCTTGTCACCGTAAGCATGTCCGAAATGATCATTTGCATACTTCAGCCCATTAATGTCACAGAAAACAACTCCCAGAGACCCGAGATCCAGCTTTGCCAGACTCTCCAGCTTTTCCATATAATAATTTCTGTTTCCCATTCCGGTAAGAACATCAATCCTGCTCATCTCTTCGAGTTTCATAATCATACGGCGCTTCTGGATTTCATTATATATAAAAAATGCAACTGACTGAAGCAGTTTAATATGTTCTGCCCCGCGTGTAGGATCATCTACGCCAATGAATCCATAGAGCATCTTCTGCCCATCCTCGCCCCGAGAATCCGCGTCCCATATAGGCGCTGCCATCAGACAGCCTATTCCCTGCTGCTCAAGTATATCTGCTTCCGGAGCATTTTCCTCCGCTCTGCGTCTGACAGAAGGCAAGTGAACTGCACCATAATCGTGGAAAAGATCCATCCACTGCTTACTCACTTCTGCTGGAACACTCTGAAGATTCTCCTTTTGTGGTGTGATTCCTTCTCTGCACCATTCGTTTGTATTGACCAGTATATTCTTCTCATAATTGTATTCGAAAATGTATGCCCTGTCAGCCTGATAAAACTCTCCGATGATACGCAGCAGCCCATTCATGGACATATCGATATCTGAATTGTCAGTAAGCATATGAATACACTGGACCAGAGTCTCTTCAATGGAAAGCTGCCTTTCCAGATTCTTATGCAGCATCTCACTCTCGGTAATATCCACACAGATCTCCATACGGTACAAATGTCCTTCGATCTCAACCAGCTTATCCCTAAGGCTGTAATATCTGTTCAGCTTTTCGTTAAAATGTTTCCACGTATAGAACTTGTCCGTTGTCAAAAGGGCATTGGTACAGAATGAACACGGTGCACTCTGTCCCTGCAGCAGTTCATAGCAGCACCTTCCCTGGTAATCTTCACCCGGTTCTAAATCCAGGGTACCTTTCATTGCCTGATTCAGATAAATGATTTCATATGTCTCAGGATCTGATATATATATAATATTTTCACTTTCATCTACAATTACGGGATAAATCTTATCCTTCTCAATCATTTGTATTCACCTGTCTTCTTCATTCATCTCTGCAGACCAATCCGCAGCCGCCGGTTTTCCCGGCTCTTTTATACCCGCAGACAGCGGGCTCGTGCCATGCCTGCATAGCTCTGACTGCTGCCACAACGGGGGGTGGGCTTGTAATCGTCATTTTCTCAAACTTCTTGCTTCATTATACAATACTTTAGCGGGATTTGATACTAAAAACTATAGGTGTTTCCGCCAATATTTCACATCACTGTTTCCAAACCGCAAAGGGCAGCCTGAGATTGGCTGCCCGCCTTTTCCGGCCGCCGAAAGCGTACAGATCAGACCGTCTTAAAAAGACAATTGATGGAACGAGGGGGCACATTTTCTTCTGCTCTGTGATATAATACTATTACTTTTTATTACGAAACGAATTGATTATATAATGGAGGATATTTATGAAATTGCTATTTATTAATTCCTGCGTAAGAGAACAGTCCAGAACACTGCAGTTGTGTGAAACATATATGGAACGTTTTTCAGACGAATGGGAGATACAGGAAGTAAATTTACAGAAAGAAAATCTCATACCGTTTACGGACCAGATGCTCAGCAAACGTAATGAAGATATAGAAAACCTTGATTACTCAGATCCAGGTTACCAGTATGCCAAAGATTTTGCACAGGCGGATGCGGTTCTGGTAGGAGCACCTTATTGGGACCTCTCTTTTCCGTCCTCGCTGAAGGTCTATTTCGAGCATATCTGTGTAAATGGAATTACATTCGGATATACAAAAGCAGGACTCCCGGCCCCCATGTGCCGTGCAAAGGAACTCATATATATCACAACCTGCGGTGGTTATATTGGAGCGCAGAATTCGGCGGTCCAGTATATAGAGAATTTATGCAGTATGTTTGGTATCGAACAGACACGTATCTACAGCGCTGAAGGTCTGGATATCGCTGAAAACAATGCGGATCAGATCATGGAAGAGACCAAAGAAAAATTACGGCAGCAGCACCTTTTCCCTGATAGTGATTTTTGACTTCTTTGTCGAAAAGTACTATAATTCATAAGACATTACAAAAAGGGAGCAGACAAAGATGAGCAAAAGAATTGATAAGAAAAAACTGAAGAAACAGACAGAAACAGCTGCGTGTACGGTTGCCGCCGCACCTTGCGCACAAGAAGATGCCGGCAGAATAAACTTATATATTCAGTATCAGGACCAGGAATATCGGGCAGATAAAATCATAGAAAAGGTCAAAGAAAACTGCAGGATGAAAGGGATATTGGAGGCGGAGGAAATTTCCATATATCTTAAACCGGAGGAACGGAAGGCTTATTATACATGCAGCGGTAAAAGTGGGGGCATAGAGGTCTAGGGGCGATTTATTGGAATGGTGGCACGGGGGGCGCTTTGCGGAAGGGGAAATGGGAGGGGCGCAAAAGCCCTGTCCTGTTTTGCTGGACGGTCCGCGGGCTGACCAGCAGTAAGAGGAAAAACAAAGGATTGCAGGGAATCAGAGACATTCACCGTTTAAGCCGATGCTTAAACGGCTCAGGTCTCTTTGGAAATGGTAGTGTAACCAATTCTGT
>LDAQ01000010.1 GCA_001028025.1 Faecalicatena fissicatena | reverse complement strand
TTTACTTTGAAAATTTACATAAAAATAGAAAAATGAAAAAATAGGAAAAAAGGTGTTGACATTTGATGAAAAATAATAGTATAATAGCAAAGCGGGTTGCGGGTGAGACAAACTAACAAACGCAAACCGGGAGAAATATGGGATCTTAGCTCAGCTGGGAGAGCATCTGCCTTACAAGCAGAGGGTCATAGGTTCGAGCCCTATAGGTCCCATACATTTCAAAAATTTTATATGGCGGAATAGCTCAGTTGGCTAGAGCACACGGTTCATACCCGTGGTGTCGCTGGTTCAAATCCAGTTTCCGCTACTGAGAAGCTTCGGAAATTTCCGAAGCTTTTTTGTGTCTGATTATGGCAATACTTATCTAAGTATGATAGAATCAGAGAATGAAAAATTAAACGGAGGACAAAAAAATGAATGAAAAATCCTGGCTAGTGATAAGAACTGTAGCCGGCCTGTATGTGGTTTATCTGGGGTATCAGATCGTAAGCGGGGTGCTGGCTGACAGACCCGGAAACATGGCATTTATGATGACTGCGGGCATTTTCTTTATAATCATAGGAGCAATCATAGCGATTATATCAATAAAGAGTGTGATTGCGCTGAGAAATAAAGTGCAGACTGAAGAAGAGGAGTCGTCAGAGGAGGAGAATTCTCTGGAGGAGGAAGACTCAGATGAGGAAGAGATTTCAGAAGAAGCAGTTCTGGAAGATCGCGGTGAGGAGAATAACAAAACCGAAATTGCAGAAGCTATAGAGGACGATGCAGCTGCGGGGATAGAGAAAGATACAGATGGGGGCACAGGTGAAGATGATACAGCTGTGGACACACAGAACGTTATAGCTGCGGACACCGTTGAAAATATAGCGGAGGATGCGGTTATAAATATTGACGAAGATGTTCCGGAAGAGGTAATTGAAGAGACAGACGAGGAAGAAAAATAGAATTTAAATAAGGAGTGACAGGACATGCGTGTAGGTATGGGATATGATGTTCACAGACTTGTGACAGGAAGAAAGCTGATTCTCGGAGGTGTGGAAGTTCCATACGAGAAAGGGCTTATGGGACATTCGGATGCAGATGTGCTTGTTCATGCTATTATGGATGCACTTCTCGGTGCAGCGGCTCTGGGGGACATCGGAAAGCATTTTCCGGACACGGATCCGCAGTACCAAGGTATTTCCAGCATCAGGCTGCTGGAGCGTGTGGCGGCACTTCTGGAGGAACAGCAGTTTATTGTTGAGAATATTGATGCCACGATAGTTGCACAGCAACCGAAGATGCGTCCCTTTATTGATGATATGATTAAGAATGTTGCGGATGCCCTTGGCATTATGCCGGATCAGGTTAATATCAAGGCAACCACGGAAGAGGGGCTTGGATTTACCGGAAACGGGGAGGGGATTTCCTCTCAGGCGGTTTGTGCGCTTGAAAAGATTATGAATTACAGCAGTTATGATGTTACCCCTAACCCAAATGGATGTGAGGGTTGCAAGGGGTGTTCCAGGAAGTAGGAAAAGAGGAGAGATATATGCAGCTTCGAAAGCTGGACAGCAGTGAACACAGCGGAACAAGAAAGTTGTGGGAAATGGTGTTTCCGGAAGACAGCAAAGAATTTCTGGATTATTATTATTTTATTAAAACCAGAGACAATCAGATTTATGTAATAGAAGAGGACGGGGCTGTACGTTCCATGCTTCAGCTGAATCCTTATGTACTGCAGATTGGCAGTACGCAGCGGCTATGCAATTATGTCATTGCCGTGGCGACAGAGGAGGCATATCGTAAGAGAGGTTACATGGGCAGGCTTCTCAGAGCCTCCATGGCGGACATGTATGAACAGAAGCAGCCGTTTACCTTCCTGATGCCGGCAGCGGAGTCCATATACAGGCCGTATGATTTCCGTTTTGTCTACGCACAGAACCAGGAGGAGTCCTGCGGACAGCCGGGCACAATGACGGTCAGCATATCTGACGCCGGCCTGTCTGAGGCTTCGGCTATGGCAACATTTTTTAATACCCATTATGCCGCCGGATATCAGGTATACGCCGTGCGCGATGACCAGTATTACCAGACAATGATCTTTGAACAGCAGAGCGAAAACGGCGGTGTAAAGCTCTTAAAGAAAGGCAGCGATATCGTGGGAATGTTTGCTTATGCCAGGGAAGAGGAATCGCTTGAGATCAGGGAACCACTGTATCTGCCGCAGTTCGAATCAGAATTCCGGACAGCCGTATATCAGATGAGAGAAGGTCAGAGCGCCCCGGCAAAGATATATGCGGGAGCGGAAAGCGGACAAACCAGAAAAGTACCGCTCATTATGCTGCGCATACTGCATCTGGAGACACTCCTGTCTGCCATGCGGGTGAAAGAAGGCAAAGAGATAAACTGTTCTTTCGCTGTGCTTGATTCTATAATTACAAAAAACAGCAGAGTGTGGAGATTAAAGAACAGTGATGAAGATCAGAAAATACTGGTAAGCGAGACAGAGGACTCGGAAGGCGTACTTACAATCGGAGCATTGACGGCCCTTCTGTTTGGGTATCAGACAGTAGAAGAAACAGGACGGGAAGAAGGAGTAATCCTCTCGCCGCGTCTAAAACAGGAACTTGGGAAATTGCAGCCATTACACCCCCTTTACCTGAACGAAATCGTGTGAAGGGGAGAAACTGGGGGGAGTTTAGGATGTCTTTCTATATGATGAAAATATGGCTTTAGAGATATCTGTAATATTTTCTTACAGATGCATGTCACGCATATCCAGTCACATCCGCCGCTCCCGTTAAAATCCCCCGCCCCACAGCACAATCCCCGTACCGGACAGGCGTCCCCCTCCCCGCGAAAATTCAGTTGACAAATTTTGCTTTTTTGCATAATATATATCTATATTGATTTTGTGAAAAGCTATGAACGGAAAGAGTAGCTGATTCTGAGATTGCAGAGAGGGACCGCCACCGGCTGAAAGTGGTCTTAAAGGAAGAATCTGTGAAGTGCGTCCGGGAGCTGATTCTGTGAACACGGCAGATCGCTGTGAGTAGCAGAATACGTTTGGCATACGTTACATGCATCGAGTGAAAGAAGAGATTCTTTTAGTAGAGTGGAACCGCGGATATGACTTCGTCTCTAACAGGAGACGGGGTCTTTTTTTGTATTGACAGGGAAAACAAACGCTGCAAAGCGTGGTTTGAAATTAAGGCAGAGCTGGTAAATATTGTATCTAATTGGTATGGAGGATCATTAAATGGGAATTATATCTTATATTAAGAATGAGATTCAGGTCATCCGGGAGCGGGATCCGGCGATTAAATCTAATATGGAGGTCTTGCTTTACCCAAGTTTTAAAGTTATACTAAGGTACAGAGTTGCACATAAGCTATATCTTAAGAAACACTATTTCCTTGCCAGATGGATGTCACAGAAGGCTGCGAGAAAGACGGGGATTGAGATTCATCCAGGTGCGACTATAGGAAAAGGGCTGTTTATTGACCACGGGAGCGGCGTTATTATCGGCGAGACGACGATTATCGGGGACAATGTAACACTTTACCAGGGCGTGACTCTGGGCGGTACAGGAAAAGAGCAGGGCAAGCGGCATCCTACGCTGAAGGATAATGTTATGGTCAGTGCAGGAGCAAAGATACTAGGGTCCTTTACGATCGGTGAAAATTCCAAGATCGGGGCGGGATCGGTTGTGCTCGAAGAGGTGCCTCCGAACTGTACAGTGGTCGGCGTGCCGGGACGTGTGGTGCGTATGGGTGACCAGAAGGTTCCGAGAACGGATATGGATCAGATTCATCTGCCCGATCCGGTGCTGAATGATATCAGAGAGCTTCAGAATGATAATATACGCCTGTATAAGCAGTTGAAAGAGATGGAGAGACATATGCGATGCATGCTGCCGGACGACGCAGAATTTGCCGGTAATTCGGGGAACACAGAAGAGCAGTGCAGCGGATGCATAGAAAAAGAAAAGAAAGAGGAGAAATCAGATGAAATTATATAATACACTTTCAAAAAGAAAAGAAGATTTTGTACCTATTGAGGAAGGGAAAGTAAGAATGTATGTCTGCGGGCCTACAGTCTATAACTTTATCCATATAGGGAATGCAAGGCCGATGATCGTTTTTGACACGGTCAGAAGGTATTTTGAATATAAGGGATACGATGTAAATTTTGTCTCCAACTTTACAGATGTAGATGACAAGATTATCAAAAAAGCAATAGAAGAAGGCGTTACTGCGGATGAAGTGTCCAAACGTTATATTGCGGAATGCAAGAAAGACATGGAAGGCATGAATGTGAAGCCGGCCACAAAGCATCCTCTTGCTACCGAAGAGATATGCGGAATGGTGGATATGATCGGGACATTGATTGAGAAGGGCTATGCATACGAGAAAAATGGTACGGTTTACTATCGTACAAGAAAGTTTAAGGAGTACGGAAAGCTTTCCCATAAGAATCTGGATGACCTGCAGTCAGGAGGGCGTTCCCTTCTTGTAACCGGAGAGGATGAGAAGGAAGATTCTCTGGATTTCGTATTATGGAAGCCGAAAAAGGAAGGCGAACCGGCATGGGAGTCACCCTGGAGTGAAGGGCGTCCGGGCTGGCATATTGAATGTTCTGAGATGTCTAAAAAGTATCTGGGAGAACAGATTGATATCCATGCGGGCGGTGAAGATCTGGTATTTCCGCATCATGAGAATGAGATCGCCCAGAGTGAGGCGGCGAACGGCAAAGAGTTTGCACGCTACTGGATGCACAATGCATTCCTGAACATTGACAACCGGAAAATGTCAAAATCGCTGGGGAACTTCTTTACCGTTAGAGAAATCAGCGAAAAGTATGATCTGCAGGTACTCAGATTCTTTATGCTCAGCGCACATTACAGAAGTCCGCTGAATTTCAGTGCCGATCTGATGGACGCTGCTAAGACCGGGCTGGACAGAATTATAACCGCAGCAGATAACCTGAAATTCCTGAAAGGCAATTCAAAAGTACAGGAAATGACATCTGCGGAGAAAGAAGCTTTCACAAAGACACAGGAATATATTGACAGCTTTGAGAGAGCGATGGATGATGATTTCAATACGGCAGATGCAATTTCTTCCGTATTCGAGCTTGTAAAATATATCAATACCAGTGCAGACGGAGAAAGCTCCGCTGAATATCTGCAGGATCTTCTGGATCTGCTTGTTAAGCTGACGGATGTTCTTGGAATCATCGTAGAGAAGGACGAAGAGATGCTGGCGGAGGATATTGAGGCTCTGATTGAAGAACGCCAGGCCGCCAGAAAGGCGAAGAACTTTGCCAGAGCAGATGAGATCAGAGACGAGCTGCTCTCCAGGGGGATTGTCCTGGAGGATACCCGAGAAGGAGTAAAATGGAAGAAAGCATAAATTTTGAGTTTCATGATTATATAACAGAAGTATTAAATCTTCAAGAGGTGGATGCGGCAAGCTATTCACCTCTTGTTCTGGCGTATATAGGAGACTGCGTATATGATCTGGCAATCAAGACAATGATCATCAGCAGAGGAAATAAGCAGGTACATAAGCTGCATGAAGAGACAAGCAGATTTGTGCAGGCATCTACCCAGTCCCTGATGATGCGCACCATGCAGGAACATCTGACGGAAGAAGAACATGCCGTCTACAGAAGAGGCAGAAATGCAAAATCAGTCTCCCCGGCTAAAAACCAGTCCATCACAGACTACCGGAGAGCCACGGGCTTTGAGGCTCTGATCGGATATCTTTATCTGAAAAAGGAATACAAAAGACTCATGGATCTTGTTAAAACCGGGCTGGACAGCCTGGACGAAGAGTATTTCAGGAAACAGTAAAATCTGCTGCCCTTAGGGGATACATTAAGGGCAGGTCTGCAGCAAGGCTATAGAATAAAGGATGAATAAATGGAGAATAAAATGCAGGAAAATAACAGAAGTGAAAATGGACAAATCGAAAATACACTGATAATTGAAGGCCGGAATGCAGTACTGGAAGCTTTCCGTTCAGGCAAGCCGATCGACAAGGTATTTATACTGGACGGCTGTCAGGACGGCCCGATCCGGACGATTGTAAGGGAGGCAAAAAAGCACGATACCATATTGAATTTTGTAGAAAAGGAGAGGCTTGCACAGCTTTCCGAGACCGGAAAACATCAGGGAGTTATCGCTTATGCGGCGGCATATGAATATGCGGAGATTGAAGATATGTTTAAACTGGCGGAAGAAAAGGGGGAAGATCCATTTTTCATTCTGCTGGATAACATAGAGGACCCGCATAATCTGGGGGCAATCATCCGTACAGCCAATCTGGCAGGGGCCCATGGTGTTATCATACCAAAGCGCAGGGCAGTTGGACTGACAGCTACAGTGGCAAAGACTTCTGCGGGCGCACTGAATTATACACCGGTGGCAAAGGTGACAAATCTGGCGAAGACTATGGAAGAATTAAAGGAGAGAGGTCTGTGGTTTGTCTGTGCTGATATGGACGGAGAATCCATGTATAAAATGAATCTGACCGGTCCCATCGGGCTTGTTGTAGGCAATGAAGGTGAGGGTGTGGGACGCCTTGTCAAAGAAAAATGTGATTTTGTTGCTGCCATACCGATGAAAGGGGAGATAGACTCTCTGAATGCATCTGTAGCGGCGGGCGTGCTTGCTTACGAGATTGTCCGGCAGAGATTGCAGTAGGAAAACGGGAAGGCCTGATAGCAATACGGGTATCTGATAACAGAACTGGTTTCCGGCAGGAAAGGAAAGAGCTGATGGAGAAATATGATGCAGTTGCGGATGAACAGCTGATTTCTGAATTTCGGGAAGGTAATTCGGACATCATGGATTACCTGATGGTAAAATATAAGTCTATGGTACGCAAGAAGGCGAGAGCCATGTACCTCATAGGCGGTGAGAACGAGGACCTGATCCAGGAAGGCATGATAGGGCTTATCAAGGCGGTAAGAGATTACAGTCCTTCTCAGGGGGCCTCTTTTGCCAGCTTTGCGGAACTGTGTGTATCACGGCAGATGTATACGGCAATTGAAGCTTCCAAGAGGAAAAAGCATATGCCGCTGAATTCTTATATATCCCTGTATGAAGCGAGGGAAGGGGCGGACGAAGAAAAGAAAATCCCTCTTATAGACACGATAGAACCGGCGGTGGAGAACAATCCGGAGACGCTGTATTTCGGTAAAGAGTTCACAGAAGTATTTGTGGAAGAGCTAAAAGAAAATCTCAGTGCGCTGGAGAATCATGTTTTGTATCTGCATCTTCTTGGAACAGACTACAGAACAATTGCAGAACTGTTGGGAAAGAGTCCCAAAGCTATAGATAATGCACTTCAGCGGATCCGCAGCAAGGCAGAAAAACTGCTGGCAAGATAAGCACGGGAACCGTTTGTCGTGAGATTAAGAAGATAATTTAATAAGATATGTAGAAAAAATCTGGCAGGACCAAAGGTCTTACCAGATTTTTTAACTTATTTAAGTAAACAGTATAAAACAGTTGACAACAGTACTACACTGTTATATACTGTTTGTAAACAAAGGAGGGGAAAAATGAAGCTGATTATTAATAATTCTTCCATGCAGCCAATCTATGAGCAGATTGTTGTACAGGTCAGAAATAAGATCATGCAGGGGGAACTCGAAGAAGATACAGCACTCCCTTCTGTCAGAACATTGGCGAAGGACCTGAGAGTCAGTGCACTCACCGTAAAAAAGGCTTATGATGCCCTGGAGCAGGAAGGCTTTATTGTGACCGTCCATGGAAAGGGAAGTTTTGTGGCCTGTGCGAATCAGGAACTTATGCTGGAAGAAAAGAAAAAGGAAGTGGAAGCTGACCTGGAGAAAGCGATCAGGAAAGGCAGAAGTTGTGGAATGAGCAGCGAAGAGATTGCAGAGTTATTTCAAATTATCTTGGAGGATTAGCTATGGTATTAAAATTAGACAATGTAGAAAAACATTATGAAAAGTTTGATCTGCAGTGCTCTCTGGAAGTACAAAAGGGATGTGTCACCGGACTGATCGGACAGAACGGGGCAGGGAAGAGCACAACATTTAAGGCTATACTGGGTCTGATTGGTACTGACGGTGGAAAGATAGAGCTGTTTGGAAAAGACATCCATAAGCTGACAAAGGGAGACCGTGAAAAACTGGGCGTAGTTCTCTCTGATTCCGGGTTCAGCGGATATCTGCGGGTTAAGGACATTATACCTGTAATGGCAAGCATGTATCCACACTTTGACAAAAGGGTGTTTGAAAAGAGGTGCAGAGATTTTGAGATACCGTTTGATAAAAAGATCAGGGAATTTTCAACTGGCATGAAAGCAAAATTGAAAGTACTGGTAGCGATGTCACATAAAGCAGAGCTGCTGATTCTGGATGAACCTACAGTCGGACTGGATGTGCTTGCAAGAAATGAACTGTTGGATATGATGCGTGAGTATATGGAAGACGGAGAGGGTTCAATACTAATCAGTTCCCATATATCAAGTGACCTGGAGGGGCTCTGCGATGACCTCTATATGATACATGACGGAAACATAATTATGCACGAGGAGACCGACAGGCTTCTGAGCGACTATGGTGTGCTTAAATTAACAGAAGCACAGTATGAGAAACTGGATAAGCGTTTCATAATGAAAAGGAAGAGGGAGGGGTACGGCTATAGCTGCCTGACAAATGAAAAACAGTTTTACCTGGATAATTATCCGGAAACTGCAATGGAGCGTGGCAATATCGATGAAGTAATCTCAATGATGATACGGGGTGAAGGAAAATGAAAGGTTTAATATTAAAAGATCTTTATTTATTAAAAAATCAGCTGAACTTCTTTTGGATTATATGTATTGTAGGTATCACAATGGCCTTTACTAAAATGAGCCCGATATTTATTGTGAACTATATGACACTTATTTTCACGATGTTTATATTGAGTACCATAAGTTATGATGAATTTGACAATGGGGCGGAATTTTTGTTTACACTTCCCATAAGCAGAAAAGGGTACGTTGCTGAGAAATATGTGCTCGGTTTTCTGATGGCCGCTTCGGCATGGCTGGTTTCAGGGGGAATCACGCTTGTCTTTTCGGCCATCCGTTACCCCGGAGAGGATATGACGGTAACCGTAATAAAAATGACTTTTTATCTGATGATCTCAATGGTGTTTCTGGACTTTACACTGCCGGTACAGCTGAAATTCGGGGCAGAAAAAAGCAGGATCGCAATCATTGGAGTGGTCGGGGGCGTTTTTGTGGCAGGATTTGCCGTAGTGAAGCTTTTTGAGCTGATGGGAATTGACCTGGGCTGGTTATATAGGAGTCTTTCAGCGGCAGGACTTGCAGGTATGGCGTTATTTGCAGGGACAGGATGTATTCTGCTGACACTGCTCTCTTATTTTATATCAGTTAAGATCATGGAAAAAAAGCAGTATTAAATAATATAAAGCGGCCTTACGTCTTCAGCAGGCTGGCAAGTATTCATCGGGCCGGCTGGATGGGCCGGCCGGACTGTCTTTCTGCCTGTAAGGCTGGTTTAAATACAAAAGTTTGGCGAATGAAATACATGGTTGTCCTGCTCTTTAAAATATTTCAGAATATATATTGACAACTGCACCAGATTTAGTGTATATTAATATCGTTGCGTATGAATCACGCACAGGCTGTCGTGGCTCAGTCGGTAGAGCGTCGCCTTGGTAAGGCGGAGGTCGGCGGTTCGATTCCGCTCGACAGCTTTTAATATTTTTTATTCTGACTCCCTGAGGGGAGTATTTTTTTGCATTAAAATTATCCCGCCGTTTATTGAGATAATGATCCTGAATGTTTCTCTTCTGTTATAAGAAGAACGGCTATGAAAAAGAATAAGCGTATCAGAACTTAAAGCTGTTCTGAATCCAGTATAATTGTGAAAGGACCGTCATTGATAAGACTGACTTTCATTTCCGCCCCGAAACGCCCGGTCTGCACGTTGGGTACGGATGCCCTGCATTTTTCTATGATATATTCATAGAGGGCATTCGCCCTGTCCGGCTGGCCTGCTTCTATGAAGCTGGGGCGGTTTCCTTTTTTACAGTTCGCGTAGAGCGTGAACTGGGAAATAAGCAGAAGACTGCCTTCCACATCTGCAAGGGACAGATTAGTCTTACCATTCTCATCCTCAAAAATTCTTAAGCCCGTCATTTTACGGACCAGCTTATCTGCAGTTTCTTCATTATCACTGTCGGATACTCCGATCAGCACGAGAAATCCTTTTTCAATTGCTCCGATCACGTCGCCGTTCACGGCTACGGAAGCTTCTGATACTCTCTGTATTACAAATTTCATGTTTCATACCTCCATATTTACATTTCATACAGCATTTATTTTATACTGGGGGCACAATAAAGTCCAGATGGTATGGAGAACAAAATAAAATATTTGCCCGAGGCCGGTAATAATTCAGACTTATCTGAACTGTTACCGAAGCCATTTCAGCAGATGCATGATCCGGATGCACCTGGGGGCTGATTTCTTACCACTTGGATTCGCTTTTATACCACATACATCTTTTGGGTTTACAAGACAATTGATTTATGGTTAGATAAATGCGTGGAGAGGGAAATGAGATGAAGATACGAATTGAAATTGATGAGAACTTAACAGAGGAAGAAGTCATAATCAGAAGCAGCAGCCTGAATGACCAGGTACAGAAAGTGCAGAAGGCACTGAGTGAGATCTCCAGGCAGGAGCAGCGGATTGTATTCTACAAGGAAGAGACAGAGTACTATCTGATGCTTTCCGAGATTCTTTTCTTTGAGACAGACGGAAAAGCGATTCATGCACACACGGCAGACGATATTTACAAGATCCGTCATCGTCTGTATGAGCTGGAAGAAATTCTGCCGGGATATTTCATGAGGGTATCGAAGTCAACGATATT
Source organism: Faecalicatena fissicatena (assembly GCA_001028025.1). Classification (GTDB taxonomy): domain Bacteria; phylum Bacillota; class Clostridia; order Lachnospirales; family Lachnospiraceae; genus Faecalicatena; species Faecalicatena fissicatena_A. Next base: position 115,203 of record LDAQ01000010.1, on the reverse strand, counting down.
GAACACGAGAAGCATATATGCGATCAACCGTTCCGTATCCACTTCCTGTGTGGTCCAGTTCAAGGACACACACAAACAGGTATATGTATCCAGATATTATTACAAGCCGCTTCGCAACCGGCTGGAAGAAAAGAGGTAGAGACATGAAAAAAGAGAGATTATTCTGGGGGATATTTTTTATTATCGGAGCGGTGCTCCTGATCATCAGCAGGCTGGGAATACTGAATACAGAGATCAGTATCTGGATGCTGCTCCTGTCAGTGATATTTGCGGCGACACTGATCAAGAGCGCTATCCACCGCAGTATTCCGGGGGTACTATTTTCACTGGCATTTCTCTGTATTATCTATGCAGACCCTCTGGGAATTACAGCGCTGACACCGTGGACGGTTCTGGGAGCCGCGCTTCTCGGAAGTATTGGTTCCGCGTTTTTGTACCATCCAAAGCGGAGCTGGCATCATCACAGCACTCATTACGATGACAGCTTCAGCGATGTCGAAACGATAGAGGGGGAGGCGATGAGAATGGAAAGTTCATTTGGTTCCAGCATTAAATATATCAACTCGGAGGATTTTAGAGGAGCCGGTATCCACTGTGCTTTCGGAGCAATGAAGATATACTTTGACCATGCAGAGGTTCCTCAGGGGCAGGCATCTGTTAAGCTGGATGTTTCTTTCGGCGGAGTGGAACTCTATGTTCCGCGCAGCTGGAAAGTGGTAAATCAGATCAGCGCGGCCTTCGGGGGGGTTGATGAGAAGGGGAGATACCAGCCGGACGGTTCCGTTACTCTGGTACTCAACGGAAAGGTAAGCTTCGCCGGAGTCACAATTATTTACATTTAGAAACGGTATTTTAAGGGAAAAGCAGCCCTGTTCATCCAAAATGAAATGAGCATCCGCTGCTTTTCCCTTATTTCACACCATGATACTGTCCCGGGCCATTTCTCGATTAACCACATCAGGAGGGCGGAAGAAAAAGGCCGGCTGCGGGCGGATAATATGTGAAGATCAGAAAGCATACTCCTGTGATAATGAAGCATAAAAAATAGAAGAAGGTATAACCAGACATACCATGGCGCTTACCCTGCGGGCGCGTCCTGAGCATGCTGCCAAACAATGTGTGCTGTATATGCCCGGGCAGAAGAAGAGAGCGGCAGCGCACGTAAAATGCAAACAGGATACCAAGTAGAAAGGTCAGGATATCCAGGGGAAGCGTGTGGAACCCCAGAATTCCTGTGTAAGTATAAAAAATGACGGGTATCAGCCATGTTCCAGCCAGTATGCCGGCGAGGTCAGCCCGGATCAGCCGCTGATAGTGTCTGTACAGGAAAAAATATTCCGCAGCGCAGAAAAGCAGCATAGGAAAATACAGAAGTTTCATATGTTCCCAGGTGGATTCGTTCACCGGCGCAAACAGCCCGGTGATAAAATTGTTACCTGTCCAGCTGTAGACAAAATGAAGCAGTGTTCCGGCAGCGGATACAAAAATAACTCCGATTATCGTACTGATATACAGCCGTTTATTTCTTTTGTCAAAAGGTTTCATTGCGGCACCCTCCAAAAAGGATATTTTTTCTAATAGTATGTACGAAATAATAAGATATATACCGGAATTTTAAAGAACGCCACATTTTGTCGATTTTTGTAATAATATGTCGCAAAGTAGAGTGATCTATATGAGATTATGATATAATACAAAAAAGATTCAGAGGTGATTTTTCGGTACGGGCCCGACTGAGGGGGAATACCATGACGAGCCTGGACAGAGAAGAACTGGTTCCATTGAAAGAATGCCTTGATGAGCTGCTGGATTTTATCCGTGAGCTACAGATTGAAGAGATTCCATATTTTTACAGATGTCTTGAAAATATGAAATACAATCTGGAGACTTGTTTTCTTGTACGGTATGAGGGCTGGGAACAGATGGAACTGATTTTAATGCGGGACTGGAGCGCAGCAAATCATGCGCAGATTGGTATATCGGGATTTGATTTTTCTGCAGATAGTGCAGCAGAGAAGGCAGAATTAGACTGCCGGTTTATTGAATTGATTGCCAATATCGAAGGTTTTTTAAGGAAATAGCAGTTTTTGTTTATAATCAGTAGGTGTCATGCCTGTATAATTTTTGAACAGGGATGAAAAGGTGTTTGGCTTTTGAAAGCCGCAGAGCAGAGCGATTTCTTTTATAGAATACTGTGGATTCTCAAGCAGTAACCGGGCTTTGGCCATGCGGAGATTTAAAAGGTAGTTGTAAGGCGTTTCACCGATTGCTTTCCTGAATGCAGTTATAAAGTATGTGCGGGACAGGCTGCACATCGAAGCCAGTGTATCAATCTGAAGGTTATCCGCATAATGCTGGTTCATATAAGAGACAATCTGATGGATTCCCTGCTGATATTGCGGGGGAGCCTTCAGGCGGTCTCTTTTTTCCTGAAATTCACATTCTGTGAATACAGAGGCAATAAGGGCTGCGAGATGTAAGAGTTTAGACGCATCGCAGTCTTTTTCTTTGGAAAATTCATCTTTAAAATATTGTATGTAAGTCCGGGCTTCTTTGGTCAGTTCGAAACGCAGGTCAAACATTTTACCGTAGCAGCCTCTTCCAAGCAGGATCTGCTCGAAAAATTTTTTATCGATCACAATATTATCATGAGCAATATTGGAAACGCGGAACCGGGAAGCGTGCGTCCGGCCGCTCTGTACGGGATATACATAACCGGTCTCTCCAATATAGACGGATTCCTCATACATAATAAGTGGAAGAGGACCGTAAGGGAGCAAAAATTCATAGGCATCATGTGAATGACAGAACGGGTGGGAAATATATTCCGGTGAATCTGAAACAGAGGCAATCGAAAGTACATCACAGTAGTAATGCCGGCAGTTATTGTTCAGAAAATTCTTATCCTCATGGTGTGCGCTGAAAAGGGATTCTAATTTATCGTTCATACTAATACCTCCTCTTTTTTATAGAATAACATGATTATTGCATGAGGAACATTGAAAATAAATCGAAATGTTAACATTATATCGGAATATTATGGAGGAAATTAAAAATAAACAGAATTTTACCCATCCCTTTGCTGTTTATCCCTTATAATATAAAAAAATACCGATTAATGTAAAGGAGGAAAAGCATGGGAAATGATTTATTTGGTGGGTTAGGAGGTCTGGTGAAAGGCTTATCAGGACTGATGCCACAGGAGGATCCGGGAGTGAAGCTTTTTAAAGCACAGGCAGAGTATGGCGAGCTGGAGAAAAAAGAAGAACAGCAGCTGGCTCAGATTGGCCGTATGGCAATCGAAAAATATGGAATAGGGGAATGGGGAGAAGCAGGCGAAAAGCTCTGTCTGACCCGCAGGAATATGGAGGAGGCAAAAAAACAGCTGAATCATGCAGAAAACGAAAATCAGGAGGCAGATGAAAAGAAACGGCAGTCTGAGGAGTGCAGGACATGTCGGGAATGCGGTATGCTCAATCCGGAGGGCGTGAAATTCTGTCAGGAATGCGGAACAAAATTAGGAGCCAGAGAAAAACGGTTTTGTCCTGAATGCGGTGCAGAGGTAGACGTGAATGTAAGATTCTGCGGAGAATGCGGACATAGAATGGAGGATTAAGATGGCTATATATAAGCAGCCCTGCATCCATTGCGGCAGTCTGGTTGAACGGGATGCGCGTTTTTGTCCAAAATGCGGAAGCCGGAATCCATTTGGTTTTCAATGTCCCAGTTGTCTTCGTTCTATTGACAAGGGATCTCAAGTCTGTGCAAACTGCGGCCGCCCACTCTATGTAACTTGTCCGTTCTGTGGAGAGCGTACCTTTGTACTGGAAATATGTGAACATTGCGGCAGAACTTTAATGGTTCCGTGTCAGAACAGGCGCTGTGGGGAAAGGAAGTTTTTTGAAAATGAAAAGTGTACTGTCTGCGGAAAAAAGATAAAAATAAAGCTGCGATAGACAGCCGGAAGGAGTGATCATATTATGATGAAAGCATTTACAAGAAACTATGAAGATAATTCTACAGAAGCGGGATATCAGTTTACATTTTACTGTGATATCTGCCATGACGGATACAAGACATCGTTTATAGAGTCGGAAACTTACAAAAGAAAGAAAGGGCTGAGAGGTTTGACACAAGGAGCCGGTATGCTTGGCAGTATGCTGAGAGGAAGGGCAGGTAATATTGGCTGGAATTTGGAAAGAGGCGGAAATATCCTTTCCGAACGTTTTGAACAGAGAAGCCCCGAATGGCAGAAGGAGCATGAGAAGGCTTTTGAACGGGCACAAAATGAGGCACAGCAGCATTTTCACAGGTGCCACGCATGCCAGAAATGGGTTTGTGATTCAGATTACAATGAGGATGAGGGGCTTTGTATAGAATGTGCTCCCCGTCAGGAGGTCTATGTGGCAAAGGCGCGGGCGGAGGCTATGAAAAGAAATATTGATGCCAAGGTGGAAACATCAACTGTCTGGAATGATAAACTGGAGAGTAAAACTACAGTATGTCAGGTGTGCGGAAAACCGGCCGGAAATGGAAAGTTCTGCAACAACTGCGGCGCATCACTTGAATTAAACATATGTCCGGCGTGCGGACGGGAAAACGCCCGGGGAGTAAAGTTCTGTAATCAATGTGGGTCACCCATGGATGCCCCTAAAACGCTAAAATGTCCCGGATGCGGAGCTGAAGTTGGGTACGGAGCAAAATTTTGCGGAGAGTGCGGTGCAAAAACAGGTTAGTATTTATAGGATATCGTTCATTCACAATAATTTTTGAATAGTTTTTTCGGCGGTCTGAAACTATTTGCTTTACCCGTACGTCTAATGATTGAAAGACAATCAAGCCGGCATTGATGAGGGGAAGGAGGTCTTCTTTTGAAATACCTGATAAAAAGGGCACAGAAGCACGACGATCAGGCTTTTGTGGAACTGATCGAACTGGTAAAGAAGGATATGTATAAGACTGCAAGAAGCTACCTGCATACACAGGAGGACATTGCAGACGCCATACAGGAGACGATTATCACATGTTATGAAAAAATCGACAGGCTGAAAGAGCCTAAGTATTTTAAAACGTGGATCATACGCATTCTGATTAATAAGTGTAAGGACATTTTGAGAGCCGGAAAACGGGAATATCTCTCAGACACTGTTCCGGAACAGGAGGATACATGTATGGCACTTCAGAATTATGAATTTGAAGAACTGATGAACCAGATGGATGACAAGTATCGGATTGTTTTGCTTTTGTACTATTCGGAGGGCTTCAAAATCAGAGAGATTGCGCAGATACTGGAGCTTGAGGAGAGCACAGTCAAAACGAGACTGGTCCGGGGGCGCAGGCAGTTTGAAAAAGTATATGGACTGGAAGTAGCAGTTCAAAGGAGGTAGTGGGTGTGAGGAACGAATATTCAAAAAAGGAAATAGAAAGAATATTAAAACAGGATGTAGAGATTCCGGAGAAAATAGAAGAGCGGATTCAGGACACTTATGAGCAGCTTGGAATCGGGAAAAAGGTTACAATGAAGTATACGAAGAAGCGCCGTACATGGGCTGCGATTGCAGCAGTGGCGGTGCTGGCAGCGGGAATGTCGATTGTTACGCTGGCGGCAAACAAGTTTCTTTCCGCAAATCTTGTGGAGAATGAGGACTCTGTTAAATATGATTTTCAGGTGGACAGAGAAAAAGAAGCCCATAGGATATCCGTGGAAGAAACCTATATACCTGAAGGGTATACGCTGTACGGAGAGGACAGCCCATACGGAAATAAGTGGCATAATGAAGAAAATGGAGGAGCCATTTCTATTATTCCGTATAATGCGGCTGATCTGGACTACTTAGAGCGTACCGGCGGCGCGGAATTCATGTCCTATTCAAAGGACTCTCATTTGGAATCGCTGGATATCAGCGGCATGAAGACAGATGTATTCGTTAATGACAGTTTTTACACAGACAGTGAAGAGACTGTAAAGCGTATTTATCTGTTTAATGAAGAGTATGGATACGGAGTAATGGTATGGAGTGAAAGTGACCTTCCGGCAGAAGAAGTGGTCAAGGTTGCAGAAGGGCTGAAGATTGAGGTACTGGATGAGACCGCTCCATACATGACGGATGAAGAAATTGATGAAGAAATTAAAGCGAGGGAAGCTTATGCAGAGGGCAGTGCCGAGTCCTATCAGGCAGGTGTTGCAGCCGACCAAATTTATGCAATTGGAGAGGAAATCAGCGATCCTTACTTGATGGAGAACGGAGAGCAGGTAGAAGGGATAGATGATGTCCGCTTTACCGTGCAGGATGTGGAAATTCTGGACGCACTCCCGCTTTCAGAATACCCGGCAGAGAACTTTGCCCGTTATGAAGAAGTGGCTCCTTGGATGGAGGAAGACGGAACACTGAAACCGCATGAGAGATATCACTATACGGTAGACGGGAATGGTATGGAATCACAGGACGGTGTGCTTGAAACCGTGAATTCCAAGTATGTTGTTGTTAAGATGAAGGCGAAAAACTATTCAGATGTGCAGTCAGAGAGCAATCAGCTCATGGGCATTTCAATCGCCCCTGATCTGACAACGCTGATACCAAGAGCGGACGGCAGCTGTGCTTATCCGACCGACAGCTTCAGATTAGCAAATGAAAGTTATGGCATGCAGTGGCTTTCCGGCAATGGCAGCAGCTTCCCGATCTACTTCGATGATATCTATTATACAGAAGGGATCGAAAGACTGAAATCTTCATTTTTCCGTCCTATGGCTGCAGGCGAAGAGATAGAATACACTCTTGTTTATGTTGCAGACGAAGACCAGCTGGATAATCTGTATCTCAAGCCATTTCAAGGCGGTTCGAATGGGGACGGCAGTGCCATTACAATACCTTACGTTCGAATCAGCGAGTAGGAGACAGGCAGGAATTTGTACGGAACTATAATTATGAATGCAGCTGTTTACAGAAGGCATAAAATCTCATATAATAGAAAAGCGGGACGGGGAAACATCCTCGTTCCGCTTTTCTAAGAAATTAAATGCAGCAGGAGGAAAACAGATGCCATCATTTTTAAAAGATATTACGCCATTTTACGGAACCCATGAAAAGAATCAGGCAGGACAGACTCTGGAAGAGTTTCTGGAGGATTATGATCCTTATAAATATAAAACACCAAGCTGTACCACAGATACAGTTGTATTTTCCCATGACGCAGCGCTGTCTGAATCCCTGGAAGGACTCAAGGTCCTGCTGGTAAAGCGCAGCAACCATCCCAGCATCGGTTTCTGGGCGCTGCCCGGAGGATTTATTGAACTGGAAGAGGATCTGGAGGCAACAGCAAAAAGAGAACTTATGGAAGAAACAGGAGTCGCGAATCCTATAATGGAGCAGATTGCCACATACGGGGCATACAACCGCGATCCCCGGTCCAGAGTCATCACGACAGCCTATATGGCCCTGGTGCAGGAGAAGGATGTAACCGTAAAAGCCGGCGATGACGCGGCAGATGCGGTATGGTGCAGCCTGGATCTGGAGCTTGCTGCAGAGAGCAACGAAAAAGAAGCAGTAAGAAGAACCTATATCCTTCAGTTCGTGAACAGAGAAAAGGGACTTGATACAAGAGCCGTAGTAGAACACACGCTGAGACGCGGCCTGGTCCGCGAGGAACACTTTACCGTTTCCGAACAGGGTATGATTGCGGTAGATCATGCGGCAATTGTGGTGCAGGCTATGCTGATCTTGAGGGGTAGGCTGGTGGGGGAGTGATTACGCCATTCTGGGGCGGGGCTTCTGCCGGTGGGCGGGGATCATTGTGTGCGCTTTCTGTATGCGTTCCGTTTGCCCACAACTACTAAATAAAAACCATGCCGGATGGAAAGGCACCGAGTAGGCGTTCCCCATACGCCGCTCCCGTTTAATGCACACTACAGGGTATGGGTTTCACTCCAATTTGGGTGCGCCTAGCTGAGTAAAAGGGAAGGGGGCGTTCAGCCGGGACTTTGCATGCCGTTTTTAAAGCCTCATAGCGCGCGGTTAGAATCCGTTACAGGAAAAACAGGGAAAAGGGAGGGCGAGATTTGATTTACAAAATCAAATCTCGTAGCCGCCTGCGGTGTGAAATTATCAAATTTCACGCCAAATGCGGCTAGTCCCTCCCTTTTCCCTGTTTTTCCTGTTACGAATTCTCCGCAAGCGGCCGGCTTTAAAAACGGCATGCAAAGTCCCGGCTGAACGCCTCCTTCCCTTTTACTCAGCGTCCCCCAGTCTTCTTCCGCCCGGTAACAAACAATATCATTGCAAGGAAAGCCAGCGCTATAATCATCCATATTGTGAAGATGGCTGTGCTTTGTTTGCTGAACATATCGTAGTAACCCTTCAGATAGATGATGACGACGATCCATGGCAGTACGTAAGTCATATAGCCGCGGACTTTTTCCGGGAATTTCATTCCCTGGCCGCTGTTGGCCTCCTGAATGAAGTTTTTCCATCCCCAGCCGTTTTTGTGGGTGCAGAAGAGCAGGTATACCACGGAACCGAGGGGCAGAATATTGTTTGATACAAGGAAATCTTCCAGATCCATGATGTTTGTTCCGGTGCCCAGCGGCTGGAAGTCTGACCATACGCTGAATCCGAGAATACATGGAATACTCAGCACTGCAATCAGAAGGATATTGATTCCAACGGATTTTTTGCGGCTGAAATGAAACAGATCCATTCCAAAGGATACAATATTTTCAAAAACACCTACAATCGTAGAGAGCGCGGCGCAGAACAGGAACAGGAAGAACATAGCCCCCCAGATCCGGCCTCCTGACATCTGTGTAAAGATGTTGGGCAGTGTGATGAATACAAGTCCCGGGCCTGCGGACGGCTCTACGTTGAACGCAAAACAGGCCGGTATGACGATGAGGCCCGCCATGAGGGCTACAAAAGTGTCCAGAATCACGATGCTCAGTGACTCCCCTGTCAGGGAACGGGATTTGTCCAGATAGCTTCCGAATATGGCCATACCGCCCATTCCGATGCTGAGCGTGAAGAATGCCTGGCTCATTGCACCGAATATAACATTTCCGATTCCATTTTCCACCATCTTATGGAAATCCGGCACCAGATAGAAGCGCAGGCCTTCGCTGGAACCGCTCAGAGTGACTGAACGGATTGCGAGAATGACCATGATGCACAGAAGGCAGATCATGGTTACTTTCATGATTTTTTCAACGCCCTTCTGCAGTCCGATGCTGCATATTCCAAAAGCAAGAAGAATGACAATCACGGTCCAGAACATCAAAGTTCCGGGAGATGCCAGCATTTGATCATAGTTGACGGTGATCTGTTCCGAAGAAATGCCGGAAAAATCACCTCTGGCCATGCGGAAGCAGTAATACAGCATCCAGCCACCCACCATGGAATAAAACATGACAAGTATGTAATTGCCCGCGATTGCGAACCAGCGTGTAAAATGCCATCTTGTGCCGTCCGGTTCCAGGGCGTTATAAGATGTGGCAATACTTTTCTGACTGGCTCTTCCCACACTGAATTCACATACTATAATAGGAAGACCAAGGATCGCCAGGAAAATCAGATATATCAGAATGAATGCCGCTCCCCCAAATTTACCGGCCATATACGGGAATTTCCACACGTTACCGAGCCCGATGGCACATCCCGCTGATACAAGGATAAAGCCAAGACGAGAACCAAATTTTTCTCTTTTCATAAACAACCTCCCAAATTATCAGAAAAAGGAGAGCAAGGGGGTCAGACCCCTCTGCAGAGGGGTCTGACCCCCTTGCTCTCCTTTTTCGCTTTAAACCATAACAGTATATCATATTTTAGCACAAAGTGAAATGAAAATATTGCGCAGCAGTCCTTGTCGTTGTATACATTTTATGGTAAGATAATTGGCAGAATGTTACTACTTGAGGAGGAAACTATGGAAAACGAGACAGTTTCAAAGAATTTTATTGAGCAGGAGATAGATAAGGACCTGGCCGAGGGCGTATATGACCATGTGTGCACAAGATTTCCACCGGAGCCGAATGGTTACCTGCATATAGGACATGCCAAGTCTATTCTTTTGAATTACGGCCTGGCTCAGGAGTATGGCGGACAGTTTAACATGCGTTTTGACGATACCAATCCTACAAAGGAAAAGATTGAATTTGTAGATTCTATTAAGGAAGATATTAAGTGGCTGGGGGCGGACTGGAAGGATCACCTGTATTTTGCTTCCGATTATTTTGACCAGATGTATGAGTATGCTGTTAAGCTGATTAAAAAGGGAAAAGCATATGTCTGTGACCTTACAGCAGAAGAGATCCGCGAATACAGAGGAACTCTGACGGAACCAGGCAAGGAAAGCCCTTACAGGAACCGTACAGTGGAAGAGAATCTGGAATTATTCCAGAATATGAAGGACGGAAAGTATGGGGATGGGGAAAAGGTTCTCCGTGCTAAGATTGATATGTCATCCCCGAATATTAATATGAGGGATCCGATTATCTACCGTGTTGCCCGTATGAGCCATCATAACACAGGCGACAAATGGTGCATTTACCCGATGTATGACTATGCACATCCGCTGGAGGATGCGATAGAAGGCATCACACATTCCATCTGTACGCTGGAGTTTGAGGATCACCGCCCGCTGTATGAATGGGTGGTAAGTGAGTGTGAATTTGAACAGCCCCCGAGACAGATTGAGTTTGCAAAGTTATACCTCACAAATGTCGTGACAGGCAAGCGCTATATCAAGAAACTTGTGGAGGACGGCATTGTGGACGGATGGGATGATCCGCGTCTTGTGTCAATTGCAGCATTGCGCAGAAGAGGATTTACTCCTGAATCCCTCAAAATGTTTATTGAAATGTGCGGTGTTTCCAAGAGCCAGAGCTCTGTGGACTACGCGATGCTGGAGTACTGCATTCGGGAGGACCTCAAGATGAAAAAGCCTCGTATGATGGCTGTACTGGATCCGATCAAACTGGTTATCGACAACTACCCGGAAGGAGAGGTTGAATACCTGGATGTGGCAAACAACTTGGAAAACGAGGAGCTTGGAAACAGAAAAGTACCGTTCTGCAGAGAACTCTATATCGAAAGAGAAGACTTTATGGAAGAGCCTCCAAAGAAGTATTTCCGGCTTTTCCCGGGAAATGAAGTCCGCCTGATGCATGCATATTTCGTTAAGTGTGAGAGCTTTGTAAAAGATGAAAATGGAAATATTACAGAAGTTCACTGCACCTATGATCCGGAGACAAAATGCGGCAGCGGTTTTACCGGAAGAAAAGTCAAAGGAACAATCCACTGGGTACCGGCTCCTTACGCGGTAAAAGCCGAAGTAAGGCTCTATGAGAACCTGGTAGATGAGGAGAAGGGAGTGTATAATAAGGAAGATGGGTCACTGAACCTGAATCCAAATTCCCTTACTATTTTAAAAGACTGTTTTGTGGAGCCAAGCTTTGATGACGCGGCGCCTTACGACAGTTTCCAGTTTGTCAGAAACGGCTACTTCTGCATAGATGCCAAAGACTCCAACCCGGAGGCACTGGTATTTAACCGTATAGTATCACTGAAAAGCTCGTTTCGATTACCAAAATAAACAACAAAGGGGCAGGTCTTTTAAGCGGACCTGTCCCTTTGACAATTGAGAGTTCCGGGCATTCCGGGATGTTGGAGAACGTGGAATGAATGAATTGACGATAAACCTTCAGAGTAAATCAAATATCCCGCTGTATGAGCAGATTTATAACTATATTAAAAAAGATATACAAAGCGGCAGGATCCAGAGCGGGGAAAAACTGCCTTCCACCCGTGCGTTGAGCCGTTATCTGGAAGTGAGCCGGAGCACAGTGGAACTGGCCTATGAGCAGCTGCTTTCGGAGGGATATGTGGAGGCGGAGCCTTATCGGGGATTTTTTGTGGCGCAGATTGAAGAACTGTATCAGTTAATGCAGAGCCCCAGGAAAATCCAGGAAGGGCCGGTGCGGGAGGAAAAAAAATATTTATATGATTTTACGCCAAATGGCGTTGATCTGAAAAGTTTCCCTTACAATGCATGGAGAAAGCTGTCCAGGGACTGCCTGATGGATGACCGGGCGGAAATGTTCCGCCTCGGGGAACCACAGGGGGAATATGGACTTCGGGGGGCCATATGTGATTATCTGCATCAGGCAAGGGGCGTGAACTGCCAGCCGGAACAGATCATCGTGGGGGCGGGAAATGATTATCTTCTGATGCTTCTGACCACAGTCATCGGCCACGGGCACAAGGTAGCACTTGAAAACCCTACTTACAAACAGGCATACCGGCTGTTTAAGAACCTTTCTTATGAGGTCTGCACGGTGGATATGGATGCTAAAGGGATGGAAATCACAAAGCTGACGGAATCAAAAGCGGATATTGCTTTTGTGATGCCTTCCCATCAGTACCCACTTGGAATTGTGATGCCGATCAAACGAAGGCTGTCACTTCTGAAATGGGCCAATGAACAGGAAGGCCGTTATATTATAGAGGATGATTACGACAGTGAATTCCGCTATAAAGGCAAGCCGATCCCGGCGCTGCAGGGCTATGACAGCCGTGATAAAGTGATATACATGGGGACATTTTCGAAGTCCATTGCACCGGCCATTCGTATGAGCTATATGGTGCTACCAAAGTCTATGCTGGCTTTGTATCAGGAGAAAAGCAGCTTCCTGAATTCTACGGTTTCAAAGGTGGATCAGCTGATCCTGCAGAAATTTATCGAAGAAGGGTACTATGAACGTCATCTCAATAAAACAAGGGCCCTGTATAAGAGCAGGCACGACACTCTGCTGGGCTGCCTGAAAAGTCTTCAGGACCGCTGTGAGATTTCCGGGGAAAATGCAGGCGTGCATCTGCTGCTGCATTTTCATAACAATATGACGGAAGAAGAGCTGATGACGCGGGCAGAGAATAAGGGAGTTAAGGTCTACGGGCTGACGGAATATTTTATAGAGCCGCAGGAGAAAAAACAGGCGACGATACTGTTGGGATATGCCAATATGAATGAAGAGAAGATACAGGAGGCAGTCGGGATTCTGGATGAAGCGTGGAAATAGTAAAAAGAAAAACAGAACCTGAACAGTTCAGGTTCTGTGAGATATAAAATCTATTCTTTTTCTTCGACAGGAGCTTCGGCAGACCCTTCTTCTTCCTTGTCAGTTCCTTCCGCTTTACTGTCGGAAGCAGCATCAGATGTTCTGTTCAGCGGAACATATTCCCTGTCGGGAACGGGCTCCAAATCGCTGTCTAAGTCAAAATCATCCTCTTCTGTACAGTCCTGGCTGTCATCACAGCAACCGTCACAGCATCTGCCCTTACAGAAATAAGCTATGATAAGGCCAATTGCAGAACCAATAGCTGCAAGACTTATGAACCATTTTAAAAACTTTTTCAATGTATAAGTCTCCTTTCTATGGGATAATAACTAAACTCATTTTCTATTGTAATACTTTTTGGACACAATTACAACAATGTACTCAAAAATAAACTATACGAATTAAGTGTTACTGTGCACGCCCGGCGGGGGAGAACGGTAAAATTAAGCTACTAATATACTGAAAAATATGATAAACTATTGAAATATAACGAGAATTGAGGAGTGTGTGTAAAGAAATATGGAAAATAGAACTGCAAAAAAGGCGAAGAAGGGCGTGCTCAGCGTTGTATTCAGCCGAACTGCGCTGATTCTGCTGCTTGTAGTGGTACAGCTCCTGCTGATGCTTGGATTGGCTACGTATCTGACGGACTATGTTGTATATGTCTACGGCGCAATGAATATATTGGGTGCCGTTATCGTTGTATACATTATCAATCAAAGAGGAAATCCGGCGTTTAATATGACCTGGGTGCTTTTGATCCTGATTTCCCCGGTGTTCGGCTGTCTTTTTTATCTCTATGTCAAATCCCAGCTCGGCACCAGATATATCGGTAAGCGTCTTGGCAGGCTGAAGCTGGATACCTGGCAGTATATGGAACAGAAACAGGAGATCATCGATGATCTGCGCCTGAGCAAGCCCGCGAGTGCGAACCTTGCCCATTATATGAAATATCAGGTGGGATTTCCCACATACAGAAATACAAAGGCAGTTTATTTTGCATGTGGGGAAGAGAAGTTTTCTGTTTTGATAAAACAGCTGGAAAAAGCAGAGAATTTTATATTTATGGAATACTTTATTGTGGAAGAGGGATATATGTGGGATACGATCCTGGACGTCCTGAAGCGCAAAGTACAAGAGGGCGTAGAGGTACGCTTTATGTATGACGGAATGTGCAGCATTTCCCTGCTTCCCTATAACTATCCTAAAACCATACAGAAGTACGGGATTAAATGCAAGATGTTCAGTCCCATACGGCCGGTGCTGTCTACCACCCAGAACAACCGGGATCACCGTAAGATCTGTGTTATAGACGGAAAAGTCGGATTTACCGGAGGCATCAATCTGGGAGACGAATATATCAACCGGAAAGTCCGTTTCGGATACTGGAAGGATACAGCAGTGATGCTGGAAGGCGATGCAGTGCAGAGCCTTACAATGCTGTTTCTCCAGATGTGGAATGTGACCGAATTTAAGCCGGATCCGTATGACCGGTTTGTAACGCCCATGTCAGAAGAGCTGCACCGTGAACTGGGATTTATGATCCCATATGGTGACAGTCCGTACGACAACGAGGATGTGGGGGAAGAGGTGTATTTCCATATTCTGAACCATGCGAAGAAATACGTGCATATCATGACCCCCTATCTTATTTTGGACAATGAAATGCTGGATACACTGACACGTGCGGCAAAAAGCGGGATAGAAGTATGCATCATTATGCCGCATATTCCCGATAAATGGTATGCATTTGCAGTAGCCAAGACATACTATCGTGAACTGATTGAGGCCGGTGTACAGATCTATGAATTCACCCCTGGATTCGTACATGCGAAGATTTTCGTCTCGGATGATGACACAGCAACCGTAGGAACTATCAACCTGGACTACCGCAGTCTTTACCTGCATTTCGAATGCGGTGTCTTTATCTACAACAATCCGGTAGTCAGAGACATAGAAAACGACTTTCAGAAAACCCTGGAAAAGTGCCAGAGAGTCTCTGTGACAGACCTGAAAAAGATCAGTCCCATTATGTTAATATGCGGGAGAGTGCTGAGATTGATTGCTCCACTGATGTAACACTTTAACGCGAGAAAAGGGGTCTGACCCCTTTGAAGTGACCTTCTCCAGTAAAATAATAATTTACATATTGGGAAAAATATAGTATAATTCATAAGGTGGTTCATTTATAAGAGCTGCTAATGGAGACTTATAAGTAAAATACACAGGAGGGTTTGAAATGGTAAAAGCAGTAGTAGGTGCTAACTGGGGCGATGAAGGAAAAGGCAAGATTACTGATATGCTTGGAAAAGAAGCCGATATTATAGTCCGTTTTCAGGGAGGAGCGAATGCAGGCCATACAATTATTAATGATTATGGAAAGTTTGCACTGCATACGCTGCCATCCGGAGTATTTTATAATCATACAACCAGCATAATCGGCAACGGTGTGGCTTTGGATATTCCTGTACTGTTTAAGGAAATCCAGTCAATTGTCGACCAGGGAGTTCCGAAACCGAAGATTCTTGTGTCCGACCGAGCACAGATCGTGATGTCCTATCACAAAAATTTCGATGCATATGAGGAGGAGAGACTTGCAGGCAAATCTTTTGGCTCTACAAAGTCGGGGATTGCGCCGTTTTATTCTGACAAGTATGCAAAAGTCGGATTCCAGGTAAGCGAGCTGTTTGATGATGACCTGCTCAAAGAAAAGGTTATACGCGTAGCAGAACAGAAGAATATTCTGTTAGAGCATTTATACCACAAACCACAGATAAATCCTGACGATTTATATAAGGAATTGAAAGAATATAAAGAAATGATTGAGCCATATGTGTGCGATGTATCTCTGTATCTGTACAATGCAATCAAAGAAGGAAAGAACATTCTGCTTGAGGGACAGCTGGGGACATTGAAAGATCCTGACCACGGCATATACCCAATGGTAACTTCTTCTTCCACACTGGCGGCCTACGGTGCAATCGGTGCAGGTATACCGCCATATGAGATCAAACAGATCATAACGGTGTGCAAGGCATATTCCAGCGCGGTTGGAGCCGGTGCATTTGTCAGCGAGATTTTCGGTGAAGAGGCGGATGAACTGAGACGCCGCGGCGGTGACGGCGGTGAATACGGTGCAACCACTGGACGCCCGAGACGTATGGGATGGTTTGACTGTGTTGCTTCCAAATACGGCTGCAGAATGCAGGGCACAACAGATGTTGCGTTTACGGTACTGGATGTACTGGGATACCTGGATGAAATACCGGTATGTGTAGGCTACGAAATCAACGGTGAGGTGACAACCGAATTCCCAGTAACTCATATGCTCGATAAGGCAAAACCGGTACTCAAGACACTGCCGGGATGGAAATGTGATATCCGCGGAATCAGGAAGTACGAAGACCTTCCGGAAAATTGCAGAAATTACATTGAGTTTGTAGAGAAGGAGATTGGCTATCCGCTCACTTTGATCAGTAATGGTCCGGGAAGAGAAGACATTATTTACCGTAATAAGATTATAAAATAATCGTTCAGCAGGATTTTATGAAACCATAAAATCCTGCTGTTTTTACATTAAGAATTAGATAATAAAATCTTTATATTTCTGCCATAACTCCGACACATTTGGACAGTAAAATGAAACTATGTCAAAAGGGGTGAAATATAACGGCAGGCCAGCTGAAAATAATTATGTTTAAAGCTGCTGCAAGGTTAGATATTTTGGCATATTTACGGGTGAGTATTCATATAATAATAAGGCTGAGGCTTATAAGAAAAGGAGGTATTTTTATGCGTCAGAGCAATACTGAAAGAACTCAAGAGATAATATCGATGGAAGAATACCTGGAGAGAAGACAAGAAAAAAGAAGAACAGAATTCATGAAAGAACCGCAAAAAAGAAGAGCAGCAGAATGGAGCGCTGCCCTGGAACTGGCAACATTATTCGTATAGAGGATTAACGATCCTCATCTGAGTCATCCGGTTTTTTCTTTTGGGATAAGCGATAAACTAAAGTGTAAGCATACAACAGAACCGGCAGTAATATCGTAGCAGCAATGGAAGCTTTCAGCAGGCCTAAAGATGCAGAACGGTCAACAAAAGCGAAAATTAATGTACTGCCGTATAGACATATGAGGAGAATGGCACCGATCAGTGCTAAAATACGTTTAGATTTTTTCATAATAAATCCTTTCTATCATACATAATGAGATAGATTTATTATAAGCGAAACAGAAGCGTATTTCAAATAAGATTTCAGCAGGCGGCGCTTTTTTCACGAAAAGCATCAGAGTGGAATGAAAAACGGGGTATCCAGGCAATTGTAACTGTCGGGAATATCCCGTATTTTGCGGTCTTTGGCTGAACCATATGAGTTTGAAGAATACTTTTTGGGTTTGCAGAGGTTTGCGGAGGTTTGCACACGAAATTCTTTACTATCTGTAAATTTTGTTATATAATGGGAACACGAGCGAAATTTTGAAAAAAGGAGTTATATACAATGAGTGAAAAATGTTTACTGGACCAGTGGCGTGACACGGCCTATGACAAAGAACTGACAAGAGAGCAGCTGGAGAACTTCTGGGGCGAGTATTTTAATATTGAAAAGGAGATTTACAGACAGCTTCTGGAGGCACCGGATGTTGAAGTAAAGGGGACCGTAGAAGAGCTGGCAGGAAAATATGGACAGGAAGTCCTGACCATGGTTGGATTCCTGGATGGTATCAATGACAGCCTGAAGGAGCCTAATCCAATAGAGACTATGACAGAGACCACAGAAGTCAGCCTGGCTTTTGATACGGAAAAATTATATATGAACATGGTGGATGCAAAAGCAGACTGGCTCTATGAACTTCCGCAGTGGGACAAGATTTTCGATGATGAGACCAAAAAGCGCCTGTACCGCGAGCAAAAACAGGCAGGAACTGTCCGCAAAGAAAAGAAGGTCGGCAGAAATGATCCATGTCCGTGCGGAAGCGGCAAAAAATATAAAAAATGCTGCGGTAAAAACGCATAATTTTAATTTGTATACCAAAAGGTAATACTTAAATACTGCAAGTCAAATACCCCCTAGCAAGGTGTGAGGTATTTGACCCTCGCGGCAGTCGCCAAGATCAAGCAAACCTGACTTTGGCTCGTTGCCCGCGGGAATAAATCCTCTGGACACGGAAGCCGGAGGATTTTTAAATATCTGAAAAAATATCCGGGAGAACCTGATGAGAATATATTATTTGATAACTGGACTTTTTTGTTTCCTGTACTATTTGGTGATGCTGCTGTACACAAGAAAATGGAACTCTACCTTTTCCCTGTTTTGGCCTGCTGCCGGAGTGCTGCATCTGCTACTCGCGTATTTTGCGCCGGGAGGGACGGCCGGGCATCTGGCAGTTACTGTGGTTCTGATCTGCTGGGGCGTCTTTCTTTATACTGAGGCCTGGATCTGCGGGGCCATGATGAAAAAGACAAGGGACGAGGTGCCTTACATCATTATTCTCGGTGCACAGGTGAGAGGCACCAGAATAACAAATTCGCTGAAGCGGAGACTGGATGCCGCCTGTGAATATCTGGAGCAGCATACGGATACAAAGGTAATTGTTTCCGGAGGACAGGGAATAGGCGAAGATATAACGGAAGCGGCTGCTATGGCGGACTATCTGGAAATAAGAGGGATTGACAGCAGCAGGATTTATAAAGAAGATACCTCCACATCCACCTGGGAGAATATGAAAAAC
This sequence comes from Faecalicatena fissicatena, assembly GCA_001028025.1. Lineage (GTDB taxonomy): Bacteria > Bacillota > Clostridia > Lachnospirales > Lachnospiraceae > Faecalicatena > Faecalicatena fissicatena_A. The sequence continues at coordinate 96,369 of LDAQ01000010.1, read as the reverse complement.
AGCAGCAGGATTATTGGCGATCCGAGACAGCCGTGTGCAGTGGTGACAAACAACTTTCATTTGTACCGGGCTCTGCTGATCGGAAAAAAAGCTGGTTTTACGAACCTTCATGGTATCTCGGCAAGCTCAAATCCGGTTTTGCAGCTGAATTATCTGGTGCGGGAATTCTTTGCCCTTCTCTGGTTGAAGATGCATCGGTAATAGTGGAAATCTAAATTAAAAGAAAAAAATTAAAAACAGACCTTTCATAAAATTGGAAAATCTGTTAAAATAAAATCTGGAATTAAGGAAATGGCTTTAATCTTCCGCAATTGTTTTGCGGCATATAATACCAATAGAAATAAGTCTGTAAGGCGTAGTCTATGAGTTAAAATTCAAAGATTATACGCCTTTTTCTTATGCCTGAAGTAAAGAAGCAGGAAAAGAAATATCAGAAGGAGGGCTTCTTATATGTGGGTACTGGTTTTCATCTTTTCAAATCTGTGGGGAAACAGACTCGGACACCGGATCGCCGGTAAAATCATCTGCCCGGAGACAGATAATCCGTTTTTTATCACACTTATAGTATCGGGATGTACCGTTCTGGTTATGTGTCCCACCATGAGCCTGGCTGCAACCATACTGTTTAACATCATATTGGGGCATGCGCCTGTGAGCCAGCTGCCGGCAATCTGGGCCGGAACACTGCTAAAAAATTTCCCCATGGCGCTGCTCTGGAATCTGTTTGCAGCAGGTCCTCTTACCAGGCTGCTTTTCAGGGCAATTATAAAAATCAGGCGTCCGGCTCCAGTCAGCAGTACGGCCGGACTGGATATCGAAAACATGGTTGACAAAAATAACTGCGATGTTATAATGAGTCTAGATTCGAAATAATAACACGTTGACGAGACGAGTAAAGTGTGGAAGGACAACCAGAGAGGGGAGCCGAGGCTGAAAACTCCCTGTTGCGGAAGCATTTGAAAACTACCTCCGAGTGGCTGAAAACAGTCCGGTGATTCCGTTATCATCATGAATGAAGTGGTTCTGGTATCAGCATGCCAGCACAATTAGGGTGGAACCGCGAGATTATTATAACTCGTCCCTTTCTGCAGTTTTCTGTGGAGAGGGACTTCTTTTTTTCTCTTCATTCTATGGAAGGCTGCCGGTTAGATTCTATATGCGAAGAGAGGAGAACAAAATGAAGATTACTTTGAAAGACGGTACAGTGAAAGAATACGCAGGCAGCAGATCTATTATCGAGATTGCGTCAGATATCAGTGAAGGGCTTGCGCGTATGGCAACAGCAGGGGAAATTAACGGAGAGACGGCAGATCTGCGGACAATCGTGGACAGGGACTGCGATCTGAATATCCTTACCTTCCAGGATGAGAAAGGGAAAGGCGCGTTTTGGCACACCGCATCCCATATTATGGCACAGGCCGTGAAAAGACTTTATCCTGATACCAGGCTGGCAATTGGCCCTTCCGTGTCGGATGGTTTTTACTATGATATAGACAGGGAGACACCGCTGACGGCGGAAGATCTCGAAAAAATTGAAGCAGAAATGAAAAAAATTGTAAAAGAAGCTCTTCCTATTGAACAATACACAAAACCGCGTCAGGAAGCAATTGCATATTTCGAAGAAAAAGGTGAACCATATAAAGTAGAACTAATCGAAGATCTTCCGGATGATGCTGTCATCAGTTTTTATTCACAGGCCGAATTTACCGATTTATGTGCGGGACCGCATTTAATGACAACAAAGCCGGTGAAAGCTTTTAAACTGACAAGTCTTGCCGGCGCATACTGGCGGGGCAGTGAAAAGAATAAGATGCTGCAGCGTATCTATGGAACCGCATTTCCGAAAAAGGCTGAACTGGACGAATATCTGACTATGCTGGAGGAAGCGAAAAAGCGCGACCACAGAAAGCTGGGGAAAGAGCTTGGCCTCTTTATGATGAGGGATGAAGGCCCTGGTTTTCCGTTTTTCCTCCCAAAAGGCATGGTGCTGAAGAATACGCTCCTGGATTACTGGCGTGAAATACACAGCAGGAACGGTTATGTGGAGATTGCTACACCGATTATGCTCAGCCGCCATCTGTGGGAGACATCCGGACATTGGGACCATTATAAGGACAATATGTACACAACTGTTATTGATGAAGAAGACTTTGCGATTAAGCCAATGAACTGTCCCGGGGGAATCCTTGTCTATCAGTCGGAACCCAGATCTTACCGCGATCTGCCGCTCAGAATGGGCGAGCTGGGTCTTGTTCACCGCCATGAAAAGTCAGGGCAGCTTCATGGTCTGATGAGAGTGCGCTGCTTTACTCAGGACGATGCCCATATTTTTATGATGCCGGAGCAAATAAGAGATGAGATCAAGGATGTTGCGAGATTAATCGATGAAGTATACAGCCTGTTTGGATTTAAATACCATGTAGAGCTCTCTACACGGCCCGAAGACAGCATGGGAAGCGATGAGGACTGGGAAATGGCGACAGAGGCGCTCAGGGGCGCGCTTGACGATCTCGAGCTTCCTTATGTAGTAAATGAGGGAGATGGTGCGTTTTATGGTCCTAAAATAGATTTTCATCTGGAGGACTCCATAGGAAGGACATGGCAATGCGGAACGATCCAGCTGGATTTCCAGCTGCCGCTTCGTTTTGATCTGGAGTATACAGGCGCTGATGGAGAAAAACACAGACCGATTATGATTCATCGTGTTGCATTCGGTTCCATTGAGCGGTTCATCGGAATTCTGATCGAACATTTTGCGGGTGCATTTCCAACCTGGCTGGCGCCTGTACAGGTGAAGGTACTTCCCATTTCAGATAAATATATCAAATATGGAAAAAAAGTGCAGGACACTCTGAATAAAGCCGGCATCCGTGCAGATATTGATATGCGCGCAGAAAAAATCGGATACAAAATACGAGAGGCCCAGATGCAAAAAATTCCATATATGCTTGTAGTGGGTGCAAAGGAAGAAGAGGACAGACTTGTTTCCGTAAGAAGCAGATTTGCGGGTGATGAAGGCCAGAAGAGTATGGACGAGTTTATTGCCTCTATTACCAGTGAAATTGCAGGAAAGAAAGTGCGTGAGATAGAGGAACAGGAATAATCCGAGGGACTGCAGGGCATAATGATACTGATTTTATTATAAGAAGGAGGTATGATCATGCCAGAATTAAAATGTACTGTGCAAACATGTATGCACAATAAGCAGTTTTTATGTGATCTTGACAAAATCCAGGTGGGCGGCAACAATGCAAAAACACCAAGAGAGACCTGCTGTGACAGCTTTCAGGAGAGAAAGGATGACAGCTACTCAAACAGTTATTCTAACAGTTACAGTAATGTAACCGGAACAGCTTCTGACCTCAGCTGCGTAGACTGTAAGGCGACGGATTGTATGTATAACTGTGATTGTGAATGCCACGCTGGAAAGATCAGTGTGGAAGGAAGCGATGCCTGTCAGTGTGAAGGCACAGAATGTGCAACATTTAAATGTAACGGTTGAGGAAATTAAATACTGCACTTTGATAAAGTGGAGCGAGAGAGCAGGTATCCGGTATGATAAAGCCGGATACCTGCTCTTCTTGGTTGACTAGAGTACATAGTACGCGTTATAATCATAATATCTGCATAAAAATTGGAAGGATCTTAATTTGAATGAGTGGAGAAAAGCGGTATCAGGAGAATAAAAAAGTAGAAGAAAGCAGCGGTTATTACGTAAACCGGCCTTCTTTCGGACATAACGGACCATCAAAACTGAGACAAAAGTTCAGCCGGGGTATGACTATTTTTGTAGTGATTGCAGCCTGCATTATCTTTTATTTTGCGCTGCTGCGCCTGCCGGCTATTTCAGGAGTTTTCAAAGAGATATTTGGTGTTTTGAAACCGATTGTCTATGGCCTGGCGATAGCCTACCTTCTAAATCCGATTGTGGATTTTGTGGAGGAACATTTACGGCCGTTTTTGGAAAAGAAACTTCAGGATCAGAAACGGATCCATGCAATTTCCAGAGGAACAGGGATATTTGCGGGGGTTTTGGTGCTGCTCTTTATCATCATCGCACTGTTCAACATGATGATCCCGGAATTGTACGGCAGTATCAGAGATATGATCTTGACGGTGCCTAGCCAGCTGAACCAGCTGGTGGACAAGGTGATGGAGATGAATTCTCAGGATTCGACACTGGGCCAGCTTTTAAGCAATATTTTAAAAGAAGCAACGGATTTCATCCAGACATGGATGCGCACGGACCTGCTGAATCAGATCAATGTTGTCATGTCTAATCTGACCGTGGGCGTTATTAATATTATCAGCGAACTTCTGAATGTGGTAATCGGCATCATCATATCCATTTATGTCCTATTCAGTAAAGAAAAGTTTGCAAGCCAGTCTAAAAAGCTGGTGTACGCAGTGTTTAAGCCTTCACATGCCAATATGATCCTGCATTTAACGATCAAGAGCAACGAGATATTCGGTGGATTCATCATTGGTAAGATCATAGATTCTGCAATCATTGGAGTACTTTGCTTTATCGGACTTTCAATGCTGAAGATGCCTTATACGCTTCTGGTCAGTGTAATTGTAGGAGTTACGAATGTTATCCCATTTTTCGGGCCATATATCGGGGCAATACCAAGCGCAATCCTGATTATGCTGACAGATCCGAAGATGGGCATTTACTTTATTTTATTTATTCTCGTTCTGCAGCAGCTGGACGGGAACGTAATCGGGCCAAAGATACTGGGTGACTCTACAGGACTTTCTGCATTCTGGGTAGTGTTTGCAATCCTCCTGGGGGGCGGGCTGTTTGGGGTCATAGGCATGATTCTGGGCGTGCCAACATTTGCGGTTATCTACTATATTATAAATATGCTGATCAACCATATGCTTGAAAAGAAGAAGCTGCCCACGGAGACTGCCGCATACGGGGAGTTAAGTTACGTGGAATCCGATGGGACGTATGTACATTCAGATGACAATGAAACAAATAAAGAAAAAGGGGAATAAAATATGCCAATACGAGTACAAAATGATTTACCGGTAAAAGAATTACTGGAGCAGGAAAACATATTTGTGATGGATGAATATCGCGCGGCACATCAGGATATCCGTCCGATCAGCATCGGCCTCTTAAATCTGATGCCTCTTAAGGAGGATACAGAACTGCAGATTCTGCGTTCACTTTCCAACACCCCTCTGCAGGTGGATGTGACCTTTGTGCGGGTGAGCAGCCATGTATCCAGAAACACATCCACAAGCCATATCTACAAGTTTTATGAGCCGTTCGACAATATCAAAAACCAGAAGTTTGATGGATTTATCATAACAGGCGCACCAGTAGAGCAGATGCCTTTTGAGGATGTGGACTACTGGGAGGAACTCAAGGGGATTATGGACTGGACCAGAACCAATGTCACATCTACGCTGCACCTGTGCTGGGGTGCCCAGGCGGGGCTGTACTACCATTATGGAATCAATAAAGTCCAGCTGCCCGAAAAGATGTTCGGTATCTTCCCTCATCATGTCAGAAACAGAAAGATTCCTCTTGTAAGAGGGTTTGATGATATTTTCTTTGCTCCGCATTCCAGACACACAACAGTGCCTCAGGATCTGCTGGAGGCAGATGACAGGATTACTATCCTGGCAGATTCAGAGGAGGCGGGGGTATTTCTCTGCATGGCAAAGGAAGGCCGCCAGATCTTCGTAATGGGACATCCGGAATATGACAGGGTGACGCTTGATACGGAGTATAAAAGAGACAAGGGAAAAGGACTGGATATTAAAGTTCCGGCAAATTATTATCCGGACAACAATCCGGATAACATGCCTCAACTGCTCTGGAGGGCGCACGCAAACAATCTTTATACGAACTGGCTCAATTATTACGTTTATCAGCTGACTCCTTATGATTTGTATGGGACTCCGTTTTAAAAGGTTTTCCTGTAATTTTTCTATGCAAAAACATGAAGCGGATTTTGAAGAAAGCCGGTTCATGGTATAACATAAAAGTATACCCAGAGGGCACACCGTAACTCATGCCCATACGGGCGGATCTGCAGCACAGCTGCAGAATAAGGTATACCCAAAGGGCACATTGAATCACATGCCCTTTGGGTATACTTCGTTTTATAGCCTGTTTGTAAACCAACCTGTCAGGGAGTGTATTAAGGAATACCAGAAATGGCATACTTAAAGGGAAAGTAATGACTGCATTAAATGAGTAATATTTTGTGTTTGTAATATTAGAGATATTAAAAAAGTTGGCAGATGGAGTCAGGAAAGAGGAACGATATGAAAAAAGTTACATTAGAAGCATGGAAAGAAGACCTGGAAGAGTTCAAGCAAAAAACAATCCAATTTTACGAGGGAGGGCTTAGTAAACAGGAGTATAAAGGATATTCAGGCGGGTATGGAAGCTATGCCCAGAAAGGCGGCAATGCAAGTATGCTCAGGCTGCGTCTGCCAGGCGGCAGGATAACAAAAGATAAGTTGAAATTTATTGCTGATTGTATTGAAACCCACGGGATTGACTGCGTGCATTTGACGACCTGCCAAACCATCCAGCTGCATAATCTGCAGCCGTTGGTTGTATTCGATATTATTGAAAAAGCATTAGATCATAAAATTGTGACGAGAGGGGGCGGCGGGGATTTTCCAAGAAATGTAATGGTATCACCGCTATCAGGGGTAGAACGAGGAGAGTATTTTGATGTACTCCCCTATGCGGAAGCCGCGGGAGAGTATCTGCTGACTTTTATTAAGGAAGAAAAGATGCCAAGAAAATTGAAAGTAGCATTTTCTAATAGTCCGGCAAATGAAACACATGCTACGTTTAGAGACTTGGGATTTGCTGCGCGAAAAGACGGCACTTTTGATGTATATGCAGCGGGCGGTCTGGGAAATAACCCTAAAATGGGGATAAAAGTCGCAGAACAGATTGATCCGTGCAAAGTGCTTTACTATATCTGTGCAATGCGGAAAACATTTCTGGAACATGGCAATTATGAACAGAGGGGGAAAGCGAGAACCAGATATATGCAGGATACCCTCGGAAAAGAGGGTGTGGCTGCAGTCTTTTTGGAAAACCTTAAGGAAGTGCTTGAGACTGCAGAAAATCTGGACATTGAAGTTGATTCTTCACAGATTCATAAGCAGGGCGATGGGACCACAGCCTTCGGAAGTAGAGTAATCGGGCAGAAACAGGAGGGTCTTTATGCTGTCAAATACCATCCGATTGGCGGCTGTCCCCACCCTTCTATGTTCAGGGCAATATATGACCTTATAAAAGATATGGAGGCAGCAGAACTTAGAATTTCGCCGGATGAGACGATGTATATCATTAACCTCACCGGAAGGGAGACTTCAAAAGTCCTTGAACTTACCTCTGATGGGGCCAGGACACCATTTGAGGCATCTGTTTCGTGTATTGGGGCTTCCATTTGCCAAGTGGGAGTGAGGGATTCACAAAATCTGTTAAGAGCCTGCATTCATGCAGTAAAGGAGGCAGGACTGAAAGCAGAATCACTTCCGCAGATTCATATTTCGGGATGTCCGTCTTCCTGCGGTACTCATCAGATTGGTGACATTGGATTCCATGGCGGAGTGAAAAGTATCGACAAGGTATCTCATCCCGTTTTCACATTACATCTATCAGGAAGTGACAAACAGGATGCGGAACGGTTTGGTGATAAGCCAGGCGTAATATTGGAAAAAGATATACCTGAATTTATCATAGAGGTTGGCAGAGCGGCAGAAGCGTCTGAAATGTCATTCCATGAGTGGAACGAAGCGTATCCGGGAGAATTGAAAAAAATAGCTGCAAGATATTTGAAATAAGAACTCTCAAAGAGGAAAAAGTTTCGGGGAAACAAAGCGCGGTATCAGTCGGATGCCTGGTATAAGGTTCATAAGTGGTTTCAAATAGGCAGGCAGGTGGGGGCGCGGAATCCTTCTGACTCCCTACTTATAAAGGGGTTAGAAGGCTGGCATGGAACAAAACAAAACTATTAAGAATGACATTTGAAGGAATAAATTACCAGGCCTGTACATATACTTTATTGTAATAGCTATATCATGCAAAATTTGACGATAGGAGAGACGTATAATGGCAAGACAGAGGAGATCACTGGAAACACAAATCAATAGTTTGGACGAGCAGATTGATAAACTGCAGGAAAAGCTGAATTCATTAGTGCAGCAAAAGAAAGAACTTTTGGGCAAAAAGAGGGAAGAGGAGCTTAGAGAGCTTTATGATTTTATGACGACTAATAATATGTCTGTTCAGGATATGTATAATTTGATTGGGCAGGAAGAACATACTGCTTAAGATGGGGATTGGTCACGGAAGTTCATTTACTTCATCCATGCTTTACTTTTTTTGCTGAAAGTGTTAAAATATTTGAAGATTATTTCTTGAAATTGGTACTAAATGTTTGATTACATGGTTAAACGGGAATTTATGACCTTGCAGATTGAAGGAAACAAATTTGAGATAAAGTAAAACTGCATCAGACGGCGGGCTTAGAGAAGCCCGCTTTTCTATATTTAAACGGGAAAGTGTTACGGAGTTATTATGCATGGACAGGCGACAGCCATCTGTCTTTCCTGCTGTTCGATCATTTTCTTAACCATAAAAAATTTCGGATACATGAATTCCAAAATACATGCAGGGAATCAGGGTGATTTATGATTAGAATAGGTATTGTGGACGATGAAGAACCGGTTAGAAATATGATATGCCAGTGTATTGAGCAGTCTCTTGAGAATTATGATGAGACGGAGTTTATTACATTTTCGAAAGGTGAAGCGTTTATAAAGGAACTTCAAAATGGAATTAAATTTGATATTTTGTTTTCAGATATACAGATGGCAGAAATGGATGGGATAGAGCTGGGGAAAGAAGTCAGGAAACTGCAGCCGGAAATGTATATTATATTTATTACTTCCTATGCAGAATATGCTGCCGAAAGCTATCTTATAGAGGCGTATCAGTACATATTGAAGCAGGATCTGGAATATCGTCTTCCAATTGTGGCACAGCAGCTGGCTGAGAAAATAAAGCGGATGAGCAGGCAGTACCGGATTGTAGGGAACATTTCAGAAAAGATGAAGATCTTTTACCGGGATATTATTTATATTTATAAGTCAAAGGGATCTAAGTATGTAAACTTTGTTACAATGGACGGGGAATACCGGGAACGGATTGCGTTAGAGCAGGTCTTTTATGAGCTGGAGAGCAGGGAGTTTGTGCTTGTTGACCGGGGATATATCGTGAATATGAAACGCATCTGCAGACTGAGCGGAGATACAATTTACCTGGAAAAGAATCACCAGGTGCAGATCAGCGGTACAAAACTGCCGGAAGTAAAAAGAACAATCAACCGCTATTGGAGGGAACTGTAAATGGGGAATCCGGTTATTTTTCGGATTATATGGTTTGTGCTGTCATTTTTTGAAATTGGATTGTATTACTGGCTGCTTTCCGGGATTTTATCTGACCGAAAGCATAAGGGAAGGATCGACACGGCTGTTAAGTGGGGAAGCATCGCAGTGATGAGTATTTTATTGGCGCATCTGCAGACCAGAATGTTTTTCTCTCATATTGTGTTTTCGCTTATACTGGCGGCTATGATACTTTTTACGTGGCTTATGTACAGAAAACAGCTGCTTTTACTTACAGGCATCGCATCGACATATTTTTCTTTTACCGCACTTTTAGACTTTTCTTTTGCCTTTCTGGAAGCCGTTTTCATCGAAAGCGATGTGAATGGAATCATCTATGCAACCGGAATCAATGTAGAAGCAATCATGATATTTGCGTGTATAGGCTCCAGAATCATTATGCTGCTGATCATCCGGGCGGCTAGGAGAAGCAGTGTTCAGAAGGATATAGCGGAATACCGTAATATACTGTTGATTATTGGTACTGTTCTTACTGTTATGGCATTGGAGTATCAAAGGCTTCTGGAACATGGTATCACATATTCAACTGTTGACATGGGAATTTTAAAGACTGTGATCAGGAACAGCATGATCACCCTATTGACCATGGTGGCAATCGTATGTGCCATGGGAATCCTCTTGTTAAAGAACAAAGGAATTAAAAAAGAAAATGAATTTCTGCTGATCAAAGAAGAAATGGAACGGCAGAAATATGAAGAACTCACTGCTGCTATAGAAATGAACCGGGAGCTGGTGCACGACACGAAAAATCATTATCTCATTATTAGTGAGTATGAACGAACCGGGGAATACGAGAAGATGCATCAATATATTGAAGAGATTAAGAAAGATTTTATAAAAATAAACCCTCAGATTTATACCGGAAACAGGATATTAGATCTGGTCCTTAGCCAGAAACGGATGCAGGCAGAGCGGAGAGGAATCGCATACGAACTGCAGGCAATGCCACTTGCAAAGCTGCCGTTTGAGGACCGGGAAATCTGCACCTTATTCGGGAATCTTCTGGACAATGCAATTGAAGCATGTGCGAAAGTAAATGGGGCAGGCAGGATCAGGGTAAAAATTGAAAAACAGAAGAATTTAATTTTTATAGAGATTGCAAATACTGCAGAAGAAGTCCCTGTGAAAAGGGGAAAGGGCTTTCTGACCTCAAAAGCCGACAAAGTTGGACATGGGTATGGGCTTAAGAGCGTGCAGCGGATTGTAGAGGCATATGAAGGAGTTGTTTCATATGAAGTGAAAGAAAAAGAATTTATTGTAACGCTTTCCTTTTTCGATATGGGGCATCAGATCGGGCAGTAAAAAAATTAATGTCCAGAAAAACTACAGTTTATGGTCAAAAACTTGTTTATCTGTGACCCGGGATCTATGCTGAATGCAACATCAGATCTATCAACCCTGCTGGGCTGGTTGACGTGAAAAGGGAGGGGTTATATTGAAAAAAAGAAGAGGGATCATTGTCTTATCTATTATTCTGGCCGGTATGACCGCTATAAGCGGCTGTCAGAAAACGCCTGAGAAGAGTTCTGTTGTGAGCAAGGCTGGAGGATTAAGTGAGGATGTAATCGCAGAACCGTTAAAAGAGGGTGATACAAAAAAGGTGGATCTGCCGGACCACTGGAAGGTATCCGAAAAGCGCGGTAATGACAGGGCAATACTTACCGCAGATGTTTACCTGGATCCTATTACAGTCGGCAATCTTCCGGTAGTTGAAATGGAAAACCATGCAATGACAGATGAAGAACTGGGGAAACTGGTAAAGTATTTTGCAGGGGATGAGGAGCTGTATGTTCCCCAGTTAAACACGAGAGATATATATCAGGGTATAAAAAACCGGATAGATAATAAGGAGGGCGGTTTTGCAGACACTATTCTGTGGCCGAATTTCCAAAAGATGGCCGAGGGTCTGGAGAAAGCAATTGAGCTTGCGCCAGAGAAAGAGCAGGAGCCGAAAGAGGCAGAGGTAAAATTTCAGAAGAAGCAGGAAGACAAAGCAAAAGATGCAGCGCAAAGCTGGTACGAATCAGATGAAACGGATACAACGGTAAAGGACAGCATGGAGCTGTACTTTTCTGCGGAGGCGGGAGAAGACCGACAGATATATGTCAAAGCTGAACGGTACGACCCGGATGCCGGGAACAGCAGCAGGTTTTCATGGAGAAAGGGAATGCGCCCTGTTTATCTGGGAGATGTTGAGTCATCTGAAAGACTAAACGGCATTGGCCAGGATTTTACCGGCTATGGGGAAGCCTTTCAAAAGATACTGGATCAGTTTACATCCGTTATGGAGCAGCCTCCATTTACACTGGAGGAGGGACAGAAGCAGGCGGAACAGTTGCTGGATGAGCTGGATATCCAGAATATGTCCCTGTCATCTACAGAAAAATTATTATGGTATCCTAAAGGTATAATAGCGGACGATGAGTTGGGACATTTTGAAGATCAGCTGTGGCAGCTGGATCCACAGGAGGGTAAGGCCGGTTATGAGTATATATTTGTGCCTGCAGTCGGAGGAATTCTTGTGGATCAGTTTGCGCAGAGCGTTGTAATGGAACAGTCAGAAAGTTCTTATACGCCTCCGTTTCCGGTAGAACAGATTAGTATAGCAGTGACAGAAGACGGGGTTGTATCATTTACCTGGAAAGGCATATGCAGCGAGGTGTCCACAGTGGCCGAAAATACGAATTTGATTCCCTTTGAAGAAATCCAGGACAGACTGTTTGATCAGATGTTTTACTGGTACACCATGAAGGGGCAGCCGGCGGAGAGTAAGACGAAATTCACCTATAATGTTTATGATGCAAGACTCAGATATACTTATATAACTGCCTACGGACAGCCGGATCATGCGTGGCTGGTTCCGGCCTGGCTTTTTGAGGTAATGGAAGGGGAAGACAACAGGGAAGAGATGGGAGAACTGGGCAATCAGAAGGATATGCAGATTCTGCCGTTTACGATCAATGCGCTGGATGGCGGGATGATTGGTGAAACGATCCAATAAAAGTTGATCCGCTCCGGCGGGATGCGCACTGCGACGTAAGAGGTAGGTGTCGCGATGAGACCGCCACAGGCGCGAGTTTTGCAAGTGAAACTCTATTTTAGTATTCTTTTTAAGCCGGTGATGTCTAATAAATTTACTGTCTCAAAGTTGCCTTTATAAAACACACTTAAGTTATTGAAAACACAAGGCAGTTCCTTTGCTTTTTGCAGCGTATCTACCTGCATTAGTGATACCGGAACGTCATTCACTTTACAGTACTGTCTGATTTTCTCAATATTCTGGAGGATATAGGGGCATTGCATATCATAGAAAATTGTCAGCTCTTTGTTATCAATTTTCTGTCTTTTGGCATTCTGTGTAAACTTGGGGAATGTTCCATCGAAAGAAAGTGCAAGCAATTCATATCCATTATCGGTAGTATCAACGGCTTCAAAGCCGAACTTCTTAGCAAATGACTGGTCAGAAAGCCAGGCCTTTTGTTTTTTTGCTCCCAGCATACAAATGCCGGATTTCCCTTTTTCTTTTGCATCAGCCAAACAATACTCCATCAGCGATTTTCCATATCCATTTCCTTTGTGGCTGCCAGAAACCCATAAACAATACACATAGAAATAGTTGTCGCCAGTTATGGGAACCCAGGCCGTTTCAAGAGGCGCATATTCGATGAAAACCACGCCATTCTCATCCAGTTTTCTAAAGACATGTCCTTCTTTAAGACGGTCTGAGAGCCATTGCCGTTTTGCTACGACACCTGGATGAGGCTTTTTGCTGCGGATAATGCAGCACAAATGTTCATTGACAATGTTTTCCGCTGTTAAGTTTATAAAATCTTTATTCATGTGTACCCCCGCTTCGAATCAGTTTATACTACTTATCATGCCGATAAAAATCTATACCCAAAGGGCACCCCGTAATCCATACCCTTCGGACGGGCCCTTTGGGTATAACATAAATATCTAATTGCGGCTGCATAAGACTTATATCAATATTAGCACATCTACATAGGCTGAGTAAATATCTGGTACGGTTTCTAACTGAAAACTCTCTTTCTTTGTGGCAGGAAAAAGAACAGCCGGCTGCTTTTGAAAAAGCCCTCTGTCCTAATCCCCATATCCGGGAAGCCTGTTTTTATTTTCCACTTTACCGTCCAGCATTCTTCCAGATCCGTCTACTGGTCCGGCTTCTTAAGCTGACGGATTTTCTTCAAAATATTTTGATAGATTTCATCGTTTTCCAGATCCGCTTTATCCTTCATATTAAGATAACCACACAGAAAATCAGGTGTCTCTTCGAAGAATCTTATCTGTGCATCTTCCGGCAGGTCCACAATAAATTTCTCGAAAAATTCGAGATCATCCATGAATACAAATCTCCAAAATCGTTTTTTCTGTTCTAAATTCATATCGGGCAACAAAACGAATACCTCCTTTTAACCTATTATAGTCATTTTATAGACTATAGTCAATTGAAGGACTGCATACTATCCTATAAAAAAGGGGAGATTTAAATGATTGATTATAGTCCTTTCTGGATGACACTTCAAAATTCGAAGGAATCCACTTATACATTAATAAATGAACACAAAATATCAGGCTCAACAATAAACAGACTAAGAAAAAACGAGCCCATCAGCACAGTCACAATAAACGACCTGTGCACAATCCTGAATTGCACTGTGCAAGACATTGCACAATACATAATGACAGAAGAAGATAAAGAGCGGATTAAAAAAAGAAAAGATCAATAAACAAAGAAGCCTGCCTGAAGTGCGAAATCAAACCTCACATTTCAGACAGGCTTCATCTGTATACACCAAATTCATCCCCGCCCCCGGCCATCCTTGCCTTTCACTTAGCGTCCCCCCCATTCCATAATCACAAAATGCGTGTTATAATACTTTTATTGCTTAAAGAGGAGGCACAAAAGATGGAGAGTTTTCATTTTTCAGAAAAAGTCAATGATATTCAGCCCGGAATTTTTTCTGCGTTGAACCAGAAAAAGGAAGAGCTGCTTGCCCGGGGACGCAGGGTATATAATTTGTCGGTCGGAACCCCTGATTTTAAGCCGGCTTTGCATATTATGAAGGCGATGCAGGATGCCTGCGGGGATCCGGAGAATTATAAGTATTCGCTTTCTGATCTGCCGCAGATGATAGAAGCGGTACAGTACCGGTATGAGAAACGGTTTGGCGTGAAACTGGATGCGGATGAGGTGATGTCGGTTTACGGGTCCCAGGAGGGGATGGCTCATATTGGGCTGGTCCTGTGCAATCCGGGGGAATCAATCCTGGTACCGAATCCGGGGTATCCTCTGTTTGAGATGAGCGGTATTATGGCGGGAGCAAAGGTAGATACTTATAAGATAGAAGAGAAGAACGGATATCTGCCGGATCTGGAACATATACCGCTGGAGGTTTTAAAGCGGACAAAATATATGGTTGTTTCTTATCCGCTCAATCCGGTGTGTGTCTGCGCACCTGATGAATTTTATGAAAAACTGATTGTATTTGCCAAAAAGCATCAAATTATTATTCTACACGATAATGCTTATTCCGATATTATTTATACCCGTAAACAGGGACGGTCTTTTCTATCCTTCGAGGGGGCAAAGGAGGTTGGCGTAGAATTCTATTCTCTGTCAAAGTCCTATAATCTTACGGGAGCCAGAATATCTTTTGTGGTGGGAAACAGGGAGATTGTTGAAAAGTTTAAGACACTGCGTTCCCAGATTGATTATGGTATTTTTCTGCCGGTACAGTATGCGGCCATTGCAGCACTGACCGGACCGGATGGTTTTATTGAAGAGCAGCGTTTAGAGTATGAGCGGAGGAACCGGGCACTGTGTGCGGGAATGAGACGAATCGGATGGGATGTCCCTGACAGTCAGGGCACGATGTTCGTCTGGGCCAGAATACCGGAAAAATACGAGTCTTCGTTTGCATTCTGCATGGAACTGATGGAGCGGACCGGACTTATTGTAACACCGGGCAGCGCTTTTGGAAGTGAAGGGGAAGGATATGTCAGAATGGCACTCGTAGTCGGAACAAAGAAGATAGAAGAAATACTGAAGGTAGTTGAAGCAGCGGATCTATTTTAATGGAGTGATAAGTATTCTGCTGTACGGCGGTTGCGGACATTGAAAAGCAGAACGATGAATTGGGGCTTCAGGCGTATTGCAAAAAAGGAATTCTTTTCTTAATAAAAATGCATTCTCAAAAGGAATAACGATAAAAACAGCAGCATGATTTTATTTTTTACTTTTAAGTGTGCATTTTATATTGACAGTAAATTGGTATTATCATATAATACCAATTATAAGGATAGTTTTTTTGAGGAAGGAAAGGAGGATGTCATGAGGATATTTCAGAAAGGGTTTAATTATTCCCAGGATGGATTTGGAAACCGACTGGTCTATCATTTACAGGGATGTAATATGAAGTGCCCGTGGTGCTCTAATCCCGAGGGCATGAGATGGGAAGGAGTGCTCATTACGGAAGAGGAGTGGCTCCTGGATGAAGTCTGTCCCCATCATGCGATCCGGGATAAGCAGCTGGACAGAGCAGTATGCCGGGAGTGTAAAGGCCGGGAATGTGTTACGGAGCACCGGACAAAAGGAATACGGCTCTCTTATGAAGAGATTGAAGTAGATGCCCTCGTTGAAGAGATTATAGGGAACAGCCCCATGTTCTATGATGGGGGCGGAGTTACCTTTACGGGCGGCGAGGCGACGCTGCAGTTCGATGAACTGCTGGAGACTTTGAAACGACTGACTGCCGCCGGGATTCACACAGCCGTAGAGACGAACGGGGCACATCCCCGGCTGCAGGAATGCTTTCCCTATATCAGCCAGCTGATTATGGACTGCAAACTGTGTGATGAAGAAAAGCACCGCCGTGCAACCAGCATATCCAATGCGCAGACCATGGAAAATATCAGACGTGCAGCAGAACTTCATCCATGCTTACATATTCGGGTGCCACTGATCGGCAAAGTGAATGACAGCGAAGAGGATATCAGAGATTTTCTGGAATTTTTCCAATCCCTCAGGGACGGGAACGTAACCTTTGAGCTGCTGTCCTACCATGAGTTCGGAAAAAAGAAATGGGAGCAGTGCGGATGGGAATACCAGATGACCGATGCGGCACATGTAAAAGAGGAAACCGTAAAAAAATTCCGGGATAGCATCCGCGGACTCGGCCTGAATTATATGCGAACATAAATTGAATTACATAATATTTATCAATCCATAAACAAAACGAAGAGAGGAGCAACGATTATGAAAGCAGAAAGAACATTAACTGCAGAAAAGATTACGGAGCTGGCCAAGGAAAGATTTCAGGAGGAGCGCAGAATTGACCATCTGGAAGGGTGGTTTCTGGCGAAAGAGACGATGCGTTGGTGCGACAGTGAATTCCGGGACGAACCGGATGCTATCCGTATCGCAAAAACACTTGTGGAAATCGCAAAGGAGCTGCCACTGTGGATCAGTGACTATCACATGTTTGCCGGAACCCAGGATGACTCATTTGCACGCTCCTACGCACTGATCAATCCAGCGTTTACCGTGGACTCTTTCAGCGGATACTGCGATCCGGTAGCCGTGTTCGGAGATATTGATCCCATCGGCGATATCACCAGTGAAAGGATTGAAGATCTGCGGGAATATAACAATCACACGCAGTTTGCAGATGCACTCCGCAGGGCATATGACATAGCAGGCGACAGCACCAGCGAAGCAATCTTCTTTATTGAGCAGGTGACAGGACATCTGATACCGGATGTACGTCCGATGCTGAGATCCGGAGTGCAGGGCATCAAGGAGCAGATCAGGGAGAAGCTGGCATCTGGGACAGAGGAAGAGAAGAAGATTTATTACACTGCTATGGATACGGCATTGGATGCAGTTCTCATACTGGCAGGCAGATATGCGGATCTTGCACATGAAAAATGGGAAAATGCAGTGGACGAGGATAAGCCGAGATTTGCAATGATGGAAGCCGCTTTGAGAAAAGTGCCGGAACACGGGGCGGAGAACCTGTATGAGGCAATCCAGTCCTTTATCTTAATCTGGCAGACCATGTGTCTGGAGCAGACACCCAACCCGTTCGCATTTTCCGTAGGCAATGCAGACCGGATTTTCGAACCATACCGGGCTATGGAAGGGACGGACAGAGAGATGGCTGCCGCTTTATTTAAGCACCTGCTTGTATTCTTCAATGTTGCAGACAGAAGCTGGGCGATTTCTCAGAACCTCATCATAGGCGGAAAGTCTAATGAGGGGGAGGATATGACAAATCCATCCTCATACGCGCTGCTGGATGCTTACTATGACATGAATCTGCCGCAGCCGATTCTCTCCGTAAAACTGCACAAGAATACACCCCAGGAATTATATGAGAGCATGGGCAGATTTTTCTTCACTCCGGGATGCCTGACCCCGTCACTATTTAATGACGACGCGGTATTCTGTGTCCTGAAAAATGGGAGCCATGTGGCAGATGAAGATCTGCAGGACTATTCGGTTGCCGGATGTCAGGAACCGCTGATCATGGGGAAAGACAATGGAAATACGACAAACAGCTGGCTGAATCTCGGTAAGGTACTGGAACTTTCTCTGAATGGCGGCGTATCAACCATCACAGGAAAGAAGCTGGGAAAAAGCGATGAGGAGATGGGATACAAGAATAAGCGGGAGGTGCTTGAAAATATCCGCGGCATATTCTACAGCAATCTGGAAGAATATGTAGACAAAATGGTTTCCTGCGCCAATGCGGCAACTGAGGCGATCGGCCTGCTGCAGGTTCCGTTTCTCTCGGCCATGATGGGCGGAGTTGAGAGTGGAATAGATACCAGAGATACAAAGCGTCAGGGAACAAAATATAACGGAAGCGGCTGTCTGATCCATGGCCTGTCTGTTGTGGCAGATTCCTTTATTGCCATCGACACGCTGCTTGCGGAATGTCCTCAGGATGCAGACCGCCTGATTGAGGCCCTCAGAACCGACTTTGAAAAGGATCCGGAGATGCAGCAGTATCTTCTGACAGCGCCGAAATTCGGGAATAACATCGCAAAAGTGGACGATGAGGCTGCGGAGATTGCAAACCGGGTGAGCGACATGGTTGCATCCAAAAAGAATTATCTTGGCAATCCGTTCCGGCCGGACTGGTCTACCCCGTCTACACATCTGCTTTACGGATACTGGGTAGGCGCAACACCAGACGGCAGGAAAGCAAGAGAGCAGCTGGGATACGGAGTAGATCCGCTGTATGGAGAAGCACACCAGGGACTGGGCTTTCGAATGCTTTCCAATATGAAACTGCCTTTTGAAAAAATGAACGGCGGCTATGCTTCCCATCTTGGAATCAATCCAAATTATTTTAAGACTCCTGCATTTGAGCAGAAGGGGCTGGAGTTCCGGGATAAGATTATATCTCCTTTGTTCTACAACCCGCAAAATGAGGGAACGGCCCCATTTTATCTGTATGTAAATGTGACGACACCTGATATGCTGCGCAAGGTGCTGGCAAACCCGAAAAAATATGCTCCCAGCGGCGTATATATCATGAGAATCCACGGAACATTTGTGAACTTCCTGGATCTGTCACCGGATATTCAGGAGGATATTATCAAACGTCTGGACCTGGAGTCTACGAGTATCTAAAAAGGAGAATCATATGCAGTATTATATAGGGATTGATCTGGGAACCTCCAGTGTGAAGTCGCTCCTTATGGAAGAGGGCGGAAGAGCAGTCGATACAGCACAGGAGGGGTATGACATTATAAAACAGGAACAGCAGTACGCAGAGCAGGATATAGACCTGCTCTGCGATGCAGCCCTTGGCACAATCAGGACATTGATGGAAAAGCATCCCGAGACGCGGGACTATATCAAAGGCGTGGGATATTCCGGGCAAATGCACGGCCTGGTTATGACAGGGAAAAACGGGAAACCGCAGAGAAATGCGATTATCTGGGCCGACCAGCGCTCACAGAGAGAAATCCAGAATATATACTCTGTAATACCAAAGGAGGAGTATAATCAAACTTCCCTGAATTCTTTAAGTACCGGATTTTTAATCAGCTCGCTGATGTGGGTAAAAGAGCATGAGCCGGATGTTTACAGCAAGATCAGTAAAGTGATGCTGCCAAAAGATTATCTGCGCTACAGAATGTGCGGGGAGCTGGGGACGGATATGTCTGACGCCTCCAGCACCGTTATATTTGATACAAAAAACAGGCAGTGGGCCTGGGATTTTATTGATCGTCTGGGTCTGGAGAGAGAACTTTTTGTGCCGTGCCATGAATCCTATGAGATTGCAGGGGAAGTGAGCGCAGAATGTGAAGCGCTGACCGGGCTGAAAGCAGGTACAAAGATCGTATATGGCGGAGGCGACAGCCTGATGCAGGCGGTGGGCAACGGCATTATCTCGCCGGGCACCCTTTCGGCCAATATCGGGACGGCCAGCCAGCTGGCCTGTTCAGTCGGCACACCACTGTATGACATAGAGTACAGGACAAACACCTTCTGTCATGTCCGCGAAGACCGGTGGATGCTTATGGGCGCAAATTTAAGCGGGGGCGTTGCTTTAAAATGGCTGATGAAAAATATCCTGGATATGCATTCCTTTGACGATATGACCGCCCTGGCAGAAAAGTCTCCCGCCGGAAGCAGAGGCCTTCTTTTTCTTCCCTATCTGAGCGGGGAACGGACGCCGTATAACGATCCTGACGCAAAAGGAATCTACCACGGACTGACACTTAGTCATACAAAAGCCGAACTGATCCGAAGCACAATGGAGGGCATCATCTTTGGCCTGAAAAATTCGCTGGAGATCTTCCAGGACATGGGCGTAGAGTTCCAGAGAATCCTGGCATCCGGCGGCGGAGCAAGAGGGCGCCTGTTTCGACAGATTCAGGCAGACATGTTTGGAAAAGAAATCTATACAAGCCTGATCCAGGAGCAGGCCTGCGTGGGAGCTGCCATCACGGCGGCAGTGGGCACAGGCGGTTATGCGTCCTACGAGGAGGCATGCAGCAGGATTGTCCGTCTGAGCAGTGACGTTGTAACGCCGGATGTGGAAAATCAGAAGATTTACGAGGAAAGATATCAGATCTATAAAGAGCTGTATCCCAGAAATAAAGATCTGTTTTAACAATTTTGCAAAAAACACGGATCAGAAGGCGGGAATGTCCGGGCTTGCATGAAATATGCAGAGGAGCTATAATAGCTTTTATGAATGAAGAAAATTTATATACGAACGTAAAAAACAGAATATGCGACCTGATATTTAACGGAACCTACCCGGAAGGAGAACGAATCCCCTCCGAACGCATACTGGCCGAGACCCTGGATGTGAGCAGGGTGACGGTGCGGAAGTCACTGGAACTTCTGGAGAGCGACCATCTGATTGTGAGGGAAGTCGGAAGTGGGACGAGGGTATGTTTCCATAACTATGGAACAGCCAGCAGTATGGATATGATCGTGCTGATAGCTCCTGCGAAGAATCCATTTTTTGCCGAGTTTATTGCACACTTTCAGACCTATGCCGAGCAGGAGGGATCCATGCTTCTCTATGTGGAAAAACCGCACATGGAATCTCTGGAGAACTGTCTGTACCGGCTCTATAAGCGCGGGCTTCAGAATACTGCGGTATGGCTGGAAGACCTGCCGGTGGACATGGAGAAGCTCAAACGCCTCCGTGCACTGGGAATGAATATGGTCTTTTTCGATACAGACAAAGGACTGCCCTTTGCGGACTGTGTGGCGCTGGCCAATGAAAAGGCGGTTCATGCGCTCTGTGAAAAACTGAGAGAAAGAGGATGCCGGGATATCCGGTATGCAGGCTGGGACCGCCGTGATATATACAGTATCGCGCGCCGGGAAGAAGCCTGTCTGAAAGAAACCGGTAAAGAAGAGGTGTTTCTGCATCTTCCATGGGAGTACAGGCACAATGGCAGTGATTTTGTCCTGAACTATTTCAAAGAGTATAAGGGTGCCATTCCCGACGCCATTGTGTGTGGTGACAGAGAGAACGCGGCGGCTGTTTCTTATGCGCTAAGGCGGTTGAAGCTGACACAGATACAGGTGGCGGGAATCGATGATTTTCCAGAGGCCAGAAGGCACCATGTCATCACATACAGACAAAACCTGGAAGAAAGCGTAAAGCAGATTTTCAACTGTCTGGCAGTGCAGAACCAGAAGCAGGCGGAGTGGAAGGCCAGGCTCTGTCAGGTGGAAGGTACTCTTAGTTGTTATTGATGTATAAATGCAAAAGTGCTATACTAATTTTGGAAAACATCTGTCACCCGCAGGGCATAACGTAACACATGCTCTGCGGGTGAATCTGCGGCTGGCCGCTGAATAATAAGCAAATGAGAGGAAATGAGAATGGAGTACAGCGAAGTAATCAAAAATGCAAGAACCTGTATTGGACCTTACTGTCAGGCATGCAGTATATGCAACGGGACCGCATGCAAAAACACAATGCCAGGACCGGGAGCAAAAGGGGCGGGAGATCTGGCGGCAAGAAATTATATGAAGTGGCAGGAGGTCTGTATCAATATGGATACTATCTGCGGGCAGAAAACAGTGCTGACAGAACTGGAACTGTTCGGCAGAAAATTCACCAGTCCATTTTTTGCCGGGCCGGTAGGCGCTGTGAAGCTGCATTATGGCGATAAATATACGGATCAGGAATATAATGATATTCTGGTTTCCGCATGTGCAGAGAATGGAATTGCCGCTTTTACAGGCGATGGGACAGATTACAATGTTATGATAGAAGCCACAAAAGCAATCGGTAAGTTTAACGGCATGGGCATTCCTACTGTGAAGCCCTGGGATCTTGGGACAATCAGAGAAAAGATGGAACTTGTCAAGAAGTCGGGTGCATTTGCTGTGGCAATGGATATAGACGCAGCGGGCCTTCCATTTTTGCAGAACCTGAATCCGCCGGCGGGAAGCAAATCCGTGGAAGAGCTGAAAGAGATTGTTAAAATGGCTGAAATTCCCTTTATATTAAAAGGTATCATGACTCCGAAGGCTGCGCTCAAGGCAAAAGAAGCAGGCGTCCAGGGGATTGTTGTATCCAATCATGGGGGACGTGTGCTGGATCAGTGCCCGGCAACAGCAGAAGTGTTGTCTTCCATTGTCGAAGCGGTGAAGGGAGACATGACGATTTTTGTGGATGGAGGGATCCGGACGGGGATTGATGTATTTAAGGCACTTGCACTCGGGGCAGATGCGGTTCTGATTGCGCGTCCATTTGTAACTGCAGTATACGGGGGAGAAGCGGAAGGCGTCAAAGCCTATATCAATCGGATCAATGCAGAATTGAAAGATACAATGTCCATGTGCGGGGCATTTAGCCTGTTGGAAATCCAGCGCGATATGATCTGGAGTTAACAAAAAATCCAGATTATTTTTCAACAAAATTTCATCAGGTATGCTCTTCCTTTTTTGTGAAAGATTCTGTATTGACGATGCAGGCCGTATGGTGGTAGTATTGTTTGTACGACACACGATATAGTTTGCAAATCGCACATTAAATACTAAATATAGAATAAATGACAACAGGAAAGGAAGAAGGCAACATGATGCATGTAGTGAAAAAAGACGGGACAAAAGAAGATTTTAACGTGCAGAAAGTGGTGGTTGCGGTTAACAAATCAGCCTACCGCGCACTCATTAAATTTACAGATGAAGAACTGGACTACATATGCCGGTTTGTTGAAGAAAAGGTACAGTCCATGGCAATTTCTGACATCCCGATTGCGGAGATGCATAACGTAGTGGAAGGAGCTCTCGAGAAGGTGAATCCTACCGTTGCGAAGAGTTACAGGGATTACAGGAATTATAAACAGGATTTTGTACAGATGCTGGACGAGGTCTATAAAAAAAGCCAGTCCATTATGTATATTGGTGATAAAGAAAACAGTAATACGGACAGCGCCCTTGTTTCTACAAAGAGGAGCCTGATTTTCAATGAACTCAATAAGGAATTGTATAAGAAGTTTTTCCTGACAGTAGAGGAGATACAGGCAATCCGGGAGGGGTATATCTATATTCATGATATGTCCGCCAGGAGAGATACCATGAACTGCTGTCTCTTTGACGTGAAGAGTGTTTTAAACGGCGGTTTTGAGATGGGAAATCTCTGGTACAATGAACCAAAGACGCTGGATACGGCATTCGATGTAATCGGAGACATTGTTCTGAGCGCTGCAAGCCAGCAGTACGGCGGGTTCACGGTGCCAAGCGTAGATGAGATACTGGAGCCTTATGCGGAAAAGTCTCACAAAAAACTAATTGAAAAATACAGGAAACTGGGTCTTCCGGAAGAAAAAGTGAAGGAGGTAGCCTGGGCCGATCTGGAAAAAGAGATGGAGCAGGGCTTCCAGGGATGGGAATATAAATTTAATTCCGTATCCTCAAGCAGGGGGGACTATCCGTTTATCACTGTGAGTGCAGGAACACGGACCAGCGAATACGGGAAGCTTGCTACAAAGAAGATGTTGGAAGTCCGCCGCAAAGGGCAGGGAAAAGAAGGGCATAAAAAGCCGGTTCTGTTCCCGAAGATTGTATTTTTATACGATGAGAACCTGCACGGACCGGGAAAACCGCTGGAGGATGTCTTCGAGGCAGGAATCGAATGTTCCAGAAAGACCATGTATCCGGACTGGCTCAGTCTGACCGGAGAGGGATATGTTCCGAGCATCTATAAAAAGTATGGCAAGATCATCAGTCCAATGGGGTGCCGCGCATTTTTGTCTCCCTGGTATGAAAGAGGCGGCATGGAGCCGGCCGATGAGAAGGATACTCCGGTGTTTGTGGGACGCTTTAATATTGGAGCCATCAGTCTGCATCTGCCAATGATTTATGCAAAAGCCCAGCAGGAGAGTAAGCCATTCCACGATGTGCTGGACTATTATATGAATTTGATCAGAAGGCTCCACCAGAGAACGTATGCTTACCTGGGAGAGATGAAGGCCTCCACCAATCCGCTTGCATATTGTGAAGGCGGTTTTTACGGCGGACACCTGGGCTTATATGACAAGATCAAGCCGCTTTTGAAATCTGCCACCGCTTCTTTTGGTATTACGGCTCTGAATGAGCTGCAGCAGTACCATAATAAGAAGTCACTTGCTGAAGATGGCGCTTTTGCGCTGGAAACACTGAATTATATCAATGATAAAGTAAACGAATTTAAAAAAGAAGACGGTCATCTGTATGCAATTTACGGCACGCCGGCGGAGAACCTCTGCGGCGTACAGGTACAGCAGTTCCGTAAAAAATATGGAATTATCGAAAATGTTTCAGACAGGGAATATGTCAGCAACAGCTTCCACTGCCATGTCAGCGAAGAGATTACGCCGATTGAAAAGCAGGATCTGGAAGGCCGTTTTTGGAATCTGAGCAACGGAGGAAAGATCCAGTATGTAAAATACCCGATCAGCTATAACACTGAAGCAGTGAAAGCACTGGTCAGAAGGGCCATGGTAAAAGGCTACTACGAAGGCGTCAATCTGTCTCTCTCTTACTGCGATGACTGCGGGTATGAAGAGCTGGACATGGATGTGTGTCCGGTTTGCGGAAGCAAGAACCTGACTAAGATAGACAGAATGAACGGGTATCTGTCCTATTCCAGAGTGAAGGGCGATACGAGACTGAATGATGCCAAGATGGCAGAGATTGCAGAAAGGAAAAGTATGTAACATGCAGTATCACAATATTACAAAAGATGACATGCTTAACGGTGATGGACTGCGGGTCGTCCTGTGGGTGGCGGGCTGCTCACACGGATGCAGGGAATGCCATAACCCTGTTACATGGGATCCGGATGGGGGACTCTTCTTTGAGGAAGAGGCAAAGCAGGAATTATTTGAACAGCTGGAAAAGGATTATACCAGCGGTATTACATACAGCGGCGGCGACCCGCTGTTTATTTCCAACAGAGAATGTATCACGGCGCTTGCAGAAGAGATCCGGAAAAGATTTCCCGACAAGACGCAGTGGATGTACACGGGCTATGAATGGGAAGAGATCAAAGACCTGCCCGTCTTAAAATATCTGGATGTAATTGTAGACGGAAGATTCGATATCGACCAGAAAGATACGCAGCTGCACTGGAAGGGCAGTGCGAACCAGAAAGTGATAGATGTGCAGGAAAGCCTGAAAAAGCAGCAGATTGTACTGCACGACTCATAAGACAGAAGGAGAAAGAACATGCAGAGAATTGCCAAATTTCATAAAGTGAGCCTGGAGCAGTTTACCAAGGATTGGATTGATACGTTTGGGCTGGAAGACGAGAAAGAACTCCAGGAAATATATGACGGAATCAAGCTGCCAAAGAGGGCAACCGCAGGTTCTGCAGGCTATGATTTCTATGCCCCTGTCCGCCTGGTGCTGGAGCCTGGCGAGACGATTAAAGTTCCCACCGGAATCAGGGCGGAGATGGAAGCCTCCTGGGTTCTCAAATGCTACCCGAGAAGCGGACTGGGATTCAAATACCGGCTGCAGCTGAACAATACCGTTGGAATTATAGACAGTGATTATTTCTATTCAGACAATGAAGGTCATATTTTTTCCAAAATAACCAACGACACAAACGAAGAGAAAGTCGTAGACATAGGCAGAGGCGAAGGTTTTATGCAGGGGATATTCACTGAATATGGTATTACCGTTGATGATGATGCAACGGAAACCAGAAACGGCGGCTTTGGAAGCACAACGAAGGCAGACCTTTAATTTTTAACACAACAGAATATTTAATACAGTAGAATAAAGAGCACGTCTTATGATGAAAAATAAAATCATAAGACGTGCTCTTTTAAAACGACTGTATAAATCAGGAAGAACCGGGGATTCTAACCATAGAGATGATCTGTTACGATCTGTTTCCAAAGGACAGTAAAAGAGAAAGGGTAGATATTCCATGATTGAGAAAAATGAGAAAAAAGTCAGTGGTTCCTTCCAGGAAAATATAGAATATATGAATCAGGTCCTGCCGGTTCAGGAAAGTTTTGATGTTATTCAGCGAGATATGCTTATCGGCGGGAAAAAGGCAACCTTTTACTTTATTGACGGATTTACCAAAGATGAGACTATGTTAAAAATCATGACCACATTTTTCGGGGTTCAGGCGGATGCCATGCCCGAGGATGCAACCGCATTTGCCCAGCAGTGCATCCCTTATGTGGAGGTCGATATTATCGGAGATTTCGACCAGATTCTGCGCAACGTCCTGTCGGGTGTCACATGCCTATTTATTGACGGCTACGAGGCGTGTATTGCAATAGATTGCCGCACTTATCCGGCAAGAAGTGTTGAGGAACCAGACAAGGACAAATCCCTCAGGGGATCAAGGGATGGTTTTGTGGAAACGATCGTATTTAATACCGCTCTGATGAGGAGACGTATCCGTGACCCGCATCTGATTATGGAAATGGTAGAAGCCGGGCAGACGAGCAGAACAGATATTGCCATTTGTTACATGTCTGACCGTGTGGATAAGGAACTTCTCCAGAATGTACAGGAAAGAATCAAGAGTCTGAAGTTGGATGACCTGCGCATGAACCAGCAGAGTCTGGCTGATGCCATGTTCAAAAGGAAATGGTTTAACCCGTTCCCAAAATTCAAATTTACTGAAAGACCGGACACTGCGGCCGCCTGCCTGCTGGAGGGAAAGGTGATCATACTGGTGGACAACTCGCCTTCCGCAATGATACTGCCAACTTCCATATTTGATATGATAGAAGAGGCGAATGATTATTATTTTCCGACGCTGACAGGGATTTACCTCAAAATATCCCGTGCTTTGATTACCATACTGACCGTATTTCTGACTCCAGTGTTTCTGCTGTTTATGCAGAATCCAAGCTGGCTGCCGGATGTGTTTGCGTTTGTGGCGGTAAAAGATACTGTAAATATTCCATTGATATTCCAGCTCCTGATCCTGGAACTCTCCATTGACGGACTGAGGCTTGCGGCCCTGAATACGCCGAGTATGCTCAGCACCCCACTCAGTGTAATTGCAGGTCTAGTGATGGGCGAGTTCTCTGTAAAATCAGGCTGGTTTAACTCTGAGGTAATGCTGTATATGGCGTTTGTAGCGGTAGCTAACTATACGCAGCCCAACTTTGAACTCGGTTATGCACTAAAATTTATGCGTCTTATGCTGCTGATACTGACTGCATGCTTTAACGTGCCAGGCTTTGTTATCGGCTGTATTCTGCTCATATGCTTCCTGGCATTCAATAAAACTTTATCAGGAAGAAACTATCTGAATATAAAGCTGCAGTAAAGAGTCTGTTTTAAAGAATGTTACAAGAAAAGAATATGCCCTGCCGTACCGGAAGTAAGTCCGGATACTGCAGGGCATATTCTTTATACACGCATTTTACAGAAGCCTTGTTTCTGCCCCTTTTTTATAAAGACGCAGTCCAGCAGCCGTCACAAGGACAGCAACAGCTGCCTGCAGAAGGAAGATGACAAAGCTGTCATTGGCAATGATCAGAAAATTCAGACAGGTTCCGAACAGATTGAACAGGATATGGAACAGGATGGAAGGATAAATGCTTCTTCCATAATAAAAAATATATCCCAATATTGTCCCTAATAAAAATGCATAGATCCCCTGAACCAGATTTAAATGATAGACTCCGAAAAGAATTGCCTGTAAAAGATTGGCAGCCCAGAACGGGAACGCCTTCCTGAAATAATGAAGGATAAGTCCACGGAAGATCAGCTCTTCACAGAGCGGAGCCAGAATGACACTGTAAATAGCTAAGAGAACTGTCATATCGTTCATGCCCACACTCTCAAACAGCTGATTATAGGATTCATACCAGGCCGGCCGGATGCTGGCCACCGCAACGATTACATATGAGGCAATATACTGCATGGATACCGTCAGTATGGCGCATGCAAGCAGCATCCGGCCATTGAAGATCTGCCCCGGACGGCGTCTTGGCATATGTTTGGGTACGGCTGCAATGCGATACCATGTTCCCAGGAGCAGAACAGTGACAGCGCTGTATAAAATCATGACTTTTGCATTGAATACGGAATCAGATATGATTTCGTAATATGCGTTCATGCTGAACCCTTCAGGGGAAAAGAAATTCATATAAACTGCCTGTAATATTGTACAGACCAGACTGGCTGAAATCTGAATTGCAAATGCAGCTACAAGCGGAAGCAGAGCCAACAGAAAATAACCGGTTTTTTTCAATGATTTTTTAATGTGAATAGACCTCCTTATATCATGAATCGAAGATTTATGATCGTCATTCGCCGTTCGGAAAATGACAAGTACGCTTTCCTCACTAACGCTCATTATATCACAGGAAAATAAGAAGTTCCATATAGAATCCGGAATGTTAGTGTGGTATACTATATTCATTACGTCTGCCGGCAGCGGACAGACACAGGAATATGTAGAGAAGAAAAGAGGTAGTTTTAGTTGGACGAGAACAGGAAAATTGAAAACGTAAAAAGTGCAGGTAATCTGAAACAGGACGAGAAGCTGGGCAGTGCACCGCTTGGAAAGCTGATCGCGGAGATGGCGGTCCCGGCAGTGGCAGCACAGATTATCAATGTACTTTATAATATTGTAGACCGCATTTACATAGGGCATATTCATGGCTACGGTGATATGGCGCTTACCGGAGTGGGAGTGACTTTCCCGATTCTGATGGTGATTTCGGCATTCAGTGCATTTGCCGGCATGGGAGGTGCACCGCTGGCATCTATACAGCTGGGAAAGAAAAATTACGAAGGGGCAGAAAAGATCCTGGGAAACTGCGTGAGCCTGCTCCTGATTTTTTCTGTCATACTGACAGTCGTATTTTCTGTCTTTAAAACGCCTGTCTTATATGCATTTGGCGCCAGTGATACTACAATCGTCTATGCAGAGCAGTACATAAGCATCTATCTGATCGGAACCATATTCGTACAGTTTGCCGTGGGGCTTAATACTTTCATAAGCGGCCAGGGAAATGCCAGGACGGCTATGTTTTCCGTTTTGATAGGAGCTGTGATCAATATTGTGCTGGATCCGATCTTTATCTTTACTTTTGGGATGGGAGTGCGCGGTGCGGCACTGGCGACCATCATTTCCCAGGCAGTAAGCGCTGTGTGGGTTATTCGGTTCCTGACTTCAAAGAAAAGTGTGATCCGAATCCGCAGAAAGCATGTCAGGCTGAGTGCAAAGACAGTAGGCAGTATCGCTGCGCTTGGTATTTCGCCGTTTATCATGCAGAGCACAGAGAGCCTTGTCATGATTACATTGAATTCGGGGCTTCAGAAATACGGCGGAGATCTGTATGTCGGCACTATGTCCATTATGACAAGTATTATGCAGCTGATCGTCATTCCGGTACAGGGCATCTCTCAGGGGGTTCAGCCCATTATGAGCTATAATTTCGGGGCAGGGAAGCTCAAGCGGGTGAAAGGCGCTTTTGTCCGCATGGCTGCCGTGTGCCTGGCTGCCACGATTGTATTGGCAGGGCTGGCCGTCTTAAAGCCTGTAATATATGCCAGAGTCTTTACAAGCAATCAGGAACTGATCTCTCTGACCTGCAAGGTGATGCCTGTATATTTTCTGGGGATCACTGTGTTTGGGATACAAATGGCATGCCAGACCACATTCCTGTCTTTGGGGCAGGCAAAAGTATCTCTGGTCATCGCACTTCTGCGTAAGATCATACTGCTGATTCCGCTTGCCATCATACTTCCTAAATTCATGGGAGTCATGGGAATCTACCGGGCCGAGCCGATTGCAGACTTCACTTCCGTGGCTGTTTCAGCGCTGCTCTTTGTCATAACAGCCAAAAAGATTTTGCGTTATGACGAAAAAAATGATATGATAGGAGAATCTTAAAGCACAGGAGGGAAGGATATGAGAGAATTTATAGTAACAGTTAACAGTACAGTAGATTTACCCAGAGAATGGGTTGAAGAGAGGAATGTACCGGTTATTCCTTTAAAATATACAATTGACGGAGAAACTTATACAGATATGTATGGGCTTACCGGCAAGGAGTTTTTTGCAAAACTGAGAGAAGGGTATATGTCTGTGACATCTCAGGTAAATCCCGATGAAGCCAGAGCAGCTCTGGAGCCACTTTTAAAAGAAGGAAAGGATATACTCCATCTTGGTTTTTCATCCGGCTTAAGCGGCACTTACAACAGCATGAGAATTGCCGGAGAAGAGCTGGCAGAAGAGTATCCGGAAGCCAAAATCATTATCATAGATACACTCTGCGCATGCCTCGGAGAAGGCCTGCTGCTTTATAGAGTGCTTCAGCAGAAAGATGCGGGTAAGACCATTGATGAGATCGCACAGTGGGTAGAAGAGAACAAGTTACATATCTGCCACAACGTGACTGTAGATGACCTGCATCATCTGCACAAAGGCGGACGTGTATCAAAAGCCACGGCAATCGTAGGCACCATGGTTCAGATCAAGCCGATCATTCACGTAGATAATGAAGGCAAACTTCAGGTAATCGCAAAAGAGCGCGGACGCAAGCGTTCCCTGAACAAGATCGTAGACATGGCGGCAGAGAGAGCCCAGGGCTGGGACAACGATATTGTCATGGTAACACACGGAGACTGTATCGAAGAGGCAGAGTACGTGGCAGAGCTTGCAAAAGAAAAACTGGGGGCCAAAGAAGTCCTGATCAACAACATAGGAACCGTAATTGGGAGCCATACAGGACCAGGAGTTGTAGCCATATTCTACATGGGAAACGAGCGGTAGTGCGCGGTAGTGTTGCTGGTATGGGGACGCCTGCCTGGAATGTGGAGCGGGAGGTCCCGGGACAAAAGAGGATGGGGTCTGGAAGCAACCCTTCCGCGGAGAAGTCCTAACGTAAAAGAAGCCGTCCATGAGGGCACGGACAACATGCAGCGGGAAAGCTTGATGCTTTCCCGCCTTAGGTTGTCCTGGAAATTGATTTTGGAAAATCAATTTCCATCCCTCATGGACGGCTTCTTTTACGTAAGGACTTCTAACCGCGGACTCTACGCTTCCAGACCCCATCCTCTTTTGTCCCGGAACCTCCCGCTCCACATTCCAGGCAGGCTGGACGCATCAAGGCAGATATGCACCGCATCACGGTGGGCTCTGAGGGGGGAGCAGTGGATCGATTCGAATATGGGGGAAGGTATAGTTACCAGAAATTATGATAAACGGATGTTATAATTAGTACAAAAAAATTGTATTCATAAAATCAGGCCGTATTTCCTTTTTCAATTAAAACCACCACTTCCTTTTAAATTCCTTTCGTCATAAGCCATCCGTCTCTCCCCTCTGAATTCCCCTCTTAGGGAACGAATCACCTTCCGACCGGATGCGCCCAGCTAAGTGAAAGGCTGACATGGGGTCCTGCGGGGCTGTGCATGCCATTTCTGATGGCTCATAGTGCGTGTTAGAAGCCGTAGGAGAAAAAACAGGGAACATGAAGGGCAGAATTTGCCTTACCAGGCAAATTCTGTTGCCGCCGGCGGTGCGAATGCATCGGCATTCGGACCAACTGCGGCAAGTCCCTCCATGTTCCCTGTTTTTTCTCCTACGGCTTCTTCACAAACGGCCGCCAACAGAAATGGCATGCACAGCCCCGCAGGACCCCATGTCAGCCTTTCACTTAGCGCCCCTTCTGAACAAACATCCATCCCTACAGACTAATGATCCCTAAGGCATTCATTACGGAGCTTACGAGGATCAATACCAACAGAATCGGTGCGATCCATTTTATCATGACTGTGAAGAGTTTTTTGCTTTTAAAGCCCGCCCCTTCTACGCATGCCTCTTCGATGATGGCTTTAGGCTTGATAAAGAAACCTACGAAGATACATGTGAAGAGTGCAACAATCGGCATCAGGACGCTGTTGCTCATGAAGTCCCAGAAGTCCAGTATGGACATTCCGATTGGCTGTATAAAATCCCAGACTCCAAAACCAAGAGAGGACGGGATTCCCATCAGCAGTACATAGATTACGACTATAATACAGGTAAACTTTCTTGTCCATTTGAATCTGTCCATAAATATAGATACAATTGTTTCCATCAATGAAATGGCTGAGGTTACTGCAGCAAAGAATACAAGTACAAAGAAAAATGTTCCGACAAAACCGCCCATCGGCATGCTGGCAAATACTTTGGGGAGTGTGATGAACATTAGTCCCGGTCCTGCGCTGAGCGCAGACTGATCTCCGCCGGAGAAAATGAATACTGCAGGAACGATCATAAGTCCGGCAAAGAATGCAATACCGGTATCAAATATTTCGATCTGGCGTACAGCGCCCTCCAGACTGGTTGACTTCTTCATGTAAGAGCCGTAGGTAATCATAATTCCCATTGCCAGAGACATGGAATAGAAGAGCTGTCCCATGGCCGCCAGGAGCGTCTTGACCGAAAAGTCGGACATGTGGGGCATAATGTAATATTTAAGTCCTTCAATGGCTCCATCCATTGTCAAAACATAAATAGAGATACCAACGGTCAGGACAACGAGTATTGGCATCAGGAACTTGCTGACAGTTTCAATACCTTTTTCAACGCCTAAGATAACAACAACTGCTGTGAATACTACAAACAGTGCGAACCAGAAAAGCGGGCTCTGCACTCCGCCGATAAAATTGCTGAAGTAGTCATCCCCCGCAGCAGCTTTTGTTCCCCCAGTGATAAAAGTGGCAAAGTATTTAATAACCCAACCGCCGATAACGGAATAGTACGGTAAAATGATGATCGGTACAATAGCAGCCAAAACTCCCAGAAATCCGAAATGCCTGTCCAGTTTCTTGAAAGCACCGATTGCACTCAGACCTGTTTTACGGCCGATGGCAATTTCTGCTACCATAAGAGTAAAACCGAAAGTTATAGCAAGTATAATATAACATAATAAAAAAGTTCCTCCCCCGTATTTGGCTACGAGATAGGGGAAACGCCATATGTTTCCCAGTCCTACAGCAGAACCGGCGGCAGCCAGTATAAATCCGATCTTGCTTGTAAAATTACTTCTGTTTTCGTCCATCTTAAAAAAACCTCCTCAATTCTCACCCGTAATATTTAGACACGAATAGATACATTATGACATGAGGGTGAGTGATTTTCAAGTGGAATCAGCCAATTCCACCATAAAAAATCCCCAGAATATATACAAGAACAGCAACTCCGCAGAACACGTATCGGGTCATGGGTTCGAACCATCTGCCTACCTTTCTGCTTCTGCCCGTCTGGACGGATTCGCGGGCAAAACCTTTGCGGCAAACCCAGAACATGGTAATACCAGCCAGAAGAGCGCCAAGCGGTATGACATAGATTGAGATGGTATCCATCCAGCTGCTGAGCAGATCCCCTTCCACAAAAACACCAACGCCAAGTGTGATCACGCCGATGATAATGATAGATTTTACCCTGGAAAGCCCGAATCTGCTCTGCAGTGCTTCCACCGGACTTTCCAGAAGATTCATCAGGGAGGTGACACCTGCACAGAGTACTGCAAAAAAGAATATAATGGCAAACAACCGTCCGAAGGGCAGGCTTCTGATCACGGCAGGGATCGTAACAAACAGAAGGCCCGGCCCGGAATTTGGCGACATTCCGTATGCGAATACTGCAGGAATAATGACAATTCCCGCCAGGAGGGCGGCTAGTGTATCAAAAACCGCCACATTTTTTGCGCAGCTGATGATATCCACATCCTTTTTCAGGTAGCTGCCGTATACGACAGTACCGCTTCCTGCCAGAGAAAGCGAAAAGAACGCCTGTCCCATGGCGTAAACCCAGGTTCTTGGATTGGCCATAGCGCCCCAGTCTGGTTTAAATAAGTAGGCGTACCCGGAAAAGGCTCCGGGAAGCATGGCTACGCGGACCGCCAGAAAGACAAACAGGATAAAGAATGCAGGCATCATGACCTTATTGATTTTTTCGATTCCATGTGAAATACCAAAAGACATACAGATCAGGACGATCAGCAGACCCAGAAAGTGCCAGGGAATACTCCCAAAATTCTGTGCCAGTGTTCCAAAGACTTCCCCAGGCTCCTGGTTTCCTAAAATATCTCCTGTTATAGAAGAAAAAAGAAATCGCAGGATCCATCCGATGACAACACTGTACCCGATGGCAATCCCCAAAGATCCGATGACCGGAATCAGTCCGATCAAGCTGCCGATCCCCGGAGCATTTCTCTGTTCAAATCCTTTTTTGAAGGCACCAAGCGGTCCGGACTGCATAGCACGGCCGAACGCCATCTCACCGATCACGCCGGTGAGCCCAATCAGTACGACAAACAGGATATAGGGTATTAAAAAAGCAAAGCCTCCGAATTCCCCGATCCGGTAGGGAAAGAGCCAGATATTGGCCATTCCGACGGAACTTCCGATACAGGCGATAATAAATCCCCATTTATTTTTGAATTTGTCCTCAGAGGGCTTGCCCTTAGCCTGATTTTGCTGTAAACTACTCATAGTTATTCCTCATTTCTGTAAAAGTAGCAATATTATAACATAGTTCAAAGAAAAAATTAAGAGGAAATGTATTGACATTTATCTGAAAATGTGGTAAATTATAACCTGCGTGAGGCAAAAAACAAAGTAGAGCATCCACTCTCACCATAGCACAATTGAGTGACTATTGGTTTGATATTGAAGCATTCACACAGTTCGTGGACTGTGCGTGTCGATATACGGGTGGATAGGATTCACTCGTTTTTTATTGCTCTCATGGAAGAACCTAAAGGAAATTCATTTGACGGAGGTATACGACAATTAGCGATTTAATGATTAACGAGCAGATCAGAGACAAGGAAGTTCGTCTGGTTAGTGAGGATGGGGAACAGTTAGGAATTATGTCATCCAGAGAAGCCCTGAAAATGGCCATGGATGCTGAACTTGATTTGGTGAAGATTGCACCGATGGCGAAACCGCCGGTCTGCAAGATTATTGATTATGGCAAATATAAATACGAGCAGACACGTAAGGATAAAGAAGCCAAGAAAAAGCAGAAAACTGTCGACTTAAAGGAAGTACGTCTGTCACCGAATATTGATACAAATGACCTGAATACTAAGGTTAACAATGCGAAGAAGTTCATCGCAAAGGGCAACAAAGTGAAAGTGACGCTTCGTTTCCGCGGAAGAGAGATGGCACATATCCAGCAGAGCAGGCACATCCTGGACGATTTTGCAAAAGAGCTTTTGGATATTGCGGTTATTGAGAAACCGGCGAAGCTTGAAGGAAGAAGTATGAGCATGGTTTTAACTGAAAAACGTTAAAAATAAATTATTACGGGTGTCCATACACTCAGTAAACGCACAATGAAGGAGGAAATTTATCATGCCAAAAATCAAAACTAATAGAGCGGCAGCAAAGCGCTTCAAAGTAACAGGTACAGGGAAACTGAAAAGAAATAAAGCATACAAGAGCCATATCTTAACAAAGAAGTCTACTAAGAGAAAAAGAAATCTCAGACACCCGGCTATCACAGATGCTACCAATGTAAAAAACATGAAGAAAGTATTACCATATCTGTAAGATTTGGAAGTTGATGAAGGAGGATTAAGAAATGGCAAGAATTAAAGGCGGAATGAACGCTAGAAAAAAACATAACAGAACATTAAAGTTAGCTAAAGGATACAGAGGAGCACGCTCCAAACAGTACAGAGTTGCAAAACAGTCTGTAATGAGAGCACTTACATCATCATATGCAGGTAGAAAACAGCGCAAACGTCAGATGAGACAGTTATGGATCGCACGTATCAATGCTGCTGCAAGAATGAACGGCCTGTCATACAGCAAGTTCATGCACGGACTGAAGCTGGCTGAAGTTGATATGAACAGAAAGATGTTGGCTGAACTGGCAGTAAGCGACAAAGAAGGATTCGCTACACTGGCAGAGGTTGCAAAAGCAAAGATTGCATAGTAAAATAATACTATGAAGCCCAGTCCCCTTGGGGATTCGGGCTTTTTCTTTTTTTATCTGTGAAAGAACTTCGATGCGGCTTCACGGATACGGTTACACGATAACCTCTTTTTCTTAGTTGATATGGCTGCTTCAGAAATTTGGATGGACAGGAGATGTTTGCATGAGAAACCATGAAGTTACAACAAAACAGCCTTTATTAAATGAAGACGGAAGCCTGAGGGAACCTGGATGGTCCAGGCAGCTCATCCAGGAATACGACAGAAACCAGATCAAAGCCCCCAGTCTGCGGATAAAGGAGTGGGATTATTACCTTGTTCTGAACCAGGACTTTGCGGCGGCATTTACACTGTCAGACGATGGCTATATAGGCCTTCAGTCAGTCTCTCTGTTGAATTTCAAAGAAGGATGGGAACACACCGAGACAATTTTGAATAAATTTCCCATGGGAAAGATGAAGATGCCGTCTACGTCGACAGAGGGCAATATCCGGTATAAAGATAAACGGCTGAAGATGGAATTTGGCGTAGAACCGGGACGGCGTGTCATCACTTGTGATTTCAAAGACTTTTGGAATGGAAAGCCTCTTTACTGCGAGATAACACTTTCCCAGCCGCCGATGGATACGATGGTCATTGCCACACCATGGAAAGAGAAAAAAACAGCATTTTATTACAACCAGAAGATAAACTGCATGCGGGCGGAAGGTTCTGTTACCTTTGACGAAGTTACCTACTGGTTCAATCCTGACACAGATTACGGAACTCTGGACTGGGGGCGTGGTGTATGGACCTATGACAACCGCTGGTACTGGGGCTCAGGAAACGGAACAGTGGGCGGAAGACCCTTTGGCTTTAATATAGGATACGGATTCGGGGACACGTCTGCGGCAACAGAAAACATGCTGTTCTATGACGGCACATGCCATAAACTGGACGATGTCACATTTCACATACCAAAGGACGATTATATGAAGCCCTGGC
The DNA here is from genome assembly GCA_001028025.1 of Faecalicatena fissicatena. GTDB lineage: Bacteria > Bacillota > Clostridia > Lachnospirales > Lachnospiraceae > Faecalicatena > Faecalicatena fissicatena_A. Next base: position 59,000 of record LDAQ01000010.1, on the reverse strand, counting down.
GTTTTACCTCCAGCGACGGCAGGTTCGAGATGGAATTCGAGCCGGTACTGGACCGCGCAGCCAAAATATCAGCCCTGGTCATCGCTTCAGACCAGCACCAGGTATTCGGCAGGATGAGCGGAAGGGCAGTACTGGATAACGGAATGTTTATCGAATTAAAAGATTTCATGTGCTTTGCCGAAGATGTGCATAACCGCTATTAAGAGGGACTGAGTGAACGAGATTTAGCCTTGTGAATGGAGGGGACGCCTGCCGGGGAACGGGACGGGGAGCAGACGAAATCCTATGTCTGTTTGGAATACCGCCCGTTGCGCTAAGCGGCAGTAAGAGGGAAAACCCAAAATCAGCCGGCACTGTACGCATTCACCGCCTACTCTGATGAGTAGACGGCTCAGGCGTACAGAAAAGTTAATTTGGTGATTAACTTTTCTCCGGCTGATTTTGTGTTTTCCCTCTAACTGCCGCTAAGCTCACTACAGGTATTCCAAACAGACATAGGATTTCGTCTGCTCCCCGTCCCGTTCCCCGGCAGGCTGGTGCATCCGGTCGGAAGGAAAGAACTCATTCCCCGGTGAGGGTCCCGGACCGGAGAGACGGATGGGATTGGAGAGGTGTATCCTGCATCCTGCTAAAATGAGTTAAAGTGCCTACTTGTTGTGCAACAAAACCTTACGGGAAAACTTAAAACAGCGTTTTACTTTCCAACAATAATAGTAAAATCCATTCTTACAGATGAATGATTACGCGCAGCCAGTCCCCATCCGCTGCACCGGTTTACTTCCCCCCTGGAATGAATCTTTCACTTCCGGTTGGATGAACCAGCGAATGACAAGGCGGGACAGGCGTCTGCCCCGCCTTGTCATTCGCGTCCCCTCCCCAACTCAATTAATATTTCTTCCCCAAAAAAGTATTGACATTTGAAAATTGACGTGGTAAAGTTTTCTCAAACCTATGAGGAAGAGCAAGTACCTTTTGTACTTACCACACAGAGAGCTGCAGGCGGTGGGATTGTGGCAGGAAGAGGCAATTGGGAATGGGCTTCTGAGGGCGAACTGAAAGTATCAGTAGGTGAGCCGGAGAGAGTACTCCGTTAACAAAGTCGGCATATGTTAGTATGCATGAGAGGATGCGTTCACCGCATCAAGCTGGGTGGCACCGCAGGAGTTTTGATAATTCATACTCTTGTCCCTGCAATAATTTATTGTGAGGGATAGGAGTATTTTTTGTGCATATAAAAAGACTTATCCCTGAAAAAAAGAAAGGAGATATATAAAATGAGTGAAAACAAGATTCCCTACAAAATTTATCTGGAAGAGAGTGAGATGCCGAAGGAGTGGTACAATGTCAGAGCCGATATGAAGAACAAACCGGGACCGCTTCTGAATCCTGGAACTATGAAGCCTATGACGGCAGAAGAACTGGGTGTGGTGTTCTGTGATGAACTGGTAAAACAGGAACTTGATAATGATAACCGTTATATAGAGATTCCAAAGAAAATAAGGGATTTTTATAAGATGTATCGTCCGGCGCCTCTTGTAAGGGCATACTGCCTGGAGGAAAAGCTGCAGACTCCGGCAAAGATTTACTATAAGTTCGAGGGAAATAATACAAGCGGAAGCCATAAGCTGAATTCCGCTATTGCACAGGCTTATTACGCAAAAGATCAGGGACTCAAAGGCGTGACAACAGAAACCGGCGCAGGCCAGTGGGGAACAGCCCTCTCTATGGCGTGCTCCTATCTGGATCTGGACTGTAAAGTTTACATGGTAAAATGCTCTTACGAACAGAAACCGTTCAGAAGAGAAGTGATGCGCACATACGGGGCAAGTGTAACACCGTCACCATCAGAGACAACCGAGATTGGCAAGAAGATTCTGGCAGAACACCCGGGCACATCAGGCAGCCTTGGGTGTGCGATTTCTGAGGCCGTAGAAGTGGCAACACACTCTGAAGGATACAGATACGTTCTGGGAAGTGTTTTGAACCAGGTATTGCTCCATCAGTCAATCATCGGTGTAGAAGCAAAGATTGCCATGGATAAATATGGAATCAAACCGGATGTTATTATCGGATGCGCGGGTGGCGGATCTAACCTGGGAGGCCTGATTTCACCGTTTATGGGCGAGAAGCTCAGAGGGGAGGCTGATTATCAGTTTATCGCCGTTGAGCCGGCATCCTGCCCAAGTCTGACAAGAGGTGTATTTGCTTATGATTTCTGTGATACCGGTATGGTTTGCCCTCTGGCGAAGATGTATACGCTGGGAAGCGGTTTTATTCCATCCGCGAACCACGCTGGCGGCCTGAGATATCATGGGATGAGTTCCACTCTGTCACAGCTGTACCACGATGGATATATGGAGGCACGTTCCGTAGAGCAGACTTCCGTATTCGAGGCAGCAGAGCAGTTCGCACGGGTAGAAGGAATACTTCCGGCTCCGGAGAGCAGCCATGCAATTAAAGTTGCCATTGACGAGGCTGTGAAGTGTAAAGAGACAGGAGAAGAGAAGACGATTCTGTTTGGTCTGACAGGAACCGGATATTTTGATATGCTGGCATATGAGAAATTCCACAATAAAGAGATGACGGATTACATTCCTACAGATTCAGATCTTCAGGCAGGATTTGATGGAATCCCAAAATTCGAGGGTAACATGGAATAGAAAAAATAAGATTGTTCCACTTCCTCCAAGCCCGGTATTTACAGGGGGCGGAAGTGGAACAATAAATAACTATTTACAAATTTGCAGAGATTTATCATAATCTCAGTTTCAAAACAATTCAAATCGCATATCTGGTATCTGCCAAAAGGATTTAAATATTTCATGCTGATATTAAAACACATAAAAAGAGCCTTCCCAATTATGAAAAAGCTCTCCTTAAATAACAAAAAACCTTGCAATCGCAAGGCTTCTTATACTGCGGAAGATGGGACTTGAACCCACACGAGCGCATTGCTCACAAGATCCTTAGTCTTGCTCGTCTGCCAGTTCCGACACTTCCGCATTTTGCAGCATCTGCTCATTTGCTGTTCACACGCTACGAATGATATAATACTATTTATTTCCTCAAATGTCAATAGTTTTTCGCCATTTTTCTGTATGGATTTTTACAAACTTTTCATATAATTCGAAAAATTCACCTATCTTGCTTTTTAGTTACATTTACCTCACTATAATAAAAATGTCAGGACAAAACTAATGCAAACCTGCATCTAATTTGTCCTGACTTTCGTACTGCGGAAGATGGGACTTGAACCCACACGAGCGCATTGCTCACAAGATCCTTAGTCTTGCTCGTCTGCCAGTTCCGACACTTCCGCATAATGTAGTGCTTGTTAATTGCGCTACGAATGATATCCTACTATGTATTTCTGCAAATGTCAACAGATTTTGCTGAATTTTATATAAGATTATGATAATTTAAATATAAGTGGCAAATATCTCCCCGTTTAAGGAATTTTTAATAAACAGTACATTATACTTTCCTTATCAACAAGGAAAGGGAAGGAAAAACACATGATACAGAGGATATTAAAAAAGGATCTGAGGCGAAGGAAGAGTGTAAATATAATTCTTTTTCTGTTCATCATGATTGCATCCATCTTTCTGTCAAGCAGCATCAACAATATTATGGTGGTGTCTTCGGCAGTAGACTACTATATGGATTATGCAAATGTGCCTGATGTGAATTATATCGTCTCGGGCACCCAGGAAAAAGAGCAGATCGACAAATGGATTGAGAAAGATGCACCGGGCGTGGAAGAATGGGGCTATAATACGGTTATTATGCTGAACGAGAAGGATATCAGGATGCAGAGGAGCGGTAAGGAGAGTGCTTTTAACGCGCATGGAGCCAGCATGTATCTGGGGACGATAGATGCGGATTACTGCAAGGTATATGATACAAAAGGGAAAGATTTCAGCCTGAAAGAAGGCGAAATAGCCCTTGGTCAGGGGATGGCTGAAAAAAATAAGCTGGAAGAAGGCGACCAGATTAAAATAAGTGTGGGTGGTTCTGAAAAAGAGTTTACCATTAAGCTGATAATTAAGGACGCGGCTTTTGGAAGCGACATGGCAGGAATGAGCAGGATGATCACTTGCCCCGCAGATTACAAATATTTTTCGGAGAATGAAAATGCGGATATTATCGGCCTTTATTATGTTAATGTAGAGGATGTGAATGATTTTGTTAACGGATTTGACGATGAAGGGTTTATAACTTCTATGAATTCGATCACAAAAAATATTTATACAATGGCGTATTCCTTTGACATGATTATGGCGGGGCTGCTGATTTTGATTGGAATCTGCCTGATTCTCATAGCCCTTCTGGTGCTTCGTTTTACGCTTGTATTTACAATAGAGGAAGAATACCGGGAAATCGGTATTATGAAAGCCGTAGGGCTGAAAAATTTTGCAATTAAAAAAATTTACCTTATCAAATATTTTCTGATCGTTGTTTTAGGAGCGCTGACGGGGCTGGGTGCAAGCGTTCCGGTCAGCAGAATGATGGTGGCCAGTGTCAGCAGCAATATGATTATGGAAGATACGCGGGTGAATCTGTGGGTGAACGGCATCTGTACACTGCTGATTGTCATTCTGGTTATGTTTTTCTGTTACTCCTGTACCAGAAAGCTGAATAAGGTCTCTGCAATCAGTGCAATTCGGGGCGGCCAGAGCGGGGAACGTTACAGCAGGCGGGCAGGGCTGCGCCTGTACCGCAGGAAACGGATGCCGGTAGCGCTGTTTCTTGGAATCAATGATATGGCCAGCCATGTAAAGCGGTATCTGGTTCTGATTGTGACCTTTTGTCTGAGTTTTATCCTGATCACGATTCCTCTGAATACCTTGAACACGATGAAGAGTGATGAGATGGCAGGGAAATTCTGTATGGATCCGGACAGTGCCGTTTACGTTGAGAAGATAGAACAATATGGAGAAAATGCTTACAGAACCAGAGCAGAGCTGGATGAAGGCATGGAGAGAGTGGAAAAGGAACTGGCTGAGAAAGGGTATGAAGCCGAACTTACCGGAGTGCCTATCTATTTCCTGAGCTACTCATCAAAAGGGGAGAGCGGGAAGAACAAGATTATGACGGTCCAGGTATCCGGTCCCAATAATGATTTTCTTTCTTATCAGGACGGGGAAGCACCCAAATTGCCAAATGAGGTTGCGTTTTCCAGATATATTATGGATGAGAAAGGTTGGCAGACAGGTGATACTGTGGAAATGGAAGTGGGCGGGATGCAGAAGAAGCTCATTATTACCGGGAGCTACTCTGACTATATGCAGGTTGGAAAGAGCGCCAGAATGAATCCAGAGCTGGACCTGAAAAACGAAACAATGTTCCATTACTGGAACATCATGGTCGATATGGAAACGGATCAGACACAGGCAGAACTTGTAACAGAACTTGGCAGACTGTTTCCGGAATATAAATGGACAACAGCCCAGGATGTGGTGGACCGGAATGTGGGCGGGATACAGGAGTCGCTCAAAAGTATGCTGATTCCGATGACTGGAATGCTCTGTGCGGTGATTATGCTGATTACCCTGTTGATGGAACGCCTGTTTATTGTCAGGGAGAAAGGCGAGATTGCCATGCTGAAAAGCATCGGGTACCAAAGCAGAACGATCCGTCTCTGGCAGGTGATGCGTATGGTATGGGTAGCCCTCATCTCTATGATTGCTGCAGTACCGCTGTCGCTTTTGTCCAACCGTTTCATGCTGAAACCTATTTTTGCTATCATGGGAGCAGACGTGGAGATCCAGGTCGTTCCCTGGCAGGTGTACGGGGTTTATCCCGGAGTGCTGCTTGTGGGTATTATCCTGGCAACCGTGATAGCTGCGATGAATGTGAAAAAGATTAATATACGCGAACTCAATAACCTGGAGTAGGAGGATAGGAAAATGAAGACATTAGAAGTTTCAAATTTGTGTAAAACATATATTATAAATAAGCGCCAGAACAATGTTCTGCGCAATGTGAATCTGACAATCGATGATGGGGAAATGCTGGGAATTATGGGACCTTCAGGTTCCGGCAAAACGACGCTCTTATACACCGTGAGCGGCATGGATAATGCAACAGCCGGAAAGGTGGACTTTTTCGGCAGAGAACTGACTTCGCTGAAAGCCGGTGATATGAGCGATGTGCGACTGAATGAGATGGGATTCGTATTTCAGCAGATGTATATGCTGAAAAACCTGACCGTATATGATAATATAATCTTACCGGGATATCAGACGGCAGAAGGCAGGACAAAGAGCGGCAGAAAGCAGCTCAATGAGAGGGCAAAACTGCTGATGCATAAACTGGGAATCAGCGAAATTGCAGAAAATGATATCAATGAAGTATCCGGCGGGCAGCTGCAGCGCGCATGCATCTGTCGCAGTATGATCAACAATCCGAGAATTATATTCGCCGACGAGCCTACCGGAGCATTAAATAAGCAGAATTCCATAGAGGTTATGGAGGAACTGAATCATATCAATAAAGAGGGCACTGCGATCATGCTTGTGACCCATGATATGAAGGTAGCATCAAAATGCGGTAGAGTGCTGTACATTGAGGATGGAGACATCCGTGAAGAAATCACTCTTGGAAGACGGGAAAATGCGCAGGAGGACAGGGCCAGGGAGAGAACTTTAAATGACTGGCTGATTAAATTGGGATGGTAGGACATGAAAGATATATTACTGGTGGAAGATAATGAGGAACTGGCAGTCCTGATACGGGATTTTCTGATAAGAGAGGGATATTCTGTCTGCTGGGCTGTGTCTGGCAAGGAAGCGCTGGAGGTTATGGAGGAGCAGCCCATAAAAATGCTGCTGCTTGATATTATGCTGCCTGGAATGGACGGATTTGCAGTCTGCCGTGCCGTGAGAGAAAAGTGGAGTCTGCCTGTCCTCATAATGAGTGCCAGGGCGGGCAGAGATGATAAACTGACCGGATATGAGCTGGGTGCGGATGATTACATGGAGAAGCCTGTAGATGCAGATATTCTCATCGCCAAGGTTAAGGCATTGATGCAGCGCGCCTATGGAGCCCGCCAGGAATCGGATATGCTTGTATCCGGCCAGATAAGCCTGGATACCGGAGCCAGGCAGGCGTATCTGGCCGGGCGTGAACTGGAGCTGAATGTGAAAGAATATGAGCTTCTACTGTTGTTTCTGGAAAATCAGGGGAAAACACTTAGAAAAGAATATATCTTTGCACAGATCTGGGGGATGGACAGCCTCAGCGAGAACCAGACTCTTACCGTGCATATTAAGATGCTCAGGAGTAAGATTGAGGATAACCCTAGGGAAGCAAAGCGAATTCAGACAGTCTGGGGAGTAGGCTACCGTTATGAAGAAGTATAACAGGCTTATTGTTCTTTCTGTAATGCTGTATCTGCTGGCCGCACTGGGGATAGCAGACGCATCATACAGGGAGACGGCAGAAAGGGAAAAGGCATATAAGGTCGAGATAAACCGTATCTACAGCAGCTTATCCGGGGGGATTTCTCTGGATAAGCTTGATTTGCGTTCTTATAAATATGTCCGCGAGGTGAGTTACCTGCCGTTGGATGAGCTGGATCATGAGGACATAACATTAGAATTTTACGGTGGCAGCGGCTCAGGGGAAATGGAATTTTCGCCCCTTTACACAGACGGAAGATTCGCGGGATTCCTGCGTTTCGATTATCACAGGCCTGAGTTAAATCAACGAAGGATTATCCTGTTAACGCAATTTGCCCTTGGACTAATGGAGCTGTTTTTGCTGGGAATTCTTTTCTATTTGAAATATCAGCTCATACGGCCCTTTCAGAGGATGAGCAGTCTCACATATGAACTGGCACAGGGGCATTTCAAAGGGGAAGTTAAGGAAGAAAAAAGCAGATTCTTCGGCAGATTTATGCTGGGGATCGGCCAGCTTAAAGATACACTGGAGGTGACGAAAAAGAGGGAGCTGGAACTGCAGCGGGAGAAAAAGCTGCTCCTGTTATCCCTTTCACATGACATCAAAACCCCTCTTAACACCATTCGTCTCTGCGGGAGGGCTCTGGAGGAGGAATTATATAAAACGGAGGAGCAGAAGAGGCATGCAGTCTGTCAGATCGAAGCAAAAGCGGAGGAGATTGAGCGCTACGTTGAGGAAATTATGAAAAATACCCGCGAGGACATCCTGGATATTTCCGTTAAAAAAGGGGAATTTTATCTGGAAGAGCTGGTTACCAGAGCTCTGGATACTTATCAGGAAAAGTGCAGTATCCGTCTTCTGGAACTGAACGTGAACGCTTATGAGAACCGTCTTCTGAAAGGCGATCTGGAAAGATCCCTGGAGGTGTTTGAAAATATATTTGAGAATGCATTTAAATATGGAGACGGCAGGAAAATTGAGATTACCTTCTGCCAAGAAGATTACTGCCAGCTGATCCGTATATTTAATACGGGCATTCCAGTGACAGATAATGAATTTAATCATATTTTTGAGAGCTTTTACCGCGCCGAAAACAGCGGTGGAAAGAAGGGGAACGGTCTGGGACTCTATATCTGTCGTGAGATTATGCGGAAGATGGGAGGGGAAATATTTGCTGAAAAGCTAAATGACGGTATGGCTTTTGTGCTCGTATTTCCCTAAAAACACTGCACCATGTCTTCTTTTTGCCCGAAAGGTTATACAATATGTGTTTCCCGGTAGGAGAGAGGTGTCATTCCGGTATATCTTTTGAAAGATTGGGAAAAGTAATTGGCAGAGGAGAATCCGACCAGCCGGGATATCTGGCTTATACTGAGATCGGTTGTTTTGAGCAGTTCTTCGCTGTTCAGTATCCTTCTTTCCAAAAGATAGTTGATCGGAGCAACCCCATATGTCTTGGAGAACATGCGGGACAGGTAATACTTATTAAAACCGGAAAAATCGGCAAGGGTATCCAGTGTGATATCCTCTGAATAATGGAGCTTAATATAGTCTTTCACGGCGGCACATTCTGGCGGAAAGTGGCTGGCGGAGTAAAGGGCCAGACGGTCGCCGATGATGCGCTGCACCTTCAGAAAAAATACAGACAGATAATGCTGGCAGATCTGCAAGGAGGACTGTTGTCTGTTCTGTAACTCTTCCAGCATCAGATTCATAATCGGAATAACAGTAACTCCATACTCCTCAAGCGCATAAGTATGGAAACGGAATTCAACGTTATCCAGGAACTGAAAGAAAAGATTGTCAATTCCCATAATCGTGTAGGTCAGCGGCACCGGACCGCAGGAGCGTTCTGTATGAGGCGTGCCTGGATTGATTAGTACCAGAGAATTCTCATGGATTGGCACTTCTGCATCATTGGCACAGAAAATACCTTCCCCGGATGTGACAAAAAATACTTCTGCAAAACTGTGGGAATGAAGCGTGTACTCCCAGTCTGTCCCAAAAGTGGCGGATGTCAAATACACGAGCTGCTCAGAGGATCTAAGAGCCGAATGTAAAAAGCTGGCAGTTGAATACTGTATGTCAGTCATAGTTATGTCTCCTTTGAAAGATTGCAGCTTTGTTCCTTTTTATAAACCGTTTAATGATCTTTATCCTGCAGTGATCGGATATTCTGCTGTTTTCTGCGTTCCATTCGTCTTTTTCGGCGTTTTTTCTTCTGAAGTATCACATAATAGAAACGAAGGCATCCCAGTAACAGGAGAATTATAATAATGAGAAGCAGAACTTTTAGTACTATAGTAAACCAGGAACCTGTGCGCCCGGAAAGAATCGGGGCGGCTTCATATGAAACGGCAGGAGTTTGATAACCGGGCAGAAATTCTCTTTTTGAATTTACAGATACCTTACCGTTGTCCAGGTTAAATGAAACATTAGTGCTTTTGGGTACACAGTCCCACAGGTCTTTTTTAACCTCAATTTTCTTATTATTAATCGTATGGATACCTTTTTCCAGTACTTTCCGGTACTCGAAATTTTGAAAGGCCTGTTCCATAATGGCATTGCCAATGAGATGGCGCATTTCCTCACCTGCCTGATCCTCCCACTTTGAAACACCCATTACAATCTCCACAAGACGGGTGTTTCCGCGCAGTGCAGTGGAAGAATAGTTGAAACCGTTTTGATTGGAACCGGTCTTTAATCCATCGGTTCCTTTCAGAGAATATTTGGCGCCTTCGAGCGAATACTGGTATGTATCAAATTTCTCTTCGTATGGAGTTCCTTCTTTTACCACGATTTTAGGGTGTTTTGTATGATTTAGGATATCAGGATAAGTTTTCACAAAATAACAGCACAGCAGGGCATAATCCTCTGGAGTTGTGACATTCACATCCGTAAGGGAGGCATTGACAGGCTGGTAGGGAACCAGTAGTTCGTTGGGCACTCCTACAGGATTATAATACCGGGTATTGTTCATACCAAGAGAGGCAGCCCTTTCGTTCAGAAGGGTGACGAATTTGTCCGGGTCTGGCTCAATCAGATCTGCGAGCATATAAGTCGCGGCGGCGGAAGATGGTACAATGATCAGGTCGATTAATTCCGCTACAGTATAGGAAGCTTCGGCCAGCATCTTGTTGTTGCTCAGTGAATACCTGCCGGCTATATCCAGATATTTGTCAGTGACAGGAACCTGGGTGTCCAATGAAAATTCACCTTCCTGAATGGCATCGTAGGCCAGAAGTATCGTCATTAATTTGGACATGCTGGCCGGCTCCCAGGATATCTGGGGATTTTCCTGCCACAGAACATGCCCCGTATTGATCTCTACAATAATGGAACCTGCAGGCTGATAGCGCTCTTCCAGTTGATGGCCACTGCTTCGGGCAATATCGATGGCCCGTTCTGCCCGGACATTCATTCCAGGAAACAGAAGAGATAAGCATAGTGAAAAGGCAAAAACAGGAATTAGGTGTAGACAAAGATGTTTTCGTTTTTTCATAGATGGGAATCCCTTTCTCAAAATTAAGTATTTTGATATTATCATAAAGATTGGAGAAAATAACCAGAAATAGTGTTGCCTGCTGATGTATACCTAAGGGCATCATGCAACGCACGCCCTGCGGGCGGATCTGCGGCAAGTCACATAATAAAGTATACCATTTTCAACAATATATGACAAGAATGTGGTATAATAATCAGCATAAAATCGGTGTTTATAATAGTCTGAAGATGCCGGCGTTTATAAATGATCTGACTCGTGAATACTAATAGCAGTAACGGACGGGAGGAAAAAATTATGTTAGAAAAAGTGGACCTTACCAAATCTATGACAAAAGAGGAATACAAAGCGAAAATGCCAATGCTTGAGAACCGGCTGGGAGAGCTTCAGCGCCAGTGCAAGACCCTGAATATTCCGGTAATGATTGTGTTTGAAGGCTACGGAGCTGCAGGCAAAGGACTTCAGATCGGGGAACTGATTCAGAGTCTGGATCCGAGAGGCTTCAGAGTATTTGCCATAAAGGAAGAATCTGAGGAAGAGCGGATGCACCCTTTTCTCTGGCGGTTCTGGACCAAAACCCCGGAAAAGGGGCGGATTGCTATATTTGACGGCAGCTGGTACAGAAAGGTATTGATCGACCGCTTTGATAAAAGAACAAGAAAAAAAGATATCCCGGACGCATATCAGTCCATCTGCTCTTTCGAGAAGCAATTGACTGATGACGGTTATGCCATCATCAAACTGCTGCTTGCCATTGATCAGAAGGAACAGAAAAAACGTTTCCATGGGCTTAAAAAGTCCAGGGAGACTGCATGGCGGGTAAGCCAGGGCGATCTGGAACGCAACGTAAAGTATCGGGAATACACGCAGATGATCGAGGAGATGCTGCAGATTACCGATACGGATTATGCACCGTGGACAATCATTGAGGCGATGGACAGAGAATTTGCTACAGTAAAGATTTATACCGTTGTCATCAAAGCCCTTGAAGAAGAGCTGGAAAAAGCCAAAAAGGCAAGAGCCAGGGAAAAAGCGGCAGAAGCAATTGCGGAGATGGACGAGGAGGCCTTGGCAGGTACAGAAGCGCCAAAGCAGGAAATCGATGAAAAAGAACTGCAGGAGTCTGTTCTTGCAAGGGCAGACTTAAGTCTGAGCCTTACCAGAAAGGAATATAAGGAGAAGCTGAAGAAGCTGCAGAAAAAAATGAGTCTTCTCCACGGAGAACTATACCGCAGAAGGATTCCTGTCGTGCTCGGTTTTGAAGGCTGGGATGCGGGCGGCAAAGGCGGTGCAATCAAACGTCTCACTGCCAGGATGGATCCGAGAGGTTTCGTGGTAAATCCTACGGCATCCCCCAATGATATTGAAAAAGCCCATCATTATCTATGGAGATTCTGGAGAGCCATGCCCAAGGCCGGACACATTGCAATATTCGACCGTACCTGGTACGGACGCGTTATGGTTGAGCGGATCGAGGGGTTCTGCACGAAGCAGGAATGGCAGCGGGCCTATAAAGAAATGAACGATATGGAGAAAGATCTGGCAGATGCAGGCGCAATTGTTATGAAATTCTGGATGCAGATCGATAAGGAGGAGCAGGAGCGCCGTTTCAAAGCCCGTCAGGAAAATCCGCAGAAACAGTGGAAGATTACAGATGAAGACTGGAGGAACAGAGAGAAGTGGGATCAGTATCAGGAAGCCGTCAATGAGATGCTGATACGCACGTCAACGGAATACGCTCCATGGGTTGTAGTTGAGGCAAACGACAAGTATTATGCCCGTATAAAGGTACTGGAGATGGTGGTGCAGGCCATTGAAAAACGCCTTAAATAACAATAAAAAGGAAATAAAATGAAAACACAGAATATATTATATATAGATTCATATTATCTTTTTAAGGTATACCCAAAGGGCACCCCGTAATCCATGCCCATGCGGGCGGATCTGCAGCACAGCTGCAGAATAAGGTATACCCAAAGGGCACCCCGTAATCCATGCCCATGCGGGCGGATCTGCAGCACAGCTGCAGAATAAGGTATACCCAGAGGGCACCCCGTAACTCATGCCCATACGGGCGGGTCTGCAGCACAGCTGCAGAATAAGGTATAAGTTTTGTCACCTGCAGTCAGTATTCAGTGTGAGGAATAGGCCTATGACAATCAGAGAGCAGCTGGAAGAACGAGAACTGGAATATTTAAGCCCTTATGCAACCTTCAGCAGAAATTCAAAGGGAAGAAGAAAGACGGAGCCGGAATGTGATATCCGGCCCGTGTTTCAGCGCGACAGGGACCGCATACTGCATTGTAAGTCCTTCAGGCGGCTGAAGCAGAAGACACAGGTTTTTCTTCTTCCCAAAGGGGATCATTACAGAACCAGGCTGACGCATACACTGGAAGTTTCTCAGAATGCTAGAACAATCGCAAAAGCCCTCAGGCTGAATGAAGATCTGGTTGAGGCAATCGCACTGGGGCATGATCTGGGGCATACACCCTTTGGCCATGCTGGAGAGCGTGCTCTGAACAATGTCTATCATTTTTCCCACAATAAACAGAGTGTGAGGGTTGTAGAGTGTGTCGAGAAACAGGGGGCCGGCCTGAATCTGACCTGGGAAGTGCTGGACGGGATACTGAATCACCCCACATCGGGAGAGCCTCATACTCTGGAGGGGCAGGTACTGCGCCTGTCGGATAAGATTGCATATATCAACCATGATATTGATGATGCAATCCGGGGCGGTATTCTGGTGGAGGAAGATATTCCGTCAAAATACCGCAGGATTCTCGGCAATACCAGTAAAGAACGTCTGAATACCATGGTGCATGACGTTATCATCCACAGCATGGATAAACCGGCTATTATTATGTCCGAAGAGGTGGAAAATGCAATGATAGGCCTTAGGAAGTATATGTTTGATAACGTGTATATGAATCCGAAGGCAAAAGGAGAAGAAGACAAGGCGGTCCGCCTGATAGAGCAGTTATATGATTATTATATCCATCACCTCGAACAGCTTCCCGAACAGTACCTGCGTGCAATTGACAAGACAGGCAGCTGCAGAGAACAGGTGGTATGTGATTACATAGCGGGAATGACAGATAATTACGCAGTTAAAAAATATGAAGAATTTTTTGTGCCGGAAGCGTGGAAAAATTAAAGGAAATCAGAAAGTTTTGTCGAATATATATTATAGGGCTTTCATTTATTGGAGGAATATATGTATTATCCAGAGGAATTAATAGAAGAAGTAAGAATGAAAAATGACATCGTGGATGTGATATCCGGTTATGTGCGGCTTCAGAAAAAAGGAAGTTCTTATTTTGGACTCTGCCCGTTCCACAATGAAAAATCGCCATCTTTTTCCGTGAGCAGAGGAAAGCAGATGTATTACTGCTTTGGCTGCGGCGCCGGCGGCAATGTTTTTACATTTCTGATGGAATATGAGAATTTTTCGTTTATAGAAGCCGTGAAGTTCCTGGCCGACAGGGCCGGGGTGGAACTTCCCGAGATGGAGTACTCAAAAGAAGCAAAAGAAAAAGCCGGATTGCGCGCAACGCTTCTGGAAATTAACAAAGTTGCTGCGCAGTATTTTTATGTACAGCTGAAAACAGAGCAGGGAAAAACTGCGTATACATATTTAACGAACAGGGAGCTGTCTGATGATACGATCAAGGCCTTTGGCCTGGGCTACTCCAACAAATACAGCAATGACCTGTTTCAGTATCTGCGGAAAAAGGGATACAGCGAAGATCTGATCCGTCAGGCCGGGCTGATCAATACAGACGAAAAAAATGGCGTGTACGATAAGTTCTGGAACCGGGTGATGTTTCCTATTATGGATGTCAATAACCGGGTAATCGGATTCGGCGGCCGTGTTATGGGGGATGGGAAGCCCAAGTACCTGAACTCCCCGGAGACGGCTATATTTGATAAAAGCCGCAATCTGTACGGGCTGAACCGTGCCCGCACTTCGAGGAAGCCTTATTTACTTATATGTGAGGGGTATATGGACGTGATCTCTCTGCATCAGGCAGGTTTTACGAATGCGGTGGCTTCACTGGGAACGGCCCTGACAACCGGACATGCCTCTTTAATCAAGCGCTATGTACAGGAGGTATATCTGACTTATGACAGTGATGAAGCAGGGACAAAAGCAGCGCTCCGTGCCGTACCGATTCTGAAGGAGGCAGGGATTTCCGCCAAGGTAATCCGAATGGATCCCTATAAAGACCCCGATGAATTCATAAAGAATCTGGGGGCGGATGAGTTTGAAAAGCGGATTGGCAGCGCCAGAAACGGTTTTCTGTTCAGCCTTGAGATACTGGCGAAGAACTATGATATGGAATCCCCGGAAGGGAAGACCGCATTTTTTAAAGAAACAGCAAAACGTCTGATGGGGTTTGAGGACGAGCTGGAGAGGAATAATTATATTGAAGCTGTGGCAAAGTCATACAGGGTCAGCGAAGAAAGCCTGCAGAAGCTTGTAACCAAAACCGCCATCAGCGAAGGCATGGCGAAGCCCGCGGCGAGGCCCAAACAGGCAGGCGGCGGAAAGCCGAAGGAAGACGGCATTCTCGTTTCCCAGAAGATACTTTTAACTTGGATGATCGAGGATGTTAAGTTATTTGGTACAATCAAACGTTACATAAGTCCGGAAGATTTTACAGAGGAACTGTACAGGACCGTGGCTGATCTGCTTTACGAGCAGTATGAAGCAGGAGAACTGAATCCGGCAAAGATATTGAATCATTTTACAGCAGAAGAAGAGCACAGGGAAGCTGCTTCTTTATTCCATACTAAAATCAGGGAACTGTCTACCAGAGAGGAGCAGGAACAGGCATTAAAGGAGACGATACTGCGGGTTAAGGGACACAGCATCGATTACCGGACAATGCACCTGGATCCTACGGATATGGCAGGTCTGCAGAGGCTGATGGAAGAGAAGCGCAAACTTGATGATATAAAGAAACTGCATATTTCTATTGAATAAGGATAAAATAAAACAAGATAGCCCTATACCGGGTATAGGCAAAGGAAGGATGGACACATGGAAGAAAACACACAGAAATTTGACGAGAGGCTGAAAGAACTTGTTGTGCTGGGCAAGAAAAAGAAGAGTATCCTGGAACTTCAGGAAATCAATGACTTTTTCAATGACATGGAGCTGGACGCAGAGCAGATGGAAAAGGTATTTGACCATCTTGAGTCAAATAATATTGATGTGCTTCGTATCAGCGGAGATGAGGATGACGTTGATGTTGAGGTCATCATTACTGATGAAGAAGAGGTGGATATGGAGAATATCGACCTTTCTGTGCCGGATGGCATCAGTATAGAAGATCCTGTGCGTATGTATCTGAAAGAGATCGGTAAGGTTCCGCTTTTGAGTGCGGAGAGAGAGATTGAGCTGGCACAGCGCATGGAGGACGGGGATGAGGATGCGAAGAAAGAACTTGCTGAGGCAAACCTCCGTCTGGTTGTAAGTATTGCGAAAAGATATGTGGGCCGTGGAATGCTCTTCCTCGACCTGATACAGGAAGGAAACTTAGGTCTGATCAAGGCGGTAGAGAAGTTTGACTACCATAAAGGGTATAAGTTCAGTACTTATGCAACATGGTGGATCCGTCAGGCAATCACAAGGGCGATTGCAGATCAGGCAAGAACGATCCGTATTCCGGTGCATATGGTTGAGACAATCAACAAACTGATCCGTGTATCCAGACAGCTTTTGCAGGAATTGGGGCGCGAACCCACGCCGGAAGAGATTGCAAAGGAACTGGACATGCCTGTAGAGCGTGTGCGTGAGATTCTCAAGATCTCCCAGGAACCGGTATCTCTGGAGACTCCCATCGGAGAAGAAGAAGACAGCCATCTGGGCGATTTTATACAGGATGACAATGTACCTGTTCCGGCAGAGGCGGCAGCACAGACTCTGCTGAAAGAGCAGCTGGATGAGGTGCTGGATACTCTGACAGAGAGGGAGCAGAAGGTGCTGCGCCTGCGTTTCGGTATGAATGACGGCAGGGCCAGAACACTGGAAGAAGTGGGAAAAGAGTTTGATGTTACCCGTGAGCGTATCCGTCAGATAGAGGCAAAAGCACTCCGCAAGCTGCGCCATCCAAGCCGGAGCCGCAAGCTCAGAGATTATCTGGACTAGGTACAGGCATATGGAATTATCAAAGAGACTGCAGGCAGTTGCCGATCTGGTGACTGCCGGTTATATTATGGCGGATGTAGGCACAGATCATGCCTATATCCCGATCTATCTTATGGAACATGGGCTGAACCCGTCCGCCATTGCGCTGGATATCAATGAGGGGCCTCTTGGACGTGCCAGGGAGCACGTAGAAGAAAATGGAATGTCAGACCGGATAAAACTTCGTCTTTCGGACGGTCTGGCTGAACTTCTTCCGGGAGAAGCAGAGACGGTGGTACTGGCAGGCATGGGCGGCGGCCTGATGATCCGGATTCTGAAAAACAGCCCGGAGATTATTGCCGGACTGAAGGAATGCATTCTGCAGCCGCAGTCGGAAATAGCAAGAGTCAGAGCCTTTCTTTTAGAGGAAGGTTTTTTGTTTATCCAGGAAGATATGGTACTTGAGGATGGAAAATTTTATCCCATGATGAAGGTGAGAACACCATCCGGAAATATGCCTCATGCAGAAAGCTGGAGTGAAGTGGAGATCCGATATGGAAAACATCTGCTGACGGGCCGGCATCCGGTTTTAAAAGAATTTCTGGAACGCGAGACAGCCTTAAAATCAGAGATACTGAAAAATCTTGAAAAACAGAACAGCCAAAGTGCCCAACATCGAACAAAAGAGCTGAGAGAAGAATTGAACTATGCCAGAAAGGGGCTGGAGTACTATGCTTTGTAAGGAAATCATAACAGTAATAGAGGCTGCCTATCCAAAATCGGCGGCGCTGGATTTTGACAATGTGGGCCTGCAGGCAGGCCGGTCAGAAAAAGAAGTAAACTGCGTTTACCTTGCTCTGGATGCCACGGAAAAGGTAATTGAGCAGGCAAAAGAAGCGGGGGCGGATATGCTGATCACCCACCATCCGCTGATTTTTTCGCCCTTAAAGCACGTCACGGACGAGGATTTTATCAGCAGAAGAATTGTGAATCTGATTCAGTCTGATATTTCTTATTATGCAATGCATACAAATTACGATGTCCTTGGTATGGCAGAGCTTTCCGGAAGGATTCTGGAGCTGGAAGATACAGAAGTACTGGACATTACATCGGAGATAAATGGTGTGCCGGAAGGAATCGGCAGAGCCGGCGCGCTCAAAAATACTATGACACTTGAGGAATGCTGCGTCTATGTGAAGAATAAACTGGGATTAGGTTCTGTAAAAGTGTTTGGAGATATGGACAGAAAGGTCGTCAGACTGGCTGTCTCTCCGGGATCTGGCAAAAGCGCGGTTTTACCTGCCCTGCGGACGGGAGCTGATGTACTGGTGACCGGTGACATCGGCCATCACGATGGCCTGGATGCAGTCGAACAGGGGCTGGCGGTTATAGATGCGGGCCATTACGGGACAGAATATATTTTTATAGATGATATGAAAGAATTCCTTCAGACAAGGCTGCCTTGCCTGAAGGTAGTAACTGCACCGATCATTCATCCATTTCAGGTGTTATAAAAGAGTGTCTGGTCATCTGTGAATGTCCGGCGGCCTGCCGGTTATTATACTTTTTATGAAGATCAGATCATCATGCAGCAAAACTGCGGAAAGGGAAGTCTATGGAATCAACAACTTGTACAGTACGCATTGGAGAAGAGATAAAGGAATATACGGCAGGAATTACTTATCAGGAGATCGCCAGGGAGTACCAGGACAGATATGAACATCAGATTGTGCTCGTTTTTATCAATCAGTATCAGCTTCAGGAGCTGGATAAAAAACTGGAACCAGACTGCAGAGAGATAGAATTTATCACAACGGAAAATCGCATAGGATACGAGACCTACAAGAGAAGCCTGTGTTTTATGCTTGTCAAAGCGGTACATGACGTCGGAGGCCATGACAAGGTAGAGCGTGTCAGAATTCATTTTTCTCTGAGTAAGGGCTATTACTGTACGGTAGAAGGAAACGTGAAACTCAGCCAGGAATTTCTGGATAAAGTGAATGACCGTATGCAGAGACTTGTGGAAGAAAGAATCCGGATTGAGAAACGCTCCATCCATACGACAAAGGCAGTGGAGCTGTTTCGAAAACACGGGATGTATGATAAAGAAAGACTTTTTGAATACAGAAGAGTATCCAAGGTCAACATATACAGCATGAATGAGTTCGAAGACTACTACTACGGATATATGGTGCCGGATGCAGGGTATCTGAAGTATTATTCCCTCCATTTGTATGACGAAGGCTTTATCATACAGATGCCTACGCGGGAAGCGCCTGAGACTGTAGATCCCTTTGTACCAAGGCCGAAGCTGTTCCAGGTATTAAAAAAATCCATACTCTGGGGGGATCTGCAGGGCATTGATACGGTCGGAGCCCTGAATGATATGGTTACACAGCATGATATGAGTGAAGTTGTGCTTGTGCAGGAAGCTTACCAGGAGCGTCAGATCGGAGAGATTGCCAAGCAGATCGCCGACAGGCCGGAAGTGAAGTTCGTGTTGATCGCGGGCCCGTCTTCCTCAGGAAAAACAACATTTTCCCACAGGCTCTCCATTCAGCTGCGCGTAGGCGGGATGCACCCGCATCCGATCGCAGTCGACAACTACTTTTTAGACCGCGAGAAAACACCAAAAGATGAAAACGGCAACTATAATTTTGAATGTATAGAGGCCATTGATGTAAAGCAGTTCAATGACGATATGCAGGCGCTTCTCGCAGGTGAGGAGGTTTACCTTCCCGTTTTCAATTTTAAGACGGGAAAGAGGGATTACAGCAGCACTCCCAAAAAACTGAATGCCCAGGATATTCTCGTCATAGAAGGAATCCACTGTCTGAATCCCCTGCTTACAGAATCATTGAACAATGACAACAAGTTCAAAATATATATCAGCGCGCTGACACAGCTGAACATCGATGAGCACAACCGGATTCCGTCAACCGACGGCCGCCTGATACGCCGTATCGTAAGAGACGCCAGAACAAGAGGTACATCTGCAAAAAACACCATCGCCATGTGGCCGTCCGTAAGAAAAGGAGAGGAGCAGTACATCTTCCCCTACCAGGAACAGGCGGACGTGATGTTCAATTCTTCCCTCTTATATGAGCTGGCCGTACTAAAACAGTATGTGGAACCCCTTCTGTTTGGAATGGGGAAAGACTGTCCCGAGTATGTGGAGGCTAAAAGACTGCTCAAATTCTTCGATTACTTTGTGGGGATCGGGAGTGAATCAGTGCCTACGAATTCATTGCTTCGGGAATTCATCGGCGGGGGATGTTTTAATGTGTAGATTTGATTGAAGCGGAAATGTTTTGTAGGTGGGACGCCTGTCTGAGGAGGGAGTTCTGCCGGGAGGCGGGGGACTTTGCATGTGCTTTCTGAAAGCGGTCCGTTTGCCTGCAAGTCACCTCATCCGCTGCACACATCCAGGAGCTCCCGTGTAAGTCATTCCATCCGCCCGGATGCGACTAGCTGAGTGAAAGGGGCTGGGGGAGGGGCTTCATATGCTGTTTTTTGAACCCTCAAAGCGCGCTTAGAATACGTTACAGGGAAAATGAGGGAAAGGAAGGGCAGGATTTGATTCACAAAATCAAATTCTGTAGCCGCCTGCGGTGTGAAATCATCAGATTTCACGCCAAATGCGGCTAGTCCCTTCCTTTCCCTCATTTTCCCTGTTACGGATTCTTAGCAAGCGGCCGGATTCAAAAAACAGCATATGAAGCCCCGCCCCCAGCCCCTTTCACTCAGCGTCCCCCTTACTTCGACTTCACCTCCCGCCACAGTTGGTTGTATATGGCGTCGTTTTCATCTCCGAGGAATTGGAATGTTTCGCAGTTTTTCAGGTCTTCCGGGTCGGGGAATGCTATTTTGCTGTTTCGCATCCAGTCGTCCTCGATCAGTTTGCGTCCTTCGGAGTTCGGGATGGAGTAGGTGATATAATCGAAATTCATTTTTGCTATTTCGGGACGGCAGATGAAGTTTATGAATTTTTCAGCGTTTTCTTTGTGTTTGGCATTTTTCGGGATGACCCAGGAGTCGATCCAGAGGTTGGAGCCTTCTTTTGGAATGACGTATTCCAGATCGGGGTTTTCTACCTGGGTGTAGAGCGCCTCGCCGGAGTAGATAACTCCTATGGCGGCCTCGTTGCCTATCATTTTGTCGCGGACCTGGTCTACTACGTATGCCTGAACCAGTGGTTTCTGCTCTATGAGGAGCTTTTTAGCCGCCTCCAGTTCATCCAGGTCTGTGGAGTTCAGAGAATAGCCCAGGTATTTGAGTGTGACGCCGAATGCATCCCTTACGCTGTCCTGCATGAGGATGCTGTCTTTGTATTTTTCATCCCAGAGAACACTCCAGCTGTCTATGGGTTCGTCTACCATGGTTTTATTGTATAAGATACCGACCGTACCGAAAAGGTAGGGGACGGAGTATTTGTTTTCCGGGTCAAACTGGCGGGACTGATTCATGTAAGTGCTGTCAATGTATTTAATATTGGGAACATTGTCAAAATCAATTTCAGCGAGCAGATCATTTTCAATCATGCGCTGTACCATGTAATCCGAAGGACAGACCGCATCGTATGCGATGGCACCGGACTGGATCTTGGGATACATGATTTCATTTGTCTCGTATTCCTCGTAGACTACATCAATCCCGGTTTCCTCCTCAAACATGGTGATGGCATCAGGATCCAGGTATTCACCCCAGTTATAGACGATTACCTGATTGCTTCCGCCGTCGCGGTTCTGGGAACCGTAGAAAAAGCCGCCTGCTATGATGACGATTACCATCGCAGTGGGCAGTACTTTTCGGAAAACGACTCTCGAAACTCTGTGTTTCCTGTGGATTTTAAGCCGCTTTCCGCCGGAAGCTTCCTTTTTATCTGGAGTGATATTTACGAGGAAAAGAAGAAGCAGGACTGTCACGAACATGATTGTGGACAGGGCATACATCTCGGGCTTGATTCCTTTTCTGACTTCGCTGTAAATCTTCGTGGAGAGCGTATCCACTCCGGGTCCCTTTGTAAAATGGGTGATTACAAAATCATCCAGCGACATGGTAAAAGCCAGCAGGAAACCGGAAAATACCCCCGGCATAATATCCGGAAAAACGACTTTAAAGAAAGCGTATACCGGAGATGCACCCAGATCCAGGGCGGCCTCGTAGGTATGCTTGCTGGTCTGCTTGAGCTTTGGCATAACACTCAGGATTACATAGGGAATATTAAACGTAATATGAGCCAGCAGAATCGTCTTGAAGCCCAGTGAAAAGTGGAATGCGATAAAGAGAAGCATCAGTGAAATACCGGTTACGATATCGGCATTCAGCATGGGAATATTGGTGACTCCCATTAAAAATGTGCGGAATTTGGGCTTCATGGCCTGTATTCCGATCGCTGCGGCCGTTCCGATGATTGTTGCAATCAGGGCAGACACGAGGGCGATGATAAGCGTTGTATACAGCGCATTCATAATATCCTGGTTCTGAAAAAGGGCTACGTACCATTTGCCCGTAAAGCCGCCCCACTTGGAACGGGTTTTGGAGCTGTTGAAGGACAGCACCATCAGGGTCACGATGGGAGAGTAAAGCAGGATAAATATCAGTATTAAGTAAAAGCGTTTTGCAGCGTTTTTTATCAAAATGCAGTTCCCTCCCCGTTTTTATCGTATTTGGCAATCAGTGCCATGCTGGCAATAATAAATATCATCAAAACAAGAGAAAGCCCGGAACCTACATGCCAGTTGCTTCCCTGTTTGAATTCCTGTTCAATAACATTTCCGATTAAAAGTATCTTGCTTCCGCCCAGCAGATCTGAAATGACGAAGGTGGTCAGTGATGGCACAAAAACCATGGTAATCCCGCTGATGATTCCGGGAATGCTTAACGGGAGGATAATCTTTGAAAATGTCTGCAGATTATTGGCCCCCAGGTCGCGTGCAGCATAAATAACGTCTTTGTCAATTTTGACAAGGACATTATAAATAGGAAGCACCATAAATGGGAGAAAATTGTAAACCATGCCGAGTACAATGGCATAGGGCGTATTAATCAGTGTCTGTGCCGGGAGATGAAGAAATCCCAGAATACTGTTGATGATTCCGTTCTTCTCCAGCAGGTTCTGCCAAGCCAGAGTACGCAGAAGAAAATTCATCCACATTGGCAGAATAAAGATCAGAACGATGAAGCTGGTCTGATTTACATTCTTTTCTGAAAGGATCATTGCCAGAGGATATGCCAGAACAAGGCAGATAAGCGTACTTATAAAGGAAAGCAGCAGCGCAAGACCGAGAGCCTTCAGGTTTTCGGGTGTGGTTATCTGCGCCAGATTCAGTAATGTAAAGCCTCCCTCTTTATCAGTCAGTCCGTAGTACACGATCATAAGAAGAGGGATGATAATAAAGGATGCCGCCCAGAATAAATACGGGCCGCTCAATAATTTTCTACTCTTCAATTCCAACAGCCTCCGCATCTTCAGATTCCGGTTTTTTCATAATCTGAATATCAAATGGGTCTACTTTAATCCCCACTTCGGTTCCAACAGGGAACATATCCGTACTGTGGACCAGCAGTTCATAGTTGTTTGCAAGAACCTCCATCTCGTAATGGACGCCTTTGAAAATCAGATGGGTGACAACGCCCTCAATAATTCCTTCCTCCGGCTTTACAAGGTCGATATCTTCCGGGCGGATTACTGCATCGACAGGCTTATTCCTTCCGAATCCCACATCAACGCACTGCCAGATGGATCCAAGCATTTTCACGACTTTATCCTCCACCATAGTGGCGGGCAGAATGTTGCTGTCACCGATAAAGTCAGCGACAAACGCATTCTGGGGCTCGTTATAGATATCTTCGGGGGTGCCGATCTGCTGGATATAGCCCTGATTCATAACAACAATGGTGTCAGACATGGTCAGGGCTTCTTCCTGGTCGTGTGTCACATAGACAAACGTAATCCCCAGCTCATTTTTCAGGCGGATCAACTCGTACTGCATATCCTGGCGCAGCTTCAGATCCAGCGCTCCCAGCGGTTCATCGAGAAGCAGTACCTTAGGTTCATTGACAATCGCACGGGCGATTGCGATACGCTGCTGCTGGCCGCCGCTCAGAGAGTCGGGAGTGCGGTCCTCGTATCCCTCCAGATTGACCAGTCTCAGGGCATAATGAATTTTGTCCTGGATATAACCTTTTGACTTTCCTTTGATTTTCAGGCCAAAGGCTATATTTTCTGCAATAGACATGTGGGAGAAAAGGGCGTATTTCTGGAAAACGGTGTTCAGCTGACGGCGGTTGGGCGGCAGCTTATTTATATTTTTCCCGTCAAAGATGATATCCCCGGAATCCGGCGTTTCAAATCCGCCGAGAATCCGCAGGAGAGTAGTCTTTCCACAGCCGCTTGGCCCGAGAAGCGTTAGAAATTCGTTTTCGCGAATATAGAGATCCAGTTGGTCCAGGACTACGTTTTCATCAAATGTTTTTGTGATGTTTACGATATCAATTAATTTATTGGACATTCTTTTCCTCCGTATAATAGGCTTTCACTTTATCCAGACGGCTGCCCATGTTCTCCAGAAGCAGGTCTGCCAGTGTAAGGGCAGTCATCGCTTCAACGACAACCACAGCCCGGGGAACGATGATGGGATCATGGCGTCCATGGATGGAGATGGATGTCTCTTCGCCATCTTCCGTCACAGTCTGCTGCTCCCGGGAGATAGAAGGTGTCGGTTTTACCGCAGCGCGGACAATCAGCGTAGATCCGTCGCTCATTCCTCCCAGGACACCGCCTGAATGATTCGTCTTTTTATATATTCTCCCGTTTTCCGATGCAAATGCATCATTATTGATACTTCCTGTCAGAGAAGCGGCGTGCAGTCCTTCTCCAATCTCAACAGCTTTCACAGCACCGATAGACATGACCGCCTTTGCAAGGCAGGCATCCAGCTTGTCAAACACTGGCTCCCCAAGTCCCGCGGGCAGGCCGGCCACCTGGCATTCAATCGTACCTCCGCAGGAATCCTGGGCTGCAATCAGGCTGTCCAGATACTCTGCCGCTTTTGCAGCGGCCTGATTATTGGGCATATAAAGGCTGTTCTCCGTTATCTCTGAAAAACGATATTCGTCCTCAGGGACACT
The DNA here is from genome assembly GCA_001028025.1 of Faecalicatena fissicatena. GTDB lineage: Bacteria > Bacillota > Clostridia > Lachnospirales > Lachnospiraceae > Faecalicatena > Faecalicatena fissicatena_A. Next base: position 33,828 of record LDAQ01000010.1, on the reverse strand, counting down.
GACCGGGCCGATGGATCTGGCATAGGCGGCCAGTTCAATTCCCAGCTCTTTTAATAATAAGGAAGCAATGGCTCCTGCCGCGACACGTCCGATTGTCTCACGGCCCGATGACCTTCCGCCTCCGCGGTAGTCGCGTATACCGTACTTCTGAGTAAAAGTATAGTCCGCATGCCCAGGACGGTAAGTATACGCAAGATTCCCGTAATCACGGGAGCGCTGATCCTGATTGCGGACGATAATAGAGATTGGGGTACCAGTTGTTCTGCCTTCGAAGACACCGGATAGAATCTCTGCCTGGTCCGTCTCGTTTCTTTTTGTTGTATATTTACTCTGTCCGGGCTTTCGCCGGTCCAGAAATGTCTGTATATCTGATTCATTTAAAGGGAGGCCTGCAGGGCAGCCGTCAATTACAGCGCCTATGGCAGCACCATGGGATTCCCCCCAGGTTGTTACACGAAATAATTTGCCAAATGTTGAACCACTCATGGAAATACTCCTTTCTTTTTGCACATAGACTTATTATATAAGAAGATATATAATCGTGCAATCCTTAATTTATCTTTAAATTCATACTTTTTCACTGTACATTTATCCTGTTTCGTAATATAATGTGGACTAGATATTGATAAAAAAAGAGGGAGTAATACTAGATGAGCGATAGAAATGTGACAAAATCAGACAGCATTAACTCAGAAGACAAAGAAAAAGAAGAAAACTACTACCTGGATGAGATAGATGAATCAGATGAGGATTATTATCTGGACGATGAGATAGATGAAGATGATGAAGACTACTTCCTTGATGACGAAGAAGAGGAGGAAGACGAACCTTCTGAAGAATCTGAACAGCCAGATGACGGGAAGAAACCGTCCGGCCAGCAGGATCCGGCCAAAACGCAGGTGATGCCGGATGTGATCGAGATCCGTTCCGCTGTACAGTCTGTCCCCCCAGCCGGGTCCGGAAGCAGCGATAATTATGAAGAATATGAGGATGACGCTGATTTTGATGAGGCAGATGAAGACGAAGATGTAGAGTTTGAGGATATCTTCGAGGAGGAAGAGCCAAAGAAGAAAAATAAGAAGTCTGGGCAGAAGAAAGGCAGAAAAAAGAAGAGTATGAAAAAACTCTGGATTATTACAGGCAGCGTTGTCGCCGCCGTTGCTGCGGTTTATATTGGTGTTTCCGTATTCTTTATGAGCCATTTCTTTATGAACACTGAGATTAACGGACATGACTTTTCCGGAAAGACTCCCGCTGATGTGACGGCATATATGAAAAACCAGGTGGACGGCTATAAGCTGACGATCAAGGAAAAGGATAATAAGACCGATACGATTGAGGGCAGCGAGATCTCTTTAAAATATAAAGAAAATGACGACATCCGGAATGCGCTGAAAAAGCAAAACGGCTTTCTGTGGCCGGCGGCACTGTTTTCCAAAAGCTCTTCCAAGGTAACGGTTGAGGTTTCTTACGATCAGTCTGCCCTGGAGTCTAAGATACAGAGCCTTCAGGCAGTCACCGCAGAACAGATTCCGGCACAGTCCGCATATCCCAAGTTTGACGGCGAAAAGTTCGTAATAGAACCGGAAGTAATCGGCACTGCGGTCAATAGGGACGTGTTGAATGAAAAGGTGCACCAGCACATTTCAGAGTTTAATACAGAACTGGATATGGAAAAGGAAGAGTGCTATGCAGAGCCAAAATTCACCTCTGATTCCGAGGAAGTAAAAAAGGCATGCGACACGATGAACAACTACTGCAAGGCAAGTATTACATATACAATGACCGAACGGGAGGTTGTAGATAAGACACTGATCTCCACCTGGGTTACGGCAGACGAGAATATGAATGTAACCTTCAACGAAGAGGCAGTCAAAGCCTGGCTTACAGAGTTTGGTGACAAATATGACACAGTGGGAACGACAAGAACAATTGTCACACCGACCGGAAAGAGCGCGGAAGTATCCGGCGGTACTTATGGATGGTCGATTGATGAAGATACAGAATTCGAGGCACTGACCAACAGCATTAAGAATGGGGAAACAGTAGAAAAAGAACCGGCATACTATCAGACAGCTGCTGCTCATGCACCTGCAGACTGGGGAAATACTTATGCGGAAGTGGATTTATCTGCCCAGCATATGTGGTATATTGTTAACGGTGCTGTTGCACTGGAGACGGATGTAGTTACAGGTCTTCCCACACCGGAAAAAGAGACACCTTCCGGGGTTTATAATATTCTGGAGATACAGAGAAACAAGACACTGGTGGGTGAGATTGATCCCGATACAGGAAAACCGGAATATGAGACACCTGTAAGTTTCTGGATGAGAGTTACCTGGACTGGAATCGGCTTCCACGATGCCACATGGCAGCCTGGTTTCGGCGGTTCTCTGTATACAAGCATTGGTTCCCATGGCTGTATCAATATGCCTTACGATATGGCTGAATCATTGTTCAATATGCTTGCGATGGGTACACCAGTCATCATACATTATTAAAAGAAGCAATATAGTTACTGTTCATACCGTGCCGTGCATCTGTCTGCACGCCCGGAGGGATGAACAGTAACATAATTTACAAATATATAACAGACGAGGTAATTATGTACGAATTATTAAAAAGAGACGGTCTTGCTAAGCGGGGCCGTTTTCACACGGTTCACGGAGTGATAGAAACTCCGGTTTTTATGAATGTGGGCACTGCGGCCGCCATAAAGGGCGCCGTATCCACAGACGATCTTCAGACAATTAAGACGCAGGTGGAACTCTCCAACACCTATCATCTCCATGTGCGGCCCGGCGATGAAGTGGTGAAGAAGCTGGGTGGGCTTCACAGATTTATGAAATGGGATAAGCCGATTCTTACAGATTCCGGCGGATTTCAGGTGTTTTCTCTTGCAGATCTGAGAAAGATTAAGGAGGAGGGCGTTCATTTTCATTCCCATATAGACGGAAGAAAGATCTTCATGGGTCCGGAAGAAAGTATGCAGATTCAGTCCAACCTGGCATCTACCATTGCCATGGCATTTGACGAATGTCCTTCCAGCGTGGCGGACAGAGAGTATATGACGGATTCTGTAGCCAGAACAACCCGCTGGCTGAAGCGCTGCAAGACGGAGATGGCACGGCTCAATGCGCTGCCGGATACGATTAATAAGCAGCAGATGCTGTTCGGCATCAATCAGGGCGGAATCTATGAAGATATCCGGATTGAACATGCAAAACAGATCACAGAGCTTGAGCTGGACGGATATGCGGTGGGAGGTCTTGCAGTGGGAGAGAGCCACGAGGACATGTACCGCATCCTGGATGCCGTGGTACCTTATCTTCCGGTGGAAAAGCCGACTTACCTGATGGGCGTGGGAACTCCCGCCAATATTCTGGAAGGTGTGGACCGCGGCGTTGATTTCTTTGACTGCGTCTATCCGACCAGAAACGGAAGGCACGGCCATGTTTACACAAACCATGGAAAAATGAACCTGTTTAACGCAAAATTCGAGCTGGATGAAAGCCCCATCGAAGAAGGATGCCAGTGTCCGGCCTGCAGAAGCTACAGCAGGGCCTATATCCGACATCTGCTGAAAGCAAAAGAGATGCTGGGCATGCGCCTGTGCGTCCTCCATAATCTTTATTTTTACAACACAATGATGGAGGAAATAAGAGCTGCAATTGAGGCGGGAGAGTATAAAGCATATAAGAAAAAGAAGCTGGATGGAATGTCAGGTATAAAAGAATCATAAAAATTTACAGAAATTCCAAAAGATACTTGAAGAATTGTCCAATTTTGTGTATAGTAAACTTATTGTTTGAAGAGATAGTAATTAGGAGGAAGTAAAATGGATGGTTTATTAGCTGCAAGCGGAGCGACAGGAATGGGTGGAATTATCCTGATCTATGTTGTAATTATCGGTGGTATGTGGTTTTTGCTTATGCGCCCTCAGAAGAAAGAACAGAAGAGAGTACAGGCAATGCTTTCCACAATGGAAGTAGGAGACACCGCTTTAACAACCAGCGGTTTTTATGGCGTAATTATTGATATCACAGACGACGATGTAATTGTGGAGTTCGGTAATAATAAAAACTGTAGAATACCAATGCAGAAAGCGGCAATCGCTCAGATCGAGAAGCCGAGTGCTGAGTAGGGGACTACTGATGGTATGGGGACGCCCGTCAGGGAACACATGGTGATTCCTGGGACAGGCCGTTTGCGAAGAAACACTAACAGCGAAAAAGCAGCAGCTGATGGAAGCAGCCGCATTCACTTAGAAATCTGATGATTTCTAAGCTCAGGCGGCTTTAAAAACTGATTTGGAAATCAGTTTTTATCCATCAGCTGCTGCTTTTTCGCTGTAAGTGTTTCCCGTACATCGCCAAATAATTAACTGCCTGTTAAACCGACCTAAATTTCCGAGAGCACTACTCCCCAAGCCTCGGCGTAGCCCACTACGCCTGCGTTTGTGAAGCAGCACTCTCGAAAATTTATCTCAGCTTAACAGACAGTTACTTATTTTACGATGTACTTGCCGCGCACTCTGATGCCCCAGGAATCACCATGTGTTCCCTGACGGGCTGGGCGCATCCATGCGGGAGACGGCTGCTCAGCAGTGGAGCGGATGGAGGGGGAGCAGTGAATCGGGCTGGCGACGGGGATAATGGAGTGGGAGAAGGACGATATTGGGAGAATCATATTATGGTAATTGTTAAAAAATGGATTTAAACTGGTGTAAAGTCTTTGAGGGCTACGGGTTATGTAAATATCAACGTCACTGTTTACTCATAGATCCTCATTAATATATGCATTAATACCCATATCAATCAACATCAAGATCTGTTTTGTCAGCTACCATCCGCTGCTTCCGCCCACGAAATCCTACCGGGGTGGAATGTATATGTACCGGCCGGATGCACCAGCCGGCGGCAGGGGAAGGAGGCACGGGGGAGTGCTGAATTGGGGATTAGCAGCTCTTCATTAAAAAGGGCAGGAAAATGCGGGCTGGTCCTAGGCTCACAAAGCCTGGGACCAAGCAGGCCTGCAAGGCGAATTCATCAGAATTCGGCTTAAATGCCTGCGGTGCCCGTCATTTTCCTGCCCTTTTTAATTTAGAGCTGCTTATCCCCAAATTCCGCACTCCCCTGTGCCTCCTTCCTCTGACGCCGGCGTCCCTTCTCCACACATTACCACTCCAAATTTCGCACTTTTGCGTATTAAAGGGTTGAAACGTGGCAGAAAATACGGTATGATAAAAATTAGCATTTTTATTCTATTATTTATATTGGAAGGAAGTATTGGTTATGAGACTGAATATCGGCGTGATTAAGGGGGACGGCATTGGTCCGGAGATCGTGACGGAAGCAATGAAAGTTCTGGATAAAGTAGGGGAAGTATTTGGGCATGAGTGCTGCTATACACAGCTTCTGATGGGAGGAGCTTCTATTGATGTGAATGGAGTGCCTCTTACGGATGAGACTATTGAACTTGCCAAGGGCAGTGATGCTGTATTGATGGGGTCTATCGGAGGAGATGCTAAGACATCTCCGTGGTATCAGCTGGAACCGTCTAAGAGACCGGAGGCGGGGCTTCTGAAGATCAGGAAGGAACTGAATCTGTTTGCCAATCTCAGGCCGGCTGTGCTCTATGATGACCTGAAAGAAGCATGCCCCCTGAAGGCGGAGATCGCTGCAAAGGGCTTTGATATGATGATTATGCGTGAGCTGACCGGAGGACTTTATTTTGGACAGAGAAAGACCGTTGAAGTGGACGGAGTCATGACCGCATATGATGAGCTTACATATAATGAAAACGAAATTCGCCGCATTGCAAAAAGAGGATTTGATATTGCAATGAAGCGCAGAAAGAAAGTGACAAGTGTCGACAAGGCCAATGTACTGGATTCCTCCAGATTGTGGAGGAAGGTTGTTGAAGAAGTGGCGGCAGATTATCCGGACGTTACGCTGGAAAATATGCTGGTGGATAACTGTGCTATGCAGCTGGTTAAGGATCCGAGCCAGTTCGACGTAATTCTTACTGAGAATATGTTCGGCGATATTTTGTCGGATGAGGCAAGTATGGTAACCGGTTCAATCGGAATGCTTGCATCTGCCAGCCTCAATGAGACGAAGTTTGGACTTTATGAGCCAAGCGGCGGTTCTGCTCCGGATATTGCCGGAAAAGGAATTGCAAATCCAATCGCAACTATTCTGTCGGCGGCTATGATGCTCAGATTCTCATTTGACCTAGATAAAGAAGCCGATGCGATTGAGGCGGCCGTTTCGAAAGTACTGAAAGACGGCTTTCGTACAATAGATATTATGTCAGAAGGAAATACACAGATCGGAACCTGTGAGATGGGTGACAAGATCTGTTCATATATTAGTATTTAGATAAATCAGGGTATATCGACAGCTATCATGGCATAAGAAGAAAAGGAGGTTTTTAAACGATGAGAAGTGATACAGTAACGAAAGGAAGCCAGCAGGCACCGCACCGTTCATTATTTAATGCACTGGGAATGACACAGGAAGAACTGGACAGACCACTTGTAGGCGTTGTCAGCTCTTATAATGAGATTGTTCCCGGACATATGAATCTGGATAAGATTACTGAGGCAGTAAAGATGGGCGTTGCAATGGCAGGGGGAACCCCTATTATGGTTCCGGCAATCGCTGTCTGCGATGGAATTGCCATGGGGCATGTAGGGATGAAGTATTCTCTTGTAACAAGAGATCTGATTGCGGATTCAACGGAAGCCCTGGCGATGGCACATCAGTTTGATGCACTCGTAATGATACCTAACTGTGATAAAAATGTTCCCGGACTGTTGATGGCAGCGGCCAGAATCAATATCCCTACCGTATTTGTCAGCGGCGGGCCAATGCTTGCGGGACATGTAAAAGGCGGCAAGACCAGCCTCTCCAGCATGTTTGAGGCTGTTGGGTCATACGCGGCAGGAACATTATCCGAAGAAGAATTGTGCGAATTTGAAAACAAGGCATGTCCTACATGCGGTTCCTGTTCCGGTATGTACACTGCGAACAGCATGAACTGTCTGACAGAAGCGCTTGGCATGGGGCTGCGGGGCAACGGCACGATCCCGGCTGTATATTCAGCAAGGCTGCAGCTGGCGAAGCATGCAGGCATGCAGGTAATGGAGCTGGTGGAGAAGAATATCCGTCCGAGAGATATTATCACGGAGGAGGCTATTATTAATGCTTTAACCGTAGATATGGCTCTGGGCTGTTCCACAAACAGTATGCTTCACCTTCCTGCAATCGCTCATGAGATCGGTATGGATTTTGAGATTGAATTTGCTAATTCCATCAGTGAAAAGACACCGAACCTCTGCCATCTGGCACCGGCAGGCCCTACATACATGGAAGATCTGAATGAAGCAGGCGGCGTATATGCCGTGATGAACGAGTTGAACAAGAAAGGCCTGCTGAACACGGACTGCATGACAGTTACAGGCAGGACAGTAGGAGAAAATATCGAAGGCTGTACAAACCTTAACCCGGAAGTGATCCGCCCGATCGAAAATCCTTATAGTGAGACAGGCGGAATCGCAGTGCTTAAAGGGAATCTGGCACCGGACGGAAGCGTTGTAAAACGTTCCGCAGTTGTTCCGGAGATGCTGGTGCATGAAGGACCGGCCAGAATTTATGAGAGTGACGAGGCTGCGACTGAGGCAATTAAGACGGGACAGATCAATCCCGGCGATGTTATCGTTATCCGCTATGAAGGCCCAAAAGGCGGTCCGGGCATGAGAGAGATGCTGAATCCGACTTCTGCAATTGCAGGTTATGGACTTGGATCTGCCGTTGCGCTTATTACTGACGGACGTTTCAGCGGCGCATCCAGAGGTGCATCCATCGGGCATGTATCACCGGAAGCGGCAGTGGGCGGACCGATTGCACTGGTAGAAGAAGGCGATATTATCAAGATTAATATTCCCGAACTGAAACTGGAGCTGGATATTTCAGACGAAGAGATGGCAGCCAGGAAGGCAAAATGGCAGCCGAAAGAACCGGAGATTACAACCGGATATCTGGCAAGATATGCCTCCATGGTTACATCCGGCAACCGAGGCGCAATTCTGGAAGTACCAAAGACGAACTAGGAGGTCCCTATCATGCATTTAAATGGAGCAGAAATCGTCATTGAATGTCTGAAGGAGCAGGGCGTGGATACTGTTTTCGGGTATCCTGGCGGTGCGATCCTGAATGTATATGACGCTTTATATAAACACAGTGATGAAATCACACATATCCTGACCTCCCATGAACAGGGGGCGGCACATGCTGCGGACGGATATGCAAGAGCAACCGGTAAGGTCGGCGTCTGCTTTGCTACAAGCGGCCCGGGAGCTACTAACCTGGTAACAGGCATTGCCACGGCTTACATGGATTCCATACCTATTGTTGCAATTACCTGCAACGTAGGGGTATCCCTGCTCGGCAAGGACAGTTTTCAGGAGATTGATATCGCAGGAATCACGATGCCGATCACAAAACACAACTATATTGTAAAAGATGTCAATAAGCTGGCAGAGACGATCCGCAAGGCATTTTGCATTGCACAGACCGGCCGCCCCGGTCCTGTCCTGATTGACATACCCAAAGACGTGACCGGTAACAAAGCAGAGTACAAGAGTGCTGTGATAGAACCTGTCATCCCTATGGGAACGGATGAAGTCTGTGACAGAGAAGTCGAGACCGCTATTGCCATGATAAACAAGGCGAAACGTCCTTTTATCTTTGTAGGCGGCGGCGCTGTTTTATCGGGTGCCAGTGAAGAACTGCTGGAGTTTGTAAATAAAGTGGATGCCCCGGTTACGGATTCACTGATGGGCAAGGGTGCTTTTCCGGGAACCAACGGGAGATACACAGGCATGTTAGGCATGCACGGTACTAAAACCTCCAATTACGGTGTCAGTGAGTGCGATCTGCTGATTGTCATTGGAGCAAGATTCAGTGACAGAGTCACCAGCAATACAAAAAAGTTTGCGAAAAACGCAAAGATTCTTCAGATCGATATTGATGCGGCTGAGATGAATAAAAACGTGATCATTACGGAAGGGGTTGTCGGTGATATTAAGGAAGCCCTGAAGAAGATCAATGCAGGCCTTGAACAGCAGTCTCATCCGGAATGGGTGAATAAAATCAGAGAATATACAGAAAAATATCCTCTCAAATATCACGCAGAAACCCTGTCAGGTCCCTTTGTCGTAGAAGAAATCTACAGACAGACAAATGGAGATGCCATTGTTGTAACGGAGGTGGGCCAGCACCAGATGTGGGCAGCGCAGTATTATAAGTATACAAAACCGCGTACCCTCCTCACATCAGGCGGCCTGGGAACCATGGGATACGGTCTCGGCGCATCTCTGGGTGCAAAAACAGGATGTCCGGATAAGGTGGTCGTTAATATAGCAGGAGACGGCTGTTTCCGCATGAATATGAATGAGATCGCCACGGCAGTCAGACATCAGATTCCGGTCATTCAGGTTGTCATTAATAATCACGTTCTCGGGATGGTACGCCAGTGGCAGAATCTGTTTTATGAGCAGCGTTATTCCGCAACTGTTTTGAATGATGCAGTCGATTTTGTTAAACTGGCGGAGGCGATGGGGGCAGAAGGTATCCGGGCGACCACACAGGATGAATTCAGAGCCGCATTTGAAAAGGCATTGGCGCTCAATAAGCCGGTTGTCATTGACTGCCAGATCGACAGCGATGATAAGGTATGGCCGATGGTAGCACCGGGTGCTGCGATAAGCGAGGTTTTTGACGAGAGCGATCTGAGTCATTCATAAGCAGAAGATTTTCATAAAAATGGTTTAAGTTGTAATTAAACATAAAAATGATGAAGTAGAAAACAAAAAGTGCAGGAGGAATTTTAAAGATGAGTAGAGTGTACAATTTTTCGGCAGGACCGGCGGTATTACCGGAAGAAGTTTTAAAATCAGCAGCAGAAGAGATGTTGGATTATAAGGGAACCGGCATGTCGGTTATGGAAATGAGTCATCGCTCAAAGGCTTTCGAAGAAATTATTACAACAGCAGAGGCTGATTTAAGAGAGCTTATGAATATTCCTGACAACTATAAAGTCCTGTTTCTGCAGGGAGGCGCATCCCAGCAGTTTGCCATGATACCGATGAACCTGATGAAAAATAAGGTGGCTGATTATATCGTGACTGGACAGTGGGCGAAAAAAGCTGCCAGCGAAGCTGCAAAATACGGTAAAGTTAACAAAATAGCTTCTTCTGAAGACAAGACATTTTCATATATTCCGGACTGTTCTGATCTTCCGGTTTCAGAAGATGCGGACTATGTATATATCTGTGAGAACAACACGATTTACGGAACAAAATTCAAAGAACTTCCCAACACAAAGGGTAAAACCTTGGTTGCCGATGTATCATCCTGTTTCTTATCTGAGCCGGTTGATGTAAGCAAATATGGTGTGATTTACGGAGGAGTGCAGAAGAATATCGGACCTGCAGGTGTTGTAATTGTGATTATCCGTGAAGACTTAATAACCGAGGATGTACTGCCTGGAACTCCAACCATGCTTACATATAAGACACATGCAGATGCGGAGTCACTTTACAATACTCCGCCGGCCTATGGCATTTACATCTGCGGAAAGGTATTCAAATGGCTCAAGAGCATGGGTGGTCTGGAGACGATGAAGGCCCGCAATGAAAAGAAAGCAGCACTTCTGTATGATTTCCTGGATCAGAGCCAGATGTTCAAGGGAACCGTTGCAAAAGAGGACCGTTCCCTGATGAATGTTCCTTTTGTTACAGGAAACGCTGATCTGGATGCCAAGTTTGTAAAAGAAGCAAAAGCGTCCGGCCTGGAAAACCTGAAAGGCCACAGAAGTGTGGGCGGTATGCGTGCCAGCATATACAATGCCATGCCTTATGAGGGCGTAGAAGCGCTCGTTGCATTTATGAAGAAGTTCGAGAAGGAGAATCTGTAAAATGTATAAGTATAATTGCCTGAATCCAATTGCCGAGGTAGGATTGGAAAGATTTAACGAAAACTATGTCAGAACAGAAGATGCCGGGGAGGCCGATGCAATCCTCGTAAGAAGTGCTGCAATGCATGAGATGGACTTCAGCAGCAATCTGAAACTCATTGCACGTGCTGGTGCCGGTGTCAATAATATTCCGCTTGACAAATGCGCGGAAAAGGGGATCGTTGTATTCAACACTCCCGGAGCCAATGCCAATGGTGTAAAAGAGCTTGTGATCGCCGGAATGCTGCTTGCTGCCCGAGACATTATAGGCGGCATCAACTGGGTTTGGGAAAACGAAGAAGACGGCAACATCGCCAAGATGACAGAAAAGAAGAAAAAAGCTTTTGCCGGAACAGAACTGGAAGGCAAAAAACTGGGTGTCATCGGCCTTGGAGCAATCGGCGTACTGGTTGCAAATGCAGCAACACACCTGGGAATGGAAGTATATGGTTACGATCCATACGTATCAGTCGATGCAGCATGGAAGCTTTCCAGAAGCATCCATCATGCCAAGACGGTAGATGAACTTTATAAAGAGTGTGATTACATCACTATCCACGTTCCGGCTCTGGAGGACACAAAAGGGATGATCAACAAGGATACGATCGGCCTGATGAAGAAAGACGTTGTAATCCTGAACTTCGCAAGAGACTTGCTTGTAAACAGCGAAGATATGGTTGACGCCCTGGTATCCGGCAATGTAAAATGCTACGTAACAGACTTCCCGACACCGGAAGTCACAGGAGTCAAAGGTGCAATTGTAATCCCGCATCTGGGTGCATCTACAGAGGAATCCGAGGATAACTGTGCAAAAATGGCAGTGAAAGAGACAATTGATTACCTGGAAAACGGCAATATCACACATTCTGTAAACTATCCGGACTGCGATATGGGCCAAAAAGGTGAAGGATCCAGAATCACAATCCTGCACCACAATATTCCAAATATGCTTGGTCAGTTTACAGCACTGCTCGCAAAAGAGAAATTGAACATTTCCCTGATGGCAAATAAAAGTAAGAAAGAATATGCATATACAATGATTGATGTGGACGGAGATGTATCACAGGCGGTAAAAGACGAACTCAGCAGCATAGAAGGGGTTCTTAAGATTAGAGTTATTGTTTAGTAAAGCATTTTATAAGAGAAAAGTCGAAAAGCAGGCGTCATGAGACGTCTGCTTTTTATTGGATAAAACTCTTTGTGACTTTCTTAGTCAGGTTTCCATATTTTTGACTGCGCTGCCAAGAATGAGATAAAAGCATTCAGCAAGTTCTCGCTGCCGACAGGAAATAAATATTTCCCAACAGCCTTTGTTTGTTCAGGGCTTAATACTCCCCATGTCTGCTGATCCATCAGATGGGCGCAGACGGCAGCAACTGTCCAAACTTCTTCCCTGCGGCAGAGTTGATGTCTTTTTTCGGCAGTAAGTTCGGGCAGGCTCGCAGCCAGAACCTCTTCCGTGAGGCCAAAACGTCCCAATAGCCGCACAGCATCATGAAGCCTCCCGGGGGAAGCACCTGTCTGGCGAAAAAGAGCAGACTTGACTGCACTTAATACTGTCCGCCCAATCATTTCCCCCAATTTACTGTGCTTTCCGGTGTCGGTGAGGTGGATTGGACTGGTGGGATCACAGACCAGTACAGCTCCGTCGGTGCCGGAACCGGTTGCAATACCGCTGGATACCAGACTGGGAAGCTGTAATTCCTGAATGGCTGCACATTTCGCCTCGGTGGCCGTTAGAAGGGCGCCGGCAAGAACGCCGGGAGAAAGGTCGCAGTCAAAGTGAATCAGGAGATTGATAGTTCCGGCAGGGAGGCCGGTTACACCGTTCCTTTCCTGCCAGGATGCAGGATCACCTGCGCGGCCGCCGTTCTCATCAATCCCAGCTGTTGCCAGGGTCGTGACGGTAACCCCATCCCATTCTTCACAGGCAATTGCCATATTCTTAATCTGGGCAGCCGTACAAAGCCCCGTATTCAGGGAGGGAAGTCCCAGATTCTCTCCAATTCTGCGCATATGTCCTTCAATGGTGGGTTCCAGCAGCTCGCACCATACTGTTTTTCCCTGGCTCTGGTCATAATTGAAAGCACAGCAAAGATCCTCGCGTATGCCTCCGTTCCATGCGGAGGTGGAAAGTACCCGCCGCTTACCGGCAAATTTTATTAGCAGAAGGTGCTCTTCCTGATACGCGCGGTCGTTATTTCTAAAAGTCATTGGCAGAGCGGTCTGTCCGACAACGTTCGGGCTGCCGGTCCAATTCTGTTCTATGTAGTTTTTTAAAAATTCCATATGTGGGGTTCCTTCCTCCCAAAAAGTGTCCTTAAAATAAATTTCATTGATTAAGTGTAACATAAATCAAACTGCTTGTATAGAATGAAGGCCATACCGACGTTTGTTGTCAGCAGCCCGCTTCCCGGTCTGCGCGTGGTTCCGTGTAAACCGACCTAAATGGAATTGTAAGGGCCATGTAGAAGCTTCACCAAAATATTGCAGAAAGGTACATGTCCGGCCTCTAAAATTAAGTGTTGACACAGAATGTATAATTGTATACAATTATACGTGGATGTAATCTGTGAACTCAAAAGGTTTCATGGAATGTTAACTGTCTATACAGGAGGTAAGGATAAAATGGATAACAGAAAAGTTTATTTGAACAAGCACACGAATCTATTGGAACTTGAAGAGCATATGTATCAGCTGGTGGATGTGGATTCCCCGAATGTGTTCCGCAATCTTTTCCATTATGACGAGATACCGAAAATTGCATTTAATGACAGAATCGTCCCCCACAATATGCCGGACGAGATCTGGATTACAGATACCACATTCCGTGATGGACAGCAGTCACGTGCTCCTTATACAACGGAACAGATTGTGACTATTTTTGATTATTTACATAAGCTCGGCGGCCCCAATGGAAAGATCAGACAGAGCGAATTTTTCCTGTACAGTAAAAAGGACAGGGATGCTGTTTATAAATGTCTGGAGAAGGGATATGAATTTCCGGAAGTTACAAGCTGGATCCGGGCAAATAAGAAAGATTTTGAGCTGGTGAAAGATATCGGACTGAAGGAAACTGGTATTCTTGTAAGCTGCTCAGATTATCATATATTCTACAAACTGAAGATGACCCGCAAAGAAGCGCTGGAGCATTATCTTTCTGTAGTCAGAGAGTGCATGGAGACAGGTGTGAAACCGAGATGCCATCTGGAGGATATTACAAGGTCTGATATTTATGGATTTGTTATTCCGTTCTGCCTGGAGCTGATGAAGCTGATGGAGGAGTACCAGATACCCGTCAAGATCCGTGCCTGTGATACAATGGGGTATGGAGTGAATTTTCCGGGCGCAGTAATCCCAAGATCCATACCTGGCATTATTTATGGACTTATGACGCATGCAGGCGTTCCAAGTGAGTTGATCGAGTTCCACGGTCACAATGACTTTTATAAAGCGGTTAACAATTCAACCACAGCCTGGCTGTACGGTGCATCTGGAGTGAACTGTTCCCTGTTCGGGATCGGAGAGCGTACCGGCAATACTCCGCTTGAAGCGATGGTATTCGAATATGCACAGCTCAGAGGCACACTGGATGGTATGGATACAACCATGATAACAGAGCTGGCAGAGTACTATGAAAAAGAGATCGGTTACCGTGTTCCCTCCAGAACACCATTTGTCGGGAAGAATTTTAATGTAACCCGCGCCGGAATACATGCGGACGGCATGCTGAAGAATGAAGAGATTTATAACATTTTTGATACAGACAAATACCTGAACCGTCCAGCACTTGTATCTGTCTCCAATACATCAGGTGTTGCCGGCATTGCCTACTGGATTAACGCATATTATAAGCTTCCTGCAGACCGCCAGGTGGATAAAAACTCGCAGCTTGTACTGGAATTAAAGCGCTGGGTGGACAAAGAATATGAAGAAGGTCGCGTTACAGTCTTGACAGATGATGAATTAGTTGCCAAAATAGACAGTGTATGCAGCGAGCTGCATATAACACTCTGACTTGGGAGGACATAAAAATAAAATGGAAGAATATCAGGATCATTCCTTGGGCAGCCGTGTTTTTCAGAGAATCCGGGACGATATCCTAAAAGGTAAATATGAGGAACACGATGAATTAAGGGAAAATACCATCGGGAAAGAACTGGGAGTCAGCCGTACGCCCGTGCGCGAGGCACTGAGGCAGCTGGAGCTGGAAGGACTTGTTTCTATCATCCCTAATAAGGGCGCATATGTAACAGGGATTTCTCCTAAGGATGTCAGTGACATCTATATGATCCGTTCTATGCTGGAAGGGCTGTGTGCAAGATGGGCAACAGAGAACATTACAGATGAGCAGCTGGATGAGCTGGACGAGATTATGCTTCTTTCCGAGTTTCATATGAAAAAAGAAGGGGGCGGCAGTGCAGATCAGGTGACCGAATTGGACGGCAAGTTCCACGCTATTTTATATGAGGCGTCAAACAGTAAGATACTCAGCCATGTATTAATGGATTTCCATAAGTATGTCCAGCTGGCACGGAGGTCTTCCGTAGTCTCAGAAGAGCGCGCCAGAAAGTCGATCCGGGAGCACAAGCAGATCCTGCGCGCAATCCGGGATAAAGATGCAGACCTTGCAGAACAGCTCGCCAATGAGCATATCCTGCATGTCATACAGAACCTGAAGAAACAGGGTTATGAAGAATTATTAGGAGGAGACAGCTAAGATGGAAAAGATTAAGATGAGTACACCGATTGTTGAGATGGATGGGGACGAGATGACAAGGATCCTCTGGAAGATGATCAAAGATAATCTTCTGGAGCCTTTCATTGAATTGAATACGGAATACTATGATTTGGGCCTGGAATACAGAAATGAAACAGATGACCAGGTTACCGTTGATTCCGCCAATGCCACAAAGAAGTATAAGGTAGCCGTAAAGTGCGCGACAATCACACCGAATGCTGCCCGTATGGACGAATATGACCTGAAGGAAATGTGGAAGAGCCCGAACGGAACCATCCGTGCCATTCTGGACGGAACAGTATTCCGTGCTCCGATTGTCGTAAAAGGAATTGAGCCGTGCGTAAAGAACTGGAAGAAGCCCATTACCATTGCGAGACATGCATACGGTGATGTGTACAAGGGTTCTGAGATGAAGATTCCGGGCGCCGGCAAGGTGGAGCTTGTCTACACAGCGGAAGATGGAACCGAGATGAAAGAACTTGTACATAATTTTGCAGGTCCTGGAATCGTGCAGGGAATGCACAATATCAATCAGTCCATTGAGAGTTTTGCAAGAAGCTGCTTTAACTATGCACTGGACACAAAACAGGATCTCTGGTTTGCAACAAAAGATACCATCTCCAAAAAATATGACCACACATTCAAAGACATCTTTCAGGAAATCTATGATGCAGAATATGATGATAAGTTCAAAGCAGCCGGAATTGAATATTTCTATACTCTGATCGATGACGCGGTAGCCCGTGTTATGAAGTCGGAAGGCGGATATATCTGGGCATGCAAGAACTATGACGGCGATGTAATGAGTGACATGGTATCCTCAGCATTTGGTTCGCTTGCCATGATGACATCCGTACTGGTATCTCCGGACGGATATTATGAGTATGAAGCAGCACACGGAACCGTACAGCGCCATTATTACAAGCATCTCAAGGGGGAGGAGACATCTACCAACTCTGTGGCAACGATCTTTGCATGGACAGGCGCACTGAGAAAACGCGGAGAACTGGACGGGAATAACGAACTGATGGAATTTGCTGACAAACTCGAAAAAGCGACCATTGATACGATAGAATCCGGAAGCATGACAAAGGATCTGGCTTTGATTACATCAATTGAGAATCCAACCGTACTTAACAGCGAGGACTTTATCAAGGCGATTGCGGCAAGATTGTAATACAATCTTCGGTAAGCAAACTTTTACGGCTGTGTGGAACGGTAGAGGAGACACCGTCTCTTCCTTTCATACAGCCGTTCTTTTATATAAAGAGTGGACAAGCCCCAGGGGATTACCTATATGACAAAAAACAGGCCGGCATGCAGAAAAATTATTCCTGCATACCGGCCTGTTTTTTATCATTCAGCCAGTTCCTCCCATTTTTCGTAGAGAATTTCCAGCTCTTCTTCGTTAGAAGCCTTTTCCAGCGCCAGTTCCTGGCATTTGACGGAATTGGAATACACTTCTTCATGTGTCATCAGATCATCGATCTCCGTATTCCTCTCTTCAAGGACAGCGATCCGTTCTTCCGTCTTTTTCAGCTCATTCAGTCTTTTACGCTCCCTGGCCTGCTGTTCCTTCTGTTCCTGCCAGCTCAGCTTTGCCTCCGAGACAGATTCCTCCGAAGCGCCATATCCTCCGGCGCCTCCGGCTGCCGGAGAAGCGTAGACGGCCGTCAGCTCATCCTTTTTCTCCAGATAGTAGTCATAATTGCCAATATAGTTTACAAAAGTCTGATTCACCAGCTCCAGTATGCGCGTGGCTGTCTGGTTGATGAAGTAACGGTCATGTGATACATAAAGCACGGTACCGGTATAATCATTGAGTGCCTTTTCGAGTATCTCTTTTGAAGTGATATCGAGATGGTTGGTGGGCTCATCCAATATCAGAAAATTTGCTTCGGAAAGCATCAGCTTTGCCAGTGATACGCGCCCCTTCTCGCCGCCGCTCAGATCACCAATTCGTTTATAGACATCATCCCCGGTAAACTGAAAAGCCGCAAGAGTATTTCTGATCTGCGTATTATTCAGGGAAGGATAGTCATCCGAAATCTCCTCGAATATATTTTTCATATCATGCAGTACATGATGCTCCTGGTCATAATAACCGATTTTTACCTTAGATCCCAACGTAAAAGAGCCAGTATCCGGAGGAACCACCTGGTTAATAATTTTCAGAAGAGTGGTTTTACCTGTTCCGTTATCTCCAATGACCGCCACATGTTCGCCGCGTCTTATGTCAAAGCTGATATCCTGGAATAAGGTCTGGCTGTCAAAGCGTTTAGACAGGCCTTCCACTGAAAGTACATCGTTGCCGCTTAAGGAAGATGGCTCCAGGGAAAAATGTATATCCTTTGCTGCCTCCTGAGGCTTATCAACCAACGTCATTTTGTCCAGCAGTTTCTCGCGGCTTTCCGCCCGCTTAATGGACTTTTCCCGGTTGAAAGAGCGTAGCTTCTCAATGACGGCCTCCTGATGCTTGATTTCCCGCTGCTGATTCAGATATTCTTTCATCATGGCATCCCGGATCTGCTGCTTCTTATCCGCATAAGCCTTATAGTTGCCGGAATACATCCTCACAGCTCCGTTTTCTATCTCCACTACTTTTGTAACCACACGGTTTAAGAAAAAACGGTCGTGGGATACAATAAATACAGCCCCAGGATAATTGAGCAGATATGTTTCCAGCCAGGTGATTGAATTTAAGTCCAGATGGTTCGTAGGCTCATCCAGAAGCAGAATATCGGGCTTTGTAAGAAGCAGCTTGCCCAGAGAGACCCTTGTTTTCTGCCCGCCGGAGAGAGTGTCAGTCTTTTTATCAAAATCCGCCTCCTGAAAGCCCAGACCCTTCAGGACTCCTGTCAGCTCACTCTCGTAAGCATAACCGTTTTGTGCCTCAAATTCTGACATCATTCTATGATAGGTGTCAAGTCTGCCCTGAAGTGCCTCCCCGGTCAGTGATTTTAATTCTTTTTCTATCGAGCGGATCTGGTTTTCAAGCTCTATAATATCCGCCTTCGCTGTTTTTACTTCCTCATATATGGAACGGCCGCCCTCGAGATTCTGCTGCTGTGCAAGATATCCGAGTGTTTTCCCCTTTGTCAGTACAAATTCACCGCTGTCAGCAGGCTCTTCCTTCACAATCATTTTTAATATGGTGGATTTTCCCGCCCCGTTTACCCCGACCAGAGCCGCCTTTTCCCTGTCTTCTATATGGAAGGAACCATCTCTGACGATGAGCTGTCCGCCGAATGCCTTATTGAGATTATGACATGCCAGTATCATTAGAAACCTCCTGTTCTCTTCAGTATCAGGCCTGCCGGTTATACCTTATGCTGCAGCTGTGCTGCAGACCCGCCCGAAGGGCATGCATTACGGGGTGCCCTCTGGGTATACCTTATGCTGCAGCTGTGCTGCAGACCCGCCCGAAGGGCATGCATTACGGGATGCCCTCTGGATATGCAATAACCGCCAAGTCCTGCTCTTTGTCCAAAATTTACATACTTATTCCATTATAACGAAAATAGTTTAAAATACAACTAAAAATTTGACTTTGTCCGTACAATTCTATATAATATAACCTAGATTAAGTTTGGAGGGCGATAGCTGTGGAAGATAGAGAGATATCACGTGCGGTAATTGGACGGCTGCCAAGATATTACAGATATCTGGGAGAACTGCTGGATGCAGGAGTAGAACGTATTTCATCAAATGACCTGAGTAAGAAGATGAGTGTCACGGCATCTCAGATTCGCCAGGATTTAAATAACTTTGGTGGTTTCGGACAACAGGGTTATGGATACAATGTCAAGTATCTCTATACCGAGATAGGTAAGATTCTGGGATTAAACCGAAAACATAACGTAATCATCATAGGTGCCGGGAATCTGGGACAGGCACTTGCCAATTACGCGGCTTTTGAAAAGAGCGGATTTATACTGCAGGGTATTTTTGACGTTAACCCAAGGCTGGAAGGCGTAACAATACGCGGAATACCGATCCGTATGATGGATGATCTGAGACAATTTGTCAAAAATACGGATATTGAGATCGCTGCACTTACAATTCCAAAGTCAAAAGCGGTGGAAGTGGCCGATATGCTTGTTGAGAACGGGATTAAGGGTATATGGAATTTTGCGCATACAGACCTGCACTTACCGGATGACGTAATTGTAGAAAGCGTACATTTATCTGACAGCTTAATGAAGCTGTCATATAATATCAGTCGTTATAATGAGGAGCATGAGAAATAACCGACAACACAAGACGTGTAACAAAGGCTTTGTGCCTTTTTTACACGTTGTTTCGTTTTCAGAGAAGTAAGGAGAGTGATCTTATGAGATATCTGCCTACCGGCGAATGGATGCAGAAAGCAGACAGCTATACAATTGATGAAATCGGACTTCCTTCCATGGTGCTGATGGAGCGTGCTGCACTGGCGGCAGTGGCTGCCATGGAACAGGAGAAGATCAATACACAGAGAACGCTGGTTGTATGCGGTTCCGGCAACAATGGAGGGGATGGCTTTGCGATTGCCCGCCTTTTAAAGGAAAAGGGATGTCAGGCAGAAGCTGCTTTTATTGGAAATGAAGCATCTATGACTCCGGATTGCAGACAGCAGATGAAAATCGCTGAAAAATGCGGTGTTCCTATAGTAACAACAATCAGCAGGCAGGAATATACTGTTATAGTGGATGCCGTCTTTGGTGTAGGCCTGAATAGAGAAGTATTGGGAGCTTATGCAGCAAATATTAAAAAGATGAATGATCTGCCGGGGCAGAAGGTTGCTGTCGATATCCCTTCCGGTATCTGTTCCGCTACTGGAAATGTACTGGGCACGGCATTCTGCGCAGATCTGACAGTCACTTTTGAGTGCGAAAAGCTCGGATGCATCCTTCATCCTGGGCATCAGTATGCAGGAAAAACGATTCCCGTGGCGATCGGAATCAGCCGGAAACTTTTTGAAAAGGAGCCGGGTGTCTGTTATACATTTGAAAAATCGGATCTGCCGGAACTGATTCCTTCCAGAAAGCCCAATTCTCATAAGGGCACTTATGGAAAGATTCTGATGCTTACCGGAAGCCGGGGCATGTCGGGAGCTGCATATCTCAGCGCAAAAGCGGCATATACCTGCGGTGCCGGTCTTGTACAGATTTATACACATGAAGATAACAGGGTGATCCTGCAGCAGCTTTTACCGGAAGCTATTGTCAGCACCTATACAGAATATGAAGAAGAATCCCTTGGGGAACTCCTTGCCTGGGCCGATGTGGTATGCATGGGCTGCGGGCTGGGAAAGAGCCGCACATCGGAATGTATTGCAACACAGGTTATGAAGGAAGTTAAGACTCCCTGTGTGATAGATGCAGACGGACTGAATATACTGGCCTGCCATCCCGAACTGCTGGAAGAACGGGAGCGTCCCATTATCCTGACACCCCATATGAAAGAGATGTCCGGGCTGCTGGAATGTTCTGTTGCGGAACTTCAGGAAAAGCGTTTTGAAATGACAAGAGCATTTACTGTGAAGGCCGGTATCGTCTGTGCTTTAAAGGATGCCCGCACAATTGTGGCCAAATGGGACCGTCAGACATTTGTCAATACAGCAGGAAACAGCTCTATGGCAAAGGCCGGGTCCGGTGATGTACTGGCAGGAGTGATTGCAGGGCTGCTGGCACAGGGACTGCATCCGTATGAAGCGGCTGTCTGCGGTGTGTATCTGCACGCCTGCGCAGGAGATGAAGCCAAATCCGTCAGAGGATCCTACAGTGTACTGGCAGAAGATTTGATAGCAGGGATCGGCGCCTGTTTAAAAAGAACAGAGGAGAGTATGAAACGATGAAACAGTTTAACAGGGTATATGCCAGGGTAGACCTGGATGCCATAGCATATAATATGGAGCAGATGAAACAGAGAATCGGGGAGGGTGCTCAGATCATTGCTGTCATCAAGATGGATGGATACGGCCACGGCGCCGTACCCATAGCAGAGATGTTTGAGGAGAATAATTATATATGGGGCTACGCCACAGCAAGCCTGGAAGAGGCCACTGCTCTTCGAAAGGAAGGGATAAAAAAGCCGATTCTTGTGCTCGGATGCATTTTCCCGGAGCAGTATGAGGAGATGATTCTCAATGATATCCGCGCCACTGTATATATGAAAGAGACAGCCGAAGGAATATCAAAAGCTGCAGCTGCACTTGGCAGGAAGGTCCGCATCCACATAAAAGTTGATACTGGAATGGGAAGACTCGGGTTCCTTCCCGATACGGACAGTGTAAAGGCTATCCGGGAGATCAGCTCGCTTCCGAATATAGAACTGGAAGGAATGTTTACTCATTTTGCCAAAGCCGATGAGACTGATAAGCGCTATACGTATAAGCAGCACGAAAAATTTGTATGGATGAAGGATGCCCTGGAGGCGGAGGGGGCAGATATTACATATTATCACTGCGACAACAGCGCAGGGATTATTGATTTCCCGGACATGAAACACAATCTGGTCCGGGCCGGGATTTCCACATACGGAATGTACCCGTCTGATGAAGTTTCTCAAAAAGCTGTGGATCTGAAACCGGCCCTGGAACTGATCAGCCACGTTACTTTTGTGAAAGAAGTAGAAGCCGGCACTTCTATCAGTTACGGAGGCACGTTTACGGCACCAAAAAGAATGAAGGTAGCCACTATCCCCGTAGGCTATGGCGACGGGTATTCCAGGGGGCTTTCCAACAAGGCGGATGTACTGATCCGCGGCAGGCGCGCCAGGATTCTCGGACGGGTCTGTATGGATCAGTTTATGGTCGATGTTACAGATATCCCGGATGTGAGGTTCATGGACCAGGCCGTTCTGATTGGTTTTGACGGGGAGGAGCACATTCCGGTGGAGGAACTCAGCGGTCTGTGCGGACGCTTCAACTATGAATTCGTCTGCTGCCTGGGCAAAAGAATCCCAAGGGTTTACATTCAGAAGGGAAAAATCGTAAAACAGGTAGAATATTTATAATTGTCCAAAGTTTTCGTGCACTTGCATACATCCGAAAAAAGCGGGAATACTCAAGTATCAAAGTATTAGAATCGGAGTGTGAAGTGATTTGGTAATTAAACGAGGAGACATATATTATGCAGATTTGAGTCCTGTTGTGGGCTCGGAACAGGGCGGTATCCGCCCGGTGCTGATTATACAGAATGACGTGGGTAACAAACACAGCCCCACAGTAATATGTGCGGCGATTACATCCAGGATGAATAAAGCAAAGCTTCCTACCCATATTGAAATCAGTGCAGAAAAGTACCATATTGTTAAGAATTCCGTGATCCTGCTGGAGCAGATCCGGACCATCGACAAGCAGCGGCTGAAGGAATTTGTCTGCCATGTAGACAGTGGAATGATGAAGCGGGTTAACGATGCAATCCGAATCAGTCTGGAACTTCCTACATAACACAAAGATGAATCTGTGAAGAAATAATTGAAATATACAAAAAAGAGTGGTAGAATTGTATGGCAAGTTCAACGGATAAAATACGGAAAGAAAATAAAAAAGAGGAGATTAGAGATGTCAGGACATTCTAAATTTGCGAATATTAAACATAAGAAAGAAAAAAATGATGCTGCCAAGGGCAAGGTTTTCACGAAACTGGGACGTGAGCTTGCCGTTGCAGTAAAAGAAGGCGGCGGACCGGACCCGAACAACAACAGCCGACTGCGCGATGTAATCGCCAAGGCCAAAGCCAATAATATGCCGAACGACACTATCGACCGAAATATTAAAAAGGCGGCCGGCGAGGGTGCGGGCGATAATTATGAGCATATTACATATGAAGGATACGGACCGAACGGGACGGCGATTATAGTAAAGACCCTTACGGACAACAAGAACCGTACCGCTTCCAACGTTAAAAATGCTTTCACTAAGG
This sequence comes from Faecalicatena fissicatena, assembly GCA_001028025.1. Classification (GTDB taxonomy): domain Bacteria; phylum Bacillota; class Clostridia; order Lachnospirales; family Lachnospiraceae; genus Faecalicatena; species Faecalicatena fissicatena_A. The sequence continues at coordinate 10,155 of LDAQ01000010.1, read as the reverse complement.
GGAGCGGCAATGTCGGGACTCCCGGCTGTGTTTCTTTTATGTTCGATGAAAAGGGGCAGATCCTGGTTGATAAGGAAGAATGCAGCATGGACGCCGATGAGCTGATGATGCTGGCTCTGGATGCCGGCGCGGAGGATTTCGCAGAGAACGATGACAGCTTTGAGATACTCACCGCACCGGAAGACTTCAGTGCAGTGCGCCTGAAGCTGGAAGAAGAGGGAATCAGCATGGCAGATGCAGAGGTGACTATGATCCCTCAGACATATGTAGAGCTGACCTCAGAAGATGATATTAAGAATATTCAGAAGACACTGGATCTGCTGGATGAGGACGATGATGTACAGGATGTATATCATAACTGGGATGAGTAAGAATTAAACAATATGTCAATACATAAAGAGGAGATAATATGGATCATGAAAATCTGAAGGCAGAGATGATTTCCTTGTTCGAGGAAACTGCCGAATATGCGAAGAAATTTCATAAGAAGACTTATGCATCTGATATGGACATATTACTGAACAGACACGGCGCGCTTTTAGGGCGTATCAGGGAAGCTTTTGAAGAATCGGATGAGGCGCTGAAAGCGGCTGCGGTTTTGATTCCGGAATATGCGGCCGGACAGCTTGCGGCGATCCCTTCTAAGAGAAAGCGGGATCTGGCCTGTCTGGACTATAATATGAACATGGTATCTTTTTTTGTCCCGCTTCTGGGTGAGATCAACAGTGTGAAGACAAAAGAATTTACGGAAAAAATAATAGAAATCTATAATCAAAAGCTGCCGGACAATAAGATCGGGCATTCTACCCGTGAACAGATTCAGGGAGGTTTCAAAAAGGGACTCTGTTATATTACTACAGCTGTATGCAGAAGTCTGGATAAACCGGATGACTGTTATGAGCTGACCTTGCTTCGGGATTACCGGGATCAATATCTGCTTGGATCCAAAGAAGGTATGAATACGGTGAATGAGTACTACAATATTGCTCCGACGATTGTAAAGCGAATCAACCGCCAGGTAGATTCAGCCAGTATTTATGCAGGAATCTGGCAGGATTACTTAAGCCCCTGTGTCCGTCTGATTGAGGAAGACAAAAAGGAAGAATGCCGAAAGCTTTACAGCGATATGGTGCGCAAACTGGAGAAGAAATATCTATATTCATAGGAGGAAGGAAATATGAGCAGCTATAAGATAGAGACAAAATGTATACAGTCCGGATATGAACCGGGGAACGGAGAGCCGAGAGTGCTGCCGATCTACCAGAGTACTACCTTCAAATATACCAGCAGCGAACAGATGGGGCGGCTTTTTGATCTGGAAGAAGCCGGATATTTTTACACTAGGCTGCAGAATCCGACCAATGATGCGGTCGCTGCTAAGATCTGCGACTTAGAGGGCGGAATTGCGGGAATGCTTACTTCCTCCGGGCAGGCGGCTAATTTCTATGCGGTTATGAATATTGTGGAAGCAGGGGACCATATCGTATGTGCTTCAGCTCTTTACGGCGGTACATATAACCTTTTTGCACATACCATCAGAAAGATGGGTGTGGAAGCTACTTTTGTAGATCCCGACTGCACACCAGAAGAGCTGGAGGCAGCTTTCAGGGACAATACAAAGGCTGTTTTTGGTGAAACGATCGCTAATCCGGCGCTTGTAGTCCTGGATTTTGAAAAGTTTGCAGACGCAGCCCATGCACATGGGGTACCTTTTATCGTGGACAATACATTTGCAACGCCGATCAACTGCCGTCCGTTTGAGTGGGGGGCTGATATTGTGACCCATTCTACGACCAAGTATATGGATGGCCACGCATCCTGCGTAGGCGGTGCCATTGTAGACAGCGGCAATTTTGACTGGGAAGCACAGCAAGGGAAGTTTCCGGGCCTGACAACTCCTGACGAGACATATCACGGGATCGTCTATACACAGAAGTTCGGCAAACTTGCTTTTATCCAGAAAGCGACCGCACAGCTGATGAGGGATCTGGGTTCTATTCAGGCTCCGCAGAATGCCTTTTTATTAAATATCGGGCTGGAGACGCTGCATCTTCGTATGCCGCGCCATTGTGAAAATGCACTTACCGTTGCTAAGTATCTGCAGAACAATGAGAAAGTGGCATGGGTGTCATGCCCCTCTCTTCCGGGAGACAAATATTATGACCTGGCTCAGAAGTATATGCCGGGCGGAACATGCGGCGTTCTCACTTTCGGCCTGAAGGGCGGACGGAACGCGGCGGTTGAGATGATGGATAAACTGAAAATGGTGGCAATTGTGACTCATGTGGCGGATGCACGCAGTTGTGTGCTTCATCCGGCAAGCCACACACACCGCCAGATGAATGAGCAGGAACTGATGGAAGCAGGCGTACAGCCTGATCTGATCAGATTCAGCGTAGGAATTGAAAATGTTGAAGATATTATTGCAGATATCGAGCAGGCACTGCAATAATTTGAATGGTATGGATGTATACAATCGTCCATACCATTTTTTGTATGCCGAATAAATATGCCCTGCGGGCGGATTTGCAGTCAAACTGCAAAATAGTGTATACCCAAGGGCATACCGTAACTCATGCCCTGCGGGCGGATTTGCAGCCAAGCTGCAAAATAGTGTATAATTCCTGTTTTTCTTTCAGATACTATATAGAAAATGAAGCATTGCTACTATCAGGAAAGGCAGGAATAAAATGGATAAGAATAAAGAAGAGCAGATTCAGAAAACCCAGGCAGGAGAGAATGAGGAGATAAAAGATACCGGCACACTCAGGCTTGGCAAGGAGAGCGGGAGACATAATATCCAGCTGATGACGATCATAGGGGAGATTGAGGGACATGAAGCAGTGTCCGGCAATACAAAGGCAACAAAATATGAGCATCTGATTCCGCGCCTGGCAGAAGCAGAGGATAACGATGATATCGAAGGCATCCTGATATTGCTGAATACGTTGGGTGGAGATGTGGAGGCGGGGCTTGCTATTGCAGAGATGATCGCATCTCTGAGCAAACCCACGGTATCACTTGTTCTGGGAGGAAGCCATTCCATAGGAGGACCCCTCGCAGTGTCTGCAGACTACTCCTTTATTGTTCCCAGCGGTACCATGATCGTACACCCGGTAAGATCTACCGGTATGTTTATCGGCGTGATCCAGAGCTACCGCAACATGGAAAAGACGCAGGACAGAATAACCAGGTTCATTGCATCCCACTCCAACATCACCCAGGAGCGTCTGGAAAAACTCATGCTGGATTCCAGCCAGCTTGTGAAAGACGTCGGGACCCTGCTGGAGGGAGAAGAGGCTGTGAAGGAAGGACTCATCGATGAGGTTGGCGGTATCAGCCAGGCACTTTCAAAGCTTCATTCCATGATAGAAGACAGAAAAAAAGAAGAAACAGGTTTCGATTTTCCTTCCTTATAACATGGTATGATATAAGGTGTGTTTGTGAGGAAAGCATACTTTTACATTTTCCGAACGGCGAATGGCGATGATGAATCTTTGATTCATGATATAACAGTACGAAAAATTTAATAATGACATGCTTTTCAAATAATGGTATACTAAATACAGTATGTGTAAAATACCAAGGGGGAAGTATAATGGCTGCAAAGTCGACAAAGAAAAGAAAAACAACGGGCCGAAGGACAAAGAAGCAGGAAAATACAGCCCTGAAAGAGGAGATTCTGATACTTGCCATACTGGCAGTATGTATCCTGCTTGTTATTAGTAATTTTGGCCTGGGTGGAATTGCGGGGGAGGCAGTTTCGTCAGTAATGTTCGGGTTATTCGGATTCATGGCATACCTTCTGCCATTTATCCTGTTCGGTGTGGTTGCCTTTACAATATCAAATAAAGGCAACGCACACGCGTACATAAAAACAGCGGCATCAGTGATCCTGCTGCTTCTGCTGACAGCATTTTTAGAATTAGTAATGAACCCGTATGATTCTGAAGCGGGACTGTTAACCTATTACAAACTGGCCAGCCAGCATAAAAATGCAGGCGGCTTTCTGGGCGGCTGCATCGTTAAGCTGTTCTGCCCGCTGATTGGCGTGGTGGGTACTTACGTGGTGATTATTATTCTTGCGGTGATCTGTGTGATCCTGATAACAGAGAAGTCCCTTCTCTCACCCTTAAGCCGTCACAGTAAAAAAGCGTATGAAGACGCCAGAAGAAAGAAAGAAGCATCCGCAAAGAAACGGGTGCAGCAGAGACAACAAAGAGAGACTGAGAAGTTAAAAAGGCAGGATAATAAAGTATCCGGCGTTTCTTTTGCTACAACGCTTTCGGATAAAAGCTCACGCAGAAAGACTCCGGATCTGATGGAACTGTCACCCGAGGAGTCAAATACGTCGGAAGCACCAGTGCCGTCTCCATTTGAAGATCTGGTGATCAACCGCCCGGAAGCGGAAGCTGTCGAGGAGATTGTACCGGAGACACCGGTTAAGACACCGGAACCGGCGAAAAAGAGAAAAACACAGGAAAGCGCCCAGATGGTGGCTGCCGAAGCTGTTCATGTGGAAGAGACCATTAAGGCACAGGAAGAACAGCCGCTGCAAATCTACCGGATTCCGCCGCTTTCTCTGCTGAACCGCGGGAAGAAAGCCAGTGGAGATTCTGACGCACACCTGCGGGCTACCGCCCTCAAGCTGGAACAGACGCTCCAGAATTTTGGCGTGCAGGTACATGTTACCAATGCGAGCTGCGGCCCGTCTGTCACCCGGTATGAGATTCAGCCGGAACAGGGCGTTAAGGTTAGTAAAATTGTGGGACTGGCCGATGATATTAAGCTGAATCTGGCCGTAACTGATCTGAGGATCGAGGCCCCGATTCCGGGAAAGGCTGCCGTCGGCATAGAAGTACCTAACAGTGAGAATACGGCGGTTATGCTGCGAGACCTGCTGGAATCCAATGAGTTTAAGAACAGCAAGTCCAGCATATCTTTTGCTGTAGGCAAAGATATATCCGGAAAAGTCGTGGTCGCAGATATTGCGAAAATGCCTCATCTGCTTGTTGCGGGTGCCACTGGTTCAGGTAAGTCCGTATGTATCAACACATTGATTATGAGTATTATATATAAAGCAGATCCGGAAGACGTAAAACTGATCATGGTGGATCCGAAAGTGGTGGAGCTCAGCGTATACAATGGAATTCCGCATCTTTTAATTCCGGTTGTCACTGATCCGAAGAAGGCTGCCGGTGCTCTGAACTGGGCCGTTGCCGAGATGGAGAAGCGTTATAAGCTTTTTGCAGAATATAATGTAAGAGATCTGAAGGGATTTAACGAAAAGATCGGCCACCTCGAGACCGGTGAGGAGGCTCCGAAGAAGATGCCGCAGATCGTGATTATCGTGGACGAGCTTGCCGATCTGATGATGGTTGCCCCCGGAGAAGTGGAGGGAGCGATCTGTCGTCTGGCACAGCTGGCAAGAGCGGCCGGGCTGCATCTTATCCTGGCTACCCAGCGTCCTTCCGTAAACGTTATCACGGGACTGATCAAGGCGAATATGCCTTCCCGAATTGCTTTTTCAGTTTCCTCAGGAGTTGACTCCCGTACGATCATCGATATGAACGGGGCAGAAAAGCTTCTTGGAAAAGGAGATATGTTATTTTACCCGACAGGCTATCCGAAGCCGGTCAGGGTGCAGGGTTCCTTTGTCTCGGACAAAGAGGTGCAGAAGGTCGTTGACCATCTGATTGAGCACAACGGCAACGTTTCTTACAGTGAGGAAGTGGAAGAGCATGTGAACTCCAATACAGGTACCTCCGCGGTCGGTATAGCACCGGGCGCAGCAGACGGCGGAAGCGAGAGGGATACATATTTTGTGGAGGCAGGAAAGCTTATCATTGATAAGGAGAAAGCATCAATCGGTATGCTGCAGCGCATGTTCAAAATAGGATTCAACAGAGCGGCGCGTATCATGGACCAGCTTGCAGAAGCGGGAATTGTCGGGGAAGAAGAGGGGACAAAACCCAGAAAGATTCTAATGACAGAAGAAGAATTCGAACAGTATATAGAAGAAAATATATAATCCAGGAGGGAAAGAAATGAAAACAGATATTCAGATTGCACAGGAGGCAGAGCTGCTGCATATAAGAGATGTGGCAGCAAAGATTGGGATTGAGGAAGAGGACCTAGAATTCTATGGCAAATACAAAGCAAAACTTTCCGATGACCTGTGGGATAAGATCAAAGACCGTGAGGACGGAAAACTGGTTCTTGTAACGGCGATCAACCCCACACCTGCGGGAGAAGGAAAAACAACCACCACGGTAGGTCTCGGACAGGCAATGGCAAAGCTGAATAAAAAGGCACTGATTGCCCTGCGGGAGCCATCCCTGGGCCCCTGTTTCGGAATCAAAGGCGGCGCTGCCGGCGGCGGTTATGCCCAGGTTGTTCCGATGGAAGATCTGAATCTTCATTTTACCGGAGATTTTCATGCAATTACCTCCGCCAACAATCTGCTCGCCGCTATGCTGGACAATCACATCCAGCAGGGGAATGTGCTGGGGATCGACCCGCGGCAGGTTGTCTGGAAACGCTGTCTGGATATGAATGACAGAGTGCTCCGTAATACAGTCGTAGGATTGGGCAATAAGATGGACGGGATGGTAAGAGAAGATCATTTCGTCATAACCGTAGCATCAGAAATCATGGCTATTCTCTGCCTGGCAGATGATCTGGCAGATCTGAAAAGAAGACTCGGCAGAATTATCGTGGCCTATAATTTTGCAGGAGATCCGGTGACAGCGGACGATCTTCAGGCTACAGGTGCGATGACCGCCCTCCTGAAAGATGCCATCAAGCCGAACATCATTCAGACTCTTGAGCATACACCGGCTCTGGTACACGGCGGCCCCTTTGCCAACATTGCACACGGCTGCAACAGCGTCCGTGCGACGAAGATGGCTCTGAAGATCAGTGACATTACTATTACAGAAGCGGGATTCGGTGCAGATCTCGGAGCAGAAAAGTTCCTGGATATCAAGTGCCGCAAGGCAGGCCTGAAACCGGATGCTGTAGTTTTAGTTGCAACAGTGCGCGCTTTGAAGTATAATGGGGGAGTTGCAAAGAGCGATCTGGGCGAAGAGAATCTGGAAGCGCTCGAAAAAGGAATTGTAAATCTGGAAAAACATATAGAAAATATTAAGAAATATGATGTACCAGTTATTGTAACACTGAATTCATTTGTGACAGATACAGAGGCGGAAAATGATTATATCCGCAGGTTCTGTGAGGAACGAGGCTGTGAGTTTGCACTCTCCGAAGTATGGGAAAAGGGCGGAGACGGCGGTGTCATGCTTGCAGAAAAAGTGCTTGAGACGCTTGAAAAAAAGGAGAGTTATTTCCACCCGCTGTATGCAGACGAACTGTCACTGAAGGAAAAAATTGAGACCATAGCAAAAGAAATATATGGAGCGCGCGGAGTTGTTTACGAACCGGCAGCCGAAAAGCAACTGGCCAAGATCGAGGCAATGGGCTTTGGAGCCTTCCCTGTCTGTATGGCCAAGAATCAGTATTCTTTATCTGATGATGCAAAAAAACTTGGGCGTCCGGAGAATTTCGATATCCACATCCGCGAGGTATATGTCAGCGCCGGCGCCGGATTTGTTGTCGCACTGACAGGCGCAATTATGACAATGCCGGGGCTTCCGAAAGTTCCCGCTGCAAATAATATTGATGTTACTGAAGATGGTAAGATTACCGGGCTCTTCTAAAGGAGGATGGAATGGCACAGATAATTGACGGAAAACTGATTTCAGCACAGATTAAAGATGAATTAAAAGAAGAAGTAAAGAAAATAAGCGAAAACGGGGGACATATCTGCCTGGCTGTTGTACAGGTGGGAGATGATCCGGCTTCCTCCGTATATGTCAACAACAAGAAAAAGGCCTGCGCATATATCGGGATAGAATCCAGGGCTTATGAGCTTCCTGAGACGACCACTGAAGCAGAACTCGTATCTCTTGTAGAGGAATTGAACGCTGACAGTGAGGTCAACGGAATCCTGGTGCAGCTGCCCCTTCCCCCACATATTAACGAGGATCTGGTTATCCGCACGATTTCACCGGATAAGGATGTCGATGGATTTCATCCGGGAAGCGTGGGGCGCCTCTGGATCGGTGAAAAAGGCTTTTTGTCCTGTACTCCGGCTGGGATTATCCAGCTTTTGAAACGCTCCGGGATTGAGATTGAAGGAAAAGAATGCGTCGTGATCGGCAGAAGCAACATTGTAGGCAAGCCTATGGCCGCTCTGCTTCTGAGGGAAAACGGTACGGTAACTGTAGCACATTCCCGTACAAAAAACCTCAAAGAAGTGGCACGGCGTGCGGACATTCTGATCGTTGCGATTGGGAAAAGACAGTTTATTAATGCAGAATATGTAAAAGACGGGGCTGTGGTTATTGATGTAGGAATGCACCGTGACGAGAACAATAAGCTTTGTGGAGATGTGGATTTTACGGATGTGGCTGATAAAGTATCCGCTATAACGCCTGTGCCGGGCGGAGTAGGGCCTATGACAATTGCCATGCTGATGAACAACTGTGTGGAAACTGCACGCAGGTAGGAGGAAATAAGATGAGATGTACACATTGTGGTGCCATGATTCCGGATGACATGCTTTATTGTCCGGAATGCCATATGGAAGTTCAGATTGTGCCAGATTATAATCCTCTGGAAGATGTCCTCGCTCAGGAAGTGAAGGGTTCTATCGAAGACGCCACAAGACAGATCAGGACAGACGATATCCGAAGATACCGCCGTGACGGAACAAGAGAGTACAGTAATTCTACAAGAGTACTGAGCCAGGGAGAAATGGATGAGATACGTGCCCGGAGAAATGAGGCGATGAGACAGGGACGTCAGTCCGGCAGGTCCACGGCAGGTTTGGCGCGCCAGTCCGGTTCAGATTCCAGATATCAGACGGGACGGACTTCCACCGGCTCCATGCGGCAGACCGGCAGGAATACTACCGGTTCGATGCGCCAGACGGGAAGAAACACCACCTCTATGCGGCAGACCGGAAGAATGTCGACAGGATCCATGCGGCAGAACACAGGCGCCATGCGCCAGGAAAGAAACGAGGCGGAAGAGAGACGGCGCCAGCAAATTGCACGCAAAAAACGACTTGCGAAAAAACGGCGTCAGAGAGCACTTATTATCGTTCTGGTCCTGCTGATTCTGGCAGGAATACTGGGATTTGTCCTGTATCAGAACTCGTACGAGGGCCAGGTAAGAAAAGGAAATCAGGCGCTTCTGACGAGTGACTATACAATGGCGGAGAATTATTTCAACAAGGCAATCTCTAAGAATAATAAAAAAGCTGAGGCCTACACCGGCCTTTCAAAAACATACAGTCAGCAGGACGACCTGGAAGGAGCAGAGGCCGTGTTCCTGACGGCTATAAGTTCACAGCCGTCCAATGTGGAGCTGTATAAAGCTGCCATTGATTTTTATGTGGACAGCAAGCAGCTGCTGAAGATATCAGAGCTTCTGGACGCATGCGAGGACGATGATGTTCTCCTGGGCGTAAAGTCCTATGTATCCGAAGAACCGGAATTCAGCCTGGAAGAGGGGACTTATCCGGAAGTTCAGGAAGTATCGCTTGGCTCCGGCGGCGAGACCATTTATTATACGACAGATGGTTCAGAGCCTGATACATCCAGCACAAAATATGAGGAACCGATCCTTCTGGAAGAAGGAACAACTACGATAAAGGCAATATCCGTCAATAAAAAGAAGGTCCCGAGCCTCACCGCGGTAAAAGTATACACTGTAGATATTCCTGTTGAGGATGCCCCTGCAGTTACACCGTCCACCGGACAGTACGATACGGCCACACAGATTACCATTAATGTCCCTGAGGGATATACGGCTTACTATACAATGGATGGCACGGATCCCGGCACTACATCTGACAAATATGAAGGACCCATTGATATGCCCGCAGGGCAGACCATGTTCTGCGCAGTTCTTGTCAGCAAAAGCGGCAAAATGACACAGATAACGAAAAGAAATTACGTATTGGAACTGCCCGAATAAGGTAAGATAAATACCGCTGTAATTATGTTTAATTTCCAACATAATTGCAGCGGTATTTTTGTGCAAAATTTAACGCAAATTTAAAGGTAATCCTTGAGTTTCCGCAAAATG
>LDAQ01000001.1 GCA_001028025.1 Faecalicatena fissicatena | reverse complement strand
GAAGGGTCTGACCCCCTTGCCTCCCCGTGCCTATTCTCTCCGTTTTCCAGTCAGCTCTTTTGCAGTTATCTTAATTACTGACACAATTGTCACGAGCCGCTCGGTAAATTCAAAGTCCTTCCCGGTCTGGCATTTCATCAGAATACTCAGGGCTTCCATCTTCTCCTGCGGCGCTTCTACAAACTCAGCCACACCTTTTCCTACCAGGCTGGCATAACGATATCCATACTGGCACGGAACTCTTCCTTCTATCAGTTCATGGTCGCAGTCCAGTTCGAATCCCACATTTGGATTCTTTCGTAACAGATCCAGCTTTTTGCCTTCCAGTGCGGCATGGATATAAATCACCAGCTGGCTGTCTTCATATGTATATCCGAAGTTCATGGGAAGCATATAAATCCCATCCTCATCATACATTGCCAGATGTACGACCTTACATGTATCCAGTACATGAAGTATCTCTTCCTGACTCTCAATTTCACGGTCTCTTCTTCTCATTCGTGGCATAATTATTCTCCCTTCTTTTTCCAATATGTTTTATCATACCATAAACCTGTAGCTTACTGCATCAAAAAAGTGTACCGCGGCCCTATCGACAGCGGATGTTTTTCGTGATATAGTAACGTTGTCAAAGCGGGAGATCTGGCAGATACATAAGATAAATCTAGAATTTTGAGTGAGGTTTTTATGGGACGGGGCAATCAAAATACGAATCAAATCACTGAGGGTGTCATCTGGAGGCAGCTTCTTCTTTTCTTTTTTCCGATCGTTTTCGGTACATTTTTCCAGCAGCTGTATAACACAATCGATACCGTAATTGTAGGGCACTTTGTTGGCAAAGAGGCTCTGGCCAGCGTGGGCGGGTCTACTGCACAGATCATCGGTCTGATCGTAGGCTTTTTTACAGGACTTTCCTCCGGTGCTTCTGTAATAATCGCACAGTTTTACGGCGCTCAGGATGAACGTTCTGTGCGGCAGAGCCTGCATACGGCATATGCTTTTTCCACTTTGGGAAGTATCGTTATCAGCGTGCTCGGCATTGCGCTGACTCCATCTATGCTTGCCTGGATGCACACACCTGAAGAAATTATGGCCGATTCTGTTTTGTATCTGCGTATTTACTTCGCAGGAATCCTGTTTGTCTTTATCTATAACATGGGTTCCAGTGTCCTGCGCTCTATAGGGGATTCCAAAAATCCGCTGTACTATCTGATCATCTGCTGTTTTATAAATATTGTGCTGGATGTGGTATTCGTCGTGTTTTTCCACATGGGCGTACTGGGTGTGGCTCTGGCTACATTCCTCTCGCAGGCTTTTAGTGCCTTGCTGGTTACCCATAAACTGATGAAATCCGAAGGAATACTCCGGCTTTACATTCGCCAGATCCGTTTCCATGGTTCCGTGATGAAGTCACAACTCCGCATCGGAGTGCCCGCAGGCATACAGTCCGTCATGTACAGTATCACCAATGTCATCATCCAGGCTGCATTGAACGGCTTCGGTACCGATACGGCTGCGGCCTGGTCCGTATTTGGTAAATTGGATGCAGTGTTCTGGATGGTCAGCAGCGCATTCGGCATCTCCATCACCACATTTGTCGGACAGAATTACGGAGCACGCAGGCATGACCGCATACGGAAAAGCACCCGCGTCTGTCTGGGCATAGACTTTTTAGTCTCCGCAGTGCTCGTGGTTTTCCTCATCGCGGCCCGTGTGCCATTGTTCCGGCTCTTCACCAGCGATGCCGAAGTCATACGGATCGGTACAGAAATGCTCCTGTTGATTACGCCGTGGTACATTATCTTCGTCTTCATTGAGATCCTGTCCGGTTCCCTCCGGGGCATCGGAGACGTGATCGTACCCATGATTCTCACCATGTGCGGAGTGTGTCTGCTGAGAATACTATGGATTGTCGGTGCCCTTAGGATACAGCCAACCATACCGGTTATTATCTTCAGCTATCCGGTGACTTGGATTATTACTTCTATATTATTTATCTTTTACTATTTCTACAGAATAAAAAAGATGAAAATATAGTCAGCAGATAGGCGGTATATACCCGTGCGAATGGTTTATTTCAGGATTAGGTTTCAGCAGATTCTCTACCGCCTCCAGACCGTCTGCATCACTTAGATTCCCAAGATTAATATCCATCAGAACGATATCCATCCGTCTCCTGGTCACGCACCAGCCGATCCCGCTTTAAATTTTGAAAACATATGACATGCGGCGCCTTCCTTCAGGAATGCGCCGCAGCCGGACTCTCTATTCTATCATTTATCTGTATACTGTTTTCCTTCTTTCCTGAATTTCAATGCATACATGGGACCAAACTGAGAGTAGAAAAAATCCAGCTCCACATGATATCGCTCTCCGTCCATCAGAATCTCAGCCGGTTTCTCTCTTTTCAGGAATTCCAGACTGCTCCTATTCTTCCTGCAGTAGTCTTCTATTTCCCTGCAGAAAGCCTCCGCCCCTTTCGGACACTCTTCCAAATCAACTACCAGATATCTGCCTTTGACCGCTCCGCCGTTCAGTTCCTTTGCAATTTTAAGTACAGAGCAGTAATCCAGTATCCAGAAGACCACGACCACCACGGCGTTGACCAGTATGATATGCCGCCAGGATTCTGACACTATAAAAGACAGAAGTACAAAGGCGACAGCGATCAGATCGATCCAGTATACAGCAGCGGCTCCTTTAAACCAGCTGCTGACCCAGCCCCTTTCAGGCAGGCTGTGAATCCAGACCAGCAGATTGCCAATCAGCAGGTACCCGGCCAGTGCCGCAGGAATAAACGGCAGTATCCGACCCACTTCATCCATATCTCTTCTGAAGCTCAGAAGGAGCGCTGTGCTAGTAAAAAGAATCAATCCGAAAAAACATCCCTGTAAAATGCGTTCTCTCGCTTCCTCCGATATCCTGTTTTCTTTCATAGCAATCCCTCCTTAATCTTGGCCCTGAGCCCTTTTAAATATTTTCTCGAAATATAGGTACCGTCTCCATTCGGAAATTCCGCCATCATGATCCCGCCTGCAACCGGCCTGTAGACTTCTACCTTCGCCATATTCAGGAGCACCGATTTGGATGCCCTTACAAATTCCGGCGGAAGAAGGTTCTCCAGCTCATACAGCCGCTTCCTCGTACTGTAAATCTCATCCTTCGTATGAATATACTGCACCTCCTGCATGGATTCAATGTAATAAATCTCTCTACATTTAACCTGATATATTTTTTCATCTTTGCTGCAGGTTAATATCATAAACCTGAATCTTTCCTGTTCAATAAACTCGGCCAGCCTTTTCGTACTCTCATTTTCTTCATGCACACGGAGCCTTGCAGATTCCGCTGACTCCTGGCCTATTTTTTCTATCTCCACCCTCATGTCTGTTTCCTCCTGCCTCAAAGTAGAAGTGTTTCCTTCCCTTTCTCTGTACTTATCTTATCCAAAACAGTTAAGAAAGTCTACCGAAATCCGGTCAGTGGCTCTTTTTGGCGGGTAAAAGGCCGCCTTAGCACAATTAGTGCATCTGGCCGGAGGATCTGCATCGGCTTAAGTATCTATTTTCTGCCGTTATAACGGCTGCTTTTCTTTCATATATAATGTTGAGTTTAATCGGAATTCTATTCGCAGCCGGGCTCAAAAAAGCACTGTCCGATTCCCCGGACAGTGCTTTTTGCCATAATGATATTTATGAGTGATTATTTTACCGCATTCTAAAGATCGGGCTGATCTTTTTGTAAATCAACAATACGATCAAAGATACCAGCACTCCCTTTAAAAGATTGAACGGCGCTACAGCAAACAATACAAAAGTTGAAAGCCCCGTAATGCTTGCATTTATCGCTGATCCCATATCAACCAGAGCGTCGATCGGCATTGAAAATGCAGTTGCGTATGCAGGAAGAAGAACATAGGCATTCAAAACGCATCCGATAGCCGTCATAAAAACAGTTCCTACAGTCAATCCAATGAGTGCACCTTTTCTCGTCCGGTTTCTTTTATAAATCAGACCTGCCGGGACACATAATGCACAGCCGATCAGAAAGTTTGCGACTTCTCCGACCCCTGCTGTGATGGTTCCATTTACTACAAAGTTCAGCAGGATTTTTACCAGCTCAATCACAGCTCCTGCCAGCGGCCCCATTACAAAGCAGCCGATCAGTACCGGTACCTCACTGAAATCAATCTCATAAAATGCAGGTGCAAATGGGAGCGGAATTTCAAACAGCATCAATACTGTTGCTATGGCAGATAACATACCGATCTGCGCGATTGTGCGGATTCCAATTTTAGGCTGTGTCCTTGATACTACATTCGTCTCTGTGTTCATAATCGTTTCTCTCCTTTAATTAAATATAATTAATTTGAATTGAAAAGAAAGAAAATCTTCCTGGAGATCGTGTCTTAAACATAATAAAACCCCGGATTTAAAGTATCCGGGGTTAATATCATGCTTATTATGGCACTATTTTCTTCTCTCATCCAGACTTTACTGTCGGTACTGGAATTACACCAGTTCAGCCGATGCCATTGCGGCAACGGGTCGCGGACTATACCGCCGGTTGGGATTTACACCCGACCCCGAAGAATTCATTCTATTCTATAGGTTATTATAACCCATTGTATGTGGTTATGCAAGCAGTTTTTTTGGTCAATATTACCAAAAATCTCAAAATCTCACGTAAATTATTATAACTCGTTATAAGTAATCTTCGAAATGTCGTAAATTTGTCGTAAACTCTGTCGTATAAGCTGTAAAACACCCGCTGATTAATCTTAAGGCTTTTCTGGGAGATGCTGCTTTTGACTGCGCTGAGATTTACAAATAACTTTTGCAGGATGCACCTTTTAAAAAAGCCTTCACCCCCTTTAATGAGCGGCTCTCTACGTAAGATTCACACTGTCCTTTCAATAAAGCTGGTATCCCCTGCTGTCCCAAAGATCCTTCTCTTTCTATAAAACGGGAAGGTAGCAAATCACATCTGCGCTGCGGAGATTCCACATACAAAATCAGGGGGAACGTTGAAAAAGCAATCAACCATTTCAAGGACAGCTTTTGTGTGGCAGGGCGCATAACACAGAATGAAAAGACACTCCATGCGGATTTACTGCTTGCGGGCATATCCTAACTTGTAACCGTCATGGTCGCAGATAAAGTTTATAAACACCAATATATCCGCAGTTTAAAACCTCTTATAGCATAAAGTTTCCGTAAAAAGGGAATCTCAAATTCCGGTTATAAGTGTGCCCTTTTTTCACATAGCTTTTCGTACGGACTGTGCGGTAAATGCACAATCCTGTACGGAACAGCTACTTCATTGACTACTTTGTTTTCTTCTGTTTAAGTCTGAATCATAATTACAGATATTGAGCAAAAAATGTTTCCATAGCTTCAATTGCTGCGTTCTCATCTGATCCGGCGGCTTCCAGCATCACCGTATCACCGACCGTCACGCCCATTGACATAACCGCCATTATTTTCGTTGCATCTACTTTTTCTTCGCCCTTTACCAATGTAATCACACTTTCAAATTTCTTAGCTTCTTTTACCAGCATACCTGCTGGTCTCGCATGAATTCCCAATGGGTCTTTGATCTGGTAATTAAATTTTTTCATACATTAACTCCATTACCTATAATATCATCCATTACTTTTTTTGCGTTCATCGCGCCAAAATCCTGCGGTGCGATAACCATGGTCAGTTTATTCCCCGCCTTAGCTGCAACATCGTCTTTGGCAAACCGGATTTGAGGTCCCAGTAAAAATACCTCCGCTGATTCAATGTAATCATCAAGCTCAACCAATGGCACAGCATTTACACTGCCCTCAATCCCCCTTCTTTTCAGCTCATCTTCCAAACGCAGTCTCATAATTCCGGTACTCATTCCCGCATTACATATTAACAAAATATTCATTTTGTACTCCTCCTTTTATTTATATCTACATACTTTCCTCTTTCAATTTTTGCTTCTCATATACTTTAAAGAATGGTAAGTATATCAATATATCGATAACAATCAGCACAAGTATTAAGAGCAGTGCTTTGACATCCATTGTATCAATTAACGCTGCAATTGGTGCAAACATATTCCAGCTTGCATATGCAAATGTCCGCGCTACTAATCCCGAACTCATCGCCAAATATGTCAGAACTCCATTTAACGGCATTACGATTATAAACGGTATCATCATGATCGGATTGTACATCAATGGCAGACCGAAAATCAAAGGCTCATTTATATTGAATATGGCAGGAATTACTGAAATTCTGCCTATGGTCCTGATTTGTTTTGATTTACTCGAAGCTGCCAAAAAGGCTAATCCAAGTGTCGCACCGCTTCCCCCGATTGCCATAAAATTCCACCAGAATGGTGTTGTTACAATACGCGGCAGCGCTACTGCTGCCGTTCCTGCTGCAAATGCGGCAGCATTGATACCAAGGTTATTGTAAAAGAATGGGTCGAGTGCACTTGTAATTACCGAGTCATGAATACCAAACCACCAGAAAAGCATTACGACTACGGACAAGATAATAACACCCCAGATATTGTCTACGGCTAATACGAGGGGACTCATCAGCATTGCCATAAATGCCGGGAACGCACCGCCCGTTAATGCTATCATGATATTACTAACGATAGAAATTCCCAGCAAAACTATCATAATAGGAATTAAATTGCCGATCGAATCTGCAAGTGCAGGAGGTACTCCGCCGCCCTCCAGATTGATACGGCCAATTTTTTTCTCTGATAAAAACCGATATGTCTCAAACGTCACAATGGATACCAAAATGGCCGCAAACAAACCTGTCGCATCGAAATTTACAAAGGACAGGTTCCCTTCTTTATCCAAACCTGTCGATATAACAAATGATGCAGTTGTTATAATAACAGGTACAAATGTATTCATTTTATAATGCTTTGCCAGGAAAAATCCAATCCCCATTGCCACATATAATGCCATAAACGGCATTGTTACCGCAAATAATAGATTCAGAACGGGTCCCGTAAAGTCTGCCAGCGCTTGCCACCCCTTCATAATGGAACACAAAATTCCCGGCTCCATTGTTGTGTAATCCATTGGCGGAGATGTAATTACAAGGGAAAAACTACCAATCGTAAACAACGGCACCATTGCTAAAAAAACATTTTGAATAACTTGTAAATATTTTTGCCGTGACAATTTATTCGCTGCCGGAGCAACTTTCCTTTCGATTAAGTGATTAAGTTTATCCATTTTCCTTATTCCTCTCTTGTTCTATAAAATTTTTATACCAATAATAGCTTTTTTTAGGTATTCGTTTATTATCATTATCAAAATCCACATAAACAAGGCCGTATCGCTTATTGTAACCATTAATCCAACTGTACAGATCCATCGTTGACCATACAAAATATCCTCTTACATCACACCCCTCTTCCATAGCCTTTAAAATCCATTCTATGTAGCTTTTCAAAAAATCTATCCTGTAAGTATCCTGTACCTCACCATTTTCTAAATTATCATAATACCCTAAGCCATTTTCTGTAATAATCACTGGCGTATTGGGATAAATCTTCCTTAACTCAAGCAATAAATTATAGACAGCTTTTGGGTAAAGCTCACATCCCCAAGCGTTTTTCTCGGTATCGGGGTCTTCATCCAGGACGAACCAATTCTTAATAATTGTTTCGTTTTTCGTCACCCCATCACCTGTATTATTCGCCGTCATAGATGTTTCTCCACCCTGATAGGGCTTCACTAATGTCCGGTCATACGCATTAATACCCAGATAATCTACTTTGCCCGCCATGAAAACTTCTTCATCCTCCGCTAAGATGTAAGAAGTATCGAATCCATCTGCTTTTAACTTGTCAATTAAATCCTGCGGATAAATTCCTGTGACACTCACTTCGTTTACGGAACGGTTATAAAACAAATCTGCCCAATATTTTGCCTTTTGATATTCTTCATTGTCCACTAATGTCTCAATCGAATAGCTGTCACTAACAATTCCGATCGCCCCATTTAGCTTCATTAATTTATAGACCTTCACCGCACTTGCGCTTGCTATAAGAAGATGGTACATTGCCCGCCACCTCCGCTCAAGATTCTGTACATTCGGCGGATAATTCCCTCTGCCATAACAGCAAATCGTATCATAGCCCGGCTCATTAATCGTTGCCCACAGGTTCACTTTACCTCCAAATTCTTCAAAGCATATCTTTGCATATTCCGTATAAGCCTCAACCGTATCACGATTTTCCCATCCCCCATTCTCGTATAACGGCTGCGGTAAATCATAATGGTATAAAGTAACCACCGGCTCCACATGATACCGTTTGCAGGTATCCAGAATACGGTGATAGAAATCAATCCCCTCTTGACTCTTTTTCCCCCTTCCCTCGGGTATAATCCTGGTCCATGCAATGGAAAAGCGGTAAGCATTTTGGTTCCCTTCTGACAGCATTCTTATATCTTCTTCATAACGGTGGTAATGATCGCTCGAAATATCTGCTGTTACCGGATTTACATTGTTTTTCTCGCTATGGCAAAAAGTGTCCCAATTCGACAAGCCTTTTTGGCCCTCTTTCCATCCGCCCTCGCATTGGTAAGCGGCTGTAGCACTCCCCCACAAAAAGTTATTCATTTTCTCTTTACCTTGCCTTTCTTTAATAAATATTTCTTAAATATAGCTTTTCATAAACGGCACTTTCCTGAAATAGCGCAAATCACCTTTTCAAATCAGCTTTTTCGTTATATAACGAAATAAATTCTTTGGCAACTCTTTCATACATTAGCGTTGTCATTAGGTGGTCTTGTGCGTGAACCATAATAATACTATACTCCAGCTTCTTTCCGGTTGCTTCCGCTGTCAGAAGGGATGTCTGTGCCCTGTGTGCATTCACCATTTGCTCATCCCCTTTTTTCATCAATTCCTCCGCTTCTTCAGCTTTTCCCTCTTTTGCTCTATCTACAGCCTGGAAAAAGTAGGAAAATGCATCCCCAGCATAACTAATGATTTCAAATGATATCGCCTGCATTTCTTCTTGATTCATAAGCTTTGTCCTCCTTTTGAAATTCAGTCTACTTTATTTCTAATTTCTTTACAAATCTACGTTTGCGGTGTACCACGCAAAACCATTCATTGTTTTTTCCGAAACCTTACCCTATAATATTTCTATAATAATCTTATGCTTCATGTAAAAACCAAACGTGTGGTTTATTGTTTTTAACTGATTGCGTATTTCATCCTATATTGTAGTAGAAGGGAGAAAGTTATGGATCGTTTTAGTGATCGAAAAAGAAGAATCATAATGGAAATTGCGAATGCGAATCCATCTATTACCGGTAAGTCATTAAGCCTGCTGCTCAATGTTTCTATACGCACTATTCAGACAGAGGTTGCTGAAATCAACCAGCAATTATTTTTGATTCATTCCTCGAATAAAGGCTATTCTATAGATACAGAGAATTACGCTCTATGCAGCCAGCATATACAGCCGACTCAAAGCTATGAACATTTGATACTGCGCAAATTAATATCCTCTAACAAGCCATGCCAAATAGATGACTTAGCAGACACTTTTTATCTCAGCACAAGCAGTCTGGAAAAAATATTAAATTCGTTCCAGCCTCTTCTCACCTCACATGATCTGCATATTTCGAGGAAAAAAATGCATATCCATATTGAGGGCAATGAACTAAGCAAACGAAGACTGATCAACCATCTTATATTTGAAGAGACAACTCCTACTTTTGCTAATTTTAACAATCTTAGCCTCTACTTTCCTAATATAAATACCGGAAGAATGAAGTCTATTATCATAAACTCGATCAGTAAATTCAACTACAGCGTGGATAATGCTTATTTATCGAATATTATAATCAATATTTCTATCGCTTTATATCGTATGAAGGATGAGTATTACGTAAACGAAATCACTTATCATGATACTGCCAGTTTAAGTGTTGAATTTCAGATTGCGCAGGAGATTTGCGAACAATATGCGGAACACTGGCATATAGCGCCGACAAATGCCGACCTGGTCCACATCGCAACACTTTTATCCGGTCAGATCAAACCACTGTCTGAAATATCGGATACTGCATTTGCTTCTGAAGTCATGACTTCAGAATTTCTCAATAAAATCAGCGATATTCTGCTGAGTAGTTTTACTTACTATATGTTAGACATTGATTATTCCGATTCCTTATATGCATTTGCACTACATGCCAATAATATGATAATACGGCTCAGAAACATGCAGACTGTAACAAACGGCATTCTTGAAAACATTAAGCGCAACTGTCCTTTCATTCATGATGTCTCTGTACATATTGCGAAACAAATAGGGGACACTTATCACCTTTATATACCAGATTCGGAGATAGGATATATCAGCGTTCATATAGGTTATTTAATTGAAAGTGCCACAACAAAAAGCAGCAAAATAAAGGTTGCGCTGCTATGCCACGAATATCATCATATTATGGCAAGAACAAAAGATAAGCTTATGAATCAATTTTCAGAATTGGTTGATATTTCAATCGCAAATTTTGAACAAGAACAAGCCATCACATCCATGGATGCCGATCTGTTCATTACAACTGCCCCGATGACTATTGCCGGAGCAAAAACGATATGTATCTCACCGTTTTACACAAATAAGGACTACATAGAAATTGACAGAGCCATACATGCTTGTTTAAAGAAAAAGCAGGAAAGCAGATATAATCAACTATTGTCCTCCCTGTTTCACGAAAAACTATTTTATAGACAAGAAGATTTGAACACAAAAGAAGCGGCAATCAAATTTCTTGGACAAAAAATAATTGATTTCGGATTATGTGAAGAAGGATTTATTGACTCCGTTCTCTTACGTGAAGAATTATCGTCTACTTGTTTTTTTAACACATTTTCTATTCCCCATGCAGTAGAACTAAACGCTAAAAAAACTATGTTTTGTATTTTGATTAACAAAAAAGGAATTATATGGGATAATCAAAAAATATATATCGTATTAATGATCGCTGTAAATGCCGATGACCGTAAGCGGTTTATGGAGATTTATAACGGAATTGTACAAACACTAGAAACTCCGGAAAAGGTAAAGTTATTAATATCTGCCGACACACATGTAGATTTTATCAATTATCTAAAGCGGCATTGATCATATTCATACACTGAGTGCCAGCCGAGTCCCGGACGGAGGCTATGTCCCACGGAATTAATCATTGCTGGTACCCGTTTATGTTTTTACTCAACAGAGTCTACGCCGAATCTATCTTTACATACGGAGATACTTATACGTTCTGTGGCAAGGGGGTATTCGACATTGCCCTGGAAATGCTCTCCAAGAAATCTGCGGAGGAACTAAGGACTGGGCTGCTATAAGATTTTGTGTACCTCAGATGATTCAGATAGATAAGTTAGATGGAAAAGATTTGGTGTAAAATAATAAATGCCGCCCATTAGGATTTACAGAAGTCCTTGAGGACGGCATTTCGCAAAAGAGATTGATAAGAACTGAAATTAAAGAAAGAAATAACAGGCGGCTGTCAGGAATATATACGTCCCAGCAAGTGGAATTTAGTCTTGTCCCCTTTAAAAACACGTCTAAAGACCGCTTTCTTAACATGCCCAGAAAGCTCTTTCTGAGCAGACAGCTTTGTTATTTCTCTTCTTGATTGTATCACTTAATTCTACTTTTAGGAATACTAAAAGTTGGTAATCGCTCTTTTTGTAAGAGTAATTGCCACTTTTCTTTTTGCCGTTTTCAAAGTGGAAATAAACTTTTCACTTCACCGACAATCTGAATTGTTCCATCATCATAGCCTTACCTGATCCCCCCCCCTTTGCTGTATGATCTTTACTAACTACCACCAACAACTACAGGAACTCCCGTTTCAGCTAGCATCTGCTTTATTTCAGCCATACTTTCTTTGCTTGGCTCTTCAATATTTCTAAAATGATATGTTTTTCCAGTAGAATCCCACTTAGATTCACCAATCTGATGAAAAGGCAACAGATGTATTTCTTTTGCTCCAATCTCTGCTGCGATATGTGCGACTTCCTGCATATTTTTCCTGGTATCGTTAAATCCAGGAATAACTGGAATCCGAATTATCACAGGTCGATTAAAATCGCTGACTTTTTTAAGATTTTCAAGAATTAAACGGTTCCCTTTTCCTGTAAACCTTCTATGCATTGTGTCATCACAATGCTTCACATCATATAATACCAGATCTGTATAATCAAGTACTTTCTCAAATTCATTCCACGGCGAATATCCACAAGTTTCTATTGCAGTATGGATACCTCCATGTTTTAACTTTTGTAATAATTGGGCCGCAAACTTCCAATACACCAAAACTTCACCGCCGCTAAGCGTAACTCCGCCGCCTGTGGTGTCGTAAAAAATTCTGTCACGAATAACTTTTTCATATACTTCATCAACAGTATAGTAATGGCCTGAAATTTTTCTTGCACCAGCATAACACACATCCACGCATTGTTGTTTCAGCAAACAATTTTGCTTTTCTGTCTTTATCTGATTATCAACCACACTGATTGATTGTGTTGGACACTCCACAACACAAGCACCACAGCCAATACAAAGTTCATCGTTAAACAATAATTCTGGCAAAGGATCATGGGTTTCCGGATTATGGCACCACTGACATCGCAGGGGACAGCCTTTAAAAAACACCAGACTTCTGATTCCCGGACCATCATGCACAGAATATCTTTGGATATCTGTAATAACAGCAATATCACCTTGCGCCATCATTTTTTTTCTATCATTCAACTCTTGTTTCATCTCCATTTTCCTTTGCCATTACATTAAATATTATGCTTCGTCTTTTTAATCAATACATCCTGCATCTCTTTAGGCAATGCAATAAAGTATGCTGAAAGACCTCCCATTCTAACCCGCAAACTTCTGTATTGATCCGGATTCACCTGTGCATCAAGTAGCACTTCTTCGTTTACACCGGTAATCGTAAGCATGATTCCACCCAAATCCAAGAATGCTTTAATCAATCCGCATAACCTCTGTAAGCCATTGTTTCCTGACGTTTCATTAGAGTTAACCTGCATATCTAAAGGACACCCTGTTGAAAATCGTTTTAGATCTGCGGCTACTACGGATTTAATTGCTGCTGTCGGCCCTTCTTTATCTGCACCAAATGCCGGTGAATAGTTACTGCCTATTGCTTCCTGAGCATGACGACCGCTTGCCGAAGCGCCTACTTTATGTCCAAACTTACTGTAGTTTTCAAATGTTCCTATTCCAATCGGCATAATTACATCTGGATACTTTTTACTTAACTCTTCCGTCTTTTCCTCAACATCACGAATCATTCGTCTTGCTATACTATCTACATATTCGTCATCATTTCCGAATTTTGGAGCACGATTAAGAAGCATTTGCCTTAGCGGCTCATTACCCGCAAAATCATTTCTCAGTGCCTCTGCTAATTCCTCAATTGAAATTTTCTGCTCTTCGTATACTAATTTCTTAATGGCAGCCAAAGAGTCAACGCAATCGGACAGACCAGTGATTAATGGTGAAAAAATTGTATACTTTGCACCGCCAGCAGTAATATCCCTGCCGTTCTCTACACATCCATCAATCATTGCAGAAATCATCGGATCCGGAGCTATCTTATAAGATGCTCCATAATATTTGATTCTATTTTCAGTTACTTGAACCAACTTATGTAACAGCTGTTTGCGGAAGCCCTGGTAAAATTCCTCAAAATTTGTATATTGAGCAAGTGGGCCATAGTCCGGCCCTTCTTTCACTCCACGAACCAAACTATCTCCTCTTTGCATCTGGTATTCTAAAAGCTGTAAGGCTTCCATGTGCGCATATGAATAATGTGATTTACCAGGAATCAAAGTTTCCCAACAACCATCATTAGAATAATCTCTGGCATCCTCTACCGGAATTCCTAACCTTACATATCCGTCTATAATAGGTTTATCATTGTATATTACTGGTTCGCCACTTCCAAACCGCAGGATATCTGCACACGCTTCATACAGCTTTTTGGGGGCCTCCGGCCCAAAACGTACTGATACGACCGGTGTAACCACCTCCAAATATCCCCAAACTTTTAAAAACAGATAAGTCAGATCATTGGTTCCGTCATTTCCATCCGGTTTTACTCCACCCAGAATAACATTTAAATCCCAATGGTTTGCTGAGACCCCATAATTATATGATTCATCATTTTCCAAGTCAATAAACATCGATATATCTTCCGGATCACTTCCAAATGAATATGTGGTTGAATCAGTATGATCTTCCCAATGTTCCGGATTCATTTGCACCCGTTCATTAAACTTTACCAGAAAACTGGTTACCAGTTCTTCAGCCATCTGTTCATCGATTATCTCATTTTCAATGTCGTTTTTATAGTATGGATACAAATACTGGTCAGAACGTCCCAGTGGAATATTTTCCATATTGCTTTGCAGGCAAAGATAGATGAACCATACACTTTGCAATGCTTCTGCAAATGTTTCTGCCGGATAATCCGGAACTTTATCACATCTCGCCGCAATATCAAGAAGTTCCTGCTTCCTTACTGGATCTGGCTCCTTTTCTGCTGCTATTTTGTTCATTTCCTTATATCTTCTCGAAAATGCACTGATTGCATCAAGTGAAATTGTCATTGCCCGATATAAATTCTGCGTCTCTGCATCCTGATTCTCTTCTTTATTACGATACTCTTCAATCCTTGCCCGAAGACCACACAACCCTTCTTTTAAAATTCTTTCGTAATTAGGCGGTTGATGCCCCCAGACTGACAAGGGTGATAAGTTTACCTTTGCCGCCTCACTAAGTTCCTCTGGTAACGCATACTCCACATATGTATGACCAAACCCGATCATTGACATTCTTGCTATACCTGTAATCAGTTCATCTTTCTTTAATTCCGCTGGCATATGTTCCAATACAAACTTACTCGCCAGTGCTTTACGAACCACTAATGGTTCTTTTTTTACTTCTTCGTTATTTAAAATGGTTAAGCCTTCACCCCACCATTCCTTTTTTGTATAAAATTCAACATCAAACAGACGTTTTTTTAGTTTCTCCATACGATTCATGATCTTCCCCCCTTTTCTAATTCTTTTGCTGCAAGTAAGACTGCGCCCTGCAGTACGATGGCCTCGCCAAGTTTGCATTGTACAATATCATAACGCCCTTCATTACTGATAAACTGACGTTCTTTTGTATGTTTGCGAATCATATCAAAAAGTGGCTTTCCAATCAATGAAACACCACCGCCAATTGCAATACGTTCCGGCTGAAATAAACACAAGATTGTTGCAAGTGCCATACTCATTCCTTTTGCAACACGGTTCAACTCCCTGATTGCAAAGTCATCATTTTCAGCAACTGCTTTTCCCAATATCTCACAATTTAATTTGCTGATATCATTATAGCACAATTGGATCATAAGGCTATCCTGCGGTACATAGTTTAAGGTTTGAAGGCGATTGTTTATCGCCCATCCTGAACACAATGCCTCCAGCCTGTTGTCAGTGCCAGCTTCCTTTGCTGTCCAATCGGCAATTCGTGATTGACCGAGTTCTCCTGCTCCTACACCCTGACCATCGTATAGCTCTCCATTTATAATGAGCGAGCCACCGATACCGCTGCCAATATTTGTATAAAAGAATTGGCGAGTACCTTTACCGCTGCCGAGTACATATTCCCCCCAGCCTGCCGCACTGGAATCATTGTATATATAAGTTGGTATAGAAAAGGTGTTTTCAAACCAGTTTTTAAGGTTAAAATTATCCCAACCCGATACTTGAACGGATCTAAGCAACATGCCTGTTTTTGAATCCAGCGGACCTCCAAATCCTACACCGATCGCATCAATCTGTGTATTGTTTAATTGCTGTTCCGATATCATTACTTCTAAGTTATCTTTAAGCCAATGCAAGATCCCTGTATTACCGTCCTTAACATCCACTTTTCCACGTACTGTTTTTATGAGAGTACCATCTGCATTCCCCAAAGCAATCTGCTGCTTTGTTCCGCCGATTTCTACACCTATTACCATACAAACACCATCTTTCATTTATCATAATTTTAAAGTATGCCTCAGGCGGACTTACTATAGCCCACCGGAGGCTTTATTTTGGAAGAAAATAAATATTATTTACCAAATTTTGCTTTCGCGTCTTCTACTACCTTCGCTGCACCTTTTAATCCAAAACGGGTAGCACCTAATTCGTATGCTGCAAGCATTGGCTCTAATGTGCTCACAGCTCCAGCAGCCTTTACTTCGACCTCCGGGTCGGTATACTTACGCATCAGAATCAAATCATGATGTGTTGCACCATCTGTATAGAACTTCCCATCTTCATCTTTCTGATAACAGTATCCGGTTGAGGTCTTAACAAAACCAACCTTATACTTGCTGCAAATTTTGCATAACTTTATTTTCTGTTCATCTTTGGTAAGCATATCATTTTCAAAGATGACCTTCAAAATCGCACCATAACTTTTGCACATTGCATTGACTCTACGAATTTCTTCGTCTACATAAGCCCAATCGCCACCAATCGCCTTCCCCATATTAATTACATAATCAACTTCCGTAGCTCCGTCCTCTAAAACCTGTTCTGCCTCAGCTAGCTTAATTTCCATTGTGCTGTTACCATGCGGGAATGCAATAACCGCTGAAACAAGAATATCTGTTCCTGCCATTAATTCAGCCGCTCGTTTAACATGATAAGGTTTTACACATACTGCACCGACATTGCATTCCAGTGCTACTTGGCATTCAGCTTCAAACTCTTCATCTGTCATCGCTGGATGCAGAAGGGAATGATCAATCATCTTTGCAACTTTATAAGAGTCTAACCCTGCTATACTTACTTTTTTTACTGCTGTTTCATCAATTTCCATAAATTCTTTCATTTTGTTATATCCTTCTCCTTTTTATTCTTTAAAATCTGCTACATTGTCAAGAGTAACGACCTGGATTCCGGTATCTTCTATAGCGCCTCCGTAGCTTTTACCGCCCATTATTTCTGCCGCTGCCTTCATACCCTGATACCCCATTGCATGAGGATCCTGTGCAATAACAGCCTGAATCACTTCACTTTCTACTAATGTTAATACGGTGGATGTTGTATCAAAACCAATGCATGGGATCTTGGTCTGTGCATCTCTCGCTGCATTTCCGCATCCCACTGATGCCTGCCCGGTTACACCGAACAGTGCAACTGCACCATTATTAATCAGGTTTGTACTTAATTCTTGAGCTTTCGATGTATCTCCATCGGAATATTGCACTTCACTGGTTGTAAAATTTGATTCTTCGATCACATTGCAAAATCCATCAATACGGTTCGTACAAGATTCAACTCCGGTCTGTGCCGAAACGATACCAATCTGCCCCTCTGTGATCCCTTCTTTCTCTAATGTTTTCAGCATCTGTCTCGCTGCTTCCTGTCCTGCTGCATAATTGTCGGTTGAAAAGGTTGCTTCACTCGCAAAGGTTGCTGCTGCATCAACGTAAATAATCTTACTACCACTATCCGCAGCTGCCTGCAATGCCGAATTACAAGCGGTCGGATCATTTACTGCAATCAGAATGACATCCGACTTATTACTTGCTGCCATGCCTATTTGCTCAATCTGCTTTGCATTATCTTTCGTATCAGGGGCATACCAATTGTAGTTAATGGTATATCCTTCCCCCTCTAATTCTGCGATTGCATCTTTTGCACCTTTATCCATAGATGCCCAATATGTATCCATCTGATCCATCGTTATCAAGGTAATATTATAATTTTTATCACTCTCACTTTCTGACTTTGCAGCTTCATCACCGGATTTCTTTGCTTTACTCACCTCTGCCTGGTCGGCCGGCGCATCTTGATTTGACTCGGTTGAGCAACCTGTCAACACAAGACCCAAGACCATTGATAATGCCAACATCATTGCTAATACTTTTTTCCCTTTCATTTTGCTTCCTCCTTTTTGAATTGATGTTTTTGTTATTCCATTTATTTAAAGGTATCATTACTATGGTAAACGAAATAAGCAATGACCTCCTTTTCCGAAAATAAGGTTTGTTATTTGTCTTTTTTACCACTGCTTCTAATGATATCCAGAAGCACACATATAATAACGATTGTTCCGATGATAATATTTCTTATTGCAACCGGCGCATTTACAAATGTCAATCCATTTTGCAATACTGCCCAAACACCGGCACCAGCAATAACTCCAATCAGCAAACCACTTCCACCCAGAGTTGAGATCCCTCCGATTACAGCTGCCGCAACACCATACATTTCATATGTCATGCCTGCATCCATAGCACCCATTCCCGCCGCTGCCAGAACCATCAAACCAGTCGTAAAGGCGCAAAAAGATGAAATGAGATACGCTTTTGTAACCGTTGTCAGCACATTTACACCTGATAATCTGGCCGCATCTACATTAGAACCAATTGCATAAATATGTCTTCCTGATTTCGTCTTGCTTAATATGTAATTGAAAATAATCCAAATAATAATTGTAATCCAAACACCGGTATAGAGTCCTAAAAATTTCCCATAATAGAAAATATCTCTAAAGACCTGAGCCGCCCCCTGTCCGATGTCACCGGTATTATAATTACCGTTTACGATCTGGGCGATTCCCCGGCCAATCGTCATCGTTCCAAGTGTTGCAATGAACGGCGGCAATTTAAATCCTCCTACCAGTACTCCGTTTACGCCCCCGACAACCATACATATAACGAATGCTACTAGGATGGCCAATATAGGGTGTACCCCATTACACATCAGCGTTGCAGAAATCATTGAACTCATACCAATGACAGAACCTATTGATAAGTCAATATTTCCGGTAATGCATACATATCCCTGACCGATACCAACCAATAAATAGGGACAAGTTTGACGTACCAAACTCATTAGGTTGTGGGATGATGCAAAGTTTGTATTCATAACCGTAAACACAATCATTAGAATAATAACACCGCCAAAAGCTGTCAGTGCCTGCCCCATTCCTTTTTGTTTCGTCCACTTTAATAAAACATTTTTTTGTTTATCCATAAACCCTCTCCTTTACATTTCTACAGTTGTATCTTCTATCTTGTCTTTAAATTTTACAGCCAAAGTCAAAACACTTTGTTCGGTCGCTTCATCTGCTGAAACCTCTCCTGTCAATCTACCTTCACACATAACTAAAATTCTATCACTGATGCCCATTACTTCCGGCATCTCTGAAGAAATAATGATCACCGCAACGCCTTGCTTCTTTAGTTGATTGATGATCTGATAGATTTCAACCTTTGCTGCAACATCGATACCTCTCGTAGGCTCATCAAAAATTACCACTCTCGCATCTTGAGCAAGCCATTTTGCTACGACAACCTTTTGCTGGTTTCCTCCTGACAGAGTACCGGCATCAACCTCGGGACCCGACATTTTAATTGTTAACAATGCCTTCCCTTTCTCAATCATCTCATTTTCAACTTTTTTATTTATCTTGCCAAGAAATCCGCCTTTACATATCGTGTCCAGATTTGGTAATGCAATATTATCTCCAATAGACAGCAAGGTGCATAGCCCATCTCTTTTCCGATCTTCCGGAACCAAGACAATTCCGGCGTTAATGGCATCTACAGGTCTTTTAATAGATACTTCCTTTCCATCTACAAAGATTTGACCGCTCTCTTTTTGATCGACTCCAAAAATCGCTCTGCTGGTTTCAGTTCTGCCAGCTCCTACCAGACCTGCAAGGCCAACCACCTCACCGGCATATGCCTCAAAACTTATATTTTGAACCATTCGGCCGGCATTTAAGTTTTTAACTTCAAAAACTTTTTTGCCTCGCGGCACAACATCACGCGGAAACTGATTGGTAATTTCACGCCCGACCATATTTGCAATTAGCTGATCCATTGAAAAGTCTTCAAACTTACCATCTGTAATAAACTTTCCATCACGCATAATGGTTACGCGATCAACAATATGTTTTAACTCTTGCAGTCTGTGACTAATGTAAACAATCGCTTTCCCCTCACTCTTCAGCCTGTTAATAATCCTAAAAAGTTCTTCCACCTCTGCGTTTGATAGAGATGAGGATGGTTCATCCATAACTAAAATATTCGCATTCAGCATCAAAGCTTTTGATATCTCCACCATCTGCTGTCTGCCCACCGGAAGTTCACTCATCGTAGTATCCGGATCAAGATTGTCAATCCCCAATTCCCCTAACTGCTGTTTTGCTCTTTTTTTCATTTCCCGATTATTAAGTCTTCCGCCAACAACAAGTTCTCTGCCTAAAAAAATATTTTCAGCTACGGTAAGATGCTGACACATATTTAATTCCTGATGAATAATTGCTACGCCAGCTTCGACAGCTTTTTTGGTATTGAAATCTTTATCTACCTCGTTTCCTAAAATGGTAAGACTTCCTTCATCCCTTTTATATACACCACTTAGGATTTTCACAAGCGTAGACTTTCCAGCACCGTTTTCACCCAAAAGAGCCATAACTTCTCCTTTGCGTAACGTTAACTGGACATCATCCAGTGCTTTAACACCTGGAAAACTTTTGCTTACATGTTGCATAGAAACAACAACTTCTTCCATATAACGCCTCCTTATCCAGCTACTTTCCAAGACACGTATGAAACTTTACTTCTTATATTTTGTCTTTTTGCTGAAATTTTCTTTCTATTCAAAACTATAACATGCTTCCCAAAAACGGTCAATATGATAGAATTCACAAAAAGCACCTCTTATTTTTGTGCAAGTTTCTTTCACATGTTTATCTCTTTTTATTGACTTTTTGTTCCACTCAGGATATCCTATCTATTATAAACAGAAAGAGGTGATTCTAATATTAACTGAAAATATTGTAAATGTGATTCCTTATATTATGTCTCAAAAGGAAAATTTAAATGAATCGCAATGTAAGATTGCTGATTACATAATATCGTCACCTGGGAAAATCATTAATCAAACTTCAAAGGAAATCGCTGATACACTTAATCTAAGTGAGGCGACAGTCGTTCGTTTTTGTCAGCGGTTAGGGTTTAAGGGATATCGGGACTTTCGTCTAAAACTGGCCAAAGATCAGGGAAATAATTCTGTTATTCATGTACCTGAAGGAATTAATAGGGATGATTCAACTATTGATGTAGTCAAAAAAGTTATGCAGATTGAATATGAAGATATAAAATTTACTTTGGATATGATAAATGAGCATATTGTTTCTGAGGCACTAGAACTAATCACTAATTGTAATAAGCTGGCTTTCTTTGGTGTTGGTAGTTCTGCTCTTGTCGCCAGTATGGCTAAAGAGCATTTTCTGCATTATGGCAAAAGTGCTTACGCTGAATTTGAAGGTCTATCACAAATAGTATTGGCGAATACTTTGAAACCAGAGGATGTGGCTTTCGCCATTTCTATATCCGGACGCTCAAAAGTTCCGCTGAATGCAATGGAAGTTGCGGTAAGATCTGGAGCCCATACCATTTGTTTAACCCAGGATCCTTCCTCACCTTTAGCTAAAATGTCTGACTGTGTACTGCAGGTATATCGAAAAGATCATTCTATTGATGATTTGGGAACTGCAACAAGAATCGTACACATCTCTATTATTGATGCTTTAGCTGTTGCATATGCATCCGGTGATTGGGACCGCATTGCCCAAATTGCTGCCTCTAACCGCAAAAATTTTAAAGACTACCTATACGGATATTAATATGTCGGAATTAAAAACCGTGAAAACTGTTATATCATAACTTTATACGTTTTTTCTAGCCATTATATTTTTATAGTATTGTTAAAATGCAACAATCCTGTCTTTGACAGTTCGTCCAAGAACAAACCGCTGTAAGCCCTTTATTTATAAGGATTACAGCGGTTTTTCTCTGTGTCATAGAGTATGGTAATTTATTCTCTACTTTTAATTTTTTTCAGAAGCGTTTTTTATTTGACTTTTCATTTTTAATTAGTAGTCCATTCGAAATCCGCAGATTTCTTCTGAAAAAAGACGGCTGATTTGGCGGATACTTTTTATCTTAGCAAGGAACATCTTTCCCGCTTATTTAAAAAGGAAACCGGGCAAAATCTTTTTTCCTAATATTATGGAATTAAAACTGACTGAAGCCAGGCATTTGCTTGACGAAACAAATTTAACTTTAAATGATATTGCTTATAAACTGGGATTCAGTAATGGGAATTATTTCAGTAAAGTGTTTAAACGTAATGTTGGGCGATCGCCTCGTGAATACCGTAATAAAAATCTTTCATAAAAAGCCCTACCTGCAGTACTATTTCACTACTGCATGAAAGACTTAGGATTTCATGAAAATTACAGAAACACAAAATCAAGTGCCCTAACCTAACTGTTTCTTTGTCATTCTTGTCTTCCTAAGTTTTGCATCAATTCTGGCAATCTCTTCATCCGTTATACCAACCGTCAAAAGCATATCCCTCAGCCGTACATTTTTCACGAAGTCTGCCAGAGGCCCTTCCATTCTTTCCGCCTCCATTCCTCTGTTATCCAATATGCCAAGATACGGTACCAACGACTCATCCAATAATTCCTGCTTTGTCTTCAGTCTGTGAATTGTGCAATCAACAGATAAGAACGGTTCCAAATCATCATTTATCTTCTTTCCAAACTCTGGTTCACCTAATTCTCCATTTCCAAAATCACCCTGAATTTCCTTGAGCCACTCAATACTATCATTCACCCAATTTGGAACACGGCTGCAAGTCCTGACATATTTAACTGCCTTCTCCCCTGTTGAAAAACCATGGGAACCAAATGCATAAACATGAGATTCGAATGTAACATTTGTTTTTGCCAGTGCCAGCTGGAACTCCAGTGTATTATCTATGGTGACAAGCATATCATCCCTCGCTGCAAATAAGAAGCAGGGACTGGTATTTTGATCTACATAATCTATAGGTGACGGAAGCTGTTTACTTTCCATCAACTTTGACCCCCTGACTCCAACAGGAGCATAGCCTATAATTGCCGCATTGGGTCTATATTTACTCATAACAGCCGTACATGCTGCAAGATGACCCCCTGCAGAAAATCCCACTACTACAATCTTATCCGAATAAATCCCCCATTCTTCTGCATGCTCTCTTATTAACTCGACTGCCTGCTCATAGTCCTCCAGAGGATATGGCCAGATTGCATGCTCCCCTACTGAATACCGGAGTATAAATGCCTGGTATCCAGCCTTTGCATATGCTAAAGCAACTGGTTCTGCTTCGATATCAGAACACATATCATATCCGCCTCCAGGCAGCACCAGGACAGCGGGCCTGCGGTTCACCCTGATGAACTCACCACCAACACCCTGGAGAATGGCCGTTAAATTCACATTTCTTTTTTTATTTAAAACGATTCTTTTTAATTCCATATTTATAATCCTTTCCTGTGATCATCTGATCAGCAATCATTTATTTTACACATTTATCGCTCCGCATTAGATTGATTTTATCTATTATCTGCTGCAGCTTGGCATGCCCAATTCCCATATCACGAAAGCTTAAAAGTGCTCTAAGCGGGAGCTGTGCGGTCATGGCTTCCAGCATTTTGCCATTATCCTTCTCACCAGGCCGATCCCTTCCAGCGCCTGTCCGGGGCTTCTTTGCTGCCATCAGCTCTCCCAATACCTGCTGCCCCACAGGATCTTTCAGGATAATACCTATAGGTGTAGTCAGGTCAAACACCTCTGTTACTTCTTTTTCCGGGTAAACCTCCAGCTCCCCTTCCAGCAGCACCTCTTGTGCCGATTTACAGATCAGAATCCGATATTTTCCTTTTTCAACATACCAGTCATGAATGCTTTCTTCATAATATGCGAAGGCTCGTTTTGATAATGTAAATTTTACACTCCGGGACTCTCCCGGTTTTAATTCCACCTTGGAAAATTCCTTTAATTCTTTTGCAGGACGGTTAATCGTTCCAGTATCCGGCGGCGCTACAAAAAGCAGTACAACCTCTTTTCCCGGCAAACTTCCCGTATTACAGACATCTACAGTAACATCTAAAAGATCCATATCTGTAATTCTTTTTTCAGAAAGCCCGAGATTAGAATATGCAAAGTTTGTATAACTCAGCCCATGACCAAATGGAAATAGAACCGGTATGTTCTTCGTATCATAATACCGGTATCCTACATAAATGCCTTCCCTATATTCTGCCTTATCCCTTCCACGATGATAATATAAATAAGACGGATTGTCTTCCAGTTTCATTGGGAATGTTTCTGCCAGCCTGCCCGATGGATTTGTCTTTCCATATAGTAAATCACATGCTGCCCTTCCGCAGCCTTCCCCTCCCAGATACATCTCAAGAACAGCATTCACTTTATCAAGCCATGGCATTTCAATTGGGGATCCATTATGCAAAACGACTGCCACATTGGAATTTACCCTCGCCACTTCTTCTATTAAACGTATCTGCTGTTCCGGCATTTTCATATGTGTCCGATCCTGTCCTTCAATTTCATAATTGTCCGGAAGCCCGGCAAAAATGACTGCCGCATCCGACTCGGAAGCGGTCTGCAAGGCCTCCTCTCTCAGCATTCCTGACTGGCTCTCATCTTCATCACAATAACCCTGGACAAACTTTACATTAGGATTC
The DNA here is from genome assembly GCA_001028025.1 of Faecalicatena fissicatena. Lineage (GTDB taxonomy): Bacteria > Bacillota > Clostridia > Lachnospirales > Lachnospiraceae > Faecalicatena > Faecalicatena fissicatena_A. Next base: position 104,775 of record LDAQ01000001.1, on the reverse strand, counting down.
CCTCTTAATATTTCAAATGCGCTGTCTACTTTAAAAGAATTGATATGTGAACTCCCGCCGCCCTGGTAGCGGGGGGCAAATGCATACTGTCCTATAAATGCCACTGTCTGCGTATCATGTAAGGGCAGGATACCTTCATTTTTCAGTAAGACTGCACATTGGGCGGCTATTTCCCCTGCTGCCAAATGATCCTTCTCCCTGTCGAAAACAGCGTTCTTTTCTTTCCCCTCTTCAAAATCTGTAATTAACTTTAAGATGCGCCTTATGGCTTCATCTAAAATCTCTATTTCCAATTCCCCTGACTTTACCGCCTCTGTAATTCTTTTGTCATTCACACCATAGGAGGACGGCATTTCCAAATCTAACCCGGCACGCAGACCTAAGATCCTGTCACTCACACCACCCCAGTCCGTTATAACAGCACCTTCAAATCCCCACTCTTCTCTTAGAATTTCCGTCAGGAATTTTCTGCTGTCAGCCACATATTCCCCATTTATTCTGTTGTAGCTTGACATTACGGACCACGGTTTCCCTTTTTTTACTGCATTTTCAAATGCACCGAGATATATTTCACGTAATGTACGCTCATCAACTTCGGAAGAAATGGACATTCTGAATTGCTCCTGATTATTTGCCAGAAAATGTTTGATGCAGCATCCTATATGATGGGCCTGCACTCCCTGTATTTCAGCCGCAGCAAGCTCAGATGCCAAATAGGGATCCTCTGAAAAATATTCAAAATTTCTTCCGCATAACGGTGAACGTTTCATATTTACTCCCGGCCCCAGCAATATTGCAACACTTTCTGCTCTGCATTCATTCCCTAAGATGTCCCCTACATTTTGAAGCAACTCCCGGTCAAAGGATGCTCCAAGCGCGCTGCCTGTCGGAAAACAAACTGCCTCCACGCTTTCATTCACACCCAGATGGTCGCATGCCCCTTCCTGCTTCCGCAGTCCATTTGGACCGTCGGCCATCATGATTTCCCGGATTCCTAATCTCCGAATATCCTTCGTATGCCAAAAATCCTTCCCGGAACATAACGATGCTTTTTCTTCCAATGTCATCTGAGATACTATTTCTGCAATTTCTTCTGATTTCATATAAAGTACCTCCTAAAGCGCTTTACCTCTATATGGATGAATTTTCTTCTCATAATCAAGTTCCCTTCCGAACAGCCCCTTTTTATAAGCCACTGGATATATGGCATCCGGAGCCTCCCCCTTTTCTACCCATGCGGCAAGCGCAGCTAATACATCGTGCCGTTTATCCTTTGGGAAAATATCAAGCCCCAGCATCCCTATATCCTGGACTCCGGGTCCTCCGAAAACATGTGCCAGCCCCGGAACCAGAAAATATCTGAAAAACTTCTGTGTATTTTCTATTCCATGTTCTTCTTCAATAACACGATTGTAATAATTCATTGCATCTGTATATGGAATAATAGGGTCTGCTGTCCCTGAAAGCATGAGTAATTTCCCGCCTCTTTGTTTAAAACCGCTGATATCTGTCTCCGTTGCATCCAGAACAGGTGATAATTTTTCACTTGCAGTTTTCAAATCCCTGTGAAAATCAAATTCTTCCGGATTAAACTCCTTTCCAAATATCCAGCGGAACAAATAGAAAAAATCTGCTGCAAACTTCTCCCTCTTTCCCTGTTCAGCCAGCCCCAGGTTTCCATTTTCACTCCCCGGAACCATGGGCACGAAAATCTGCTCACCTGTAACCGGATCTACAGGACCCCGATAGATTTTTTTTAATGCTTCTGCTTGTCCTGCCTTTAAGACTTTCTTTTTTATCAATTCATCAAATATCTGCATATCGAAAGACACTTTATGTGGGTATGACATAAACGCTTCGCCTGCATTACTGCCTGACGCCGCAGCATAATATTTTAAAACCTGATTTGTTATGGCATCTGCCTCCTCCAGACTTATACCCTTCCCCTCAATTTCTGTCAGCGCCTTCCAATTCCATATAAATGCAGTATGAAGATGTACCCTGTTATTTGCTGGTGCAATGGCAATGATTCCATCATAGTCCTCAGGATAACGCTGCGCTTCCATAAGTGCCTGTTGTCCACCAGTAGAACCTCCCATAAAATATGCATACCGGGGTTCTTTAAAATAAAACGCTTTAATAAGCTTTTTTGAAACCAATGTCATTAGATGTGTCGCCCGATACCCAAAATCCTTCCACCGTTCCTGCTTTCCAATTAAATCATCCGGATTTAATGAAGAGCCCAGATCGGTATTTGCAACAGCATATCCCCGGCTAATCCCATTTATTAAAGCTAATTCATCAATCCTTCCTGCAAATCCTCCATTTCCTGTACCTAGAAAATTTCCGTTCCATCCTGACAACGGCATCCACAATTCTACAAGAATATCTGATTCTTTTGTCGGCCTCAGCTTTACACGAACACAACAACGCTCCGGAACCGTCCCCAGACGTATTCCCTGTAATTCAGGAGATTTTTCTTCCAGGTACTCAATGCCTATAATTTCTCCATTTTCTATTTCAATATCACGTAATTTTTTTTCTGACTTTTCCATAAACGTTCCTCCGTGTCAGGCTCCTTTTCACCTTGAATAACTCTTTATTTTAGTAATCTTGTCAATGGCTTTGCCCAGTTCTTCTTTCGGTAAGCCTGAAAAAGCACTTTCTGACAGCTCCTGCAGGGACTGGGACAAAACCTCTTTATCCCCCTGCTCTAAAAGCCGCTTCAGCTGCATACATTCTCTGCCTGCAATCTCAACTGCCTCTTTATTCCCTTTTAACTGCTTCAGACGGGTATTTCTATCAAACAGATATCGGTAGTCCTTTTTCGGTTTATAACGATAATCATAACAGCCGGCCGGCATTCCCTGATAGACTGCGTCACTGTCAGGCAGTACGATATCCGCAGCTGCATCAAACGGGATTTCTACATGTATACTCACGTCACCATCGTCCAGGAATTCCCATCTTATTCTGTATCTTCCCGCTGCAGATTCATAAGAACAGTCGAGCCACTGCAGACAGCGTGTCAGCTTAGGTGCAATTTTCACTTTCTTAAACCCGGCTGATACCGGATAAATTCCCGCAGCATAACGGTATAAGAATTCTGCTATTGCCCCATATGCATAATGGTTAAGGGAGTTCATGCCGTTTCCACTGATTTTTCCATCGGGTAAAACAGAATTCCATCTTTCCCAAACCGTTGTAGCCCCCATCTTAACCTCAAATAACCATCCTGGATATTCTTCATTAAATAAGAAATCATAAGCCAGTTCTATCAAATCAGCCTCTGCCAATACATTACACATTAAAGGAGCTCCTGCAAAACCGCTTTTTATTTCATAACAATCCCTCTTTAGCCTTCTTTTTAGACTTTCTATTACACCCTCTTTTGTTCGGTAAAGCTTGAAGTGCAGCGCCAGGTAATAAGCCGTTTGTGTGTCCACAGCCAGCTTTCCCGAAGGTGTATAGTATTCATAAAAAATTGCATCCTTAATCTCGTCTGCCAGTTTCTGATATTCCTTTTCATCCTCTTCATATGCCAATATCCGTGCTGTTTCCGCCACCTTTTTTACAGATCCGTAATAGTAAGCGGATGCTATGAATCCAACATCGGTCGCCCCTGTCATACTTTGTTCTGTCACTCCATCAAGTGCAAGCCAGTCTCCCAGCTGGAATCCGAAGTCCCATAAGTTCTTTCTGCCCCTTTTTTCATCCTCCAGCGTGATAAAATCTACCCAGGATTTCATGAGTGGATACTGTTCTTTTAAAAGTTCCTGGTCTCCATAATGCGTAAACAATACCGCCGGGATTATAGTTGCAGCATCTCCCCATAGAGCACAGCTTAACCCTGGCTGAAGATTCGGAAGATACATAGCAACTCTGCCTCCGTTTTTCTCCTGATCTTTCCTTAAATCCCTCAGGTATTTTTCATAAAACGCTCTTGTATCCATATGATAACTGGCAGTTCCAGAGAATACCTGCGCATCTCCCGTCCAGCCTAACCGCTCATCTCTCTGCGGACAGTCCGTTGGCATATCAACAAAATTACTTTTTAATCCCCAAACAGTGTTTTCATACAGAGCGTTTAATAGCTTGCTGGAAGACTGAAATTGTCCGGTTCTCTCCAGCTTTGAATAAAGCGCTATCCCAGTAAAATCTTCTGGATTAATCTTTCCGATTCCTTCAACCTTTACATAACGGAACCCAAAATATGTAAAATGAGGCCTCGCCAGCCGTGTTTTTCCTGCCGAACGGTATTGAAACTGTGCTTTTGCCGCCCGATAATTATCCCGGTAAAAATTGCCGTCCTGAAGTATTTCTCCAAACTCCAACTTTAATGTTTCATCCCGCTTCATACTGCCTTGATAGACCACATACCCTGCAAAATTCTGTCCGAAATCCAGCACAGTCTCCCCTAAAGGCGTATACAATACATGCTTTGCTAAGATATTTTCCTGACCTGTTAATGGTAATGACTCCCGGTCTATCAAATGATACCCCGATGCTGCTACGGCATTTTTCCATGGATTATCTCTCTCTTCCCAATAAAGTTCATCCACAGACTCCCCGTTATAAATATCACTCCACATAATGTCTGATCCATGATACTCCCATGTATCATCCGTCCCTATAATAATTTCTTTTCCATCCTCATATTCCACATGAATCTCTGCAATTAAATAAAATTGGCTGCCAAACACTTCTTTCAATCCGGTATAGCCAAGATGCCCCTTGAACCAACCATCTCCCAACAGCACAGAAAATGTGTTCTGTGCGGATACCAATTTGGTTATGTCATAAGTACAATATTGCACCCCGTCTCTATAATCACCGGTAAACGGGGCTAAATAATCTTCACCGATTTTTTCATGATTCAGATATGCTTCAAATACACCCAGACCACTAATATAAAGAGCAGCCTTTTTCCAGCCTTCCATCAGCTGGAATTCCTTTTTAAACTCCGGATGATAGATGTCCTCTGCCTGCATGGTAATCCACTTCCCATACCATTCTTCCTGCATTTTACCTGTTTCAAAAAATGCTGTCTCACTTGTCCCCGACTCCCCTGCTTCTGTTTTAACTATTACCTTCCAGTAATATCTGGTACGGGGCATCAATTCTATATCTAATGGCTCTGCCATGCTTAACAGATTCTTTCCGTACTTCTCATAACAGATCGTGGAAAAATCTGACTTCATACTCACAATTACGTGTACATCTGCCTGATTTTTTCCAATGGCGCCTTTTACTTTCCAGGAGCATACTAATCTCGAAAAGTTTATCCCCATAGGATTTTTTCTACCATTTATCAAAATATTATAAACTTTCATACGTTACCTCCATCTCTTTTAAGATAAAATATTTACACATTTATTTCTTGCAAAATTAAAGCCATTTTTTTATAATTAAGTCATCTTTCTATTTTAATCTCAGAGGTTTTAAATACAAAGGAGGACTTATGAGAACTGTACAGGATATCCAGGAATTTTGTAATATTATCAGCAAATGCCATACCTATCCGCTTCATTATTTTCATGATCAGGAATTATTTTGGGAACACCCTCTGCCGCCTGTTGATCTGATCGGAAGGCATTTACATACGTTTTTTGATAAAACGCCCTTGTTAACATATTTTCAAACGCAGGAAAACCTTATTTACGGTCTCATACACACCCCGGAGTTCGAGCATCTGATTGTAGTCGGCCCTGTTGCCTTAACCCCAATAAACTTTAGCATCGTCCATCAGATTATGGAGCAATATCAGCTTCCGCTCGACACCAAGGACCAATTGGTGAATTATCTGGGAAGAACATCTGGCTATTCACTGCCGCATCTTCAAAATGTCCTGTCATTGATTAACTTTTATTTGAATCATGAAACGGAAGAAAATTCCCAGGCACTCATGCTTGAAAATAATCTCCTGCATAAAGAAATCCAAAAGCGTCAATTAGAATCCAACATGGAATACAATAACTTTTCATCTTATTTAGCTGCAAGTAATTATGAAAAAGAGACTCTTGCCCACGTAAAGAACGGGAACGTAAAGGGTATACGGGAAAGATGCTCCACCTCCATGGATATGCATATCGGAACCCTGGCTCATTCCAGTCTGCGCCAGCTAAAAAATATTTTTATATGTACAACAACACTGGCAACCCGTGCTGCTATAGAAGGGGGACTGGATCTGAAAACTGCATATCAGTTAAGTGATCTTTATCTCCAGAAGGCTGAAAACACAAATTCCATTGACGCCATGAACGATATGTCCCATGCAATGTTTCTTGACTTTACCGAAAGAGTCCATAATGCAAAACAGAACCAGGATATTCCCTTCGATATTTTCGAATGTCTGCAATATATCCGGCAAAATACACACATGCCGCTGCGCATTGACATGCTTGCTTCCCATATGCATTTAAGTAAAAGCCAGCTGGACCGTAAGTTCCAGAAAGCGCTCGGGTTTCCTCCAAGTCGTTTTATCCTGCGCTGTAAGCTGGAAGAGGCAAAAGCGCTGCTTAGCAATACAAACCGTTCAATCGCTGAAATCAGCCTGCTTCTCTGCTTTTCCAGTCAGTCGCATTTCTGCAACGCCTTTCGGAAAGAATATCAGGTATCGCCCCGTGAATACAGAAATCAGCGCCATATTTAACTGCTCTTCGTCATGATAAATAATCCGGATGAAAGTCATTCTTTCATCCGGATCTTCTGCTCTGATAATCTAATTTTCGCTCTTTTCCGTCTTTTCCGGCTTCTCTGTCAGCCCCATTCGTTCTTTTAGTTCTGCTGCAACTTTGTCATACTTTTTATCTAAATCATAAAAACTCATTGCTGCAATTGATAATATCACCGCAATTCCAGGTATCCATATATATAAAGCTTTAATTGCGCTAATCGCCCCGGCCGGCTGTACAGCAAGGGAACCGTCAAATCCGCCCGCTTCCAGAAGGAAACCTAAAAGAATCGTACCAATACTTGCCCCCAGCTTATTGCAGAACGAATACGCTGCATTTCCCATGCCGAGCACATCCTTCCCCGACTTCCATTGTCCATATGTAATACTGTCCTGCAGCATCCCTGGAAGTACGCAGGCACAGACACCTGTTCCAATTCCCTTAAATATAGAGGACGCATACAGCCATGTCATATTTACGGAAACCGCAGGCATGAAAGCACCAACCGCTACAAAAACCAGACCGCTTATGCAGATTGTTCTTTTTTTCATCTTTACCATAAGGAACAGTGTAATAAATGCAGCCAACAGAGCACCAATACTATTGAAATTACCTAATGGTGTATAATAAAACACATCCCCCAGAACGTACTGTGCATAGTATACATTACTCATACCAAGGCTTGTCTGCATGTATAATACAAAAATCATTGTTATGACAAAAATCACCCAGTATTTATCATGAATCAAAATCTTCAGTGCTTCCAGTATCTTGACATCACTTTCACTTTTCCTCTTTCCATCGCCTTCATTTACTTCCGCCTTCGCTTTTTCTCTTTGTGACTCCGTAACACGCTCTGTGGTAAAGAAGAATCCAAATGATGCCAATACCGCGTAAACTGCAATATATATTAATATCATGGCGGTCCATCCCCTTTGGGTATAAGGATTACCGCCGCCTACTGCTGATGTAATCTGCAGAACAGTAGAATTCAGGATTATTCCTCCAATAATTCCCAAAACCATCAGGATACCGCCGTTCAGCCCCCTTGATTTCTGATCCATGCTCATGGAACCGTTCAGTGCAGCATGAGATACTCCTATCATAGTCATACATATTGTATTAACAAGGTTGTATGTTACAAAAATATAGGCAATTTTCAGACCACTCGAGATTCCTGAGGGTACCCAGAACATAAGGAACGTACAAATAATGGTCGGCAATATCATCCGAATCTGCCATGGCCTGCATTTTCCCCACTTACTGTGGGTATGGTCTACAATATATCCTGCCGCCAGATCTGAAAGACCGTCAAAAATTTTTGTCACACCCATTACTGTGGCCACTGCAGCAGCGCTCACACCGACCACATTGGTGTAATAAACCAGCAGGAAGCTGGAAACTAACATAATTATAAAATTACTGCCCATCCCTCCAAGGGCAAAGCCGGTAATTTCACTCGCTGGTACTTTTGCATCCGGACGCATATCTTTTACTTTCCTCATTTTTATATCCTCTCTTTCCGTGACTTCTGCTCATTAAGTCTCCACATTCTTCCGACTCTTTTTACTAACGGCTATTTATCATAAAAAGGCCGTAAAACCATCCTTAAGTTCCACTTCTTTTGTCAGGCATTCTTCTGAATTCCCACCAATAAATATCTCGTATTTTCCTGACTCAATCACAAACTTCATTCTCCAGTCATAGTACCCCATGGATTGATATGGTATCTCAAAAACTACGTTCTTCTCCCCGCCTGCTTTTATAGACACTTTTTTAAACGCCGCCAGCTGCTTTACCGGACGCACACGTTTTGCTGTCAAATCCCTAAAATAGCACTGTACGATTTCGTCCCCATCGCGGCTGCCGTTGTTTTTCACCATAACCGACGCACAAATCCCCTGCGGTTTCTGCTCCACCATTAACTTAGTATAGGTGTAAGATGTATAGCTAAGCCCATAGCCAAACGGATAGGCCGGCTCCACGGGTGTATCAAGATATTTAGATGTGAATTTTGCTTTTCCGCCCGGCCGGCCTGTATTAATATGCGAATAGTAAACGGGACACTGCCCCGATGTATAAGGAAATGTCGTTGTCAGTTTACCCGAAGGATTCACACACCCATACAGAATATCCAGGACTGCATTGCCTGCCTCTACTCCGGGATGCCATGCTTCCAGAATACCTGACAGATTTTCTTTCAGCCACGGAATTGCCAGAGGGCGCCCATTAAACAGGACCGCCACTACCGGCTTTCCAGTACCTTTCAGAACATGCAGAAGCTTCATATGTGTATCAGACAAACTGATATCTGCACGGCTTGCCGCCTCCCCGCTCTGGTTCTTATATTCTCCGACCACGGCTAAAATTACATCGCACTCATCTGCAATCCTCAGGACTTCCGTTTCATCCACACAATCGCAGAAGACCTCCGCTGTGCCTGATTCCTTCCAATCAGGGGGATCTTTCTTAATTCCTGTACTGTAAATAAAAGTTTTATTCTGCGCCCTGCATGCATCTACAATACTAATACAGTCATTGCCATCTCCCCTGATCGCCCATGCTCCCATCATCTCACTGCGATTATCTGCAAGCGCACCCACAATTCCAAGTTTTACATCTGGCTTAAGGGGCAGTATACCATCATTTTTAAGCAATACCATGGATTTTGCAGCGCATTCTCTTGCCAATGCACGGGATTGAGGATTTAGCATTTCCTGCGCTTCCTTCTCGTCTGTGGTCTGACAGGGTTGTTCAAATAATCCCAATTCAAATTTTATCCTTAATATATTTGCAACTGCCTCATCCAGAATGGCAGAGTCAAGTTTGCCACTCTCAATCAGGTCCTCCAGACATTGACTGTAGCAGTCTGAGGCCATATCCATATCTACCCCTGCACAAATTGCCTGCCATGCCGCATCCATTCGATCCGAAGCGATTCCATGCTCCACACATTCAGCGATCGCATTGGCATCGCTGATGGTCATCCCGTCAAATCCCCACTGCTTCCGGAGCAGTTCCTTCATGAGCCATTGGCTGGCCGTACATGGAACCCCATTGATATCATTAAATGCCGGCATGACCGCACGCGCACCGGCTTCAATACATGCACGAAAAGGTGGAAGATATTCCTCAAAAAGCCGCTGCATGGACATATCCACTCTGTTATAATCTCTCCCCGCTTCAGCCGCACCATATGCCGCAAAATGTTTAATACATGCAGCCATTGAATCTTCATCAGACAGGGATTCCCCCTGAAATCCTTTTACCTTCGCCTGCCCGAATGCTGAGGTCAGGTATGCATCCTCTCCTGCTCCCTCACTGATACGTCCCCATCGGGCATCCTTTGCCACATCCACAACGGGTGCAAAGGTGATATGATTCCCACCTGCCGTTGCTTCTTTTGCAGCTGCGCGGGCCGTCTTTTCCCAAAGCGCCGGCTCCCAAGCACAACTTTCTGCCAACGGAATCGGAAATATTGTCCGATATCCATGGACGACATCATATCCAAACAACAATGGAATACCCAGTCTTGTTTCTTCCACTGCAATTTTCTGCAAATAGTTTGCTGTCTTAGCATCATTAATTCCATTGTATGAACCAATCTTTCCTGCGCGCAGATCCTCCTCATGAAAATCAATATTAGCCGAACCAGTCATCTCCTGAAACTTTTCCTTGCTGATGCGCCCGTCAAACACCATATTGACGAGTTCTTCAAAATCCATGGCAAATGCCCCTGCAATGGAGGGGCCGCACTGCCGCAGCTGCCCTGTTTTTTCTGACAGCGTCATCTGTTCCAGCAATGCCTGAATTTCATCTTCATATTTTTTAATCACAACTTTGACCTCCATATCTGCCAGCCGCCAAGTATACCCCTTTTATCAAATTAAAGTAATCCAACCACTATTCTGTTTTAAGAAATCTACTTCCCCCCGGAGCTGCCTGCTTTCCTTCTGCAGAATTCGATGCAATCTAATCAAATCGGTTTGCAAAATCATATTTCCCACTGCCAAGTTTCCTGCACGTTCCATCCGGGAGTATCACCACCGCTCTTGTATTTACAGGAATCTCACAGTGGTAATTCCACCCATGTGCTGACCGCTCCCATTCTGAACGGATAACTCCATATATGCTTTCATATTCAGCCTGAACGCAGGTAAGGGTTCCGCCCATAGTCGGCTTCAAGATAAATTCCTGATACCCCGGATGTTCCAAACTTGCACGGATTCCCGCTACCCATCCGAACAGGAATTCACAGACCGCACCATAACTGTAATGGTTAAAGGATCCCTTGTGTGTATCCATACCATCCCATGTTTCAAGAATCGTCGTACTTCCCAGCGTTACCGGATGCAGCCAGCCCGGATTATCCGTCTGTTCCAAAAGCCGAAACGCTAATTCTTTATGTCCACATTCCACAAGTACCGGGAGCAAAAACGGTGTAGACAAAAAACCAGTATTTAGTTTAAAACCATTCTCTTTTATCTCTCTGACCAGCTGCTCAACTACCTTCTGCTTTTTATCCTCCGGGCATAAGCCCATTGCAAGCGCTCTGACATATGCAGCCTGATGCCCCTGTTCAATGATACCATCCTCACCGATCAGATATTTTCCATAAGTAGTCCGGATCAGTCCCGCAATACGTGTATAATACCTAAATTCATCTTCCTTTCCAAGCACCTTTGCCATACAGGCAACATTATCTGCAGAACGGCACATGTATGCCGTGGCAACCTTTGGTTTCCCTTCTTTCATCATACGCGCAAATGCCTCTGCCAGATTTTCTCCAGTTTCTTTTTTGGGAATCGGTTCCATCCATTCTCCGTAATGCATCCTTGTGTCATAGATATAATCTGCATCCAGTACTCCATCCGTACTGTGATGGTACTGTGGCTGTCTTTCATATAATGGGTTATGCTCTTTCGCACAGCACAGCATGTAGTCTATCCATTTCCTGGCCGTCTCATATTGATTTTTAAGAATCTGGCTGTCTCCATAGCACAGATACATAATATATGGAATCCAGGCAGCGGAATCCCCCCACCCTGCACAGTCCTCACCGATGTTCCCATTTCCTTCAGGTCCGGCAAGCGCCGCCATCGGATTCTGTCTCTTCATATATACAAGTTCCAGCGGATTATGGACACTGCTGGTCGATGGGAACGTGATCCCTACTTTCCCACTGGCATACTGCTCAATTGCCTGATCCTGCATCCACTTTTCGAAGAATGGATAGACATTCATAAAATAGGAAGATGTCTGCGCATAAATCTGTGCATCTCCCGTCCATGCATTTCGTTCTCGGGTCGGACAGTCCACAGCCACTTCCATAAAATTGCCTTTCTGACTCCACCGGCTGTTCTTCACTAACTTGTTAATCAGTATATTGGAACAAGTAAAATCCCCAGTTTCCTCCAAATCTGAATACACTGCAATGGCAGTAAAGTCTCCCGGCAGGATATTGCCATGGTAACCAGCCAACAGTACATAGCGAAAACCGAAAATTGCAAATTTAGGACAATATGATTCTTCTGTTTCTCCATTACAAATGTATTTGACTTCCTGAAACTTTTTAATCGGAATAGAGCAGTGATTGATGTTGTCCAGGGAAAAACAGCCATCCTTCATCTCTTCTCCATGTACCAGCCTTACGGTCTGCCCTGCTTTGCAGCCACGCAGTTTCATTTTTACATATCCCGCGATATTCTGTCCAAAATCCAACACCAGGTTCCCTGCCATATCAGTCAGTACCTCTGCCTCAAAAGTTTCCTTTTCTCTGACAGGCACGCTTCGGGATGCAATCAGCTCTGCATCTGTATGCTCTTCTGTCAAATGAACCTGATGCCACGCAGAATCATCAAAATCGATCCTGTTCCACCCATTCGGTTCCAGTACCGCATCATAAACATCTCCCATCAGCATGTCTGAAGCTCTCAGGCCTCCCAGACTGGTGCAAAACGATTCGTCTGTTCCAATAATTTCAACAGTACCATCTGAATAAGTAAGCTCTATTTGTCCAAAGTAATGCAGTTTATAACCAAAATTATTTTTGACAGAACCACCTGTCACACCCCGCCACCAGCCATCTCCCAGCATAACAGACCAACAGTTCATCCCTTCCTGAAGCAAATTCAAAATATCGTAAGTCTGATACTGAATCCGATGATAATAACTGGTCAATCCCGGTTTAAAAAGGTCTTTCGTTCCCTGCACCCCATTAATCCAGAATTCATATAAACCATGCGCAGTCTGATAAATCCGGGCGGAAACCAGACCTTTTCCTGCATAAAATTCTTTTCGTAGATACGGGGAAGGTTTTCTTGTATCACGGTCAACCTCATTTTCAGGCTCTATCCATTTGGCTTTCCAGTCGGATCTTCTCAGAAGCCCCATCTCAAAATGTGCTGTTTCACTTTTCGTTTGTTCTTCGTATCCCTGGCCATCCGTAACTGTAACAGACACCTTCCAGCTAATCTTCTGCCTGCTTTCCAGTGTATTTCCTTCATAATAAACCCTCTGGCTTGCATTGCTGTTAACTTCTCCGCTGTCCCATATAACATCATTCCCAGAGCTCGCCAGAATCCTGTAACTTTTCTGCATGACATTTTTTATATCGCTTTTTATTTTCCATGAAAAACGGGGGCTGGCCGCGTCAATTCCCATAGGTTCATGAAGATACTCGGTTTTTAAATCATAAATTTGAAGCATTTATGTTTCCTCTCTAATTATCCAGCAGCTCAAGACCGATACGCTCCACATTACCAAACACAGCACTATGCAGCCAGTCCAGAACACTCTTTTGTTCCCCTTCGCTTTCTCTTATAGTGTTTTCCAGAAGCAGTGTATGCTGTGTCAGCTCCAATGACGGATCCAGTCTGGGATAAGGATGGCTGTAAATGTAAATTCCTATATCAGGAATAACCTGCTGCAGGTTTTTGCACATTTCTTCCAGATTCTTTCTGAATTTTTCACCACCTTCTTTTATGTATGTCATTGTATCCCCATCCAAAAACTGTTGGTATTTGGCCAGCTCACCATCTCTGATAGAATTCATATACAGATACTTCATATTTTCTCCGTATTTTTGGTATAATGCTGACAGCCAGTCCAGTGTTACATTGTCGCTCTGAATACGGCAGCTGATTTCCTTCGGTGCATTCCATGTTTCAGAAATAATCTGTTTCCAGTCATATCGGAAAAGTGCGCTGTCAATGCAGCATGTAATATCTTTGCACTCTGGAAATGCCTGTATAACATCATCAGCAAGTGCAGATGCCCCGAAACCGCCTGCGCTCATACCCGCAATGAGAAGTTTGTCTGGATTCCCTACATATTTTTTTGCTGTCTCCAGTACGATACGATAATTCTGGAAGCCGTTATGGTAAAGGATTCTGTCTTCCCCATCCAGTGACTTGTAATGAAATTCTGCATTTCCAATATGGAAATCTCCAGAACTGTAATTTACCACGATGACACTCCAGTCTCTAAATGGATTCCATTCTTCCTGACTGTTAATTCCGCCCCGTGCGATCATATCTGACAGCGGTTCCACATCATCAAAGTAAAATGCCTCGTCACCAGTATTGTGAATGCTGATGGGCCTTGCTGCTGTATAGTGATTCCAAGAGGCGCCTCCCCCACAGAATACAATCAGTACATGATTCTCCGTTCCAATCCGTATACTGCCATGGTATGGTTCTCCATTTCCACAGACATATCCAGGAACCGAGACCCTGTACCATAACCCAGGTTCCGTTTTTTCAGTAAGCTCCGGCATACGGAACTGTTCTGCTGTTTTAACCAGTTTATGTATAAATGCTTCCCGCTCTATTTCAGATATGTCTTTTTCAACTGTCTCTTTCATGTACTCTCCTTATATCCTCGAATCTGTTTGATTGCTTCTCTATTCATTTTAGTAAATGTATTATTATATTTCTTACATTTATCACGCGTTTTTTGTATATTTGATTCATGTATTTATTTTTTCTCATAAAGTTTACACTCTCCAGCCTTCAGGATTGCATTATACCATTTTTTTCTTTTTCCCCAGCCAGCCAATTTTATTACTGATAAACTATAACAAAGTGGGCCAGCCCACCTCAACTCCCCATCCTCTCACTTATGAGGGGCTTGCACACCTTGGAGGCGCCGCGATGCCGCCCTGCGGCGGTCGCATCACGACATCTGCCTCTTACGCCGCAGTGTGCATCACGCCGGGAGGGCTTTTTAATTTATAGGACACATTTTCCTATGAAAAAAACGTCTGATACTAAACTGTACCAGACGCCTTATCGTCACATAAGAAAATTATATCGCTCTATTTCTTTAAATGAGGTAATTGCTCCAAAGCCCTCCTATTTTTTCACATCACTCCATGTTTTGAATACTGTATATGCATTCTCCGGCTTGGCCCCCGGTCCGAACTCACACTGTGCGATACAGCCGCCGTCCGCCCACAGTCTGCCGTATACCATCTTCACCGCATTTGCTATATCCTCTGTGCTTCCGTCCGGCAGAAGATGCTGTCTGTCTATCTCTCCCCAGAAAGTAATCTTCCCTTTGTATTTTTCCAGTTCATCAATCCCAATGCAGAAAATCTGCGAGTTAAATGCATCCAGCCCTAATTCTATCATTTTAGGGTAGATATCCCGGGTATTTCCATCCGAGTGCATAAAAGTTTTCTTTCCATATTTTTTGGCTATTGAGATATAGTCTCTGTACATTGGACGGAAGATTTCATCCCACAGCTTTGGATTGAACAGCAGGCTGTTCTGACTGCCCCAATCATCCATAAAGAAAAGTGCATCTATATCTGTCTTTGCCCACTTTTCAACAAGTTCGCAATAAAAGCAGTGCATTTTCTGCATAAAGTTCTTCATGTTTGCCGGTGGATCCATAAGATCCATGTAGAGTTCCTCTGTTGTACGGATGAACTGCAGCTGTTCAAAAGGTCTGGGGCAGCATCCTGATAGTACAAATTTGTCCGTATTGCGGCAGAATTCATTGACTGCATCCACATCGAAATCGAGCCACTCTACCGGAATGTGTACATTATCTGCATCCTCCCAGTCCTCATCCTGAATCAGCGGCTCTTTGACTTCCCCGATGATTCCTTCGTGGATATTATTAAACCGGCATCCCCATTCATCCGTATACTCACCGATTTTATACGGATCGCCTTTGGCAATCGTCTTTGTATGTAAAATACAGGGTGCCGTAACAATATCATCTTCGAATTCCTTATGAATCTTGTCAACCATCGGTCCATAATTCGTTTCTGCCCAGGGCAGCAGCCACATCTGCCTCGGAACCCTTCCGTCTGTGTTTCTAAATTCCAGTGTTTTGTATACAAGCTCTCTTGATGTCATCTTTCATTCTCCTCATTATTTTTTATATACTATATTCCGCAGCTAAGGGCGTGTGTTTCGGAGTGCCCTTTTGTTTATACACACATTATATCGGCCGTAGTTCTCTCCTTCATTAAAAATAATCCACAGTACGATTTTATACATTATACTGCAGCTTTCTGCAGATCCGCCCGCAGGGCATGAGTTACGGGGTGCCCTTGGGTATACATAAACTAAACATATGATAAAAGCCGCCATCCCCGATATTTTCCGGAACTGGCGGCTTCTGCCTGGTCACAATATTAAAATCCAATCAATAAATATTAGAAAAACGATGATTCCGAAAATAAGTCGGTGTGCATCCCGTGTACTTTCTGAACACAGAGGAGAAATGATTACTTGAAGAAAAGTTCAGCTGATACGCTACATCTGTGATCGTATTCCCGGGATCTTTCAAAAAGATCTTTGCAGTATCTATTTTCAGAGAAGTGATATATGCATGAGGCGTAATTCCCAGCTCCTCCTTGAACTTTGCCTTGAACCGCGATGCTGAAAGTCCGCAGTGCCCGGCTATAATTTCTATATTCAGATCCTCCATAAGATGTGTATGGATATAGTAAATAGCCTCCTGTATATCGGTGCTGTATACCTCCCTGGTCAGTTCTATATCCGTTGTGCAAATATTGTTAGTAACAAACTGAAGAAAATAACTGTAGCCTTGAATCTTCTGTGATATTTCCTCTGAACCCAGCAGCTGAAAAGCCCGCTGCAGCACCGGCAGGTCTTTCATATTTGCCTTTTTCGTCCGGTGCCGGTAATTCAGCAGCTGACGAAAAAGATATTCACTGTACGGCGGCACCAGCCCAAGAAAGTTCTGAGACGAGGACATATCAAACTGAAACCATATAAACTCACATACATCCTGTGAGCCTCCACCGCTCCCATGATTTTCATACGGATATGTCATGAAAATATCATTGCCATACAGCGTATACAGTTTTCCATCAACGATATACTGCTGCTTTCCCTTCAAAACTACGACAAATTCCATATTGCAGTGAAAATGTGTGTCCAGTTTTGCGCCGGCCGCCTGAAAATGAGCATGCCCAATCATATGCAGCGCAGGGATATTCAATTGTTCTCTTGTAAGTATTCTAAAATCATCTGTCCATACAGGGGTATCGTCAGGGATATGCAGCATTCGGGCCACCTCCGGTATTTTTATATACTTTATTCTGCAGCTTTGCTGCAGACCCGCCCGCAGGGCATGAATTACAGGGTGCTCTTTGGGTATAGCTTCTTCCTGCTTTCTATCATACTTGTTTTATTATAATAATTCAAGATATGCGTTTTCTTCCTCTATCTAAAAAACGTTCCCGATCTACCATTAAAAGACTAACTATTCTTCCTGTTTAGAGTACTTCATATACCGCCGTTCCAAATGCCGGAAGCACCTGCTGCCCCGCTTGATATTCTCCGGTATACAAAAGCTTCATTTTCTGTTTTAAATCAACCACCGTTTCTCCAGCCCGAAAGTTCAGAACAAACAGGTACTTTCGGCCGCCTTTCCTGCGCATGATGATTTCCACATCCGCTTCTGCATTTACCAGATCAGCAAATGGTTCCGTAGTATTCGTATACTCCAGGAGCATCTTTACTATCTCTCCGGAAAATGCACTCCCCAAATGCAGTACCTTTCCTTTTCCCACATGGTTCTCTATTAAAGCTGCTTTACCTGCATAATAGCTGTTTTTATACGTGGCGAGTACCTTGCCGCCCACATTCTCCATAATATCATTAAATACCGTCATTTCCATTTCACGGTTATTCCACACCGCCAATACAGGTTCTTCAGCAGGGCTCGTAAAAGTAAACTCTTTTACATCTGAACCGGTCAGTGCCCTCAAAAGCCCCGGCTGAGGCTGCATTACACATCTTCCGTTCATATCCTTATATCCCGCTCTGCAGCCGATAATCAGAGTCCCCCCCTGTTCCACATAAGACTTCAGCAGTTCGATGCGATTCTTATTTATAATCACAGGATGAGGATAGAATAAAACCGGATATTTTTTCAGCTCATCCAGTTCACTGTCCTTTTGCAGATAAACCACATCATAGGGGGTATGTGATTTTTCTGCTGCAGTAAATATCTCATTTTCACTATATGTACTAATCCTTTCATGCCATGCATCCACTTCTGTGTCCCATACATTATCATAGTCTTTCAAAACGGCAAACACCGCTTCAAAATCCGCACCGCTTACCGGTTCCAGTGTCTGGAATTTCCGATAAAACTCTTTTACCTCCGCCAGTTTCCTGTTGTCTCTGTTATCGTAATCTAATATACCATGCCAATACATCTCGGTACCAATTATGCAGGTGCGCCACCGGAAAAAGGAAATAAAATCAGCCCCATGCGCCACGCTCTGCATCGCCCAGAGGGTCAACTGTCCCGGACGCGGAGCCGGACCCTCCATCCGTGTTGTCCATCCATTCGCCCCGGCCTGTTGCTCCATGATTCCAAAATGCGGGCAGATCGAACGTACCTCCGTCAGATGCTTCGACCAGCGTCTGTCATTCAGATCCTGCGCCTTTTGCGGCGCTCTGTCCAGCCCATAGGCAAAGCTGGGATAGGAATCATACATGTAAACATCCAGATATTCCTTCTGCATGCGATGGTTATCCACATTCCAGAACATTCCATTGGTCATCACATAATCCCGGGGCTTCTTATATTTGCGTATGATTTCTGCCTGCATACTGCAATATGAAAGTGTACTGTGGGAAATAAACCGGTAGTAGTCCAGATGCATATGCGGATTCACCGCTTTGTTCAATGTTGGCCGCGGTACGTAGATCTGGTCCCAATGTGTATAAGTCTGGTTCCAGAATACGGTTCCCCATGCATCATTTAGCGCATCCAACGTTTCGTATTTTTCCTTCAGATATACACGGAATGCTGTCGAATCCGCCTCGGAGTAGAATTCGGAAACCTCACAGTTCAGTTCATTGTCAATCTGCCATCCCACAATTGCCGGATGTTTCCCATAATGCTCCGCAATTTTCGTCACGATTTTTGCCGACAGATCCCTGTACACCGGCGAATTGTAATTGTAATGTCTTCTGCCACCATGGCAGTATAAAATCCCCTCAATGCTGCAGTTCAGCACTTCCGGATACTTTTCCGTCAGCCATGCCGGAGGGGTTGCTGTCGGTGTTCCAAAAATAACTTTCATACCTTTTTGCAGACATAAATGTAAAAACTCATCGAAAAATTCAAACGTAAATCTTCCCTCCTCCGGTTCAAATTTACTCCATGCAAACTCAGCGACGCGGATCACTGTAATCCCGGCTTCCAGCATCCGTGTTAAATCTGTCTCCCACAGCGTTTTGTCCCAATGCTCCGGGTAATAACACACACCCATTGTCATACTCTGCCATTGAAAATTCTGTTTGTTGTTCATCTTTTCGCTTCACCATTTCCTTTGCAATGTTTACCATTTTATATAAGTTTATTTTATATAAACATGAAAGGCGCTTAAAGAGAGAAATCCGAACATTTCAAAAGAAATAAGCAGGCTGACCATCCGTTGATCAGCCTGCTTGCCGCACTGCTTTATATATTATTGTTTCTTATACATGCCCATAGTAATCTCTGTGATTTACAACAGAATATGCATAATCCAGAAGCGTTCCCCAACTGTATACCGGCAGATCCAACTCTCTCTGAATCGCTCTCGCAAAGGGCTGCATGCCCGTACACTCCAGCATAATCGCGCCCATTTCCGGGTGCTTATTTTTCAGATCACGGCACATTTCCACCATCTGCTTTTCTGCTCTTGAGTAATATGCCTCAGGCACTTCCGGGCGTACCTGGGCGTTCCATAGATTATCAAACTCCGTGCAGCCGTACTCATCCTGGGCGCCGGCTATAAAATAATTGCTGTCCGGATCTACTCCCACATTTTTCAAATGAACCGGCGTCAGAAACTTACCCATAGCAGCCACAATACCAACGCTCTTCTTTACCCCAATCGTCTGCTGTATGATCGGTACCTGCAGCAGGCTCGACATGAACACAGGAACATCTACATATCCGGCCACATCCTGTTGGAAATACGCAAAATATCCGCATTCCGCCGCAATTGCGCGGCATCCCATCTTTTCCAGCCGTTTTGCAGCATCCAGGATCGGCTGTCTGCATTGTGTTTTATCTTCCTCCCAAACCAGTTTATAAATATCTATATCTTTTACGATGTCATACTGAATGGGATAGGGAAACGCACTCGCATTCCTGACATCTCCCGGGAATCCCGGATAAACCTCATCCAATATCATGATCCCCAGCCCCATACCATAGCAGCTGTGATTTTTTCTTGCCCTGATTAATTCAATATTTGCGTCATGCGGTAAATAATACATTCTCTCTCCTCCTATACATGCAGATATTTTTCAAGCAATTTTGCCCTGTCAGCCGACAGATCCGGCTCTGTGTAGTCCCTGATGCGCTTTTCAATCAATTCGCTGGCATAGCTCATCAGATCCGGGCTCCCCTGGGACTCCCATGTTGCATAATACCCCCGCAGAGATACGTCAGGCATAAACAGTTCTTCTTTCATACACTCAAATGTCTGCTCGCATTCCAGGAATGTTCCGCCGTGCCCAACTTCCCGAATATCGTCAATTCCCCAATATTCCTCATCGTCCAGAGGGATATCCTTTTGCATGTGCAAAACTGACTGAATCATCTGCTCATCCAGTATGAACTTTTCATAGCCCAGAATATTAAAGGAATCCAGAATTCCGCATGCGTGAATCACATAGTCCACTCCGGCGGCAAGTGTCGCACACATAACGAGAGTAGATTCGCTTCCCGCCTGATAATCCGTCATTTTTGCATCACTCAGTGCTCCGCCTCCGCGGCAGGGGATCTTGTAATATTCGCAGAGCGCCTTCGACATAGCTGCAATCCTGCCTGCTTCCGGCGTTCCGATTGCTGGAGTGACAAAACGCATATCTGTAGACGCGGCCACGTTTCCATAAACAACAGGCAGCCCCGGGCATACAAGCTGTGCCAGTACAATCCCTGACAGCAGTTCTGCTGTCGCCGTTACCATGGTGCTGCCCAGAGTGATGCCAGAAGTTGCCCCGGGTAATGCACCGCATCCCAGAATCACAGGCTGTCCTTCCTCTGCAGAAGCAATAATGCAACCGGCCATATTATCATCAAACGAAAGTGGTGACAGCGCACTCGCCAGACTAATCGTCACATATTCTCCCTGATCCGCCCCATATACTTCCTTAATGAGCTGAATCCCTTTCTTTGAAACTGCATAGCCGCCGCTCGGACACATCGTCGGCTTACTTCCGTATTTGAGGCATGCCGCAAGCTGGTACATCAACACCTGATTTCCGGGAACATCAAAAGGCGTTATTACATATGGATTCATCATATGGATGGTATCACTTGTCTGCAGAAGCTTCATGCACTTTACAACATCCTCTTTTACTGCGCCTCTTCTTATATTATTCTCCTGTACATATACAGGCCCATATGCCGGGCAGAATACCGGGGAATCCCCGCCCACTTCAACATCGTACTGCCGGTCGCGTCCCCGGATTACGAACTTTTCAGGCGCCTGTTCCAAGGCTTTACGCACATCTGCTTCTTTAAAATATACAATCTTATCTTCAACCCGGTAACCGTTCTTCTCAAATATTTCCAAAGCCATCGGGCTTTCAAAGAGTATTCCCTGCTGCTCCATCGTTTCTATCGCCAGGCGGTCAATTTTACGTACCAGCTCGTCTGAGATATCTTTCTTAAAAAATCCCATTTTCGTTTCCTCCATCACTCGTTTCAGCACATTATTCTTCCTGATCTGCTACGATATCCTTGTATTTCGGGTCATCAAAGGTTCCTACTACATCCCATTTTTTACAGTGCTTCATACATTTTACGTAGGAAACGGCCATGATCACCTGCAGGATGACAATCGGCAGGCCAAATATTACCACCGAGGACTGTAATGCCTGGAACGCCTGTTCACCACCCGCGTATAATAGAATAATTGTAATTGCGCCCATCAGTACTCCCCAGAATATAACCATCATCTTTGGCGGCTCTTTTTCATTGCCGGATTCATCAAATCCAACAGTAGTCATAGCCGCAAGCGTAACGCTTACCGCCTCCGCCTGTGTATTGAAGGACAATGCAACTAATATCAGTACTATAATAGATGTAAATATTTTAAACGGAAGATTTTCAAGCAGCGCAAACATAGCGATTGAGGTACCGCTCTCAGCAATTGCTTCTCCGATTGCTGTTCCCTTAAACATATCCAAAAAGATGGATGCGCTTCCAAATGTCCCGAACCAGATAAAGATAAAGCTTGCCGGTGCGACCAGGTTTACCATAACGAACTGACGGATTGTTCTGCCTTTTGCCAGCTTAATCATGAATAAGCCGGTAAGAGGGGCAAATGCCAGCCACCATGCCCAATAGAATGTCGTCCAGCTTTCATGGAATCCCGTCTGCTTAATAGGATCCAGATTCGTCGCCAGAGGAATGAAGTTCTGAATATAGTCGCCAATCGCTGTAATTATATTTTCCATAATTCCTCTTGTAGGCCCAAAAGCAAATACAAAAATAAGAATAAAGAAATAGAGGCACATATTAAAATTGCCGACCCATTTTACACCTTTCAGGACGCCGGAGCATGCAACCGCTGTATAAATCACTGTCATAACGATAATAATGGCCGTCAGCGTGACAATACCGCCTTTTACGCCAAACACATATTCCAGACCGCCTACAATCTGCATCGTACCAAGTCCCAAAGATGTCCCCATACCTGCAACCATCGCAAAAATGGCAATTGCATCCACCAGGCTGCCTACACTGCCGTTTGCCTTTTCTCCAATCAGCGGATATAGCGATGTGCTGACACGGAAAGGTTTCTTTGCATTATAGAACAGAAAGGCTACCGCAATACCTGCGCTGGTGTAGATTGCAAATGGAATCAGCCCCCAGTGCAGATATGTATATCTCAGCGCCACCTGCGCTGCATCTGCCGTTTTTGCCTGAATATCCAGAAAGGCCGGCGGCTCCATAAAATATGTCATTGGTTCTGCCACACACCAGTAACTGACACCAATAGCCAGCGACGATGTGAAAGATACTGCGAACCAGGAAAATTTACTCATCTGAGGCTTTGCATCCGGGCCCCCGAGTTTAATCCTTCCATATTTACTGAATCCTGCCCAAAAGCAGAATATCAGCAAGATGATTGAGGACAGAGTAAACATCCATCCTAAGTTCTCTGTAATGAGACCTAACAGCGTTGAAGCCGTACTGCCGAACTGTTCCGGAAAAACTGCGCCTAAAGCTACGCCCAGAGTCAGCAGTATTCCTGTTGGAAAAAATACCTTTTTGTTAATTAGTTGGAAAAATCCTTCTTTTTTCACTTCTCAACCTCCATTCCTATTATTTCACGGCCATGAATTTGTTTTCTTCATACTATATCACATATATGAAATAGTCAACAGTTTTAATTTCATATTTATGAATTTTGTGACAACCAAACAATTTTCCCTTTTCATTTTTGTGAAACATTTTTAGAGGTATCCTTAATTTTTGAAATGCCATTTTATGAAAGTTTAAATGGATTTTACCCAATAGCTCACGCATCTGGTATCAGAATTATTTCCCAGACTGTGGTTTGCCTTTGCTTTTATATAGAACGCATCTCCCTCTTCCAGTTCAATCTGTTCCCCGTCAATAGATACATACATCTTCCCTTCCAGAATCAGCCCGATCTCGTCATAGTTGTGAACCCAGTTATTTGTATCGTACTGGCTGTGCGGCTCCAGTTCAATTACCAGACCGTCCAGAAGGCCGGAACCAAATTTAATCGACTCATAGCGCACTTTTCCCGGCTTTTCAAAGACAACTTTCCGTTCTTCTTTTCGTATCACTCTGCGCCCCTGGTTCATGCCATCCAGCAGCTCTATCAGAGATATTTCAAGGACACCGCATATTTTCTGCAGATTATCCAGCGTCGGACTGCAGGCATCTCTTTCGAGATTGCTCAAATACCCAATTGACAACCCGGTCTCTTTTCCAAGCTGCTTCAGTGTAATATCCTTTTCTTTTCGCAGCGCTCTTATTTTCCCGCCCACGTCATCATTCTGTTCTTCCCCAATCCTTTCATTAAATAATTCAGCCATACTTTTCCACCTCTTTTTTATTTCATTATACAAAAATCATCTCGTATACACAACCCTTTCGCAAATTAATTCTTTTATATATATTTCACAAATATGATTTTATCATTTTGTTATTATTTCATATTTATGAAATTGTCATTGACATAGAATCCTATGTTTCTTATAATATAACTAACAAATATATCGTTTATTACTATTTCAGGAGGAATAAGATATGAAACGCCAAAACCCAAGCATCTTCAACGATATCGTAGGACCGGTCATGGTGGGACCATCCAGTTCACACACCTGTGCACCATCGAGAATCGGATATTTATGCCGTCAGCTTCTAAAGGGAAATCTGCAGAAGGCAACCGTGGAATTCGCTCGTAAAGGAGCCTATACCCTTATGTACAAAGGCCAGCGCTCGGATATGGGTTATGTCAACGGTCTGCTGGGATACCGGCCGGAGGACCCGCGCCTGAGAGATGCATTCAATATCGCCCGTGAACGTGGGATTGATATTCAATTTCTCATCAGTGACTTTGAGCCAACCGTCCCCAATCTTTCAAGACTGACTTTACACAGCGATTCCGGAGAAAAAGTAGTGGTCTACTCTGATTCTACCGGCGGGGGGACTGTAAAGCTGCTTAAGATTGATGGATTTGATGTTGAGATTGTAGGCGATTGTTATGAATTAGTATTAAAAGCAAAGACAGACAGGACAGGAGCAGAGGAATTAGTAAAAGATCTTCTGAAAGACTATGGCGCAACCGAAGGATATTACATATCTGGTGAAATAGACGGAGTATATCTTATAAACATAAAATCACGCCAAAAGCATACTGATGAATTTTTGAAAAATCTTGAAAAGAAAGCTGGAGTTTTTTATTGTATTGAAATGACCCCGGTGCTGGTGGTGCCTTCCAACAGAAACACCTCTCTTCCATTCAGAAGCGCCGAAGAACTTTTAGATCTCTGCACACAGACCCGGAAGCCGCTCTGGGAACTGGGCATAGAATACGAAACCACACGAAGCGGATGGACGCGGGAAGAAGTACTCGATTTTATGTCTTACGTCATAGAGACGATGGAACACAGCGCTAAGGAAGCCCTGAAAGGGGATATAAACATGAACGGAATTATAGAGCCCACTGCCGGGAAAGTCGAAACATATCTGAACGCATCTCCGGCCGCCTTAGATATGGGCTTATTAAACACCGCCGTTCCCTGGTCAATGGCGACAATGGAATACAGCAGCGCCATGGGCGTTGTCCTCTGTGCACCGACCGGCGGTTCTGCCGGAGTCTTCCCCGGAGCTGTACTTGGAACCGCAAATGCGTTGAACCTTCCAAAGGATAAAAAACTGGAGCTGATGCTGACTACATCTGTCATTGGTATTGTCATGTCCAAAGACTGCAATTATTCCGCCGAGCTGTACGGATGTCAGGTCGAACCCGGCGCCGCCTCCGCAATGGCAGCCGGAGCACTCGTCTATCTTATGGGCGGATCTCCAAAACAGTCCCTGGATGCCGCTTCCTGCGCACTGCAGAATATCCTGGGAACAATCTGTGACCCGGTGGCCGGACTGGTACAGGTCCCATGTATCAGCCGGAATGCACTTTCAGCTGCCAATGCCATGGTCAGCGCCAATCTGATCATGGGCGGTTATGATCCCCTGATCCCCCTTGATCAGGCTGCCGAAACAATGTTCCGGGTCGGCAGACAGTTGCCAAGTGAGCTGCGCTGCACCTGCAACGGCGGGCTGTGTGTCACCCCCTGCGGACAGCAGCTTGCAAAAGAACAGGAAATAAGGGATGCCCAGAGATAGATACCTATTACAATTTTTGTTTTATTGCTATTTATATTTAATGTTGTATATTATAGATAAGATGCAGTATTATATTAAAAAGGGTGTCCCACTGCCCATCAAAGGTGGAGCAATAAAATTTCAGCCAAATGCAAGATATACATCCCCAATCCCATTCGCAGCTCCGGTCTGGGATCCAATGTCATTAAGATGATAATGAAAACCGGAAATTTGAAGCAGATATGTTAATTGCATATCTGCTTATTTTTTTAACCACACAAATATTTGAAGTATAACAGAATGAATGGCTGTGCCGTAAAACTGGTATTTTCAAACTCATTTCTCACCACAATCTGATTAACACCAAGCTTCGCTTCAATAGTTTAATACATAAAGGGGCTGTAACTGATTTTTTTTAATTATATTTTAAATGCAGGATTATTAAATTTTATGCATCTAATTCACTCTTCCCGTTGTCTAATAGATGTAAAGAAAATAAGAAATACGATTTAAATACTTAAGTATACTGCTACAACGGTGGGCCACTGATTATTTATGAATGTAAGGAGGAATATGGACAGATTATTAGTAAGTCAGGCGAAGAAAGGTAATTCGGAAGCGTTCTGCAGGCTGATTGATCAACATATGCAAAATATGTATAAAATTGCCCGGGTATATATGCATAATGAGGAGGATGCGGCAGATGTAATACAGGATACCATATTAACCTGTTATGAGAAATTACCGACTCTGGAACAGGACAAGTATTTTAAGACATGGCTTGTCAGAATTTTAGTTAACAAGTGTAAGAATATGCTTCGTTTGAACAAACGCATGCTTTACACCGATGCCTTACCGGAAAGTGTATTCTATGAGAGAGGATATGATTCTATGGAGTGGTATCAAATTTTAAAGCCTCTGGACGAAAAATACCGTACCATTTTATTGCTGTATTATCTGGAGGGTTTTAATACAAGAGAAATCGGTACAATTCTTGAGATGAAAGAAAGTACGGTCAAGTCCCGATTAAAAAGAGGCAGGGAAAAGATAGCTGTTGAATATCAATTTTTAATAAAGGAGGATACTAAATGCCAGCAACATTCAAATGGAATGAACACATTATAAAGAAGCAGATTCGAAGTGAGGTAGAAATACCAGAAAAGGTTACTGGAAAAGCGAGAGAGGCATACCGGATGATAGAAACGGGGCAAATAAAACAGGTGAACGCCGCAAAGGTCAAATCAAAACCTCTTCGTTGGACATTAAGGTTTGCAGGAGGCCTGGCTATGGTACTCGCAGCGAGCTTTATCATATGTGCCGCGAATCCTGTTTTCGCGAAAAACCTGCCTGTTATAGGGGACATATTTGCACAGCTGCAGGATAAGGTTAGCTTCTTTGGCAATTTTACAGATAGAGCAACCGTATTGGAAGAACCCGAAGCGGACACTGTCGATTCCCCAAATGGCGTATACACGAAAACTGATGATGGACTTACAATTACATTCTCCGAAGTATATGCGAATGAACAGACTATTTATCTGACAATGCAGGTGAAGAGTGAAGAGCCTTTCCCAGATTCTATGATGCGTGAGCTAAATGATAGACAAGACCCTGGATTCTCTTTAGATTTCATTAAAAAATATAGTTTTATTGAATATGGCAGCGGGGATTCTGGTGAAATCAGCGATAGCAGAATGTATGCTTATATGACACCAGAAGGGACATTAGAAGATGATTCCACTTATAACTGTATTCTCCGCCTGGATTTAAAAGAAGATGCAAAAGATTATACAGAATATGAGAAGCAGCATAAAATACTTGAACAGCAGGTCTTAAATGAAATCGGAATTACAATGGATGATATTAATGATGAAACTGAGCAGGGCCGCATTTACCTCAAAGAATTTGTCGATAAAGTGGGCGCCAGACAGGGGAATTTGGAAAGCTACATTAAGCAATGTGATGTACCAAAAGAGTTTACCCTTTCTCTGAACTTGAATAAGCTCATTGGGATGAAAGCCGAGCCACAATATTGGGATTCAGGATATACACCTGAGGAATTGGAGAATATGTCTGAAGAAGAGTGGCGCAATGTAATGGCCCAGATGCCGGCAGAGTATCAGCAGCATCCAAACAAATTTGAAAATTTCTGGTATGAAGGCACATGGGATTTTGACATTCCGATTACTATTGATTCGAGTCAGACAGTGACGTTGGACATTAATGAGACAAATGACGACGGAATCGGCCTAAAGTCGGTTGTAAAGACGCCTTATGAGTTAGACGTCAATGTAATGTACGAAGAAGGCAGCAACAGTAATGTCTTTATGGTAGCACTGGATGCAGATGGGAATAAGCTTCCTTATATAGATACTGCCAGCTCGACCGATAATTTTGCAATACAGGATCGTGACATCTCTACAGTGGATATCTATATTCTGGATTATGGCCAGTATATGGATGAGCTGAAGGGGGAAGAACGATACAATAACAATGAGAATAAGCCGGTGGAAGAAAAATGGAGTACTTTATTGGACGCAAATGCAAAATATCATAAAACAATTCATTTTTAAATCTTATGATTATTCTGGAGACGAAACTTAACGGTACTGTCGGGAAATAAAGAATTTTGACCTCCCCGGCCCCTCCAATAATTACATCCCCGTAAGAATCAGGGCTTATATGCCTTTGGAAGATTCTTACGGGGATGTTTTCTGGTTCATTTTCACCTGTATATTATCATTCTGTACTTCTATTTTTCCGCAACCGGATATTTCTTTGCGTTTTTTACCGACTTATCTTCCACTGCTTCCGCCAGGTCAATATCAAAATGTCTGCAAATCCGGCAGAGGTACCAGAAGACATCGGCGACCTCTTCCTTAAGATGTTCAAATTCTTTGGGGTCTTCCCTCACACTGTCTGCTTCATCCGAATGGAGCCACATAAAGATTTCTGCCAGCTCAGCCGCTTCAACAGTGAGCGCCATCACAAGATCCTTGGCATTCTGATCTTTGCGCCAGCCGCGGACATCAGAAAACTCCTGAATATACTGTTTGACCGCTTCCAGTGTTGTCGTTTTATCTTTCATTTTAATAAGCCTCTTTTCTTCTGTAATTGTAATCTAATGTATACCGAAAGACGAAATTTTACTTATTTACCAGCCATGTAGCTCATACATCTTTTCTATGGATTTCCTGCCTAAAACAACTAACTATACTTTATTCTGCAGCTTGCTGCAGATCCGCCCGCAGGGCATGAATTACGGTGTGCCCTTGGGTATAAGTATATCATCGGCCGTATCATCTGGCAAGCTGTCTTTCCGCTTCATTTAGCCCGTTCGTATAATTCGTATAATACAAAATAAACGTGAATCCAACCCCCTAATATATAAAATACACCCAAAATCATACTGGAGATATACAAGCCCCACCAATTCCATCCCATCCGCTGCCCCCATCCAGGATCTCCCCCAAGGAATGAATTTTCCTGCCGCCTGGATGAAACCAGCTTACCGAGAGCCGGGACGGACTGCGAAAAGCACCTGTCCTGTTGGAAACACATCAAGCGAGTCTAGCAGCAGTTAGAGGAAATCCGCAAAATCAGCCGGAGAAAAGTTGCTACCGAAGCAACTTTTCAGAACGCCTGAGGCGCTTAATCATCAGATTAAGCGCTGAATGCGTTCGGTTCCGGCTGATTTTGCGGATTTCCTCTTACTGCCGCTTGGCGCAGCGGCCTGTATTTCCAACAGGACAGGTGCTTTTCGCAGTCCGTCCCGGCTCTCGGTAAGCGCCCCTCCTTCAGCTAACCATCCTCTCTATCCATAACATTTTACTCTTTTTTTAGGAACCAATCACATTCCCGACATATTTAACCGCTATAATCAGATTCAGCAGAATAAGTGAGGATTCCCTCACCTCTATAGGTGGAGAGATGAATCACTAAAAACAAGATTAACGGCAGTGGCGGGCAGAGAGAAATCGGTATCCCCTACTGACATGAGGTCATTCTACGCATCTATATTAAGATGTAGTCGTACTCTGTGAAATTACCGGGCGTGAATTGAAACAAACAACCACAGAGAAAAGGAAGGATTTATTATGTCCAGAGCAATCGGTATTGATTTAGGAACTACCAACAGCTGTGTTGCAGCTATCGAAGGCGGGAAACCGGTCGTAATCGCCAATGCGGAAGGCATCCGAACCACCCCATCCATCGTCGCTTTTAAAAATGACGGCGAACGTCTAGTCGGAGAAAGCGCCAAAAGACAATATGCGCTGAATCCCACCAGAACCATTTCTTCCATCAAACGCCACATGGGCACGGACTACCGCGTCCGCATTGACGGAAAGGATTATTCCCCTCAGGAAATCGCCTCTATTATATTAATAAAATTAAAAAAAGACGCAGAGCAATATCTCGGTGAGCCCGTTACGGATGCAGTCATAACGGTGCCCGCCTATTTCAGCGATGCCCAGCGCCAGGCCACCAAAGATGCCGGAAGAATTGCAGGACTGAATGTACTCAGAATCATCAATGAACCAACTTCCGCCGCACTTGCATACGGGCTTGATAACGGGGAGCCTCAGAAGATTATGATATACGATTTCGGCGGCGGTACATTCGATGTCTCCATTATAGAAATCGGGAACCAGGTAATCGAAGTACTCGCAACCAACGGTGATAACCGTCTGGGCGGTGATGATTTTGACCAGCGCCTGACAGACTACATTGTTAAAACATATAAAAAACAGGAGAAGATTAATCTGGAAAAGGATTTCTCAGCACTTCAGAGAGTCCGGGAGGAATCCGCACGGGCAAAAATCAGCCTTTCTGCTGCCGCACAGACAGATATCAATCTGCCATTTATCACAACTGACAAGAAGGGAGAACCCAAACACCTCCAGATGACAATCACCCGTGCCCAGTTTGAAGAACTGACCAGCGATCTCGTAGAACGGACGGCAGGCCCAGTGAATACTGCCCTTAAAGATGCAGGCATTCGCGCATCCGACCTCAGCAAAGTCATTATGGTGGGAGGTTCCACACGGATTCCCGCAGTTCAGAATAAAGTAAAACAGCTGACCGGCCTGGATCCGGCAAAGTCTTTGAACCCGGATGAATGCGTTGCCCTCGGTGCAGCAGTCCAGGCAGAGAAGCTCAGCGGGGGTGCCGCTCTGATATCGGGGTCTTCCGCTTCAGAAATAATTCTGATGGATGTTACACCGCTCTCTCTTTCCATTGAAACGGTAGGTGGTGTGGCAAACGTGTTGATACCAAAGAATTCCTCTATCCCCACAAGAAAGAGCAACATCTACACGACCGCTGCCAACTTTCAGACCTCTGTAGACATTAAAATCTATCAGGGTGAACGGAAATTCACCCGCGACAATAAGCTGCTCGGCAATTTTAAACTATCCGGGATCAAACGTGCTCCTGCCGGTGTTCCGCAGATTGAAGTGGCTTTTGATATTGATGCAAATGGCATTGTCAATGTATCTGCCAAAGATCTGGGAACTGGGAAGCAGCAGCAGATCACGATCACGTCCAGTTCCAACCTGTCCGAGGAAGAGATTCAGAAAGCCATGAACGATGCCCGTTTCTATGAGAGCCAGGACAACAAACGTCAGGAAAATATAGATATCCGCAACGAAGCTGAAAAGCTCGCATTTCAGGTCAGCCAGAGCCTGAAAGACTCCAAAAAGGATATGGAAAAATCCGAATATAAACAGGTCAAGGCAGACCTGAATGCCCTTCAGAAACTGATTGGAAAGACAACCATTGAAAAGATCAATGACCAGCAGGCTGGAGAAATAATGTCTGCAAAGGAAGCACTGGAAAGATCCGCGGCGGAAATGCTTTAGAAGGAGCTTAGGAGGTGGGGGGTGGTTCTTGAACGGATGGGGACGCTAAGAAACCGGGAAGCCTGGCCCCAGCCGGGAGCATATATGTCATTTTAAAAATCCGCTCCGTTTATGTAAGAGGCCCTAAAGGAACAAACAGAGAAAAGGTGGTCCAGCGGCATGCAACCCGAAATTCGATAATTTCGGATCTTAGGCCGCTTCAGAATTTCCCGTGAGACGGCAAATTCTGCCCACCGTTTTCTCTGTTTGTTCCTTAAGGGCCTCTAACGTAAACTCTAGGACTTTTAAAATGACATATATGCTCCCGGCTGGGGCCAGGCTTCCCGGTTTCTTAGCTGGTACATCTAATCGGTAGGAAAAGCCCATCTTCCAGAGGGGCTCTGAACCGTGGCAGCGTATTAATTCGTCTGATGGATCGTAAAGGTTTCAGTAATTGACTGATAGTATTACTGCTATGTTCTGCAAATCATGGAAGGGTATGTGTATCGCTGTATAAGATTATCCAATACGTCCTCCAAAACCTACAATTCTAATGAACTGGGTCTATACTGTACCACCCCGTGGATTAATACGCTGCCACGGTTAATGCGCCTCCCGGCAAACGAGTCTCTCCTGCCGGCAGGTTGCACCAGCGAAATGAAGGGATCGCCGCAAGCCTCCCTCCACAAACCTAATACTTGTTCCCACCTGAATTTTATGTTTATACACTATAGCATTATCTCATCTTCCGTGCTACTATAAAACAAAAGCATTATATTTCTATTCATTCTGCGTGGCGGCAGCCACTTCTGATACCAATCTTCCCGGCCAGGGAATCTTATTAGAAATCTCAATGCTTGTATCCCAACAATAACAGCAGAGAGGTTTCCATAAGAGGACGTGATAAAGCACTGTTCCCAGAACCTCCTGCACGCAAAAACAAGGAGGAAATATTTTATGAACAGTACGAATGAAGCACAGCCAAACCGCAGTTACAAGGCCAGATTATTTGAATTGGTTTTCAGTGAAAAGACAGAATTACTGAAGTTGTATAATGCAATGAACAAAACGGACTATAAGGACCCTGAATTATTGGAAATCAATACGCTGAAAAATGCTATTTATATGTCCATGCATAATGACGTATCCTTTCTTATCGATTCCAGGCTGACCTTATATGAACATCAATCCACCTATAGTCCCAACCTGCCGCTTCGATATCTTTTTTATGTATCTGATTTGTACTCAGCGGAAACTCGGAATGAAAATTTATACGGCACAAAAATCATCCATATACCGGCCCCCAGGTTTGTAATATTTTACAATGGAGAAGAAGAACAGCCCGATTCTCAGATTTTAAAGCTGTCTGATATGTATACCGTTCACGATGACATTCCAGTATTAGAGTTAGAAGCCCTCATGCTGAATATTAATCCCGGACACAACCAGAGTCTGCTGAATGCATGTAAAACACTGAACGATTATTCAGAATACACCGCAAAGGTCCGCTCCTATGCCCAAATAATGAGTCTCAATGAGGCGGTTGAAAAGGCAATAACCGAGTGCATATCAAATGGCATATTGGCTGATTTTTTAAGAAAGAACAAAACGGAGGCAAAGAATATGAGTATCTATGAATACGATCAGGAAAGACATATACGACAGGAGCGGGAAGCTGCCAAAAAAGAAGGCGTAGCCGAAGGAATAGAAGAAGGTATAAAAGAAGGCACCGCCAATATTCTAAAACTCTCAGCGCTGTTGATAGATGCGGGCAGAACAGATGACCTGAAAAGGGCCGCTGAAAATGAGGAATTCTGCAAAAAACTTTGTGAAGAATTTCATATTTCATAATATCTGTTTTTCATAACGGGATTTCATGCGGTAGTCCGGCGTGCTATTCAGCCGGCTCATACGGCCAGATGCAGCGATTACCAGAAATAAGACATAAAGGAGCTGCCCTGAAGCAGCCCCTCGTCTTAATTCTAAAAGTATTTTTATAACCTGTTTACATTTTATCCTTATTTTATCCTCTTCTTTCTCTTAATCACAATCCCTGCAGAAACCAAAAGAGAAACAGTCATTATGATTACCACATAGTCTATCGGTGCCCTGTCGCCGGTAGCAACAGTCTGCTTGCCCTTATTTACAGAAACATTCTGACCAGGCTTTAAGGACCCATTCAGAGTCTCTGATGTACCTGGGGTTCCAGGTTTAACTGGCTTATCAGGTGTATCTGGAGTATCAGGTATGTCCGGCGTATCTGGCGTATCTGGTGTATCCGGCGTATCTGGTGTATCCGGAGTATCAGGCGTAA
The DNA here is from genome assembly GCA_001028025.1 of Faecalicatena fissicatena. Classification (GTDB taxonomy): domain Bacteria; phylum Bacillota; class Clostridia; order Lachnospirales; family Lachnospiraceae; genus Faecalicatena; species Faecalicatena fissicatena_A. Next base: position 70,585 of record LDAQ01000001.1, on the reverse strand, counting down.
TCGGTTCTTTCTCCTTAATTTCCACTTCGAATTCCGTGGTCTTCGTCACACCAGCCTCTGTGTAGCTTACTGTTACCTTCTGAGTCCCGGAAGCTGAGGAATCGAATCCGCTGAGTGTATAGCGGTCCGCCTGCGGCAAACCTTCGTCTGCTGGCCCCTGAATTTCTTTGCTGCTTCCGTCACTGTACTGCGCTATGACCTGCATCCCGGCAGGCTCAAAAGCTTCTCCTACTAAGTACTCTGTTTTCTCAGGACCTTTTACCTCTATGGATTCCAGTGTTTTTTCAACCGCCTCCCCTAATGTCACAGTCACTGATTTTGTATCTGGACTCAGGGTTACTGTTCCCTCTTCACGATTCACTTCCCCTGCAGTTGCTGATGCAATATTGTTTTTAAATACTGGCAGGTTAAATACAATGTCATTGGCCGCATCATCCCCTGCAAGCTCAAGCTGAATGGTATTTTCGCCCGATGAAGTGATCTTTAAGTTTGTAAAGCTTTTCCCGTCGTTAATGCTGATATTCTTCCATTCAATCGGAGCCTGGGAGGTCAGCCATTCATCCGGAATACCGCGTCCTACAATTACGGTTCCGTCCGTCTTTACAGATGCCGTCGCTTCCAGCAGTCCCTGACGCATAAATCCGAGTCCCCAGGTCTCATAGTCGAATGCAGGTTCGCACCAGTCAGTATCCGTTTGCCCTGGATTAAAACTTTCTCCCCATTGGAACGGTGAACATTGATTATCCAACATCCACTCATAGTTTTTCACTACTGTCGTACGGTATTTCTCGCTGTAAAGCAGGGGGACTGCCATACCGACATTATATACGGCACCGTAATCATTTCCCCACCATGCGCCCCAGCTGCCTTCTGGAATTTCATCTGCTCTTTTTGCCTTCAGTTCCATCGCGTTATCCACCGATGCATCCAGATACTCTGCCCAGGTTCCGCCCAGATCATAGCCTCTGAGTACGGCATCCCATGGAAATGTACTCATCATAAAAGTCGTTCCAAGCCAGTTGCCATCGTATAATGTGCGTCCGCTTACATAATTTTTCCAGAACATAGAATGACCGGTCAAGTCACACATATACCATTTTACATCTTCTCTTTCCATGAAGCCGTCGATGGCTTTGTTCAAAGCTGTATTCAGCTTGTCCATCTCGCTGTCCGCCCAGGCTGACTCCTCGTCCCATCCCCAGACACCGCTAAGATATTTATATGCCGCCAGGCCATGCAGCGATGAAAAATTATCTACAATCAGATTAGTCATCCACTGACCGCCGTTATCAAAGCTCTCTGATAATTGCATGATGCCGTCTTCGTTCAGATAGTCCAGAATCTGGTGTGCCTGGGTTTTTACGGTTTCCTTAATGGCTTCGTTATAATAGCCCGCGCGCTCATTTTCATCCATCACCTGCCACATTGTAGCATAGGGGATGATGAACTTGCCGACCGCGTCCAGATTGCCCCCGTTATCCTGCACAATATTCTGATAATACTGGCTGCCCAATATACGCTGTGCCAGCTCCAGGTTGCCGTCGCGGATGAACTGTTCTACCATATTGGGAACATCATGCGGGAATTTCATGTCATAACCATGAAGATCATTCTGGGTTCCGGCCGCGCCCCGAATTTCATAATCATTTCCCTGTTTTACCATAGACTCCAGCATTACAAGAATGGAGTTCTTATAAGAGTTCGTCATTTCCTCATCCGGAAGACTTACAGGAACTGCCATGCCGTCCAGCATTTTATCATAATAGGATTTTACCGCTGCATACTGCGCATCAAATCCCTCCATCGATTTAATCTGCTGAATATTTGCAGTGCCGTTCGCTTTTGCTGCAAAATCCAGGGCAATACTTTCACCTGCCGGAATCTCCCTGGTATATAAACAATAACCATTTCCTTCTTCGGTCGGTACTTCTCCGTTTAAAGGCACCTCAAACGTAGATGACTGGCTTATATTCAATGTAACGGTCTGTGCTGCCTCTGTTATATTAGTTAGTGTTACCTGTGTAAATACGACAGTCGCCTGATCGTCAAGCATACGGTTGGCTACATGGTGAATCTTGATACCGATTCCTGTGTCCCCAGCATTCCACTCTGAAATGGGGCTGTTCATATAACCGTCCGCCTGATACCATCTGGTATTCGTTCTGCGGTTTTCCGATTCTTCATCCGGCATATACTCCTGCCCGCCTGCAGTTACCGTATAGCGGATTGGATGGGGTTCCGGCTTTGTATAATATCGGTTGGCTTCCCCTGCGTATAAGGCGCCGCCCATGGTAGACATACTCTTTGGGTGATCATTTTCCCATCCGAAGTAAAGCCAGTGATACGTATTTGGTTCATAAAAATCAGGCCCGGGATTACTTTCTCCTGTACTCAAAGCGATTCCACCGACAAAAATATTGCCATTGACATGATTCTTTTTTATTAGTTTTACTGCAATACGCAGGCCGGTGCCTTCTTCAAAATGCACATGGTATTGATTAGTAATGGCACCGTTATCTGTATTCAGGTTCTCTGTTTTTATAAGCTCTCCAGTTTCCCGGTAAATAGAAATCGTGCTCTCAGATGCATAGCCTCCGGCTACAAAGGTCATATCTGTCGCCTCAGTGCCTGACGGAATAGAAATCTCATATCCCACCTCTGTCTCCTCCGGAACCGGTCCATTTGCACTTCCCTTCCCGTAGCTTATCACGGTACCTATCGTTGCATTTCCCATGTCCGCATAGTCGGCGCCTCCGGTGGAGTACCCGCCTGACCATGAATAAGCCACCGCATGGTCCTTTTGCAGCAGCGTTCCAGTATTCCCGCCATAGGGTGTAAACTGGATCGTTTGATTTGACTCGGACTTGCGTGTTGTAATCAGCTGGCTGCTGCTTTCATCATTGGTGGTTCCGGCAAGATGCAGCCAGTCAACATTTCCTATCGTAGAGAGGTTCATGCTGCCCCCTGCTGTCTCCGATGTAACCGTCACATCTCCTGCCGGTGCATCGGGAGAACTCAGCAGGATTCCTCCTATGAATATATTTCCATTCACATTCATCTTTTCTGTCAGCTTAACAACAACACGGATCGATGTGCCTGCTTCAAAATGAACATTATATCGGCTTGTCTCTGCACCTGTGGTAAGATTCAGGTTGTCTGTCTGAACCGGTTCGGTGTTCTCCCCTTCATAAACTGCTATTTCACTCTTCGATGCATAGCCTCCGGCCACAAAGCTAAGATCCGTAGCACCTCCGGCTTCTGCAGGAACCGTTATTTCATATCCCACCTCGTTTTCTTCGGGGATAACACCCTGTGCAGCTCCTTTCTTATATCCAAAGACAGCACCCCAGGACTTTTCCTTCATGGAAATATAGCTTTCTCCGCCATCACTCTCGCCGCTGCTCCAGGAGTACTTTACCGCATGATCCCCCTGAAACAAAACCCCTGTAGTACCATCCAGCTTTCTGATTCCGATCATGCCGGTATCGGTTTTACGCGTAGTAACCATCACACTTTCAGCTTCATCGCTGTCCGTAGCGGTAAGATGCACCCAGTCGATCTTCCCTTCCCTTGACAGGTTCATATCTGCCGGGGCCGCGTCCCTTGTCATCGTAACTGGAACAGGTTCTTCTGCTGCTGCCGGCAATACCGGGTACATACTGAATGCTATACTTGCACTCAAGACCATAGCCATGATTTTTTTTAGTTGTCTCATTTTCCGCCCTCGCTTTCTCTTTGGAACACTTTACTGTCTTTCTTTATAAAATATGGAATTCTATCCAATGGGGCCGGTACAGTGATCCACTGTCCCCCCTGATATGCCATATCTGAATTTCCATCTCTCCACTCGGTGCCCTGAGGCAGATATAGCTTTCGCTCTCTTTCCCCCGGATAGAGCACCGGAGCTACGAGAATGTCCGGCCCGAAGAAATATTGATCTTCAATCTCCCATACATCTTTATCTTTTGGAAAATCATAAAACATTGGCCTTATTACCGGCGTCCCCTTTTCATGTGCCTCAAACATAAGCTTTCCGATATAGGACCTCAGTGTCTCTCTGAGTATCAGATATTTCCTGCATATCTCATACACCTCTTCACCGAAGGACCATACCTCATTATCTGCACCCGACAGGCAGGTTGCACCGCCGGTGGTTCCGTATTGCGGCTGCTTCGGCTCTCTGTCCCCATGAAGACGCATGACCGGACAAAATGTGCCGAATTCAAACCACCGTACCAAAAGCTCACGGAACCCGGAGTCTTCCGGATCTCCTCCGTGAAAACCGCCAATGTCTGTCGTCCACCAGGGTATCCCTGCAAGCCCCATATTTAATCCTGCTGCCAGCTGATTTCTGAGGCTTTCAAAACTGGATGCAATATCGCCTGACCAGACCAGTGCACCGTATTTTTGAGATCCGGCCCAGGCACACCGCAGCAGATTGATGGGGTGTTTTAGTCCGGCCTCTCTCTGCCCCTCATAAAAAGCCTGCGCATAAGTTTTGGGATAAAGGTTACCAATCTGAAGGTTCGATCCCCTGTAATACCGATAATTATCAAAATCATATACGGTATACTCTGGTTCTGCTTCATCCAGCCAGAACAGTTGAATTCCTTTATCAAAATAATTTTTTTTCACCTTTTGCCACAAATACTTCCGGGCTTCCGGATTCGTCGTGTCAATATGTACTGTACTGCCCTCAAACTCCATGGCAGTCCGCACTCCCCTGTCTGTACGGATAAGGTACCCCTTTTCAAGCATTTCCTCATAATTTTCCGACTGCTTATCTACCGTGGGCCATATGGATACCATCAGTTCAATTCCCATCTCCTTTAATTCTGCCACCATCCCGTCAGGATCCGGCCAATAGACCGGATCGAATTTCCACTCGCCCTGCTTCGGCCAGTGGAAATAATCGACAACGATCACAGAGATCGGGAGCGCCCTCCGTTTATACTCTCTTGCGACATGCAAAAGCTCCTCCTGGGTCTGATAACGCAGCTTACATTGCCAGAAGCCCGATGCATACTCCGGCATCAGAGGCACCATGCCGGTCACCTTTGCATACTGTTCTTCCAGTCTGGACGGAGTCTCCCCCGCTGTCACCCAATAATCCATTTCCTTTGTAGAAAATGCTTCAAACGTGGTGATGTTTTTTCCAAATACAGCACGCCCAATCCCTGGATTATTCCACAAGATTCCATATCCTCTTGACGATAGCGCAAAGGGCACGCTGGCCTGAGAGTTCCGGTGTGCCAGCTCCAGATCTGTTCCCTTTAAGTTCAGATAAGGCTGCTGATACTGCCCCATGCCATAGATTCGCTCCTGTTCATCCAGCGACTCAAATCTTACGGTCAAATGGTAGTCTCCTCCCGGTATCGGCCTGAACTCACGCCCCTCAACCTCAAGTGCACTGCAGGTATGCCCAAAAAGATTCCTGCGGTTACGGTGATATTCCCGGATCAGCTCTGTGCCTTCCATATTAAATACGGTTAGTTGTCCGCTTTCCTCCATTTTCGCCCAGATATATCCATTCTGAATGATTCCCGCATTTTCTAAAATCTGGACTTTTCCCTCCTGATTATTCTGCGGGAGCAATGCCCAATCTTCATTCTGAAAATCCGCCATCTTTGTTGCCCGGATTCTAAGGCTGTTTTCCCCCCAGGCCTCAATCATCACGGTTTCCGCATCAAAATGGTAAAAAAGTTTCCTGTCCTTTTCCCAAATTCTCGCCATTTCCTGCTCTCCTTATCCTTTAACTGCTCCGTTTGTCAAACCACTGATAATATATTTCTGCATGAATATAAAAATCAAAGCCACCGGCAGGATCGTAACAACTGCAAATGCAGTCAGATAGCTCCATTTTGTTCCATACTGCCCCATAAAGTTAAAGATTCCCGCAGTAATCGGCCTCAACTCCTGATTTTGGATAAATGTCATGCCATATGCCAGATCCCCCCATGCATACAGAAATGAAAAGACCGCACACACAATTACGCCCGGCTTTGCAATGGGAAGAAGAATTCTTAAGAAGGCTGTAAACCGATTGCATCCGTCTATGGTGGCCGCTTCCTCCATTTCTCCCGGAATGGACGCGAAATAGTTTTTTAATATCAGTACCGAAAATGGAATCCCTATTGTCGCATCTGCCAGAATCGCCGACAGTGGATTATTTAATATGTGAAGATTCTTATAAATAATAAACATCGGTGTCAGCAGAACAGAAACCGGAAGCATCTGCGTAATCAAAAAGACGAGGAGAACGAGCTTCTTTCCTTTAAAACGATATCTTGCCAGGCTGTATGAAGCCGGCACAGCCAGAATCACCGAAATTATCATTGCCGAACCCGCAATCAGAAAGCTGTTTCCAAATGACCGGAACATATTAAAATCTCCGGTTCCTATCTGAGCCATGTAAGAATCTGTATTCAGAACCTCTGGGATAAGTGTAGGGGGGATTCTGAAGATTTCCTGTTCTGTTTTCAGCGAAGTCACGATTGTCCAATACAATGGAAACAGAAGAATGGCTAAAAGTACAATTGCAATGATAAAATATTCTATATTTTTTTTACCGGTAAGTTTTTTTTCGTCCATCTTCAATCCTCCTCTTTGTATGTGGCTTTCAAATACAGGATACTTACCAGCAAAAGAATCACAAATAAAATATTAGCTACAGCCGCTCCCTTACTGTAATTGAACATTTCAAATGATTCCTTATATGAGAGCGTGGAAAGCATCTGTGTGGTATTTACCGGCCCGCCGCCTGTCATGACATACACCAGATCAAATACTTTGAACGTATATATAAATCCAAGTATTAAAACAGATTCAATCGTAGGCCGAAGTAAAGGAAGGGTAATATGAAAAAATGTGGTAATCCGGTTCGCACCGTCTACAGATGCACTTTCATATAATTCTTTCGGAATGGTACTGAGCCCTGTTGAAATCAGGATCATGTTAAACGGAATACCAATCCATACATTCGTTACAATTAATGCAAACATTGCCGTTCCCGAGGTTGTCAGCCATTCTACGGGTTCCCCGATCAGACCGACGGCCATCAAAGCCTGATTGATGATCCCCACATTTGAGCCAAACATAAATTTGAACATCAGCGCGGTTACCGTAATCGGAATCATCCATGGCATCATTAAAAGCCCTCTGACTGGCTGTGATGCGGTAAACTTTTTGCTGAAAAGCAGAGCCATCGCAAACCCGATTAAAAATTGAAATGCAATGCAGCACACCGTAAATATCAATGTATTTTTTATGGCTGTCAAAAGCACCGGATCCTGAAACATCTCAATATAATTATCCAGGCCCACAAAGGGCTTCTGCGGCAGAGAAAATGTCTTTACCGTTACTTCCTGAAAGCTCAGGATGATATTGCTGATAATCGGATAGACCACCAGCGCACACATATAAATCAATGCCGGCAGTGCAAAAAGCAGCCCCACTGTCTCTTTCTTTATTCTTTTTTTAAACATTTAGAAGCCTCCTTAGGCAGCAAAAGGGGAGTGTGAGATTTTCACACTCCCCACAGCAATATCTACTTATTCAGCTAAAACACCATCTATCGCAGTCTGTGCTTTTTTCGCGGCATCTTCCGGCGTACTTGTCTGAGTAATTGTTTCATTAAATGCAAGAGAAATCGCATCCGAGATTTCCGGCCACTGAGCATGAGGCCCGCGGGGCATTGCATATTCCATCTGCTCCACGAATTTCTTCATGATATCGTCGCCTTCAAACTGGCCGTCAGCAGCATCTTTGCGCGCTGCTATATAGCCAAAGGACTCTAAGTATCCCGCCAGACGCTCCGGGTCTGTAACATATTCCAGAAATTCAACAGATGCATCTACGTTATCATTATCAATTACCGCAAAGTTTTCGCCGCCTAAAACAGATGCATGTTCTTCATCCTTAGGAATCATTGCCACATTCCATTTCATATCCGGCGCGTTTTTACGGATTTCAGGAACCTGCCATGGCCCATTAATCATCATTGCTACGTTGCCAGAAATAAACTGGTTCATAACATCGCCCTGCGTCCAATTGATTGCCTCTTTTGTCATGGCCCCTTCATTCACCAGACCGCCTATGTATGACAGTGCATGGATTCCTTTGTCATTGTCAATATGGAAGGAATCTGTACCGGCAGACCATAGCCACGGCATAAAATTAAATGTTCCTTCTTCATCCTGCTTTGCACAGAAAGCCAGTCCACTCACCGTATCTGTACTGAGTGCTTTGGCTGTCGCCCTGAGTTCATCCCAGGTTTCAGGAACTTTCTGTCCGTTCATCATATCCTCATTGTAATACAGTGCAAGACAGTTGCTTCCAAACGGCAGGCCATAAAGCTTATCATCCAGACTGCATGATTCGATCGGTCCTTCAAAATACTGGCTGGTATCCACCTTGTCCGTAATATCTGCGAAAAGTCCCATAGATGCATAAGATGCATGATCCGGGCTGTCAATAATCGCAATATCCGGAAGCTCGTCGGCCGTCGCCCCGATGGACAGCTGTTTCTTGAAGTCTGCAAATGGGATATACTTTGCTTCTACCGTAATTTCGTCCTGTGAGGAGCTGTAATCGTCAATCATCTGTGAAAGAACCTCCTGCTGGTTCTCCCCTTCCCAGTAATACCAGATAGTCACCTTTTTCGCACCTTCATCGGCAGCCGCAGTTTTATCAGCGGTCTGAGTCTTCTGCTGCCCACAGCCAACAGCCGCTGCAGCAAGCATAGAAACTGTCAATAACACAGAAACCAATTTTTTCCTCTTCATTACCATTTCCTCCAACTTTATATTTTATGAACATATTATATAAATTCGAGAGTATAAAAAACACTCCAGAAATCCGAAAAAGGGGGATAAATCAAAGATGATTTACTCCCCCTTCTCTCCCAGTGTACTGTCTCATTGATATTCAGCCTTATAGCCTGTCTAAATTTACCGGTGATTCTGCCGGTATTCCATTGGCAGTATTCCTTCCGACTCCCGAAACACCTTACTGAAATATTTTGCATCTCTGTAACCAGCTTTTGCTGCCACCTGATAAATCTTCAGATCGGTTCCTGCCAACAGCTCTTTTGCTTTTACAAGCCTGTAATCCCGGTAGTATTTACTGAAATTAATCCCCAGTTCCCGGGTAAACTGTGCACTGATATGTTCTGGAGATACACCCAGTTTTGACGCAATCTCCTCCAGCGTAATACCCTGCTGGTAGAATTCTTCCACAAGGCTTTGTGCCTTCTTCACAATCAGCCCCACCGCTTTCGCCTTACGCTGTATCAGCAGTTCCTGTAGTGAATAAACCACCATTTCAAGTTCTCCGAATGTGGCGGCATGGGTCACGGCCTCGATAATACTTTGTTCATCGACTTTTTTATATGCCTCAAAATTCACTTCCTTCGCCGCATTTAAAAGATTCCATATGCAGCGCAGAATACTTTTTTTAATCGTATCCGGCGGGTAGGGCTGATCAATAAAATACTGCAGAAAACGCTCCATCTGCTCATTCAAAATCTCATAATTCATCTTGTATAGAGCATCCGTACACTTTTTCTCCATTTCGGCGGGATAAATCAGCTCCGCTGAATGGATATCCAGTATCTTTGGAAAAGAGATCAACACGTCTTCTCCCAGCGAAATATTCCACGGCATCACATCTCTCAGAGTCTCCAGCTGTGCCCGTAATTCCCTAAAATCCTGACAGACGGTAAAACCGACAGTAGCTGCTGTATCAACCCGATGGATGTCAGACAGGAACGTATACTGCAGATATCGTTCCAGCTGCTGCTCGTCCGCAATGGAAAAAAGCAGTACAACCACTTCCTGATCTGTTGGAAAACTTATCACTCTGCTATTCTGGTACCCCTTCTTCAGAAGAGAGTTTTGTAATGCAGTTATCAAAAACGCCTTCTCTTCTTCAAACCGGCGCCCCATATAGACACGTATCATCCCGGCTGGTTCGTCCCAATGGATCTCGTAGTTTTTTAACAGAAATCCGCCCAGTTCCTCATTCATCTCCAATTGCCCGGAAAGTACATTACTCAGTATCGTTTCCAGCGAGCGCAGCTGTTTTGGGGTATCTGTCCGCATTTGTTTTTCTTCCCTCAGCTCTTCTTCCAGGCGATCCATAACCTTGCGCAGTTCTTCGATTTCCACCGGCTTTATCAAATACTCGTTTACCCCGAGTGAAATAGCCTGTTTTGCGTATTCAAATTCAGAATATGCACTCAAAATCACGCTTTTAAAATTCCATTTCTTCTCCTGGTTCAGGATTCTCAGCATTTCCAATCCATTAAGCGGTTCCATACGTATATCCGTAATTACGATATCCGGATCCATCTCATGTATGAAATGAATCCCCTCTTCTCCTGATTTCGCCTCACATACCTGGGATACCTGTGGGAAAAAACGCCTGATCAGCTTAACCAGTCCCTCACGGATCCGTATTTCATCCTCCACTACAATGATTTTCATTTTAATACACCCCCGTCACTTTTAATACAGATAGAAACAGTCGTTCCCAGCCCGACACTGCTTTCCACCGAAACATCGGATTCCTCACCATAATACATATGGATACGGCCGATCGCGTTTGCCATGCCTATGTGATCACCTGCATTTTCAGCTTTCGTTAAAATTTCCTGCAGCACACCCTCTTCTATGCCTTTTCCGTTATCGTGTATCTCGATCTCAATTCCCTCCGGCGCCTGTCGGATATGAATCCGCAGAATTTTTTTACGCTGGCTGTCTTTGAATCCATGCACAACTGCATTTTCTATAAACGGCTGTAAAAGCAGTTTATGAATGGTAAAATTCAGCAGCTCCTCCTGCTCTACCTCTATGATATATTCAAAATCATCTTTAAAACGGATGCTTTGCAGATAAATATACTGCCGCACCCACTCCAGCTCATCTTTCAGCGGTACCGATGCATTGCTGCTGTTGATACTGTAGCGGAGAATTTTTGCAAGAGATGTAATCATATGACTGATTTCAAACTGGTCATTATCAATAGCCATCCAATTCATGCTGTCCAATATGTTATACAGAAAATGTGGATTTACCTGCGCTTCCAGTGCTTTTATTTCCGCATCCCGCCTGCGCCCGGCAGTCAGCTTAACCTCTTCCAGTAATTCAGCGATTTTTGTCATCATTTTATTAAACGTATCAACAATGGACATCATTTCACTGGATACCACGTGCCTCTTTGTAACAGAAACGCTCAAATCCCCTTCCTGTGCCTGACGCATCGCTGCAATCACACTGTTCATGGAACGGGACAGCAGCGTCGTTATAAAGATCACCATCACCAGTGCAAATAGTGTAATCGCTATGCCAATACCAAGGAAACGCCCCAGCTGCCGCGACAGATCCTGCCAGAATGATTCCTGATTGTATTCGGTTATAACCCTCCAGCCTCTGATCGGCTCTGATATGTAGGTAGCCCCTTTGCCGGAAGCCTGTCCTGTAAATGTTTCTCCTGAAGGCATAGAAATCATCATGCCGATTTGCTCTTTATCCTCATGTGATATGACCCTTCCAACCTCATCCACAATATAGCTGTAAGAATTTTGTACTTCATCTTCCTTACAGATTTCCTGCAGCAAATCCTCGTTCAGGCTCAATATCGCCACACCGCAGGGGCGGTCCGTATTTCTATAATCAATCACCCGATGGACCAAATGAAACAAATAATTTGACTTGTTAAGCTGCTTTCTTGCAAAATGTGTGGGCAGAATGTGCGTATCAAAATCCCGCATCCCCATCGTATAAATCTCAGTCCTCGTCTTTTCCACACTATTAACCCAGGAGCTGTTCACGGAAGAAGCGGTCAGCTTATCATAATGTATTAAATTGCCCTCCGGTGTAATGATGGAGACTGCCTCAATGCTGTCTTTTGCATAGCACATGGTCCGCAGCTGGCGTCTCAGACGGTTCATATTCATCGCGAGATTTTCATCCCTGTCTATATTGTCAATATTCTCAATAATTTCATCATTGGTATACACCTGATAGAGTATATCTTCATAAGCATTCAGTGCGCTTTCTATATTGCTTCGGGTTTTCGCAACATTCGCTTCTGAAAGCTCATCTACATTTTTCTGAAAACTGCCCTTTAAGTAGCCATATGAAATAATTTGAAGCAATATCATGGGAACTACCGTTGCAATTACAAAAAAAACAGCTACCATCCTTTTATAACTGTTTCTTTCCAAAATGCCAAATATTAAAGTACTTATTTTCTTCATATTCAAGACCTGCTTTCAGAATATTTAACACAGTATACGCCCCCCGGCAATAACGTTCTGATTCATCTTTTGTACAGCCAAGCCCATCTCTACAGATCAGTATAACGTCTGTCAAAGACAGTTTTACTTCATGATTTAATGAACATTAGTGAGGAAAGCGTACTTATCCATTTTCCAAACGGTGAATGGCGATCATGAAGCCTCGATTCATGATATAATATATCATCATCTTCTGAGATTATCAATCATGCCTGATTTTTATGTTTATACACTATAGCATTATCTCATCTTCCGTGCTACTATAAAACAAAAGCATTATATTTCTATTCATTCTGCGTGGCGGCAGCCACATCTGATACCAGTCTTCCCGGCCAGGGAATCTTATTAGAAATCTCAATGCTTGTATCCCAACAATAACAGCAGAGAGGTTTCCATAAGAGGACGTGATAAAGCACTGTTTTCAGAACCTCCTGCACGCAAAAACAAGGAGGAAATATTTTATGAACAGTACGAATGAAGCACAGCCAAACCGCACTTACAAGGCCAGATTATTCGAATTGGTTTTCAGTGAAAAAACAGAATTACTGAAGTTGTATAATGCAATGAACAAAACGGACTATAAGGACCCTGAATTATTGGAAATCAATACGCTGAAAAATGCTATTTATATGTCCATGCATAATGACGTATCCTTTCTTATCGATTCCAGACTGACCTTATATGAACATCAGTCCACCTATAGTCCCAACCTGCCGCTTCGATATCTTTTTTATGTATCTGATTTGTACTCAGCGGAAACACGGAATGAAAACTTATACGGCACAAAAATCATCCGTATACCGGCCCCCAGGTTCGTAATATTTTACAACGGAGAAGAAGAACAGCCCGATTCTCAGATTTTAAAGCTGTCTGATATGTATACAGTGCACGATGACATTCCGGTATTAGAGTTAGAAGCCCTCATGCTGAATATTAATCCCGGACACAATCAGAGTCTTCTGGGTGCATGTAAAACACTAAGCGATTATTCAGCATACACCGCAAAGGTCCGCTCCTATGCCAAAATAATGAGTCTTAACGAGGCAGTTGAAAAGGCAATTACCGAGTGCATATCAAATGGCATATTGGCAGATTTTTTAAGAAAGAACAAAACGGAGGCAAAGAATATGAGTATCTATGAATACGATCAGGAAAGGCACATACGTCAGGAGCGGGAAGCTGCCAAAGAAGAAGGCGTAGCCGAAGGTATAGAAAAGGGTATGAAAGAAGGTATAAAAGAAGGCACCGCCAATATTCTAAAACTCTCAGCGCTGTTGATAGATGCGGGCAGAACAGATGACCTGAAAAGGGCCGCTGAAAATGAGGAATTCTGCAAAAAACTCTGTGAAGAATTCCATATTTCATAATACCTGATACAATCTATTTTTTTGAAGACTTCACATGTATAACTCATACATTTTTCAAATCATAAAAGGAATTTTTTTAGCCGACTCATGTCCCCTGTTAATTTCCATGCCCAAAATTAATATATAAAAGGAGCTGCCCTAAATTTATGATTCAAGGGCAGCTTACTTCTTATACCACATCATTTACATGAACGCAATTTGCAAGAGTCTTTAAAGTACTTTCTCCACCGCGGCCTTCCATCCGCTGATCTTCTGTTCTCTTCTGTCTCTCTCCATATCCGGCTCATATTTTCTGCGCTCCAGTCTTGTGAAAACAGCCTCCGTATATAGCCCCAACGCAATGCCTGCTGCATAGGCCGCCCCGATCCCGGAGAGTTCCTCCGCATCCGGAACCTGTACGCCGGCATCCAGGATATCGCTCTGGAACTGCATCAGATATTCATTTCTGGTCGGGCCGCCGTCAACGCGCAGTTCCGTAACTTCAATCTCTGCATCCTTACTCATGGCCTTTATCACATCCATGATCTGATAGGCGATGCACTCCGTACACGCACGGACAATCTCCGCCCGCTTTGTGGTTCTCGTGATCCCGCTCAGGCTCCCTTTTGCCTGGCTGTTCCAGTATGGCGCACCCAAACCGGTAAACGCCGGAACAAAGTACAGGGAATCGTCCTGCTTGGCTTCATAACAAAGCCCCTGCGTCTCCCCCGGTGTGCTGATCAGCTCCGCCTCGTCCTTCAGCCAGCTGATGACCGCACCTGTATAATTGATGTTTCCCTCCAGAACATAATTGACTTTTCCGTTCATCTTCCAGGCCAGGGATGTCACGACTCCGTGTGTGCTCAAAACGGGCTTCTCCCCGATATTCATCATAATGGAAGAACCCGTGCCGTAAGTTGCCTTCATCATTCCGGGCGTCAGACACCCCTGTCCGAACAGGGCGCCGTGGGAATCTCCTAAAACGCTGTGTATCGGAACTTCATGGGGCAGAACACCTTCAAAATCCGTCATTCCAAAACAGCTGTCGGAATCGCAGACTTCTGCCAGGCATTCCGCGGGGATATGAAATATTCCGCAGATATTCTCATCCCACTGCATGGTAAAAATATTAAACAACTGTGTTCTGGACGCGTTTGAAAAGTCTGTTTTAAAGGATCTGCCTTTTGTCAGTTTATAGATAAGCCACGTATCCATTGTCCCCAGACGTAGTTCGCCCCAGTCCGCCTTGTCCCTGGTCCCTGTAACATTTTCCAGAAACCATGCATACTTGGATGCAGGAAAATATGGCGACAGCTCCAGTCCTGTCCGATTCCGTATCAATTCCGCGGCGCCTTTTACTGACGCCTGTTCACAGACTGCACTTGCACGGGCACACTGCCATACAACCGCATCAGCTTCCGGCCTTCCTGTCACGGAATCCCATGCCAGGGAGGTTTCCCTCTGATTACTGATTCCAACCCCTGCTATTTTTTCTTTCTCAATCCCGGATTTCTCAAGCAGGTCCTGCACAACACGGATTGTATTGTGATATATTTCCTCCGGGTCGTGGGAGACCCAGCCGCTCTCGTTTACAATCTGCCGGTGGGGCAGATCCGAACGTCCCAGCATTATCCCCTCGTGATCAAACAGCATCGCTTTTGTTCCCTGGGTACTCTGGTCAATACTGATAATATACTGCTCCTGCATCATAACCTCCTGCAATACTCTTTTTGCCACATATATGCTGTCAGACCTGCTATGCCAGTGCTTCTTTTATTCTGGCAGCGATTCCTGCCGCATTCAACCCATAATAATCAAACACTTCCCGGGAAGTCCCTGTAATAACCGGTTCATCCGGCAGAGACATATTCAGGACCCTTTTCGGGCATTCCCGGCCTACTACCTGAGCTACCATAGATCCCAGACCGCCGAACGGTGCGTGTTCCTCCACAGTAACAACTGCTTTGGCCTTTGTGGCCGCTTTTATAATAGCTTCTTCATCCAGAGGCTTGATACAGTACATGTCGATCACTGCCGCATGTATCCCCTCTGCTGCCAGCATCTCTGCCGCATCCATTGCCGGTTTCACCATCTCACCGCAGGCAATGACGGCCGCATCTTCTCCCTGGCAGACCGTCACAGCTTTATCCAGTTCTAAGGAAAAGGTTCCTTCCTCATAGACCGGATCTACTGCATTTCTACCCACCCGAATGTAAGCAGGCTTGCTGTCTTTAAGCAGCGCTTCCGTCAGTTCCCGTGTCTGCAAAGCGTCACTGGGAATATAAACACGCATATTGGGAATCGCACTCATCGCCGCGATGTCCTGGGCAGAGTGATGACTCATCCCCAGCGCACCATAGCTGACACCTCCGCTGATCCCGATCAACTTTACATTGGTGCCGGAATATGCAACATCCACCTTACACTGTTCATAACTCCTTGTAGACAGAAAGCAGGCAGGCGATACGGCATAGGCTTTCTTTCCGCATTTGGCAAGCCCTGCCGCTATGCTGACCAGGTTCTGTTCCGCAATTCCGGTTTCCACGAACTGCTCCGGATATTTCTCCACAAAAGGAGTAAAAGAACCGCTTCCTCTGGAGTCACTGCAAAGAGCTATAATGTCCCTGTCAGCACCGGCATGCTCCATCAACACTTCACAAATCATCTGCTTATTTGCTGTCTTCCCCATTATCTCACTGCCTCCTCTGCTTTCTTGAAATCTTTGATTATCTGAGTATATTCCTCATCGTTTGGAACCTTGTGGTGCCATCCGGCCTTATCTTCCATAAGGGGTGAACCCTTTCCCTTGATCGTGTTTGCAATCAATACTGAAGGCTTTCCCTTCACCGATTTAGCCTTCTCGAACGCCACATGAAGTTCATCAATATCATTGCCATCGGCCACATCAATGACATTCCAGCCGAAGCTTCTGAACCTTTCATGCAGATCATCGTGTGCCATGACATCCTCCGTATTTCCTGAGATCTGCAGCCGGTTTTTGTCCACCACCGCACACAGGTTGTCAAGCCCATAATGTGCCGCCGCCATAGTGCCTTCCCATACGGAACCTTCCGCCAGTTCGCCGTCGCCCATAACTGTATAGACACGGCTGGTTCTGCCGTCCACCTTCCCGGCTTTGGCCATCCCCACGCAGACTGGAAGACCGTGCCCCAGGGAACCTGAATTCATCTCGATTCCAGGCAGTTTGTTATTCGGATGTCCGATGAACCGGGTGCCAAATTTACTGAATTCCCGGTGCAGCTGTTCTTTTGGAAAAAATCCTTTTGCGGCCAGAACAGAGTAGTATGCCTCTACAGAATGCCCCTTGCTCAATACAAACAAATCACGGTCCGGTGAGTCCATATTTTCCGGGCTGATATTCATCTGGTCAAAATACAGTTCGACAAGAATCTCCATCACACTCATATCGCCGCCGATATGCCCTGCCTTTCCTGCGCGTATTAAGTCCACCGTGTCTTTTCTCAGCTCATATGCCAATGCTTTTAAATTCATTCTTTCTCTCCCTTTCTTTTTCGGATATATGCTGTCACCAGCTTGCTTTAGCAGTTATTGCTAATCACAGACAGGCCTGTAATTAGTAACTGACAGTTCTCATTCACCTCTGAGATATGCTTTTACGTCTTCTTCGATCGGGTCATACAGATCCGGTTTTATTCCCATATACTTGCATGCCTCATACAATACCGGTACCACATCTTTATGAATCCCCACGCAGTGGTGGATATACGGCCCTTCCACGATCTTTGCTTCCAGGCGTTTGATGTTCTCAACCTCCACCCAGAGATAGGTCCCCATCCCTTTTGGCCCGTCCACGCCTTTTGCTTTTCCCAAAAGCAGGGAATACTCCCCATTGTCGCCGTCAAATCTGCAGAGCGTTACCTCTCCGTGCCTCGCTTCCGCCGTCAGGCTTCCCGGATGATCAAAGGCCAGCGGATAGGTGAGCTGCGGTTTTTCCTTTGCCACAGATACCGGCCATGGTCCGCAGTGCTGCAGAAGTTCTCCGTTTGCAATATCCGGATGCCGGATGGTCCAGTCTGCAAAGAACCCTCTCGTTTCCCCCATTCCTGCCGCCTCTGTCAGAAGTGCGGTGATTGCACCATGAATGTCGGTCTCACAGACAACCGGAATCCCTTCTTCATTGAGAATCGCATTGGCTGCACAGGGCATTACCCCCAGTTCTGTCTGCAAAGCATTCCAGCACTGGATTGCAGCCGCATTACAGCCGTATTTTTTGACCAGCCGTTTCATGGCCGCCGCAAGCGCCGCCACATTCTCCGCCTGCTCTTCCCTGATTTTTACTTCCATCGTTTCATGGATGCAGGTAAGCATAGCATCCAATGCTTTTTTATCCTGCTTTACGGCTTTTACTTCTTCTACCAGTTCAGTCATCGGCACAGGTGTCAGCTGTACATTAAATTTTTCCAGAAGCTCCCCCTCATTGCACATCGTTGTCCAGAAATCGAAGGGTCTTGTAGAAATCTGAAGGATTCTGATATTGCGGAACGTTTTTACCACATTACAGACAGCCAGAAAGTCTCTGATTCCCCTCTCAAATACTGGATCGCTTAATCTGCAGTTGGTCAGATATGTAAAAGGAATCTGAAATCTCCTCAGTACTTTTCCTGTGGCAAAGAGTCCGCACTGCGTATCTCTCAGCCTTGTTCCGTCCGGTTCCGGGCGCTCGTCCAGCGGTCCCCAGAGAAGAACCGGTACATTCAGTTTCTTTGCCAGCCTTGCACAGACATATTCCGTACCGAAATTACAGTGCGGTAGCATTAGTCCGTCTACACCCTCTGCCAGGAACTTTGCAGCAATCTTCTCCACATCATTGTCGTCATACAGAAGCCCTTCCTCATTGATATCTGTAATATCTGCAAAGTCCACGCCCAGATCATTCAAACGCTCTGCGGTAAGCCCCCGGAACTTAACTGCATCCGGTGCGCTGAAAATGCTTCTTCTTGTCGGTGCAAAACCCAGCTTAATTTTTTTCATATCCATTCCTCCTCGATTTCAATGTGAATGCTATTCTTTTTATCAGCTTCATCTGCTTTTGATAATTGAAGTATATTATTGATCCAGCTTAATTTCATTCGTTTATTAAGTTTTATTCACTTAATTTATAACTTAATTATTGAAATAATTCAGAAGACAGTACATAATAAAAACATACATTACGCGGTTTACTGCGGACATACTTCAAGCGTACAGGCAGAGGGGTATATTTATCAGAAAGGATATTGATATGACCATTACGGCAAAAGAACTTTCAAAAAAATTGAATTTGTCGGCGGCAGCCGTCTCCATGGCTTTGAACAACAAACCTGGTGTCAGCACCCAGACCAGGAAAATGGTGCTGGATGCCGCCCAGCAGTATGGCTACGATTTTTCACGGATTGCCGGCAAACAAAATGTAAGCGGCAATATTTATTTTGTGCTCTATAAAAAACACGGTGCCGTCGTTGCTGACACCCCCTTCTTCTCTGAATTATCCGATGGCATCGTCCAAGGCTGTAAGGAGGAAGGCTATAAAGTAAAAATAAGTTATATCTATGGAGATGAAGATGATGTGGATGAACAGCTGGAAGAAATCCAGTATTCTGACTGTATCGGAATTGTACTGCTTGGCACTGAGATGACACCTGAAGACCTGAAGATTTTTAAGAATCTGCCGATCCCCCTTGTCTTACTGGACACTTATTTTGAGACAGTGGACTGCAATTATGTCCTGATCAATAATGTGCAGGGTGCTTACCTGGCAGCCAGCCACCTGATCCAAAAGACTAAAAAACAGCCCGGATATCTGCGTTCTTCTTATCCGATCGGCAACTTTGCAGAGAGAAATTCCGGGTTTTTCAAGGCTGTCCGTTCTTATGGAATGTCCTCCTCCAAAAGCGTCGTACACTTGCTGACCCCCTCCATCGACGGCGCCTATGCGGATATGAAAGAAATTCTGGAAAACAAAGAAGAGCTGGCGCCATGTTATTTTGCAGATAACGATCTGATCGCAGTCGGCGCCATGAAAGCGTTAAAAGAATACGGATACGCGGTTCCCGGCGATATCGCAGTCGTGGGATTTGACAACATTCCTTTAAGCAGAATTGTGGAACCATCCCTCACGACTGTGCATGTCCCCAAACAGTATATGGGGGAAATGGCCGCCCGGCGGCTGATTACCCTGCTGAATGAAAAGGGCACCCGGCCGGTAAAAATCGAAATTGCCACTCAGCTGATAGAGCGAAATTCTGTATAACATTGTAATCTCCTCAGATGGCCCCTCTTTGCAGCCTGATCACGAATCTTTAAAGGAGGTTCACTTTATGAAAAATGTACACTGTATGACATACCGCAGCGGAAGTAAGGAAGAAATGCTGCCAGGCTTCTCCCCTGATTTTCCATATATCGCGTCCTGCAATGAACTGGACCATTATATGGGTGGATTTGTCCCGTGGCACTGGCACAAAGAAGTGGAACTGTTCTATATGGAAAGCGGCGTCCTGGAGTATGACACGCCAAAGGGACATTTCGTATTTCCTGCCGGTACGGGCGGAATGGTTAACTCCAACGTCCTGCACATGACGAGACCTCAGGAGGGTATAAAAAACACAACTCAGATCCTGCATATTTTTGATACCTCATTCATCAGCGGAAGGCAGGGCAGCCGGATTGAGCAGAAATACATCGCTCCCCTGATCCTGGCACCGCAGATAGAGCTCATCGCTTTATTTCCAGATACCCCCGGACAGGCCGATCTGCTGAAACTTCTGCATGATTCTTTCCGGTTATCCGACGAAGACTTTGCCTATGAAATAAAACTTCAATCCGTATTATCAGAAATCTGGTATGGCCTGTTCGCCCTTGCGGAGCCGCTTATGGAAACACAGGGGCATTACGACAAAGCCAATGACAAGATAAAGCTGATGATGGCATATATTCATGAACATTATGCAGATAAGATCTCGGTTTCCGATATTGCCTCAGCATCATTTGTCAGCACGCGGGAATGCTACCGGATCTTTCACGACTGCCTCCACGAAACGCCCGTAGAATATCTGAAAAGCTACCGTATCCGGACAGCCTGCCAGATGCTCTCGGACAGCCAGGTTCCCATCACACACATCGGGCAGGCATGCGGACTGGGCAGCAGCAGCTATTTTGGAAAGACATTCCGGGAATACACCGGATTTACGCCGCTCCAATATCGCCGCAAATGGCAGGATAATGATATAATTAGGCAGTAATAATATATTTTACGAAAGAATATTGCACTATAATGACATTAACAAAGATACCCCGGCAACAGAAACAATAAAAATGACCCCCGGTATGGAGGCCGTTCTTATGTGAATGGAGGTTATAGTGTGATAAAGCTAAATATCGTGAATATGAATCAATTTCTGAATCTCGTCAATAACAGCACCGGCCCGGTACATCTCCTGTCCCCTGATGGCCGCAAAGAACTGTTGAACCATCAGTACACTCTCCAACGCGAACTGCGCCAGAAACACCTCGAGGCAAAACGCAGTCTCCGCCTTACACTGGAGCTTCCAAACCCCAAAGACTACATGACCATCGTTCTCTTTTCCATCGGAGACTGCTGATGCAGTCTCCTCCAACTCCGGTTCAAGAGGCGTCCCCCATGAGCCCGGACACTACAACGTTCCCCTTTGCATATGTTTCCGCAGCCGCTGCCAGCTCACGCACTTCCTTCTCCTCCATTAGCCGGCAGTGCCCATACTCCCAGTCCTGTCCGATCTTTACATATTTCTCTTTACACACGTTATTGAAAGCGCATAATTCCCACCGCTCAATCACATCAGCCAGTTCTTTTTGAATAAACCAACCGATCTCCTCAATATTTTCTTTTACCGCCGTTGCGCCCGGTATCAAAGGAGTCCTGATCCATAACCTGGTATCTTTCTGTTTTCTGATTTTATCAGCTACGAATCTCAGATTGTCCAGTATTATTTTATTGCTCACCCCGGTATACTCCTGATGTAATTTCTCATCCATAAATTTGATATCATAAAGAAATGTATCCACATAGGGATATATTTTTTCATATCTCTCTCTTTTCCCAAAACCAGACGTATCCAAAGCGGTATCCACGCCCTGCATCTTCAGCGCCTCCAAAAATTCGTACAGAAACTTGTGCTGTAGTACTGGTTCCCCACCGGATACCGTCACTCCTCCCGAAAAGTCATCAAAAAACATACTGTCTTTACATGCTTCCTTTACAAGATCGGATGTGTCCCAGTATCTGCCCACCACACTCATCGCTTTTGAGGGGCACTGATCAGCACATGTGAAACAATCTCTGCAGATTTTTCTGTTTATGCGGATCCCGTCTTCCCCCGGTGAGAGTGCTTTGGCCTGGCAATGTGTGATACAGCTCATGCAGCCAATACATTTCTTTGCATCCCACTCCAGTTCTCTGTCAGGATTCATACTTTCAGGGTTCTGGCACCATCTGCAGTGCAGGGGGCATCCCTTTAAAAATACAGTGGTACGCATACCTGGTCCATCGTGTGTCGTTCCTCTGTGAATGTCAAAAACCAAACCCTTTTCCATATTTCATCCCCGCTAGACACTTGTATAATTTACTCTGTTTACAAATTCTTTTCTGAACTCATGATCCATGACTACAAAATGAGCGCTGTATCCGGTAACTTTTACGACGATATCAGCATATTCCGGATTTTCAATATCATCCACTGCCTTCTTTAATTTTTCCAGATCGATCACATTAAAGTTGATCTGGATCCCGCCCTTCTTCATATATGCTTTCGAGAAGTTTTCGATATATGCCCCTTTATTCTCTTTCCCATCAAAGAACTTCGGCTGCAGCTCGATCTGAAGGGAGCCACCCTGGTATTCCCTGAAAGGTACTTTCAGCAGCGATTTCGCCGTGGCAGTGATTCCTTCGTGATTTCTGCCATGCATCGGATTGCAGCCGTGTGCAATCGGTTCCTCTGCGAATCTGCCGTCCGGCGTTGCGCCCAGTATGGGACCTGCGTAGGTATGACCCATATACTGAAATAAGGATGCCCGGAAATGGAAACCCTTCAGGTTGCGCTGTCCTTCCAGTGTATCGTGTATATTTTCCGCTACCCTTACATACATTTCATCTACACCGTCCTGGTCATTTCCGAATTTTTCCTGATTCAGCATGATCTGGCGCATCACTTCATGGTCTTTCCAGTTATTCTGGATGGCATCATTGAGCTGCGCCATGGTATATTTCTTTTCCTCAAATATGATCTTCTTCATGGCATATAAAGAATCTACTACATTCGGAACTCCAAGAACGTTGACCGATGTAAATGCATTGTGGGGTCCTCCGATTGCCGTGACATCCAGCCCTTTCTGAATGGTATCTTTCATGCAGAGAGTCGTAACCATTTCCGGCCATACCCGATCCTGCCATTTATAGACCCTGTTTTTGAACTCTGTAAATGCCTCCGCTGTGCGCTCCACTTCCCGGGTGTACAGATCCCAGAATTCCTCAAAAGTTTCTGTATTCTGCTCTTCTGCCATCTTCATGGCCCTCTGCATCGGCGCGGGCAGAACAAAGGAATTCAGATCGTGGTCGCTGTACTCAGCCCCTGCCGCACAGTACCACTGACAGCCGCTGTAGGACACGTTCCATGCGTCCTCCTCACTGTAGCCGCTGTACAGTTCGGAATCACGCATGACATCATAGTTCACCAGTGTAGGGACACCGCAGCCATGACGTGTCACCACATCACATGCATAGCTGTAATACTCCTGATCCATATCTTCATGCCACATCACGCCCAGATGATTATAGCCGCCTATCATATCATAGGCCTCAAGACCGATCCAGCTGATTTCGTTAGTGGCATCTCTGCCGTCCCTGTCTCTTCCGCCGAATGAGAAGTAATTCCCTCCATATTTGAGATACAGTTCCGCCAGGATATCCCTGGCCAGTTCTCTTGTTATAATACCATTCCCCAGATCCTTTTTATAGAAATCTATCAGAAGCTGGTCAAGTCTTCCATATCCGTTTCCATGTCCGTTAATTCTCTCTACTACCTGGAATAACTGAATCCACTGCACGGCCTGCTCAAAGCTTTCAGGGGCTCCTTTTGCCAGCTGTTCCATATTGGCTGCGATTTTCTGGTAGCGCGCCTTCTGCTCCGGGTCGTTCTCCGCTTTGGCAAGTTCCATTGCCCTGTCAGAATGCCGCATAGTGTAGCGTATAATTGCCTTTACGACCTGTTCCTGGGCTTCCAGATAGGCAGATCTCTTTTTATTTCCATACCGCTGCCATTTTTCTTTACTCTCCGTCACATCCTTTAGTAAGCCAACCCAGCCCTTCCCCAGACCAATGCTCAGATCCGGGCAGGTATGCGCAAGGCTGGTTCCCCCTGCCCCCATCTGGCGCAGGTCAAAACCCAGCTCAACTACTTCATCCGGATACACAAAATTCCTTGCTTCGTCCAGCTGCCAGTGGAATTCTCCCACAATCGTCTCATTCGGATAGACTTCAGCAGGACTGTGATCCAGGAAGAATGCATAGTCACGGGCCCAATTTGTGGCTGAATACTCAAAGCCCTTTACTCTGGATGGCATCTCGTCCAGATACGGAAAGCTGGTTCCCACATCTACGCGGCAGTTGTGGTCGCCCAGGTTGATTCTCTCGTCATCCGAAAGGGCCAGTTCCCCTGTGGCCGGCGAAAATCCAGCGCTGTGGCCGGACCAGTGGTAAACAAGAAATTCTGCATTATCTACATATACATTTCTCTTTCCACTCTTTGATAAACCGGTACTTCTCTCCCATAATTTTTGAATTCTATCACTCTTCTTGAACTTTGATTTTGTCATTTTGCTTCCTCCATTCATGATCTATTGTTGTGACCAATTTTATCAGAATACAAAAAAGCCACAACTTCCATGTGTGACCTAATAGTGGCTCATTGTGTGTTTTTTTGGGGGAGGCCGCCTGCCAGGTGTTTGGGGAGAAGGGGGCGCGGTTCGGCGTCTGTACGGGAGCTGCCTATGGGGTTGGATTTTCGCTTTAGCTCTTTATCCTTCAAATCCTTTCTGTATTTGCAGGATCTCATCACGGCATTTTTTTACAGCTGCGGCACAATGCGATGTTTCATATATTTTTCGCAGATCCCTTGTGCGATTACCCCATCATGTTGGCTATAGTCCCATTTTCATATGACTCAATAAAATATTTATAATCATTTTCAGCAAAATCAAAATAATTTTCTAAGGCCATATTAAAATCCCTTCCTTCCTGATATTTTCATAAAAAGGCATAGTGTTGACTTTCCATTCTTTTCCTACCACAATTTTAAGGTCTGTTTCCGGATCTTTTACATCATCTGTCATCACTTCAGCCTTCAATATACGCAGTTCTATTTTAAGTTCTGATTGATTATACTTTTCTTCATCCAACTCAAGCAGCAAATCCACATCGCTGTTCCAGGTTTCCCGGCCTCTCGCACAGCTCCCATATAGATACACTGCATTAACATATGGTGCTATTGACGATACACGAATCTGCTCCAAAGCATATTCCAGTGCCTTTTGATGTCTTTGTGATTTAATTATCTTATTACAGCAAGGACGGAAATTTACAGGCATAATAATCTACCTCCTTTAATATGGCAATATTATAGCACGAAATTTAGATATATCATACATTATTCTGCGGCTTAGCCGCAGACCCGCCCGCAGGGCATGAGTTACGGGGTGCCCTTTGGGTATACATTATTCTGCAGCTTTGTTGCAGACCCGGCCGCAAGGACAAGGGCATGAGCTGCAGTCTGCCCTTTGGGTATACTATACTTCAGTTTCCCTTTACCGAATCTCAATAGCAAGCATCGTGATATCATCGAACTGGGGAGCTTCGCCTACAAATTGATCGATGTCCTGTTTTACACGCGTGAGCGTTTCGCCCGGGGTGCTGCCGGCATCCCGGTTCAGTGCCTCCACCATGCGGTCTGCTCCGTACAGCTCATCATCAGCATTTGTCGCCTCCGGCACGCCGTCCGTGTATACATATAACTGATCGCCCTTTTCAAGGATAATTTCATATTCCTTATATCTTGAGCCTTCCATGCCCGCCAGTACAAATCCGTGCCGGTCTTTTATCAGTTCAAAATCCGCGCCGCCCCTTCTTAATACCGGATACTCATGGCCGGCGTTTGCACAGGTAAGTTTTCCGGTAGAAATCTCCAGAATTCCAAGCCAGACCGTCACAAACATCTCCGCATCATTGTTTTCACAGAGCTGCTCATTCACCTTCTCCAGAACCTCATGCGGAGAGAGACCGGTCTGTGTGCAGTTCTTCAGCAGGGTTTTCGCAATGACCATAAACAGAGCTGCGGGCACTCCCTTCCCTGATACATCAGCGATCACCATGGCAAGGTGGTCTTCATCTACCAGGAAGAAATCATAGAAATCGCCGCCCACCTCTTTGGCCGGTTCCATGGTCGCATAAATGTCAAACTCTTCCCGCCCCGGAAAGGCAGGAAAGATGCACGGCAGCATGGATGCCTGTATATTCTTTGCCACATCCAGTTCCGCCCCGATCCGCTGTTTTTCTGCTGTAACGGCATTCAGCTCTGTCATATAATTTTCCAGAGACAGAATCATATCCGAAAAATTGACGGCCAGGCTGCCGATCTCATCCTGCGCGTATCTGGTCTGCGCTATCTTCGCGGCGACCTCGGGATTCTTTGTCCTGCTATATTGCATGACATCCTGATCCAGATTGACAATTTTTAATACAATCGTCTTTCTCAAAAAGACCAGGATTACCGTGAGCAGCGCCGCAAAAAACAGACAGGACCAGAGCGCCGTCGGGAGCGTGGACTCCCTGATCTCAGCATCGACCTGGGATACATCAATATTGGCTCCCAGAAGTCCTGCAACTTCACCATTGATCACGACCGGGCACCAGAGGCGGTATGTACGTCCGTATTCCGTATTGCTCAGCTCGCACTCGATATCCGCCTTATCCCCGCTGTTCCAGAGTTTCCATATCACTGGGTTTGACTTGGAAAGCGGTTCGTCATAGTGATCCACATCCCCGGAATATCGGTACATAATTCCGTCACGTTCCCCGTCCCGGGGCTTGCCGTCTGCAATGTACACGATATCATTTTCTGAGCTGACACGGACAAAATACATATATTTTAAACCATAATTATCCAGCACGTAATCATAGTATTGGATCCATTTTTCGGTTATCCGCTCCATCTGCTGCTTTTGCTGCACAGCACTCATCTTTGAAAAATTTTGTGCAAGGGAGTTTTCTGTCTGATACCCCGAATCGCCGGAGTTATCCTCGTCATAACGTATATCCAGTTCTTTGGCATTTTCCTCGCAGTATTCTGCCCACAGCAGAGTATCTTCTCCCGCTTCCTCCATGGTGTGGGCCGCCAGATCCAGTATGCTTTTAATATAATTCTGCTTCTCCTCCAGCACATAATTTTTACTGAGCAGTGTGGCACAAAAATAATTCATGACAACTGCCAGGATAATGATCGTCGTAAATAGTGCTGCAAACTTTGCCAACATCCCTTTTTTTTTCATAGCGAGCCCCTTTCTGTATTGACTGGTACATCGTTTCATAATTAACCGTCTGTTTAACAGATCCTATTTTACGATGTACTAGATAATTTTATAGTATACAATCCCATTGCAGCGGCAGCGTCCGCCGCACTCGCTGCATATATAATTCTCATCCTCATACCACGGCATGTTCAATTTTACGTCCCGCTGAAACCGTAGATCCACAAACATTTTCTCGGCGGGTACTCCCCCGTTATACTCCCACAATGTCGTAAATACAGCGCCATATCCCTGTTTTTCTACTTCTTTCATACATTCTTCCAGAATTTTTTTTGCAATTCCTTCCCCCTGATACCTTGCATACGTACAGGCGCACTTGCAGATCAATGCCGGTTTTCCTCCGCACATACCAAGGATTGTTTCCCGGTCCATCTTTATGTGTTCCTCAATTTCCGCGGCCGTGGCCGGTATGAAAAGAATGGCGCCCATAAGCGCTTCTCCTTCTACTGCCATCTTAAAAGGTGTTCCGCCCGCTATGTATCTTTCGATTCTTCCCCGGGACATATAGTTTTTTCCAAACGATGTCTCAAATAATTCTTTCAGTTTTCCGCTGTACTCTTTCTTTGCATCAATTATTTTCATTTTTCTTCGCTCCCAATTTTTTTACCAATGGTTCTGTTATTCCGTATATACCCAGGCCGACCGCCGTCATCCCCGCAAGAACTCCGCATCCTCCAAACCAGGCGATACATCCGGGTGCAATCAGCTGTCCGGCTCGGCTCGTCATTGTAAAAAGGATATTAGCCTCGGAGTCCTGATAGGTTCTGCTGCCCTTCGTCAGAACAAATCCCTCTGATATCAGGACCAGACCGAAACTGTCGCACAGCCCCAGCGCCAGTGCCACTATCGCGAGAAGCACGGGACTCCCCGTAACTGCATATAAAAATATCATTCCGCCGTACAGGGCACAGTAGCAGATGGTGCCTTTCACAGGTGACATCAGCTTTAATGCGGTTCTGGTCATGGCCGGTGAAGCATAGCCTGCCAGCAGACAGTTAAAAAGGATCAGCGCCGATACGACGGTATGGGTAAATCCATAGCCGCTCCCCACCAGAGGAAGCACATAATCCAGAAAAACCGCTCCCGCATACACCGGAAGCACCAGACAGACCAGATAGCGCAGTGCCAGTGGATTTTTTAATACCGCTGTCATTCCGGCCGAAGATGTTTTTCTCTCAGCCTCCAGCTGGAAATCAATTTTTTTCAATATAGGGAATACGACAAGTAAAATCACTGCCGCAATCAAAAACACGTATTGATAGTCTAAATGGTCACAGAGCATACCGCCCATAACCGATCCCAGACAGATTCCGCCGAAACCGCCTCCGCTGACATAGGACAGCGCCTTTGTCCGCTCCTCCGTCTTCTGGAAACTGAATGCGTAATTCTTAACCCCAATTAAAAGCAGCCCTTCACAGAATCCAAGAATCGCTCTGGCTGCGGAAAACAGGTAAAGATTTCCTGATATGCCACATACAAGCAGTCCCCCGGCAGCGGCTGCCGCGACAGCCATCAGATACCGGCGCATATTTCCCGACCGGACAGACATCCGCCGGGATAAAAGGATCCCGATCAGGGAACCTGCCATAGCAGTTGTGGCAGGGATACTCGTCAACATATCAGCGCTCTTTTGTGACAGTTCAAGGGCCAGCTGGTTTGATACCGTTGCATTGACCGCTTTTCCAATACTGATACAGGCATAGAGCAAAAAGACCGCCAGCCGTACCATCCCATGGCTCCATTCCGGGGCCGCCCGGTCCCGCCCTTCCTTTCTTGCCCCCAGAAGGAGCTGATACTCTGTCACAATCAGAATCGAAATGACAGACAGCAGAATTGTATTCAGCAGATACTGAATAAATATGGTCCGCATATATTTTGAAGAAATGGTGTACCGCAGATGCCCGTCCTCGAAATGCACCTCCTTGAACTCCGGTATATGCTCCGAATAGAGGCTTAAATATCCCTCCACGTCCACCAGCTCTTCATAAGGAATCCCTTCCTTTTCCAGCTTATGGATATCCGCCATCGCGGATTTCTCCACGCCTTCTGCCAGCATGTCATGGCTCATCCGGTATTCTTTCCAGCAGGAATTCCCCACATAGATTCCCAGCAGAATAATCCATACCACGACTACAGCCGATAAAGCCAGTCCTCCGTTTTTCCCCCTGCGCCCCACAGAAAACCATACAGCTGTAATGATTCCTGCAGCCGCCAGCAGTCCCAGAACCGTGACGAATCCAAGCTTGGCTGAAAAGCCCGCCAGTTTTTGATTGATGGTTTCCATGCCGGTCTCGGCGATCAGCTTGGAATCCCCTGTCAGGGAAAATGCCGTATACAGTTTATTTTGGCTTACCTTCTGTTCATCATTATCCAGGTATTCTATCTTTTCAGGCAGTACGCCGTCACTGGTTGAATAGAGCAGCCCCGCCTTCTCTTCTGTTACATATAAGTTTTCAATATAATCTGCATTTTCTACCGTTTCCTCAAGAAGTTCCTGCACCCCATAATAATTTTCCACTGTTTTGCCAAAAGACACCCCGTAGTGCACCTTCTGTATCGTGTCTGTTACGTTGGCACGCATCAGATTTTCATAGGTATCCAGAAGATTCGTGCGGTACATTAATATACCAAAAGTTACCGATAAAACGGAGACAAAAAATAGAAGTACCAGCGTGAAATAATACAGCCTGTTTTTACGGTTTTTCATTGACCGGCCTCCCCCAGATCTCCCGGATATATGGCATCGGCTATCAGATACGTGCTCATCGGGATTTCTGCATTTAGTAATTTTGCAGTGTCATAGTTAAATACAATCTTAGGCGTTATCTCGTATACCTGATTCAGCTTACCGATGGGAGTTCCCGCCGCATAATCCATGATGGTTTTTCCGGCAAAGACGCCCTCTTCCACAGGATCCGACATTGTAATATGCACCAGGGCCCCGTATTTTACCTGGCTCTCCTGAGTTTCTGCCACGGTTATGACCCCGGCCTTATGTACGTCTTCCAGTAGCCACGGCAGTTTTTCATCTTCGATCTTGCCGGTTGTAATGTAAAGTACATCGATATCAGGAATCAGTTCTGCGTAAGCCGCCTTCAGTTCCCCGTAATATCTCTGATAGTCCGTTTCATCTTCAGGTTCACTGACATGAAGCGTATGGATGCGAAACCCATACTCCTTGCTTCTCTCCTCCAGCTGCCGTATGCCGGAATAACTGTAGGCGGCCGCACTGTCCTCATAGACAACGCCGATATCCTGAAAATGAAACAGCCTGTATGCCATATCAATCTGGCGCCCGGTTCTTTTCGAATCGATATGTACAAACGCGTGACTGTTAAGCCGCTCTGTTTCTCCGGCGGCGATACCTGCCGTAACAGGGTCGGCCGATCCAAAAACCATATAATCGTACGAGATCGCATCACTGTTTTTTGTGATCCACTCTCCCGCCGCCGTCCCAAAGACAAGAAGCAAATCCAGATCCCGCCGTTCCAGCAAAGCCGCCTGATCTGCTTCGCTCATCCGGGTTATATCATAAACGGTGCTGTCCACAAACTCCATTCCTTCTTTGCTGTCTGCACTGCAGATGTCCGACCACACCGCCTCTGTATCCTCCCCGTCTCCAGAATAACCTTTCAGCCAGCCCTCTTTCGCCAGCGTATCTGCCGCCGAATCCAGCTGCTCTGTATAGAAATAGTATTCCTCACTCTCCAGGCAGCCAATTCTCACTGTCTCCCTGATCTGCACCAGCGGTTCTTTCTCTTTTGTTTCTTCATTTTGGGAAGAACATCCGGCAGGCAGTATTGTCATTGCTGCCAACAATATCCACGCTATCCATTGCTTCTTTCTCTTTTCAGCCATTTTTTATCCCTCGTATTCTCAGCAAATCTGCTGTTCACCCCTGTCTGTTATACTGCCTTCAGAATCAGGTTTTTACCTTTTGGGGAAATCCTGTATATTTTCCTGCAGAAATAGAAAAGGCATCCTGGTTTCAGATGCCCTGCCTTCCTATTTAGATATGCCGTCGGTGTCCTTCATCAGCTTCTTATTTTCATACATCCGTACGTCCGCCTCCGATACCAGCGATTCCAGATTCTCTGCAGAAGTACTCCATGCACTGCCGATCGCCACACTGCAGGGGATATCATTTCCCGATTCCTGTTGTCTCAGTTTTTCCTGAATCCGCTTCCTCAGAGACTCCAGATCTTCCTTCGTACAGTCCGGAAGGATAATAATAAACTCATCTCCACCGACCCGGTAGCACCTGCCCGCTTCCCCTGTTGCCGTATATATGGTATCAGCCAGCCTGCAGAGCAGCTTATCTCCCTCTGAGTGAAAATACTTGTCATTGACATCTTTCAGGTTATTCAAATCCAGGAACAGAGTGCCCGCACAATTGATATCCAGAAACCGTTCTTTCAGATCACAGATATACCGGTTTCTGTTGTAAAGGCCTGTAAGCCGGTCGTGAAAAGACTCGTACTCCAGC
The DNA here is from genome assembly GCA_001028025.1 of Faecalicatena fissicatena. Taxonomy (GTDB): domain Bacteria; phylum Bacillota; class Clostridia; order Lachnospirales; family Lachnospiraceae; genus Faecalicatena; species Faecalicatena fissicatena_A. The sequence goes on along the minus strand of LDAQ01000001.1, from coordinate 38,823 downwards.
ATCTGCTGAAGCTCACCGCTTTCCCTTGCCAGCTTCCTCATTTCTCCCAGTTCCTTCACGGCTTCACTTCCAAGCCCCATCATATCCCCAATCATATTAATATTTCCAACCCGGTACCAGATACCATCTGCTTCCACAAGGCAGTTTTTGATTTTGTACCAGTGTTTCGTCCTGGCATCATAATAATCCCAGATATAGACGTTATTATTAGTGCTGCTTATCTTTTTCAGATCCGGACAGTATCTGCAGGGCCCGGTCCTTCCCGCAAATGCCTGATAGCACGGTTTCCCTTCCAGTCTCCCGCTGCCTTCATCCACATAGAAAAAGCTGTTTGTATAGCAGATTCTTTTGCTTTCTTCTTCAATGATGTAAACCCCTTCTGCACATTGCAGCATTGCCTCTAAAAATACTTCCGTCAATTGCATACAGCACCTCTTAACCGTTCTTCCTGCCTTACTCAATCGTCAGGATATCTGTAAAACCAGTGACCTCAAAAACCTCCATTATCGTATCGTTGACGTATCTCACTGCCATGCTTCCCTGCCTGTTCATCTTCTTCTGTGCGCCCAGAATAACACGCAGCCCTGCCGAGGAGAGATATACCAATTCCTCCATATCCAGTATCAGCTTTTCAACACCATCCAGGCTTTCTTTGATCTCTGTTTCCAGTTCCGGTGCCGTTGTCGTGTCCAGTCTGCCCTCCAGCGCTAATATCAATGTTGATCCTTCTTCTGTTTTATTGATTGTCATAGATCCATCCTCCTGATTCATTTCGCTCTGCGTTTATTATGATTTTGTATTCAAGGGACTGCATTCGTCCCATACCTGCGGTTAAAATTTCTTTTTGATAGTCAGTATGTTGCTTCCGTCTTTGTACTGATAGGAAATATTATCCATGCTTTTTTTCACCATAAAGATACCCAGCCCCCCAATTTCCCGTTCATCCGCCGATAAGCCAATGTCAGGGTCATCCTTTTTCAGTGGGTCATAGGGTATCCCGTTATCTGCAAAGCTGATCGATACCTGCAGCGGATCTTCCTCCACATCCACGCAGATACTTGCAGGCCCGGTGGACGGATGGTAGGCATAGTGCGCGATATTTACAAAAATCTCCTCGATTGCAATATCGATCTGCATCTGAGCCTTCATCGGGCATTCATATTCCTCCAGATATTGATTCACAAAATTCAATACCTTATCCAAATTTTCAAGAGTGGCCTGTAAATTCAGTTCTGCCATATCCCCACCTCCGTTTTTCTTGAATAAGCAGATCATATTCTCGTCAGCTCTGCTTTTTCCAGTATGTATTCAAAATATGCATCCCGAATTGCCTTTGCGTTCCGCTGTCTGATCGGAATCTGCGCTCCGGATTCCATAACAAAATCTTTATCTGCCCTCTTTACATAATTCATGTTCACAATAAAACTCTGATGACACCGCAGGAATCCATGTCCCTCCAGCTTCTCCTCCACCTGGTCCATCTTCATATACACCCGGTATTGCTCTTTGTTTGCAAGACTTATGATCAGAAGATTTCTTCTGCTCTCGATGGATTCAATTTCCTCCAGGCTGATCCTTATTCCGCGTTTCCCAACTTTGAAGAAAAGTGCCTTCTTCAGAAAATCGCACTGCTCCTGTAAAAATGATTCTATCAGCAGCAGAGCTTTCTCTGCCTGCACCGGCTTCAGTAAATATCCGTAAGCCCGCACCTCATAGCTTTCCAGTGCAAACTTGGGTGTTGCCGCCATAAATACAATCGCCGCCTTCTTATCCATCTGCCGCACTTTCCTGGCGGTCTCCATCCCCGGCATTCCCGGCAGGCACATTCCCAGAAAGATAAGGCTGAAGGTGTCTATTCCCTCTTTATAGTCAGCTGTCAGCATCTCTCCGCTGGAGTATTCTGTTATACAGTACTCATATGGATATATATTGAAATATTGTTTTAATAGTCTGGAAATCACATCCCGATCTTCCGCTCTGCCGTCACATACCGCAATCTGAAGCACGTTATCCCCTCCAGCCCCACTATTTTTCCATCTGTTATGCGATGTTAAATTGAATTGTATTATCCGTAATTTTCATTATAAATTATGAGGATAAAACTACAATCCTGTGAGATCTTTGTTGTACTTTGTTGTGATTTAATACAACTTATTCTAAGAATATATACGTGCTGTCCGCTTATTTGTCTCAGGAAACATGCAGTGCGGCATCTACATCCCCTGTCTGCAGTACAATCTGCAGTACAAACTCCCCTCTTTCTCCATAATAATTACAGTAGCCATCGTATTTTTTTACAACTCTTCGTATGCTTTTTATGCCCAGCCCGTGCCCTGCCTCCTGCTTATGCGACAACAGTTCGCCATTCCTGATCTGCAGCGGATTCTTATAACTGTTTTTGATACAGAGAAGTAATTTATCTTTTTCATATCGCATTCTGAGCTCTATGTATTTTCTCTCCTCCACAGCCTCACAGGCTTCCAGAGCATTTTCCAGGGCATTGCCCAGGAGAACACTGAGGTCCATCGTATTGCCCGGAACCCCCTCCGGAAGGTCAATCTGACAGGTAAATTCAATATGTTTCTCCTCCACTTTTCCGGCATAATAGCCAACGATTACATTTGCCGTATGGTTTTCACAATAATTCTGCACTGCTCCCGTAAGCTTTTGGAAATTCAGATCATCGAGATAAGATAGAATTTTTTCATACTGTCCGCATCGGCAATATTCAGAAATCATGCGGAAATGATGCGACAGGTCATGCCTGATCAGACTTGCCTGCTCCAGATTATCCCGCATAGTTCTGTAGTACTCTTCCCCCTGTCTGAGACGCATCTGTGCAATTTTCAATTCGTTATAATGCTGCTGGGCCTCTGCCTTTTTCTCATATTCCTTTCTGGAATTATAAATGATATAGATAACCAGTACTGCACAGGCGGACAAACTGATTAGCAGACCCCAGACAAGAACTGCTGCTTCCATATCTTCCTCCTCTGCTACAATCCCGTCTGTATGATATACTGATAGTACTTTTCCTTCAGCTCTTTTAATTCTGATCTCCGGATGGGAATCTCAGTCCCATCTGACATGTGAAAGACTTTATCTGCCTTGTGAACTTCAGACAAATTGATGATAAAGCTCTGATGACAGCGGATAAAACTTTTTCCCGTCACCTCCTTTTCCACATCTCCCAGCTTTGCATGAATCCGGTGTTCACTTCCATCTTTTAAGTGGATATAGACATATGGGTTCATGCTTTCCATATAGATAATCTCGCCGTAGGATATCCGCTCCCGGACGTTCCTGTTTTTGATCAGAAGCGTCTGCTTTCTGTCGCAATGGAAATACCGGACAAAATCATCCAGCAGGCTGTTCATCGCCTCTTTTTGTACCGGTTTCACCAGATATCCATATGCGTGGACCGCATATCCTGACATGGCGAATTCCTCGGTTCCGGTCGTCAGTACGATACTTACCTTTTTATCGTACGATCTCAGCTTTTTTGCAACATCAATCCCCTGAGACTTTTTCATAAATACATCCAGAAAAATGATGTCGAAAAAATGCACGGACTTATCCGCATAATCATCCAGGAGGATCACGCCATCCTCGTATTCGATCGTCTTTATTTCTTCATTTCTTTTCTTAAAATAACTCTCCAAAATGCACTTTATGGCATTTCTGTCTTCCCTGCTGTCGTCACAAATTGCAATCTGAATCATTTTGTTTTCCCCTTTTAACAATTTTTCCCTTACAGGACGTTTCCTTTTACATTACCATCAAAAAACATCCCCTGGGGAATCCGGGATATTTGACATTTTTTTCAGGATATTTATCAAACCGCCTTTCCTTGCCTCTGTCCTCTATTTTCTCGTCTTTACCTGATTCAGGACATGGCGGCATACACTGTTTTCCAGCATAATTTCATTAGATTTCCGGAAATCCGCATAGCGGCAGTACCAGCATTCTTTTACATCACAGGTGCTGTCAGCGTCTGCTTCAAAATATGGGCAAACATAGTCAGGTAATATAATCGGATGCCCGTCAGCTGTAATTCCAATCATTCCATCTACCTTTTTCACTGCCATCCCTATCCCCCTCTATATAACGTCCTCATACCGTATACCCTGCTGCTGCAGATATGTAAGCATCTTTTTCAATGCACGTTCGTGTGTGGTCCGTATTGTGCTGCTGTTCTTATCCAGCTTCGACGCAATTTCTTCAAAACTGTATCCTTCAAAATACCGAAGAAAAATAATCGGCTTTTCTTTTTCATTCAGGATACTCATCAGCGCCTCAACATCACCATTTTCTTCTTCTGTATAAGCACGGTAGGCATCTTCAAATGACAGAGAACACTGAACGGTATCTGTATAATCGTCAATATCGGATTCCGCCCTTAATTTTCTGTAATAATCAATTACTACGTGTCTGGCAATGGTAAAAATCCAGGTTGAAAAAGATGCTTTTTGCTCATTGAACGTCCCTATATGCTCCACTACTTTCATAAAAACGCTGCTCACAAGGTCATCTGCGACAGCGTGATTATTGATCTGATAATATACATAATTATAAATCTTCGGAAAATACTCTTCATAAACATGAATCAATTCCGTTTCCGTATCAAAACCCCTGTCCATTCAGAATCTCCTTTCTCTCCCGTAAATACCTTCTCCGTATTTTAGCAAAAAAAAAGAACAGAATTTCCGGTTTGCGGTTTCTGCTCTTTTTTTACTGGAATTTGTATCCATTTGACTTCTTCTCTTTTTCCCATTCTTCCAAAGCTGCCTGCTCTCCCTGGCTGATCCCTGCCGCTGCAATCTGCTCCTCATATTCCTCGGGAATCTCTCTTTGCATTTTCCTTGGGTAAGCCAGCAGGTCTTTTAGCAGTGTATCCCGGATTTTGCTGTCTTTTGAATAATCTTTCCGTTTCCATTGTTCAATCATAGTCTGCTCCTTAACGACATTCGGATGTGCCAATGTCTCCATTGGCACATCCAGGTCTTAAGTAATTAATCGTTTCTGGCGTCACATAAATGCCATCCGTCTTCTGTCATCATATGTCTGCATGCCCCGCATGTACTGCCGACAGCAAGAATTTTTCTGTTATAGAAGTTTGAACCTGGCTCATAGCATGGACATCCTTTTGCGGAAGTAATTCCTGTTGTGATTCTGTGTCCGTTGTAAGTACCTGATCCACCGTCTACACTTTCCAGTTCCATTTCTGTTAACTCTACTGCTTTCTTTTCTTCTGACATTCTTATTTCCTCCTTTGATATGAAATAGCTTGTTGCTATTTGTTTGTTGTAATTATATATACGGCCGCTGTTTTGTATTGTCTCATTTTTTAAGAAAATCTTTTTATTCCCCTGAGGAATGAGCCAAAGCGGAGGCCTGTCTGTCCCTGGCGGCTGCCGCAAGAGTCAATCACTGCGGCCGCCGCGAGGCTTCTGGCTGCGGCTTACAGCATCTGTCTTTTTACCAGCTGGGCAAAGAGCCCGTCCTTTTCAACCAGTTCTTTAAAGGTTCCGTCTTCCGCAATCCTCCCGTTTTCCAGGAAGATGATTCTGTCACACTGCTTAATGGTCGATAATCTGTGGGCAATAACAATCCTGGTACTGCGCAGGCTGTTCAGAGATTCTGACACCTGCTTCTGGGTAATGTTATCCAGTGCAGACGTCGCCTCATCAAACATAATAATCTTAGGTTTCGGCGCTATGGCCCTGGCAATCATCAGCCTTTGCTTCTGCCCGCCGGATATACCTCCGCTTCCTTCAGATATAATCGTGTGCATATTCATTGGCATTCGCTCGATGTCCCCCGCGATCCCCGCCATTCTCGCAGCTTCCCAGGCTTCTTCCAGGGTGAGCCACGGCGCAGACACTACAATATTAGAATAAATATCTCCGGAAAACAGGGAGCTGTTCTGCATAACCACCCCGATATTCCTGCGCACCGACTTTACATCCAGAGAGCTCAGATCCTTCCCATCATAGTAGACCGCGCCCGTCTGCGGCTTTTCAAAGCCCAGCAGGATTCTCATCAGTGTGGATTTACCGCAGCCCGTTTTACCTACGATTGCCACATATTGATTCGGGCGGATCTTCAGAGAGAGATTATCCAATATCTTAGGCCCATCCGGTGAATACTGGAAGGAGATGTTGCTAAGCTCAATCGAACCATTTAACTTCGTAACCACTTTCTTATTTTCCTCGATCTCCGGCAGGGTGTGCAGGATCGGCTCTACCATTTCCATCACCGGCTTAATATCCGATATCACATTCGTAATGCTGGCAAGCCCCATAACCGCAGTACTCACCATGCCATAAGACGCTGTAAAGGCAACATAGTCTGCCGCAGACACATGATTGACCGCAGCAACATAATATAAAACCAACAGATTTCCAAATGTAAAAATAACATTGAATACCGGCGCTATTTTTAAAATCAGCGGCGGATTATACTCCAGATCTGCACTCTCCCTGTATTTTTTTGCCCAGCGCCCAAACATACGCTTTTCCGAGCCGGACAGTTTGATCTTCTGTATGCCCGAAAACAGAGAAAATACCATACCGTTTAACTTTGCCTCTGCCCCCAGTCTCCGCCGTGAGTAGCCGAGCTGCAGAATACTGCTGACCAGTGTATACAGCAGATTCACCAGCAGGATTACAATGGCCGCAATTGCCAGCGGTTTTGAATACCCGATAATCTGTATCACATAGACGATTGAGAACACTGCCGTAAGCCCTGTGTTCATAATCGTGTCCTGCAGAATCTTGGAAAGCTTCTCCATGCTTTCCAGACGCTTCGAAAGCTCACCCGAGGAATATGTTTTAAAAAAACCTGCCGGCAGCAAAAGAACTCTTGCCATAGTCGCGCTCTTTACAGACACGCTCAGTTTTTTTTCGATCTTTGTATCCAGTATTGAATTACACATATTGAACAGGTTACTTGCCACAAGTGATGTAATTAGCAGGATCGTCATCGGAAGTACATAAAAACTGACTCCCGTGGGAATGACACTGGAAAATATCATCTGAGTCGCATAGGGAGTAACAAGACCAATCAGGCTGACTGCCATAGTCAATACCGCCAGATATATGTAATCCCCTATACTTAAACTTCTGGCCATGAAAAAGATGAGATCTTTGATTGTAAGTTTCTTCAATGGAAGAGGCCTGTAAAAACAAAAGGCATCTATGTCAAATTCCTCTGCCGTCCTTTTTGTAACCCGCACCTTTTTCTGTTTTTCCCTGTCATAATAACTATATCCGCTTGTGTGGCTGGGTAATAGTGCAACTACCGTCCCGTCCTTCTTTGCCGCCAAAAGAGGATTGATGGAATCTCTGTACCAGGTATCAGAAAGCTCCACACGGCGCCTCATAATCCCAGTCGGCCTCAGCATATATTCCAGCTGGTCATTCAGCCCTTTGACATCACCGGGCACTTCCACAATTTTTACACGCATATATTTCAGAATTTCTTCGATCGCATTCTGCGACGCCTCAATATCGTCCTCCATCTTCTGCTTTCCCGCAGAAGGCATGACAACAGAGGAAAGGTTCTGGAAGGCGTTCTCGAACAATTCCGTGTCTTTCTTTTTTCTTTCTTCCAGCTGTTCACCAAACCAACTCATATAGCCCCTCCCTATTCTGTTGTAATCAGCTGTGTATAGAGTCCCTCATTCTTCATCAGTTCTTCATGAGTTCCCCGCTCCACAACCTCGCCGTAATTCATAACAACAATTTCATCGCAGTCCCGTATCGTAGACAGACGGTGGGCCACGATAATACAGGTAATCCCCCGCTCTTTGATGGCATTGATCACTTCATATTCTGTCTTTGCATCCAGCGCACTGGTGGCCTCATCCAGAATCACGATACTGGGATCCTGGGCAAGTACACGCGCAATTTCCAGTCTCTGTCTCTGCCCGCCCGAGAAGTTCTTTCCGCCTTCCGAGAGTTTACAGCCGTAACCGTCCCTCAGCATAATCTCCTCATGCATACTGGCATCTTTAGCCGCCATAATCATTTCAAAGTCTTCTATGGATTCGTCCCACATCTTAATATTGTTACGGATCGAATCCTCAAACATAATAATATCCTGATCCACAACCGCCACAGAGCTGGTAAATACCATATGGTTTGTCTTATCCATCGGCTTCCCGTCGAATTCAATGTTGCCGGACCATGGCTTATACAGCCCGGAAATCAGCTTCGTCATGGTAGATTTTCCGCACCCGGAAGCACCAACAAATGCAATTTTGGAACCAGGCTTAATATGAATGCTGAAATCGCTGATCAACGGTTTTGATCTGGTACTGTAGCCAAATGTTACATTTTTAAGTCTGATATCCCCTGAGAGCTTCTTCGCCTCTGTCAGCTCTTCATCCTCTTCTTTGCTGTAATCAATATCCGGAGGGTAATCCATGACATCTTCCACGCGCTCCATCGATGCCTTCATCTGCTGTATGGTGGTCCCCACATTGGTCAGGGCCAGCGCCGGAGAAATAAACTGCGCGATAAATCCCTGAAATGCCATCAGCATACCAACTGTAAAATCTCCCTGTATAATCAGCAGCGCACCAATCAGAAGTACGGATGCATTGGCCAGTGTGGAGAGAAACTGGGGAATGGTATTCATATAAAGGGATGTCTTAAGAATCCGGTTATTCTCCACGGATTCCCTTGCGATGAACCCGGACCAGCGTTCAAAAAATCCATTTTCCGCTCCCGCCGCCTTGATCGTCTCGATCATCTCAATCCCGGAAGTCGTTGTGCTTTCTACTTTTCCGCGTTCACGCATAGCCACACGGCTGATATTCATCACTTTATTGGAAATATATCCGGCCGAGAAAAGGTTGATTAAAACGGTGACCAGTCCAACTGCCGTAAGAATCACGCTGTACCGCAGCATAATAACAAGATACAGCACCAGCGTAATCAGATCCAGACCGGTGGGTGCAAGCTCTCCAACCAGTGTGTTTGTAATCGACTGGTTCAGTCCCTGCCGGTTCACCAGATCCCCCGCATTTCTCTGAGAAAAGAAATTCATGGGAAGCCTGAGTACATGCCACATAAACTCTGAATTGGCCACGATCGCAAACTTTCCCTGGATCTTCCGCATATAGACCGCCTGCAGCAGATTCACCACGATACTGAACAGAACAACGGCAGCCATGATTCCGATAAACGGCATCAGCCAGTCCGACTGCCCCTTGCCCAGTATGCTGTCCATAAAAACTTTTGAAAACAGCGGCTGTACAATCCCCACTACTGTCACAAGGACCGTCGTGATAAACACAAAAATAATGGCCGACTTAGTCCCTGCCAGCCTTTTCTTTGCGAAACCAAGTATACTTCTTTTTTCCCCGCCTGCCTCGAAACTCTCATTCTTCTCAAAGGCAACCACGATACCGGTAAATGCCCGGTCAAATTCTTTCATCGGCACGGTGACGCGCCCCCGGGCTGGATCGTTAATCACCGCTCCTTTTACACTAAATCCGCATAATACTACAAAATGATTGAAATTCCAGTGGATAATCGCAGGCACGTGAATGTCCTTCACCATATCGATTTCATAGCGGTATGCTTTGGCCGTGAGCCCGTACTCTGCCGCTGCCACCTTCAGGCTCTTAACGCTTGTCCCATCTCTGGAAACACCGCAGGCCAGCCTCATCTTATCCAGAGGCACCCATCTTCCGTGGTAAGCCAGTATCATCGCAAGGGAAGCAGCACCGCATTCCAGAGCTTCCATCTGCATAACTACCGGAACTTTAACTGGTTTTGACATGCTTTTCCCTCCTAGTCTCCTAATATCAGTTCGATCGGCTTCTGATTCTTTGTGATTGCCAGTGCCGAACAGGTGGCTCCGTCCTTCACCTCAATAGCCTGCCCTTTTTCGCCGGACCACAGGATACCGCTCGCCGAACTGCTGTCCTCGTCCATGGCTATCACTACCAGCATTCCCACATCCCCGGGCATAAGATAATCGGCCAGCTGCTCATTATGCACCAAGTCCAAAACTTCTTCTTTTCCAGCTGGATATTGTCCTACAGATTCGATCTTTCCCTTCATATACCCATATGTATCCCTGTCCACCGCATCGGGTGACACCTGCACCTGCATGCCCGCTTCCAGCTTTGCCGCCGTTTCCACCGAAACCACCGCTGCCACCCGGTCGCACGGCCCACTCCCGTCCGAGGAATAAAAAGCCCCCGTTAGACTCTCCGTCTGGGGAATGTTTCCCAGAAATCCCCAGACACAGCCGCCGATGAGCAGTAAGCCCAAAGCCAGCAGCATCAAAATAACACTCGGATTTATTACCTTGATATAGTCATTCATTTTTTCCGGAGAAGAAATCCGCTCCAGATTAGACTTCCTGAAAATCTCGTTTTTTTCCATCCCTGCCTCCTGTTCCAACACATACTCGTCCTGGTTTATTAAAATATATACGTTGTAACACAATGAATTGTCTCAAAATTTATGGAAATTTATTTCGGAGAGGGACGACTGTCGGTGGAGGGAGGAAGGACGGTACGGGGGAAACTTCCGGGAACCTTTTTTGCTGGCGGTCCGTTTGCCAAGTCTCACTAGATAAAAACCACAGCGGATGGAAAGGCACCACCGGCATTCACCGCGCAATTCTGATGAATTGCACGGCTCAGGCCGGCTTAAACTCTGCTTCGGAAGCAGAGTTTAGCCTTTCCATCCGCTGTGGTTTTTATCAAGTGAGACTACGGCGCTCTCTATGCCTGCAAAAAAGGTTCCCGGAAGTTTCCCCCGCACCGTCCTTCCTCCCTCCACCGACAGGCTGGGTTCATCCGGCGGATATATTAAATTCATGGGGGATTTTATCGGGGGCAGCGGATTGCACTGGCAAAGGGGATCGAGTAGTCCCCATTACATAATGATATTAGCTGCTATGCTGGTCTCAATTCAGTTCTGTTCCACCACTTCTCCTGGTGGTCATTCCACGAAGCAGATAACAATCTATCTCTCCCTTTGATATTCTATCCATAAAGTATTTACAGATTCGTATCCCCCCTTAATATCCTTTCCTCGAAGCCAATACAGATCCACCGCTCCCGCCCAGCAGCGCCTCCGAGGCGGAAGGTTTTCTTTCCGACTGGATGAACCAGCTGTATGGGCGCGTAACAGGGCTCTTCTGGATGCGTCTTTAGGGAATTACTGCCACTTCATCAAAATGGAAGCCAGCATATGAACTTTCAGCAGGGGCTCCACCCCTGCGGAAAAGACGACTAAGCGAGAATGCATCCGGCATTCTCGTGCATGTCGTCGGTGTTCATCATGCTGGCTTCCATTTTGATTAGTGGCAGTTATTCCCTAAATCCGCATCCAGAAGAGCCCTGTCACGCGCCCATACAGCGTCCGTTCCCCCACTCCCCCCAAAAAATCTCACGCCTCCGGCTGCATCCACCCGTTGTAGTATAGGAGGGTGTCGGCTATTTGTCTTCGGTATTCTCGTGGGGACATTTTTAAGGTCTGCAAAAAGTTACGGTTAAAGCTGGATACGGAACCAAAACCTGTGTTTTCTGAGATACTCAGGATGGAATCTTCAGTGGTACACAGCATGTTGCATGCTTGTGCAATCCGTACCTGATTTATGTATTCTAATGGAGACATCCCCATGATCTGGGAGAATACTCTCCGGAAATGGGTGGGACTCCAGTGGCATAATTCAGCGAGTGTCTCGGTCGGAAAGGATTCCATGTAATTTTCTTCAATATAATCAAGTGCAGGTGTGAGTACCAGTGTATTAGACGGGCTCTCTTCTTCTGATATGCATTTGACCCGGACCGTTTTCAGATTCTGGATGCGGTACAGTTCAATATATAGGGACAGGAGCAGCCCTCTGGTGCTCAGCTGGTAGCCTGGTTTTTTCTCTGTCATTTCTGAAATGATCTGCATAGCCAGGTTGTATATTCCTTCGGAATCTTCTTTCTTTAATATATATTGGTACCCCTTTTCCTCGTCCGGTGAAAGATTTATGTTTTCCCAGGAACCGGGCATCCAGCTTCCAAATAGTCTGCCGGGATCAAAAAACAGATAGGACCATTTGCTTTTTCTGTCCTTATCAGAATAAGTGGTGTGGGGAATATTTTTGGGAATACATGTCACATCGCCTGCCTCAAATGACAGGGACTCACCATAGAATTCTATTTTTCCGCACTGGGAATGACAGATTCCTACTTCCAGGCAATTATGAAAATGCAGGCGCCCGCTCGGAATATCTGATATCTTCCAGTGTTCCCCTGTCAAAAGCAGTACAGGAAAATATTCCGGTAGATGATAGCTGCGGAATTCCGTTATTTTATATTCTCCTTTTGAAATACTTCTTCCTTCCATACCCCACTCTCCCTTTTTTCTGGTTTTCTAAAATTAATCCGGTGCAATATATATTATGTCAGACTGTCCGCTTCCGACTTTCAGCATTCTGTTTGATTTTTATTTTATCATAATTGGTCGTTTTTGCACACTTTTTTTATCTGGTTGATTAGAAGCCATTCGACATTTAAAGGATAATGTATTTACATACATAAAACACAAAATTCAAAAATAGAGAGGTGACCAGATATGAGTACAACAAAAGGGGGATTTACTCTTCCCGGGGAATCCGGATATGAAAAATTAACGCTTGAGATGGCGGAAAAATGGGGGGCGGATGTGATCCGTGACAGCGACGGAACCGAGCTTTCCGATGAAATTCTGGATGCAGGTTACGGGATTTATTCCACAATCTGCATAATCAGAGACCATAATGACTGGGCAAAAAAGAACATGGACAAACTGCAGCAGACTTTCCTGATCACTCATCCTGTAACCGCGGTGAGTGATACACTGGCTATTTCCTTGATGGAAGATTTCTTTGACGAACAATTTACAGTAAATGACACTCCCGATGCCCTCAAATACTGGCAGGTCTATGACAGAACCACCGGACAGGAGGTTCAAAGGACACAGTGGGAATACTCCGCCAATGAACAACAGGTACGGTTGAAAAGAATTACGCCCTGGCACAAGTACACGGTTTCCTTTATGGCTTACCGCATCTGGGAAGAAATCTCCATGTATAACCATACCACCAATCACTGGGATAAAGAGCATTTAATGCAGATCGATCCGCGCTACGAAGAGGCACAGGATTACCTGCTTGGCTGGATGAAAAACTGGTGTGAAGCTCATCAGTCAACAACTGTTGTCAGATTCACTTCTATGTTCTATAACTTTGTCTGGATCTGGGGCAGCGACGTAAGGAACCGGCATCTGTTTACCGATTGGGCATCCTACGATTTTACCGTTAGCCCGAAAGCACTGGATCTGTTTACAGAGACATATGGATACGCCCTGACCGCGGAAGATTTTGTGAATCAGGGAAAATATCACGTTACTCATATGCCCGCTGACAAAGCCAAGAAAGACTGGATGGAGTTTATCAATGATTTTGTGATCGACTTCGGAAAAAAACTGGTTTCAATGGTTCATGACTACGGCAAAAAGGCCTATGTTTTCTACGATGACAGCTGGGTAGGAATCGAACCTTACAACGGGCGTTTTGAAGAATTCGGCTTTGACGGAATGATAAAATGTGTCTTCAGCGGCTATGAGGCGCGTCTTTGCAGCGGCGTCCCTGTGGAGACCCACGAACTCCGGCTGCACCCTTACCTGTTTCCTACGGGGATTGACGGTTCCCCTACTTTTCTGGAGGGGGGAAATCCGAAAGGAGAAGCGCAGAAATACTGGCAGTCCGTAAGGCGTGCTATTCTAAGAGCACCTATCGAACGGATCGGGCTTGGCGGCTATCTGCACCTGGTTGAAAACAGCCCGGAATTCGTGGAGTATATTGCCGATACCGCGAATGAATTCCGCATGCTCAAAGAACTTCACAGCCATGGGAAACCTGCCGTGTTAAAACCGAGGGTGGCAGTGCTCCATTACTGGGGTGCCCTGCGCTCCTGGACATTATCCGGACACTTCCACGAAACGTATATGCATGATTTAATTCATATCAATGAAAGCCTCGCAGGACTTCCTTTTGATGTCTCATTCCTCAGCTTCGAGGATGTAAAAAACGGGGCATTAAAGGATATTGACGTTGTAATCAATGCCGGTTATGCCCAAAGTGCATGGAGCGGCGGAGACTGCTGGAAAGATGAGCAAACCGTGAGCCTGCTGACCGAGTGGGTTTATAATGGGGGAACCTTCATCGGTGTTAACGAGCCTTCCGCAGTAGATGGATACGACACCTTCTTCCGCATGTCACATATCCTGGGCGTTGACGAAGATACAGGTGCCAGAGTATGCCACGGCAAATGGACATTTAACGCAAATGCTCCGAAGGGACTCTTCCCTTCCGGAAGTTATGTACATGCCCGAAAAGGGATATATCTGACGGACGGCAAAGCATCTGTCCTCAGGGAAGAGGATGGCATGCCCGCTGTTACCTCCTATGAGTTTGGTTCCGGCAGGGGCATCTATCTCGCATCCTACGAGCTCTGCCCGGAGAACACACGGCTGCTTATGAATCTCCTTCTTTATGGAACAGGCGAACCGCTTATGCCGGAACTTGTGACAGACAACCTGCATACGGAATGCGCGTATTATCCGGAAAGCAGCATGCTTGTCGTGATCAATAACTCAGCACAGGAACAAAAGACTTCCGTAACAGTAAACGGAAAAACCACCGAATGCCGGTTGGAAGGCTATGGAATTTATTGTGAGCAGGTTTGATGCTGCTGTAGATAAGGGGACGCCTGACAGAAGCGTGGAACGGGACTGCACCTCGGCCGGGTGACGCCGGAAAAAAGAAGGGGGATTGGAAGCTTTCCACTTATGGAAAAGTGCTAACACAAAATAAGAGGTCCATGAGGGCACGGACAACATGCAGCCAGAAATCCTGATGCTTTCTGACTTAAGTTGTCCTGGAAAGTGATTTGGCAAATCACTTTCCATCCCTCATGGGCCTCTTATTATGCCTCAAATATCCCGGCAGCCTTTTTCAGTTCTTCCCTGATATGAATATGCTGCGGACAGACTTCTTCGCATTTTCCGCATTCTATGCATTCAGAAGCTTTATTCCAGCCGTGCCCCTCGGTATTCCATGTATAAGAACCGCTGGCACTTTCCATATTACCATAGATATTCAGCATATTGACCGCCTGAAATGTTCCGTAAATAGCAATGTTCTCAGGGCAGCCTTTCATGCAGTACGCGCAGGCTGTACACGGCACTGTAGGAATCTTACTCAGCGCCTTCTGTACCTTTTGGACGGCTTCCCGCTCTTCCTCTGAAAGAGGCTTGAATTCCTTCATATAAGACAGGTTATCTTTCATCTGACTGATATCAGACATCCCGCTCAGCACTGTAATGATACCTTCCAGAGACGCCGCATAGCGGATTGCCCATGAGGATACCGATGCATCGGGATTGACCGCCTTAAAAATATCTTCAAGCTTTTCTGGAAGTACTGCAAGATTGCCGCCTTTTACCGGTTCCATGATAATGATTTCTTTGCCGTGTTTTCTGGCTGTTTCATAGCACAGCCTTGATTCAATCGTCGGATTGTCCCAGTCCGCGTAATTAATCTGAAGCTGTACAAAATCCATTTCAGGATGAGCCGTAAGGATCTCATCCAGCAGATCCGCTTTGTCGTGGAAAGAAAATCCCAGATTGCGGATCAGCCCCTGCGCTTTCTTCTCCGCAAGAAATTCCCAGATACCAAAGTCATCGAATGCCTGTGTTCTGTGTTCCCCAAGATTATGAAGCAGATAAAAGTCAAAATATCCTGCCCCTGTCCTTTCCAGGGAAGTTTCAAACATCGCTTTTGCCTCTTCTGCATCCTTCACCCCATCCCAGGCAGGAAGTTTAGTTGCCAGAAGGAACCGATCCCTCGGGTAACGGTTTACCAGCGCCTCTTTGACCGCGGCTTCACTCTTGCCCTCCAGATATCCATAGGCAGTGTCAAAATATGTAAATCCCGCCTCCAGAAACATATCCACCATCTGCTTTGTCTGATCAATATCCACATCCCCGCCGTTCATTGGAAGGCGCATCAGCCCAAAGCCCAGCTTTGGTATATTGCCGTATTGTTTTTCCATTCCTGTTTTCCTCCATTCTGCTGCCAGCATAATTTTAA
The DNA here is from genome assembly GCA_001028025.1 of Faecalicatena fissicatena. GTDB lineage: Bacteria > Bacillota > Clostridia > Lachnospirales > Lachnospiraceae > Faecalicatena > Faecalicatena fissicatena_A. Next base: position 22,668 of record LDAQ01000001.1, on the reverse strand, counting down.
ACAACACTCTGGTAGCATTATATAATAATTTCAGAGAAAAAAACAGACCTGCAGAATGTTTTTACTCAGCCAGTGCTTTTACTTCTTTATATTTTTCCAAATCCGAATACAGCTCTCCCTTATACGGATTTTTCTTTGTCTTCATAATCCGGTATATCATATAAATAAACACCGCTGCATTGGCAAGCAGTGCCAGCAGACTCATGACAAACAAAAATGACGTATTAGGGGCTGCACTGGCAACCTGATAGATTCCGGCATCTTTTAATACAGTGAATCCGTCAGAAGCCAGAATTCCCTCCTGGATTGCCGCATCTGCAATTGCCTTGCTGGATGCCGAATGGACCAGCCACTTACTTGCATCCTGAAACGCCGGGAACGTCTGGGCAAACATACACCACAGTGCAAGCGTATGGGCACGATGCTGCAGCCAGGCGCCTTTTCCCAATGTAAATGCGCATACGGTCGGGGCCAGAAGAAGCGCAAATCCGCAGTACCACGCATGGGTAGGCAGGCAGTTGTATGTATAGGCAAAGTTCCATAAATCATAGGCCACGATCCAGAACCACATCATATCCGGCCAGAGCATGTCACGGCTGTTATCATTTGCCGTCTTCCTGCGGATACAAATGCCGAACCATCCGGATATCGTAATGATATTCAGTATACCTGCGATGCCGTTCATGATATTCCATGAACCGCCCACGTAATACTGCACCTGATTGTTCATATACTCAACCACAGGCGTTACATACTGGCTTACCTGAAAATCCCTGGAGCACGCTTCCAGAATATTAATCGCCAGAATCAGCGGCGGAAAACAAAGTGCAATCTTATTGTGCTGCAGCTTCTTAATATGGCGGATGCACCAGAACCCAATACATCCCGCTGTCGAAGAATATACCTTTGCCAGATGAAACCAGTCCATATAAGAGGTATCCTTCAGCGCGGTCAGCCATAGAACGGTCAGCACCACCGGCAGAATCACAAAACATCCGAACCCCACCCATTTAAAACGGCGGCTTAACTCATTGGCCGCAAACAGCGATATAAATACTCCAATCCATACAAGCCAGACTAATATGACCGGCACACTTTCTGTAAATACAAACATAAATAACTCTCCTTCCCTCTCAATGCCTTCAGCAGGCGACAATCTCCTTTATATTAAACTCATTTCCGGCCACCAGCCACGTGGCTTCACCTCCGCAATACGGACACTGTTTTTTATACTCCAGTGTGGGAAAAGTTTTCTGGCAGTCCCCACAGATTGTGATTGCCGGTACCGTCTCTATCTTGAGCTCTGCCGCTTTCAGAAGTTCGGACTTCACCCGGAAATACTTCCAGCAGTCTGTCAGATAGTCCGGAATCACACCGCTTACTTCTCCAATCTCGAGCGTAACAGAAGCAACCTCTGTCAGTTTTTCTTCTTTTCCAATCTCTTCTATTGCACGGACCACATGTTTGACAAGCCCCAGTTCATGCATATTTCATCCCCATCTTTCCTTTTTGCGGTTATTTATTTGTAGCTATGAGCACTTAGTGACCGTACTTTGGTCACTTACGTGCGATGCATGAAAAATAGTTAGCAAGGTCTTTTGGAGCCTTACTATTTTTTGCTGCGGATAATCTTAATCTGCCGCTTTGCCGCATACGGCAGGATTGCTTTCATCTTATCCTCACTCTTCATCATCCTGCTTGCTTCAGGAATCTCTCTGCTCAAATGGATTGCGTCGAATTCGCATTTTGTTGTACAGACGCCGCAACCAATACACCGGTTCTCATCCACTACTGTTGCACCGCACCCCAGACACCGCGCAGTCTCTGCTTTTACCTGTTCTTCCGTAAATAAAAGGCGGGTATCCCGGAAAGTAGACGCTGCATGAACTCCGGTACTGTGCCCCGGTGCCTGACGGCCGGCGCGGTCATAGCTTCCATCCGGAATATCCAGATTTTTTTTATCCAGTTCCTTAAACTCCCGTCTGTTCCTTCCGATTGTCAGGCTCTGCCCGTCATGTACAAAACGGTGGATCGAGACTGCACCTTCTTTTCCTGCCGCAATGGCATCGATCGCAAACTTCGGTCCTGTATACACATCTCCTCCGACAAAAATGTCCGGCTCACCGGTCTGATAGGTCAGCGGATCCGCCACAGCGCCGTTCCCACGTCCCAGCTCAACTCTGGAGCCTTCCAGCAGACCGCCCCAGATAATGCTCTGTCCGATACTCAGCAGTACATTGTCGCACTCCACGGTAATACAGTCTTCTTCATCGTATCGAGGACAAAAACGGCCTTCTGCATCGGTCACAGCAACACATTTTTTGAAAACAACTCCGGTTACTCTGCCATTTTCACCTAGAATCTCTTTTGGTCCCCATCCGTGATTCACAGTAATCCCCTCTTCCTGCGCCTCTGCCACTTCGTCTGCTGCAGCGGGCATTGAATTCTGATCCTCCAGACAATACATCGCAGTCCCGGATGCACCTGAGCGCACCGCACTTCTTGCCACATCAACTGCAACATTACCGCCGCCAACCACGATGGTCCGCCCGGTTAGCCGTATGTTTTCATCTGTGTTAACCATATGCAGGAAATCCACACCCGTCTGAACGCCCTCATACTCTTCACCCGGAATGCCTGCCCTGCGTCCGCCCTGGCATCCGATCGCCAGATAAAATGCCTGATAGCCCTGTGTGCGAAGTTCATCCAATGTGATGTCTTTTCCCACTTCTATTCCGCATTTGAACTCGACTCCCATCTCACGCAGTACCGCGATCTCCGCGTCTACGACTTCTTTCTCCAGCCTGAAACCAGGAATCCCATGGGTCAGCATTCCGCCCGGCTGTCTGTGCTTCTCGAAAACAGTTACCGGATACCCCTTTTGGGCCAGGAAAAATGCACAGCTCATCCCTGCCGGACCGGCACCCACAACCGCAATCTTCTGTGGATACGGTTTTCCGATCTGGTTGACCATTGGTGGAATATAACGGGTGTCTGCGTTGAGTTCCTGCATGGCAATAAATTTCTTTACCTCATCGATTGCCACTGCCTGATCGATCTCTCCTCGTGTACAGGCATCCTCACAGCGGCGGTTGCAGATACTGCCGCATACTGCCGGAAACGGGTTCTCTTTCTTGATCAGTTTTAATGCATCCAGGTATCTTCCCTGGGAAGCCATGTTGAGATATCCCTGTACCGCAATATGCGCCGGACAATTTGTCTTGCACGGTGCGGTTCCGGTATCATAACAGTTAATCTGATTCTCATCCCTGTAATTCTCATTCCATTTCTCAGGCCCCCATTTTACTGCATCCGGCAGTTCCTGCACAGGGTACGTCACCGGCCCGTTTTTGGTGCAAAGCTTCTGCCCCAGCTTTGCTGCGCCGGAAGGACAATATTCCACACACTGTCCGCACGCGACGCAGTTGTCAGTATTTACCTTCGCAATATAAGCGGAACGGGACATATTCGGCGTATTAAAAAGCTGGGAAGTCCGCAGTGCATAACAGGAACAGACACAGCAATTGCAGATGGCAAATATCTTGTCTTCCCCATCGATGTTTGTAATCTGATGCACCAGACCATTCTCTTCCGCTCTCTGCAGAATCTCCATAACCTCTGCTTCATCGATATACCGTCCCTTCCCGGTTTCCACAAGGTAATCGGCCATATCCCCCACACCGATGCACATATCCTCCTCCAGGTGTCCGCAGCCTTCTCCCTGAATTCGGCGGGAACGGCGGCAGGAACATGCGCCGACCGCATATTTTCCCTTATACTTCTGTACCCAATGGGAAATATGTTCAACGCTGACCGATTTTTGCTCCGTGGGTATCGCCTTCTCGACCGGAATCACATGCATCCCGATTCCGGCGCCTCCCGGCGGCACCATAGGCGTCACTTTCTCCAGAGGCAGGCGGCTCATCCGCTCAAAAAACCTGGCCACCTCATGATGTTCCTCCACTTGCTCCAGGTTCATGTTCATGAATTCCGCACAGCCCGGCACGAACATCGGCAGTATGTACTGTTTGTGGCGGTCCGCATTTTCCCAGTTATATTCCAGCAGACCGATCACGCTCATCTCCTGCAGCAGCTCTTCCGTTCTTTTCAGAGGCTTACCACATTTCTTCGCGATCTCTGCCGCGCTGGCCGGTTTTCTCACTTTCATCGCCAGGGCTACTTCCGCCATCTCATCCGTTACAACGCAGGCAAGCCCCCAGTATTCCGGATCATCCACTGTCACTTTATGCCCGATCCGATCCGTAATCTTCTGTCCCAGTTTTAAGATTAAAGTTCTCTCCTCTGCCATTCCTAACTCCTTTCCTCTTTCTGCCATTCCTTCACTTCTTCCCTGAGCCACTGCACCCATGCCTCTGTTCCCTCACCTGTGCGTGCACAGATTGGAATAATTTTTGCCCCGGGATTTCTCATCAAAATGTTCCTTTTACACTTTTCCATATCAAAATCAAAATAGGGGAGCACATCGATCTTATTAATCAGAACCACATCACAGATAGAAAACATCAGTGGATATTTCAGCGGTTTGTCATCCCCTTCCGGTACGCTCAAAATCATAGCATTCTTCACAGCACCTGTATCGAATTCCGCAGGACACACAAGATTCCCCACATTTTCCAGAATAGCCAGATCCATCTCGCCGCATTCCAGTCCTTCCAGCCCCTGCCGGGTCATATCCGCATCCAGATGGCACATGCCGCCGGTATGAAGCTGAATAGCCTTAATCCCCAGCCGCGAAATTGTTTCTGCATCCACATCCGAATCAATATCCGCCTCCATCACCCCAATCTTCATCTCATCTTTCAGCCGTTCAATCGTCCTCATAAGCGTAGTTGTCTTACCAGATCCCGGTGAAGACATCAAATTCAATAAAAACACCTTCTTCTCCTTCAGCTCTTCCCTCAATTCCCCTGCCCATTTATCATTATCCGCAAAAACACTCCGCTTAATTTCCAGAACCCTGAATTCTCCCATTCTCATCTCTCCTTCGCCCGAAATATTGGTTGTACCACAATATGTTATCTTTTTAACATTGTATCATTTCATATAATACGTGTCAATTACAGCCTTCATTTTTGTACAATATGCGATATATATCAGCTCTTTTTAGTGCACTTTAACTTATTTATCCCCATCTGGAATCTGGTATAACCACAGCCAAAATATGCATCCCAAAAAACACCCGCCGCACATACCCTTGAGGACAAGTCTGCAGCTGCTCCACGGAATAAGTTATCCCCAAAGAGCCCCCCGTAACTCATCCCCTACGGACGGGCCTGCATCCCCCCGCAGAATAATATACCGCTTCCCCCTCATAAAACCAGACTTACAAAACGCCTGCTATACCACACACCCATCCAGCCAAGATCCACCACTCCCGCCTTGAACGCCCCAGCGCTGTAACCGGAAATAGGGTTGTCTGGAGGCGTAGATAGGGCGGTTAGCTGGAGTAGAGTAAAATAGAAGGAAAACCGGGGTGATTCGTTTGATTCCGAATCAAACGAATCCCTGGCCCCAGCATGCGAAGCCATCAGGCTTCGGATGATGTGGCCAGGTTGCCCCGGTTTTCCTTCTATTTTACTCTACTCCAGCTTACCGTCCTATCCCCGCCTCCAGACAACCCTATTTCCGGTTACAGAAGCGTCCCTTTTAGAGACCAACCTCTTCCTGGAGTTTCTCTGTGAAGTCTCTCATCGCCCCTGCAATTTCGATCTGCTGTGGACAGACTGCCTCACAGCTTTTACATCCGATGCAGTTCTGCGGGCGTTTTTCCTCTGCCAGTGCGTCTACTGCCATATGTGTGATCAGCCCGTTAGTGTATCTGGTTTCATTGTACAGAGAAAGCAGCGTAGGAATATCCAGCCCTTTTGGACAATGCGCCGTGCAATAGCGGCATGCGGTGCATGGCAGGATATTCATCATACGGTCTGCTGTCTCCAGCAGTACCTTCATTTCCGCTTCATTCAACGGTTTATCCTCTTCGTATGTAAGGATATTTGCTTTTATTTGTTCCATATTGGACATGCCGGATAAAACCATGGTGACTCCAGGCAGAGACTGCAGAAAACGGAATGCCCAGGCCGGAACTGGCTCTTCTGGCCTTACAGCTTTCAGGCTGGCTGTATCTTCTTCTGAAAGTTCTGCAAGTTTTCCACCGCGAAGAGGCTCCATCACCCAAATCGGAATCTTATATTCCTCCAGCAGTTCAACTTTTGCTTTTGCATCCTGAAGCTTCCAGTCCACATAATTCAGCTGAATCTGGCAAAATTCCATATACTCACCGTACTCCTCTAGGAAACGTCTGATTGTATCATACCGGCCATGGGCTGAGAATCCCAAATGTTTAATTCGCCCCGCCGCCTTTTGTTTCAGCAGGTAGTCCATGATACCATACTGAGGATCCAGATACAGATCTATATTCTTTTCATATACATTATGAAAAAGGTAAAAATCAAAGTATTCTGTCTGACATTTCTTCAGCTGTTCCTCAAAAATCGCTTCTACTTTATCCATATTGGATAAGTCATATCCGGGAAATTTTGTTGCAAGATAATAGCTGTCTCTTGGATATCTTCCAAGTATCCTGCCCATCACTATTTCCGACTGTCCTTCATGATAGCCGTATGCGGTGTCATAATAATTAACTCCATGTTCCATCGCATATGCCACCATCTCTTCCGCACGCGCCTCATCTATGGGGGCATCCATCTCTTCTCCCGTCACTGGAAGGCGCATAGCACCGAATCCCAGTGCTGAAAGTTTTATATCCTGAAAATCTTTATATACCATTTTGGGCTCCTTTTTATTAATTTTTTGTCTTCTCTTTAGCTCAGAAAGAACGGCATTAACCGCTCCCTGTTCCATTTTGGCAGCTTACAGATTTTTACCTGCTGCATAAGCCTCTTCCATAACCGGCAGATTCTGAATCTCCCCTTTCTTCCATGCCCCGGTGCCGTAAATTACCCCCAGTTCCTCGGCCCCCGGAAGACAGGCAGTATACCCTCTCATCCCCTCAAGCGTTGCTTCCATCGCCTGATGGCTGGTATCCGCCGCTGTTACGATAAAATAAAACTTTTTATCTTTGATCTGCTGGTATCTCGGAAGGCTGCGGTCTATGAACATTTTCAATTGTGCATCCATGCAGTAAAAATAAACCGGAGTAGCCAGTACAATCACGTCTGCCCCGACTAATTTATCTAGCATCTCTTCCATATCATCTTTCTGAATACATTTCCCTGTTTTTGCGCATGCCTCACAGCCCAGGCAGGGCATAAGATTCTTCTTTCCCAGCTGGATCTTCTCGGTTTCATGTCCTGCCGCCTTTGCTCCCAGCAGAAACTGATCACAAAGCACGTCTGAATTGCCGCCAATCCTGGGACTTCCACTTATAACCAATACCTTCATATACAACATCTCCTTTTTGAATTCTGTAGTGATATCAAAGGAAATACCGAACCTATCAGGTCCGGTATTTCCTTTCCCATATTTACTATAGTCCCTGGAGCGCACTCTAAGTCAATACTCTTTTGTGATTTCGTTTGTGATTTCGTTTGTGATTTCGTGATTTTGTGATTTTGTGCCTTTACCTGCGTTAAATTCGTTAAATGCCTTTATCTGTGCCTTTATCTTTTTTGGGTTTTATCTTCCAAAATACAACATTCATCGCGATAACAATCAATATCACGGCAAGCATTGCAATCCAGAAGCCCATATTCAGACCAAGGAACTGCGTGGTTCCAAAAAGTGTCATCCAAATGTTCGTCCAATTCATATTTCAAACCTCCTTCAAAGTAATTCGCCATAGTGCCGCACATACGCTTTTTTCAGGCTGGTTGCCAGCACCATGTAGAGCAGGATACACGGAATTAAGTAAGCAAAGTAGCTGACCGGCAGAGCTGCAAATCCCAGCATTCCACCAAAACCGGTAAACGGAATGATTGTCAGCAATACAATTCCGGAACAGGTCAAAAGCGTCAAAGGAGCGGATGCATGGCTCTGTATAAACGGCAGCTTTTGCGTGCGGATCATATGAATGACCAGTGTCTGGCTCCACATGGACTCCACAAACCAGCCCGCTTGAAACATTGCGGTATAGGCTGCCTGTATCTGTGCAAGCTCTGCACCATGAAAGTGATTCACAAGATCGTTATACAACACGCCGCCGGAAACAAAGAGCGGACAGAACACAAAGTACATAAAGATATAGGTTGTGAAATCAAAGATCGAACTGGTTGGCCCAATCCAGATCATAAAACTGCCAACAGAGGTTGCATCCCATTTTCTGGGAACCGCAATAAATTCCTCATCCACGTTGTCCCAGGGAATTGCCGTACAGCTAAGATCATAAATCAGATTCAGGAAAATCAGATGGACGCTCTCCATCGGCAAAAAAGGCAGCAGCGCCGATGCTGCCAGTACCGAAAACATATTGCCAAAGTTAGAAGAAGCTGTCATCTTGATGTATTTAATCATATTGGCATAAGTTTTTCGGCCTTCAATAATCCCTTCCTCAAGCACCCTCAAATCCTTTTCGAGCAGAATAATATCGGCGGATTCTTTCGCTACATCTACCGCCGTATCCACAGAGATGCCGATGTCAGCAGCTTTCATAGCGGCCGCATCGTTGATACCGTCCCCCATATAGCCGACTGTATGGCCAGAGCCGCGCAGGATGGTTACTATACGAGATTTCTGCTCCGGCGTCAGCTTGGCGAACACATCGGTTTCCCTGGAGGCCTTCGCCAGTTCTTCATCCGTCATCTGGTCGATGTCCGCGCCCAAAAGCATATTCCGCACCTTCAATCCCACCTGCTTACAGATGGTTCGGGTGACTTTATCGTTGTCGCCCGTGAGAATCTTAGTGGTAACCCCGTGGGCTTTTAATGCCTTGACAGCGTCAGCTGTAGATTCCTTTGGCGGGTCAAGAAATGCCAAATAGCCGATCAACACCATATCGCACTCATCCTTGATCCCAAAAGCCCCCACCGGGGATGGATTGCTCTTTTGTGCAATGGCAATAACACGCATTCCATCTTCATTCAAATCATCCACCGTTTCCAGGATACTGCAGCGCAGCTCATCTGTTAGCGGCTCCGCTTTTCCTGCTATTTCCGCATAGGTGCAGATGGAAAGCATTTCTTCCACAGCGCCTTTGGTTACAATCTGCGTTTTGCCGTTTTTGTCCTGTACCACAGTAGACAAGCGGCGGCGGGTGAAATCAAAAGGGATTTCATCCACTTTGATATAGTGCTCTGACAAATCGAGAAGCTGCGGATTCTCTGTCTCTTCTTCCTCTGTCCTGCGAATAATCGCCATATCCATCAGATTTTTGTAGCCGGTCTGGAAGTAACTGTTTAAGTATGCATGGCGGAGCACACGAACATCTTCGCTCCCGTTCACATCCAGATGATATTCCAGAACAACCTGATCCTGTGTCAGGGTTCCTGTCTTATCCGTACAAAGTATATCAATTGCGCCGAAATTCTGAATAGAATTCAGATTTTTTACAATAGTCTTCTTCCTGCTCATAGCTACTGCGCCTTTGGCAAGACAAGTCGTCACAATCATCGGCAGCATTTCCGGGGTCAGACCTACAGCAATAGAAATAGCAAATAAGAACGCCTGCAGCCAGTCACCTTTCGTAATTCCATTGATAAAAAATACCACCGGCACCATAATCAGCATAAAGCGGATCAGCACCCAAGATACCGCGTTTACGCCTTTGGTAAAACTGGTTTCCACTGCTTCCCCGGCCACAGCAGATGCCATAGAACCGAACAGAGTATGATTGCCGGTACAAACCGCCACGGCTATTGCGCTTCCTGAAACGACATTGCTTCCCATAAAAGCAATATTTCGATAATCAGTAACAGCATCCTGCAATTCACTGGCATTTGGAAGTTTCTCGACCGGTTCACTTTCGCCTGTCAGTGAGGACTGACTGATAAATAAGTCCTTCGCCTCTATAATCCGCACATCTGCCGGTATCATATCGCCTGCGGAGAGATGAATAATATCCCCCACAACCACATCGTTCAATGGAATTTCCTGCTTTTGCTGTTCCTTCCGGTCAACGGTGCAGGTAGTCGTAATCATAGCCAGCAGCTTCTCCGCCGCATTACCGCTTCTGGATTCCTGTACAAAGCGAAGGGTACCAGAGATTATCACCATCGCGAGAATGATCACCACGGTCAGACAGTCAAAATCCCCGGGGCTGTTTCCAAACAGGTTCATCAGCGGAAAAATCATATCTGTGATGACAGATACCAGTGCTAAACATATAAGTATACCTGTAAAAGGATTGATAAAAGCTTCCAGCAGACGTTTGGAAAGTGATTTTCTTTTTTCGTGTGTAATTTTGTTAGTGCCGTATTTGGCACGGCTGGCAATTACTGCTGCTTCATCCAGCCCCCTTAGACCTGAATTCACATTTTTCAGAGTTTCTTTGATCGGATGAGTCGCTGCAAAGTGTATACGGCGTTCCTGCTCATCACGCAGAACTGCCTTTTCCACCATTTTGCGGACCTGTATCCTGTTTTTTGTTTTTTTAGACATGGGTCTTACCTCCTGTTTTTTATTTGGCAGGACACATACCCTCACGAAACAGATGATATGCATCTGTTTTGTGCGGTGTGCCTTGTCTCGATAATCTGGGACTACCATCAGCGTCCATCTGTTTCACCTCACTTTTCCTCAAATAGTATCTATATAAACCGCGATGCGGATATTTTTTTCTCACTTTCTCTTCTAAGTTCAAATAAAGTATAAAAAAACTGCAAGGAAAATCACATGGTTAAAACCTTGCGATTTCCTTGCAATTTTGCAAGAAAATAATGGATATCATCCGGCCTGTATTTATAATTTGTCGTTGAATTTATAACCGATTCCCCAGATAGTTAAAATGTATTCTGGCGCATCCGGGTTTGGTTCAATTTTCTTTCGCAGCTTTCGGATGAAAGCCATAATGTTGCTGTCAGCCAGCAAAAAGTCCTCCGCCCAAACCGCACGATATATTTGTTCCTTGGTAAATACCTCGCCACGATTTTGAATCAGGAAATACAAAAGATCAAATTCCTTTGGGGTTAGACTTACTTCATTACCACCCATGACCACTCTTCGGCTTTTGGGCTGTACAGAAAGTTCACCGACACAAATTTCGTCTCCTGCCAGGAAAGATTCCCCTGCCCCCTGTGTCCCCAGCAGCAGCGTTGAAGTCTCCCCGGTCATCAGTTCCTGAATTCCCGTCAGCAACTCACCTGCATAGGCAGTATCCGGCGGCTCCTGTTTTAATTTATCATAAAGCCATTGAGACAGAATTGAATCTATAGGGATAAAGCTTATCTTGTTATTCACTGCAGATCCCTCCTTCTCAAAGCAATTCATGATACCGCTTTTGATAAACGCGCTTGGCAATGGTGGTGAGCAGCATATAAAACAGTACCATCAGGATCAAAAACCCAAAATATCCAAGCGGCAGCAACGTCAGCCCGAACATGGACGCAAACGGTGTCACAGTCAATAAAGTAAAGACAACGATACCCGCCAATGTAATAAACAGCACCGGATTGGATGCTCTGCTTTGCAGGAAGGTTACTTTTCTTGTGCGCAGCAAGTGTAAAATCAGAACCTGGGTCCACATAGATTCCAAAAACCAGCCTGTTTGAAAAATGGCTGCGTAGTATTGCTGTAAGGCAGGATCGGTTATCTGCGCATAAGTCAGGCCTCCGCATAATGCGGGGCAGAGAACAAAATACAAAAACAGAAAGGTCAAAATATCCAGTACCGAACTGATTGGTCCAAAGGCACACATGAAGCGTCCTAATGTCTTTCCAGACCATACGCGCGGCACCGCGGTATCTGCTTCATCCACATTATCCCAGGGAAGGATGATGCACAGGGCATCATAAAGCAGGTTCAAAAGTAAAAGCTGGATAGCCGTCATAGGCAAAAATGGCAGCACAGCACTGGCGCAGACGATAGACAGGATGTTACCAAAATTTGAGCTTGCTGTAATTTTAATATATTTAAGCATATTGGTAAATGTTTTACGACCTTCCAGAATTCCCTGCTCCAGAACATTCAAATCTTTTTGCAGCAGCACCACATCCGCTATATCCTTTGCCGCGTCCACCGCAGTGTCTACCGATATTCCAACATCTGCCTCACTGAGTGCGGGTATGTCATTCATACCATCCCCTAAAAAACCAACGGTATGCCCGTTTTCCCGCAGAGCGCTCAGTATCCGAACTTTCTGTCCCGGTGTTAACTCGGCAAACACATCTGCCTGTTCTACCACCGAAGAAAGATGCTCGTCTGAAAGCCGGTCAAGTTCTGCTCCTGTCAGAATAAAATCCACGGGAATACCAACGCGGCGGCAGATGGAAGCAGCGATTTCTGATCGGTCTCCAGTTAGAATTTTAGACCGCACCTGCAAGCCTTTCAGTGCCAGAACAGACCCTGCAGCAGATTCTTTCGGTGCGTCAAAGAAAGCCAGATAACCAGTTAAAATCAAATCGCTTTCATCGGCCAAAGTTAGGCTGCACTGTGCTCCAAGACTTTTGTGTGCAACGGCGATCACCTTCATGCCATCTTCCAGCATCTCATCTACAATGGAAGTTACGTTTTCAAAACCATCGCTGCCCGCAGAAAAAACAGTTCCCTGATATTCCACAAAACTGCAGCGTGAAAACACCTGTCCGATATCACCCTTGACAATCAGTTCATGGTCGCCGTCCGCATCGGCAACCAGGATGCTTACGAACTTACGGTTGTAATCAAAAGGTATTTCATCGGCTTTTTGATAATCCGCAGCCAATGTGCTGTAGACATTCTCCTGCCCCGGCATGGTGCGGCAGTCCAGAATTGCATTGTCGATAGGATTACGGACGCCAGAATGATAGAGACTGTTCAGATAGGCAAACTGCAGCGTTTTTGTATCTTCGTTTCCGAGTACATCCATGTAATATTCCAATAGAATGCTTTCGTTTGTGAGCGTCCCCGTCTTATCCATACAAAGAACATCCATGCTGCCAAACCCCTGCATTGCATTGATGTTCTTTACAATCGTCTGTTTTTTTGAAAGGGAAATGCTGCCCTTTGCAAGGCAAGCTGTAATAACCATCGGCAGCATTTCCGGTGTCAGCCCCACTGCAACAGAAAGGGCAAATACAAAAGAATCTACCCAGTTTCCCTTGGTAATGCCTGAGACCAGAAATACCACCGGCACGAGAACCGCCATAAACCGCAGCATGACCCATGCAATCGATCCTGCGCCTTTTTGGAACGTTGTAGATTCCTCAACATCAGGGCGAATAAAATTGCCGTACAGGGTGTCCTTTCCAACGGCCAGAACCACTCCCCGTCCCTTTCCGCTGATAACCGTAGTCGCCATAAAGGCAAGGTTATCAAGCTGTGTCAATGGAAGCCGCTCCGTGTAATAGCTGGTACGGCTGCTTTTTTCCAGAATTGCACTCTCTCCGGTGATCGCGGCCTGAGAGATAAATAAATCCTGAGTTTCAACTAAACGCAAATCAGCCGGAATACGGTCCCCCGCCGAAAGAAATACCAGGTCGCCTACCACAAGCTTTTCTGCCGGTATATCGACCAGTACACCTCCGCGTTTTACTGTTACGTTGGCATGAATCAGTCGGTCTAACCGGTCAGATGCATTCTTAGCCCGTAGCTCCTGTGCCAGGCGAATGGTACCGCTAATCAAAATCATGACACAGATGATCACGACAGTCGTAATATTTCTGCTGAAATCGGAAACCAGCAGGACATCGGTGATCAAAGAAACGACCGCCAGTACAAACAGAATGATCGTAAATGGATTGATGAAGGCACGGCGAAAACGATACCACAGGGTATCATTTTTTCTGCCGGTCAATTGGTTTTCTCCGTATTGCTCCCGCATTGCTTCGACCTGATCTATTGGTAAACCATTCAATGTAGTAGGAATGTCCTGACAAATTTCCTGTGCATCACGATAGGCATATTTTTTCATACGGCTATTCAGCAGTGTTGATTTAGGCAAAGCAATTCCTCCCTTCTGATTTTCCTATGCTGCTATTTTACCATATGAAGCGCTGGAATTCTTTGATGAAATCCTTGTTTTTTTCTTGCGGTCATTAAAAGAATGCTCCGTGCCTATTTAATTTCCTCGTATCTGCCATAATCTTTCGCAATCTCTACCATCCTGTGTGCCCTTGCAAAGTCTGCATTTGCAGGATATTCACATCCTGTTGCCAGTATAAATCCGCCGCCGGCTGCCATGGCATCAATAGAATCTCTGCATTCCTGATCCCAGCTTTCGTCCGTGCCTATCACTGCGCTGGCCGGTGTGACGCATCCGATCAATGTTGTTACTTCTCCATATTTTTCTTTACATTCTTTAAAGTCTTTACAATCATCCGGCGGATATAAGAAGGAGATCGCCGCGGGCTGCATCCTCTCAATCTGAACATCAAAGTAAATTTTCTGTCCGCAGTTGTGTATCATCACCAGTCCGTTTTTTTCTCTTACGACTTCTGCAAGCTCCTCTACCAGGTCCCCCTCCAGTTCATCCCACATTTCCTTACTCATAATGGATCCTGAAGCAAACAATGTATCAAACATGATTCCATTTACGCCTGTGTCCATCAGCGCCCTGCAGTAATCTTTCAGTGTCTCGTTAATCTCGCCTGCCGCCTCATGAACGGCTTCCGGATCATCGTAAAAATCCATATACATTTCCTGCTGGCTCCGAAGCATGGACAGCGTTCCCAGAGGGCCAAATACAAAAGCGACAACAGGGAACTCACCATTAGAAGCTTCCACCAGTTTCCGGCATGTATCAATGTGCATCATCATACGCTTTGAACTGCGGTAATCTACTTTCTTAATCTTTGCATAATCTTCAATGTCTTTTATCACACAATCATCATAATTGGGATGTGCGGCCTCATTTTCCGGGTAAATCAGTTCCTGTCCCCAAGCATCACATTCAACGGAAAGATCTATTAACGTAACGATACAATCCAGATCAAACTCTTCTCTGGCTTTTAACAGAGCCTCCGCGCATAATTGCGCATCATTGGCCCATTCTTTGTAATTTACTCCGGTCAGCCTTCTGGATGCTCCGCTGATGATAGGATAAACCGGTACCCGGTCCGCTTCTTCGTGATTTAACGCTTTTACTACCCGTTCCATTGCATTCATTCTAATACCCTCCTGAAAATTTCACTGTTTTTAAGATTCATAGGCGCCTTGTTAATTCATACCGAAATTATAATATATTTGAGGAATTGTTTTTGTATTTTTTTCATGTTTTTTATATTATTTTTGTAGGAATTAAAATTCAGCCTGTCCTTCATCACAAAAATATTTTATAAAAGAGATTAGCCTATAAAATTTGTCCCTGCGCGAATTTTATCCCAGGGTCTGCCTCTTTCCCCCCAGTATGTATTCCGCCCGGAAGGCTTATGTATTTCATAGGATATTGTGAAATGCAAAAGGATGCTGCGGTATTTGCTCGCAGCATCCTGTCTGGTCTTTATTTATTGAATGTTTTATAGTTATAAAAAGGAGTAATCCCCCTCTGTTAACGTCAATACAAACACATTCCCGTCTTTTATCGGTGTCTTGTCTTCTATTCTCACAGCTTCTCTAATTCTTCTTTCCCTCTTCCGCAGATCGGACATTTAAAATCTTCTGGTATGGTGTCGGATTCTAAAATATATCCGCAGACCTTACAGCGGTATCCTTTTACTTTTTCAGGTTCCGGAATATAGCTGGATGCTTTTGGAGGCGTTACACCATTTTTTACGGTGTGATAGTATGCATATGTCATAGGCTCCTCAGCGCTCAGTACTTCTGCATCTACTACTTCAGCCAGAAATATGATATGTGTTCCGGCATCCATAGTCTGCTTTACTTTACAGCTGAATCTTGCCACCGCCTGGCTGCACACATAAGGTATACCGTTTATATCCGTTTTTGTCTCAAATCCTTCAAATTTATCTGTATCTTTACTGCACTGGAAGCCAAACGCCCCGATCAGTTCCATGGAGGCTGACTGTGCAAGTGCAATTCCTGTAAAATATCCGGACTCCTGTATCAGACTGGCTGTATAATTCTCTTTGTTAATTGTTACCGTAACCTGCAGCGGCTCTGAGGTTACCTGTATCATAGTATTTGCCACGCAGCCTCCGGCTTTTTCCCCGCTTTTTGAAGAGATAATATAAAGTCCGTAACTCATTTTCCACATTGCTTTAATATCCATGTTAATCCTCCTTTAATAATAGTAATTATTACTGATATCTTGAATATAGCACATCTGGTATTATTTTACAATCCCTAAATGAGATAAATACCAAAAATACCAAAAATTTAGGCATGGTCGCTCATATACCTTTATGAAGCTTAATGCACGTATAACATCAGAATAGATTATAAAACAAAAGCTGATTGGAAACCTTCCCCAGACAAAAGGAGAGGCCGGAATCACTTCCGGCCAAGGAAAATTATGAAAAAGAAAATTTATACTAAAAAGGTTATTGTCCCTTTACACTTAATAATATACCGCCTAAATGTGATAGTTATGTGAGGGATAATTTAACAAATTATGTATTTTTTTCGAAATAATTATTAACAAACTCAAGGGGGTTACCTCAAAGGGGACTGTCCCCCTTGGCATAGGGGTCAGACCCCTTCTTCAATAAACTTTCTTATGGCACTATTTCGTTTCCTGTACAGTGCATATATTTTCTGCCATTTATTCTCCCAGAATCTCCTTCAGATCCTCCTCAGGGGTACTGATCGGCGCAATATTATAATGTTCCACAAGGTAATTCAGTATATTAGGAGACACGAACGCCGGCAGCGTCGGGCCCAGCTTGATATTCTGAATTCCCAGATGCAGCAGAGTCAGCAGAATACAGACTGCTTTCTGCTCATACCAGGAAAGTACCATGGATAGCGGCAGCTCATTGACCTGACAGCTAAAAGCCTCTGACAGAGCCACCGCAACCTTAATGGCGCTGTACGCATCGTTGCATTGCCCCATATCCATCAATCTTGGAAGTCCCCCTATGGTTCCCAGATCCAGATCATTAAACCGGTATTTGCCGCAGGCAAGCGTCAGTATTATGGTATCCTCCGGAGTCTTCTTTACAAATTCTGTGTAATAATTACGTCCCGGACGCGCACCGTCACAGCCTCCCACGAGGAAAAAGTGGCGGATAGCACCGGATTTTACAGCTTCAACTACCTGGCCTGCGACGCCAAGCACTGCCCCATGCCCAAAGCCTGTCGTAACGCTCTTTCCGCCGTTTATCCCGGTGAACTCCCGGTCTTCTTGATAACCGCCCAGAGCCAGCGCTTTATCAATCACAGGTGTAAAATCTTTGTCCTCGCCAATGTGGATCATCTCCGGATAAGATACAACTTCTGTAGTAAAAACTCTATCCGCATAACTCTCTTTTACCGGCATCAGACAATTGGTTGTATACAATACAGGAGCGGGGATATCCGCAAACTCTTTCTGTTGATTCTGCCATGCTGTCCCAAAGTTTCCTTTCAGATGAGGATATTTCTTTAATTCCGGATACGCATGAGCCGGGAGCATTTCTCCGTGGGTGTAAATGTTGATCCCTTTCCCCGCCGTCTGTTCCAGCAGAAGTTTCAGATCCCAGAGGTCATGACCGGTAATCACAATAAACGGGCCCTTTTCTACTTTCAGAGTCACATTTGTGGGTTCCGGAATTCCAAAGGCCCCGGTATTCGCGCGGTCCAGCAATTCCATACAGGTCAGATTCACTTTGCCCGTTTCCATCACAACCGGGAGCAGTTCCTCCATCCCCCAGTCCTCGCCAAGGACAAAGAGCGCTTTGATCATAAAATCGTTCACTTCCGCGTTCTCATATCCCAGAACCATGGCATGGTAGGCATAGGCCGCCATTCCCCGGATACCAAACAGAATCAGGGATTTAAGGGAACGGATGTCCTCGTCCGCATTCCAGATTCCGGACATGTCATAGCGCTCTGTATTACCGCACGGGGATCCGCAGGATGCACATCCGGGCACAATCCGGCCCTTTTCTTCTTCTATGCGGTCGATCAGATTCTGAAGAGTCTGATCATTAAAACTAACATTGGTTACCGTCGTAAACAGTCCTTCCAAAATCAGACGGTCTGTCTGCTGCGTTTTAGGATTACTTGCGCAGGCTCTTGCCAGGGAGATCAACGCCCCGGTCAGTTCATCCTGCAGTTTTGCGGATGAAGCAGATTTTCCGCACACTCCTGCCTTACCGGTACATCCAGTACACCCCGCCGTCTGTTCACATTGAAAACAAAACATTTGATGATCCATTTTTCATCCTCCTTTACATTGTTTTTTCGGGAAATACAACAGTCAAAAGCATCTTAAATGCTTCCGCTGCATAAACAGCATGTGGCTTATTTGCCGGCATAATCAGCGTTTCACCGGCTTTGCAGAAGTGTTCGCGCCCGTCTACTATAAAGCGTCCTTCCCCTTCCAATACCTGCACCATGGCATCTCCTTTTGACTCATGAGTGCTGATTTCCGCTTCTTTATCAAATGCAAACAAAGTAACGCTGACATAATCATTCTGGGCCAGCGTTTTACTGACAATCTGCCCCGGCTGGGCATTCACCAGATCCGTCAGTGATAATACGGTTTCATGGTCAATGTTTTTAATATAGGACATTTTTTTCTCCTTCCCGCTGCATGACAGCAGCAAACCATTACCCTTGTTTCACCCGGCAGCACATATGCCAAGAGACATGATCAGTCTCTTTTTGCTCTCGAGTGTATTTGATCATATATAACATCCACCTGGTCATTCTGGCCGTCGGGATATTAAATTTATCACTCACTCGCTCGCTGCTAAATTCAGTATAATGCGGGTACAGACTTAAGTATGTTGTTAAAACAACAAAAGGAGAAAAAGCTAAATTTCTGCAAACATCCTACAGGTTATTTATATACATTATTCTGCGGCTTAGCCGCAGCCCCGCCCACAGGGCCTGTATTACGGTGTGCCTTTGGGTATACTTTATTCCGACAGACATATTTCTCTTCCACCGCGCTGCTCGTACAGCCTGTGGGATATGGAAATAACCGTTCTGTTTTCTGAAGCCATCCTGAGAGCTGCCAGCACATTCTCTTCCGTGGCGGAATCCAGATTTGCAGTAATTTCATCCAGCAGCAGAATCCTGGGATCGGATACTACCGCTCTGGCAATCGAGAGCAGCTGCATCTGCCCCCTTGAAAACAGGCTGGAGGTGCATGGGGTATCATACCCCTTTTCCAGATCCATGACCGCCTCATGCATTCCCACCATTTTTACTGCCTGCTCAATGGCTTCACGGGCTATCGTCCTGTCTTTCAGGCTTATCTGCTCTGCCACAGTACCGGGAACCAGCCGGAAGGTCTGCTCTACATAACCAAAAATCTTTCTCTTTTGCACGTCCGGAATCTGTTCCGCCGATATCCCGTATATGTTTATGCTTCCATTCCACGGGGCGTACAGCCCCAACAGCAGCTTGAATATCGTGCTCTTTCCTACTCCGGTTCTTCCGGTCAGGGTAACATTTTCACCTGGGTGAACCGTAAAGCTGTACTGATGCAGAATTTCCCTTTCCCGTTCGTACCCGAAGCTTACCGAATCAAATGCTGCCGCCGGACTGTTTTCATCAAGAATGACATTTTCATGATTCTGTATACTTCTTCCCGGCTCATTCAGAAATTCGTTAATGCGGAATACTCCCGCTACGGCAGACTGTATGTTCTGAATCTCCATGCCAATGCTCTCCAATGGTTCGAACACCTTACTGACATATGCGATCACCGCCACCGCCGTTCCAACAGACATTCCGAAAAATTGCTGCATATTTCCGCCCTTTGCCGCCAGAACCATCATTACTGCAATCAAAGCTGTCCTGATCGTAATAATAATGGGAGAATAGATGGAATCATAAAAATTAGATTTTTCTACGGCATGGTATCCTTCCAGTATATATCTGCCGTAACACTTTTCCATGTATTTTTCCTTGTGAAATGTATGGATCATCCGTATATTCCTGATCGTTTCCGGCACATGGCTGTTTACCCGTCCTACCGCGGCCCTGTTAGCCAGCTGTGCGCTCAGCATTCTTTTCTGAAATACACGTGTCACCCAAAATAGAAGCGGAGCGGCCAGAGCCATAAGCACTCCCAGCCCGCGGCTCTTCACAAATATGACGGCCAGAATGCTGACCACCTTGCAAATATCCACAACCATACTGATGATCCCGGATGTAAACAATGATTCCACCGTATCTACATCATTTACAAACCGCGATGCTGTCACTCCCGGTTCCGTATCCATAAGATAAGAGGCGGGCAGTTTGGACAGCCTCCGGCACATCACGCTCCGCAGCCCGTGGGTGACTTTTTGCCCAAAAACCGTAATCAGACTTTCTTTCGCCGAATCAAAAATCCCTGCTGCCGCCAGCAGGAGAAAATATGCCGCCGCCAGCCCCGGTACAACAGCTGTACCTCCTGCCAGCCGGTTTACAATCCGCTCCAGAAACAGCGGCGGGAGGATTCCCGCTGTAACAGTTCCCGCCACTGTAAATACCAGTCCTAAAGATAGAAGTCCGTGTTCTTTTATAATCCATTTAACAACCGAAAAAATATGATTTTGCTTCCCGCCCTGCCCCTTTTCAATGTGAAACTTATTATCCTGTGTATCATCAGGCATTTCCACGCGTTCAGCCTGTCCATTCGCCTTCTCGGCCAGGGACATGCCCTGCTCACACTGCATTTGAAACAGATAAGCATACTCCGCATTGGTATGCAGTAAATGCTCATGGTCCGAAACCGTGCCTCTTCCCTCTTCAAGCCAGATCACCTGGTCCATCTCAGGAAACTGATTCAGTCTGTGGGACAGAATCAGCACGATACTGTCCGGAGTGATCCGCCTTAAATTGTGCATAATCTCACGTTCTGTTTTCCTGTCCACTGCTGAAAACGGGTCATCCAGTATGATAACCGGCTTTTTATGAAATAGCGTCCGCGCCAGGGCAATCCTTGCCTGCTGCCCACCGGAAAGCCTGACTCCGCCGTTGCCCACCATCGTTTGAATGCCCTCCGGCATCTCGGATACTTCACGATCCATACACACCGCTTTCAGGCAGTCACTGACATCCCCTGTTTCTCCAAGCAGAATATTTTCCTCTACAGAAGCACTTAAAAGTTCCGGCTCATGTCCCATATAGGCGGTCAATTTTCTGCCTTCCCCTGTAAGATCCGTCAGCTCCTTCCCATTCAGCCTTATGCTGCCTTCATAAGGATATTCACAAAGAAACACTTTTCCCAGTGTTGACTTTCCGCATGCCACAGCCCCTGTCACGCCTATAATCTCACCTGGATGTGCAGAAAACTTAATTCCTTCCAGAATATTTTTCCCATCCGGGTAAGCAAACTTCAGATCCGATACATCAAGCCAAACAGAGGGTTCTGTACCAGGCTCTTTCTCTTCCGGAATTTCATGCATGTACGTCTTAATCCGCATCCATGATACCTGTGCCTTCTGTACTGCGTTAAACAGTCTTGCCGCCCTGGAAGATTTAGATGCAAGCCTGGTGAAACAGGATAAAAATGTAGAAAATGCAGCAATATCCCAGGATGTCCACCCGCTGCCCAGCACATTTTTTGCACCGAACCAGATAATAAATATAATCCCCATCATGGATATGATTTTATAGAGAGGCTGCATCGCATTTTCCCAGATATTTGCATGCACCGCTTTCTTCTCATAATCCAGGAGCCGTTCCTCATATTCTGCATCCCTGTTTTTTTCCTGCCCATAGACCCGGTAGAGTACCGCATTGGATATGCGGTCAAGTGTTGCTCCATTCAGTGCGCCTGCACTCTCCTTATATGCAGCAGCGCTTTTGGAGACTGTCTTTTTTAATATTCCTGCCATCCAGTACGCAATCGGAGGGAACAGAACAGAAATTAACGTAAGCCGCCAATCATAAGACAAGAGCATCGTGAGATATGCAATCATAACGACGCCGGTATCAAAAACTTCCGTCGTAAATTTCCGCATCCCTTCCGCGCAGGTATCCACGTCTGCAATCGCTTTTGTCAGAATAATCCCCACATCCTCCGTGTCCAGTTCCGGCTTTTCCTTATGCACCAGATTATGGTACAGCACCTGCTTCATATCCCGGTTTACATGATTGGCAAACCGTCTTACATAAAGCCGTTTCACATAGCGCATCCCCTCCACTAACAGGATGGCAGCAACATAGGACATGGCCAGCATGACCATGTCCTGAAACATGCGTTTACCGCCTATAATATCGCACAGATACTGCGCCAGCTTTCCCTCAAACCAGGGACCTGCAATCATTCCTGTATCATAAATAATACCAGATACCGTTACGGCCGCAAGCGTCCGCTTTTCCATTTTAAAATAGGATATAATACAATCCGGTCTGTTGATTTTACGAACCTCATCTTCCATCGCAATCACCCTCTTCCACACAGACTCTCTGCCAGTCTAACTATCATTATGGCTTAGATGATACTACACCTGTCCGCCAATTACAACGCGTCTTATAATGTTAACCATTTTTTATTTTCTTGAGTTTCCGCAGTTT